>NZ_JBIVFF010000021.1:0-120809 GCF_044748025.1 Streptomyces sp. NPDC090032 | reverse complement strand
CAGATGTCCGACCAGCTCGACGAAGCGATCGAACAGAACGGCAAGGGCGACCTGGCCGCGCTGCTCGCCGGCGGCGACACCTGGACCGTTGTGGGCTAGCCGCCCCTATGCGAAGAAGACCCGCGTCCCCTTCCTCAGGGGGCGCGGGTCTCTTCGTATGGGCTATGGGAGGCGCGGGTTTCGTCGTGTGGGCTTTCAGGAGGCGCGGGATTCGTCGTATGCGCTCCGGGCCTGTGTCACCGCTGCCATGCGGCGTTCCGTCCAGGTCGCCAGGGTGTGGACCTGTTCCGCCGCCTCGCGGCCGAGATCGGTGAGTGAGTAGTCCACGCGCGGCGGGATGACCGGCTTCGCGTCGCGGTGCACCATGCCGTCGCGCTCCAGGGTCTGGAGTGTCTGCGTGAGCATCTTCTCGCTGACGTTCCTCGCGCCGGCGCGGCCGATCTCCCGGCGCAGCTCGCTGAACCGGTACGAGCGCTCCTCCAGCGCGATCAGGACGAGCACGCCCCAGCGGCTGGTGACGTGTTCGAGTACGAGGCGGTACGGGCACATCTCCTCGCCGCCGGAACTCCCCTTGCTTACTGCCATGTCAGTACCTTACTTCAAAGTGGGTACTTTCGATTGGTTAGCGCTACCCGTAGGCTCGGTGCCAGATAGCCCCTAAGAGGAGATTTCAGACATGAGCATCGTCGTCACCGGAGCTACCGGACACCTCGGCCGTCTCGTCATCGACGGCCTCCTTGCCGCCGGCGTCCCGGCCGAACGCATCGCCGCCGTCGTCCGCGACAAGGAGAAGGCCGCCGGCCTCGCCGCCCGCGGCGTCGAGCTGCGGATCGCCGACTACAGCGCGCCCCAGACGCTGACCGGCACCTTCGCCGCCGACGACAGGGTCCTGCTGATCTCCGGCAGCGAGGTCGGGCAGCGCGTGGCGCAGCACCAGGCCGTGATCGACGCCGCGAAGGACGCGGGCGTCGCGCTGCTCGCGTACACGGGCGTCCTCGGCGGGCCCGCCGCCGACTTCGATCTGGCGGCCGAGCACAAGGTGACCGAGCAGGCGATCCTGGACTCCGGTCTGCCGTACACGTTCCTGCGCAACGGCTGGTACCACGAGAACTACACCGAGAACCTCGCCCCGGTCCTGGAGCACGGCGCCGTCACCGCCTCCGCGGGCGAGGGCCGCGTCGCCTCCGCCGCCCGCGCCGACTACGCCGCCGCCGCGGTCGCCGTCCTCACCGGCGAGGGCCACGAGAACCAGACCTACGAGCTGAGCGGCGACGTCGCCTGGTCCTTCGCCGAGTACGCCACCGAGCTGTCGAAGCAGACGGGCCGGACCATCGCGTACAACTCCGTCACGCCCGAGCAGAACCGCGAGATCCTGCTCGGCGCCGGACTGCCCGCACCCTTCGCCGACATTCTCGTGGGCGTCGACACCGCCATCGAGCAGGGCCTGCTCGGCGCCACCAGCGGCGACCTGTCGCGGCTGACGGGCCGCCCCACGACCCCGCTCGCGGACGCGGTCAAGACGGCGCTCGCCTAGCGCCTCTCGTTCGGATCATGCCGGGCTCCCACCTGCACGTATGCCCTGTCATGACCGTATAGGGATACGGACATGACAGGGGGTGCCCCGCGGCGCTACCTTCATGGGTGGCCGCCGCGGGGCGGCCGTGTGCATGGAGGAGGGGCCGTGGAGGCTGGGCAGTCGAGAAGCGAACAGCGCACGGGACTGTTGAACGGCATCGCGGCCTACGGAATGTGGGGCCTGGTGCCCCTTTTCTGGCCCCTGCTCAAACCCGCGGGCGCCGGTGAGATCCTCGCCCACCGCATGGTGTGGTCGCTGGCCGTGGTCGGCGTCACCCTGCTCTTCGTACGCCGCTGGGCCTGGGCCGGCGAGCTGCTGCGCAACCCGCGCAGGCTGGCGCTCGTCACCGTCGCCGCGGCCGTCATCACGGTCAACTGGGGCGTCTACATCTGGGCCGTGAACGCGGGCCACGTCGTCGAGGCGTCACTCGGCTACTTCATCAACCCGCTGGTCACCATCGCCATGGGCGTACTGCTCCTGGGCGAGCGGCTGCGGCCCGCGCAGTGGGCGGCGGTCGGCGTCGGCCTCACCGCGGTCCTCGTCCTCGCCTTCGGATACGGACAGCCGCCCTGGATCTCCCTCTGCCTCGCGTTCTCCTTCGCCACGTACGGCCTGGCGAAGAAGAAGGTGAACCTCGGCGGCCTGGAGTCCCTCGCCGCCGAGACCGCGATCCAGTTCGTGCCCGCGCTCGCCTATCTGCTGTGGATCGGCGCGCAGGGCGAGTCCACCTTCGGCGACGGCGCGGGCCACGCCACGCTGCTCGCGGCGACGGGCCTGGTCACCGCGATCCCGCTGGTCTGCTTCGGCGCCGCCGCCATCCGCGTACCGCTGTCGACCCTGGGGCTGCTCCAGTACCTGGCGCCGGTCTTCCAGCTCCTGCTCGGCGTCCTGTACTTCCACGAGGCGATGCCTCCCGAACGCTGGGCGGGCTTCGCCCTCGTGTGGCTGGCACTCACCCTCCTGACGTGGGACGCACTGCGGACGGCCCGGCAGGGACGGATCGCGCTGGCCGAGCAGGAGGCGCGGGCGACGGCTCCGGAGACGGTGCCGGAGGCCAATCTGCAGCCGCAGCGGCAGCCGCAGACCCAGACGCAGGCCCAGACGCAGACGCAGACGCAGAAGCAGAAGCAGCCGGAGACGGATCCGCGGCGCGAGCCGGCTGCCTGATCCCATACGACACCGGCCACCTCCTGGACGGGATTACTTGCGTGTGCATAAACTGCACATGCAGGTAATCGGCGCGATCAACCGACCCCGGAGTGCCCCATGTCCCGCACGTTCCTCTTCCTGCTCGGCAGCAGCCGAGGCGAAGGCAACACCGAGATCCTGGCCCGCAAGGCCGCCGAGCAGCTCTCTCCCGACACCGGGCAGCGCTGGATCGACCTCGCCGCGCACCCCCTCCCCGACTTCGAGGACCTGCGCCACGACAGCGACCACACCCGGCCCACCGGCGACAACACGGCGCTGCTCCTGGACGCGACGCTCGAAGCCACCGACATCGTCATCGCGTCGCCGCTGTACTGGTACTCCGTCTCGGCCTCCACCAAGCGCTACCTCGACTACTGGTCGGGCTGGCTGCGCACCCCCGGCGTCGACTTCAAGGCGACGCTCCAAGGGCGCACCCTGTGGGGCGTGACGGCGCTCGCCCACGAGGAGCAGGTCGTCGCCGACCCGCTGGTCGGCACGCTGCGCAACTCGGCCGCGTACATGGGCATGCGCTTCGGTGGTGTCCTGCTCGGCAACGGCAGCAAGCCCGGCGACGTACTCAAGGACGAGGAGGCACTGCTGCGGGCCAAGACGTTCTTCGCGCCCGAGCGTCAGCCGGAGATCGCACGCTTCCCGTACGAGGCGTAGGGACGCGGGCAGTACGAGGCGTAGAGGTGCTGCAGTACGAGGCGTCGTGGCGCGGCAGTCGGCTACGCCGTGATGTCCTTCGCCGTGAAGCGCGCCCACGCCGCCGAGCCGAACACGGCCGCATACAGGCCCTGCAGGCCCAGGTTCTTGAGCAGGTCGTCCCAGTAGACCGGCTCGCGCATCAGGTCGGCGAAGGACAGCCAGCGGTGCGAGAACAGATACGGCTGGATGGCGTGCAGCTGGGGGATCTGGTCGAGGATCTGGACGGTGATGAGCAGGCCCACCGTCGTCGCCATCGCCGCGATCCCGCTGTTCGTGAGCGTCGAGACGAACAGTCCGAGCGCGGCGATGCCCACGAGTGACGCGGCCACGACGAGGGCGATCAGCAGGGCTCGTACGAGCCCCTCGCCGAAGCCGATCCGCGTGCCGGAGATCGTGACGAGGTCGCCGAGCGGGAAGAGCAGGGCGCCCGTGGCGAGCGCCGTCACCGCCACGACCAGCGTCGCGACCAGGCAGAACGTCATCGTGGTCGCGTACTTGGTGAGCAGCAGACGGGTGCGGCCCGCGGGAGCGACGAGCAGATAGCGCAGCGTTCCCGCGTTCGCCTCGCCGGCGATCGCGTCGCCCGCGATCACCCCGACCGCCATCGGCAGGAAGAACGGGAGCGTCGCGGCGAGTGAGGTGAAGACCAGGAACAGGCCGTTGTTGGTGATCTGCGCTATGAACGCGGGTCCTCCCGGGCCGCCGCCCGCGGCCTGTGAACCGCCGCTCGTCTCGATCTTCACGGCGATCCCGACGAGGATCGGCACCCCGGCCAGGACGGCGAGCAGGGCGATCGTGCGCCAGCGGCGGAACGTGGTGACCAGCTCGCTGCGGAACAGGCCGAGCGTCCAGATCCTCTTCCGCGCGGGCGCCACCGCCGTGCCGGTGGCGGCGGTGGCGGCGGCCGTGGCCTCAGCCTGCGACATCGAATCCCTCTCCCGTCAGGGCCACGAACGCGTCCTCCAGCGAGGCCCGTTCGAGTCCGAAGCCGCGGACGCGGACGCCCGCGGTGACCAGTGCGGCGTTCAGCTCGGCGAGGTCGGTCCTCGGACCGGGCGGCTCGCCCGTCACCTGGTCGTCCGTCACGGTCAGGTCCGCGATGCCCCGCTCCTTCAGGACGCGCGCCGCGTCGCCCGGGTCGGGTGTCGTGACCACGAGCCGGCCGCGGGCGCCCGCCGCGAGCTCGGCGACCGGACCCTGCGTGAGGAGCCGCCCGCGCGCCATCACGGCCGCGTGCGTGCAGACCTGTTCGATCTCGTCGAGGAGGTGCGAGGAGAGGAAGACGGTCGTGCCGTCCGACGCCAACTCCCGCACCAGGGAACGGATTTCGCGCATCCCCTGCGGGTCGAGACCGTTCGTCGGCTCGTCGAGGACGAGGAGCCTGCGGGGCTGGAGCAGCGCTGCCGCGAGCCCGAGGCGCTGCTTCATCCCGAGCGAGTACGCCTTCGCCTTCTTGCCCGCGGCGGCCGTGAGCCCCACCCGGTCGAGCGCGGTGGCGACGCGGGCGCGCCGGGTGCGCGGGTCGGCCGCCGGGTCGGCGGAGTCGTACCGGATCAGGTTGTCCCGGCCGGACAGGAACCCGTACAGGGCGGGGCCTTCGATGAGCGCGCCGACGTGCGGGAGGACCGCGCGGGTCGCTCGGGGCATGGGGCGGCCGAGGACGCGGGCCGAGCCGGACGTCGGCTCGATCAGGCCCATCAGCATGCGGATGGTGGTGGTCTTGCCCGAGCCGTTCGGCCCGAGGAAGCCGAAGACGCTGCCCGCGGGGACGGTGAGGTCCAGGCCGTCGACCGCCAACTGACCGCCGCCGTAGCGCTTGGTGAGCGCCCGCGTCTCGATCACGGACTCCTCGGCAGTGCTCGCCGCCATCTCGCTCCCGTCGTGCCCGTCGGTCCTGGTGGAGTACGGGAGTGCCGGGGTGGAGGCCCCGGAACCGGCGCCTCCACCCCTGCCTTCCTGCCCTGCCAACTCTCGTGGCGCGTACGGCTACTGTGCCGCGTTCGCCGCCTTCACGAGCGCGTCCTTGGTGACCGCGCCCGCGTAGACCTTGCCGTCGTCCGTGATGAGCGCGTTGACCAGGCGCGTCGAGAAGACCGTGCCCGAGCCGAACTTGCCCGTCACATGGTCGCCGAGCGCGTCCATGAACTTCTGCGCCTCCGGCGGGACGTCGCCCGAGCCCGAGCCGCCCGTCGGCAGCCCCTGCCCGCCGGGCATCTTCAGCTCGGCGATGGACGTCCAGCCCTCACCGATGACCTTCAGGTCGTTCATGCCGCCACCCTGGGCGTCCTTCAGGTCCTTGGGCATGCCCTTGGGAAGATCCTTGGGCAGGTCCTTCGGCAGGTCCTTGGACGGGTGGGACTTGTCCTGTGCCTTGAGGTCGTCGCCCTCGGTGACCTTGGTGCCCTTCGGCGGGGTGAAGTCGAACGTCGAAGCGGCCGGCTTGGCGAAGTCCACCTTCGTGAAGCCCGCGTCCACGACCGCCTTGCCGCCGCCCGCGGGCGTCAGCGTGAACTTCAGCGGCACACCCGTCTTCGCGTCCACCGAGATGGTGATCCCGCCGACCGTCGAACCGGCCTGCTTCGGCTTGACGAGCAGCTTGTACGCGTCACGCCCCGCGACCTGCGAGGTGCCCTCCACCGAGATCGACGTCGTCTTGCCGGACGCCTTCAGGACCTCGTCCGCGAGCTCCTTGGGCGTGGCCGGGACGCCCTTCGGCGCCTCGCCCTTGTGCTGCTTCCCGGCCCGGTCGCCGGCGGCAGCGGCGTCCTTGGCGTGGTACGCCTCGTTCGACGCGCTGTCGTAGGCCCAGACCTCGTCGCCGTTGTGGATCACGCTGTACTCGGCCGCGTTGTCCAGGACGGACAGCTTGTGCCGGTCCGGGCCGTCCGTCGCGACGCGCAGCGTGTGCGTGCCGGAGGCCAGCTCCATCAGCTTGGACTGCGGGTCGGCGGCGGAGCCCGCCTTGCCGTCCCCGCCGTCCGAGGGGCCGCCGGCGCCCGGGGTGAAGCCGCCCGCCATACCGCCCAGGGACGGGAGTCCGAGATCCGTGGAGATCTTCACCGTGCCGGACATCTGCTGCACGTCCGACTTTGCGATCTTCTCGATGAGCTGCTGCGCGCTGAGCTTCGGCAGATCGGGGTTGCCGGAGTCGGCCAGCGCGGGGACGAGCCCGATCGTCGCCGCGGCCACCCCCACCACCGCGACCGGGACCACATAGCGGGACGCCTTGCGACGACCGGCGCTTTCGGATTCGTACGGTGCCATGTTGTTGCCCTACCTCCGTGTTGGGCGGCGGCCTACCGTCCTTGCTCGTCTGTCCACCCCAAGCCGCCATTCTCACCCGAATTGGTCGGGAGTGGTGCTATCAATCTGACCAAATCGGCGGGACGGAAGCGTCAGACCCCAGGATCAACTCCGCGTACTCCCGCGGTATGACACACAAGGGCGGCGCCTCCCCTATCCCGTAGGGGGACGCCGCCTGTTCCGTGTGTCGGTCACCGCTGCGAGGTGACTGCGAGGTGAGACCGCGGGCGTCAGCCCGCCCGGTGCACCACCAGGT
This sequence comes from Streptomyces sp. NPDC090032, assembly GCF_044748025.1. Lineage (NCBI taxonomy): Bacteria > Bacillati > Actinomycetota > Actinomycetes > Kitasatosporales > Streptomycetaceae > Streptomyces > Streptomyces sp. NPDC090032. Next base: position 113,778 of record NZ_JBIVFF010000021.1, on the reverse strand, counting down.
CGCACAGCTCCAGGAGGGCCGCCTTCGCATCGCACTCGGGCAACGGCGAGAGGGCCGCCCGCGCCTCCTCCGCATACCGCACGGTGTCCTTGCGGGCCTGCTCCAGGGCCGGGTGGACGCGCAGTCGAGCGAGCGCCTCGTCGAGGCGCGCGTCGTCCGTCAGGTCGGAGTCGAGGAGCTCGCACAGGGCGCGGTCCTCGGGCAGGCCGAGCTGCTCGGCGCGCTCGCGCAGCCGGAGGACCGGCAGCGTGGGGATGCCCTCGCGCAGGTCGGTGCCGGGGGTCTTGCCGGACTCGTGCGAGTCGGAGGCGATGTCCAGGACGTCGTCGGCGAGCTGGAAGGCGACGCCGAGCCGCTCGCCGTACTGGGCGAGGACGTCCACGACGCGCTCGTCGGCGCCCGACATCATCGCGCCGAACCGCACGGCCACGGCGATCAGCGAGCCGGTCTTGCCGCCGAGGACGTCGAGGTAGTGGTCGACCGGGTCGCGGCCGTCGCGCGGTCCGGCCGTCTCCAGGATCTGGCCGGTGACGAGGCGCTCGAAGGCCTCCGCCTGGATGCGGACGGCCTCGGGTCCGAGGTCGGCCAGCATGTGGGAGGCGCGCGAGAAGAGGAAGTCGCCGGTCAGGACCGCGACCGAGTTGCCCCAGCGGGTGTTCGCGCTGTCGACGCCGCGGCGCACGTCGGCCTCGTCCATCACGTCGTCGTGGTAGAGCGTCGCGAGATGCGTCAGCTCGACGACGACGGCGGCGGGCACGACACCCGGTGCGTACGGGTCGCCGAACTGCGCGGCGAGCATCGCGAGGAGGGGCCTGAAGCGCTTGCCGCCCGCGCGCACGAGATGCTGCGCGGCCTCCGTGATGAAGGGGACCTCGCTCTTCGTTGCCTCGAGCAGGCCCTCCTCGACAGCCGTCAACCCGGCCTGGACATCGGCTTCGAGAGCCTGGTCCCGCACGCTAAGACCGAAAGTCCCGACGACGGTCACGAGAGGTTCTCCTGTCTGCTGACGATCACATGGCGAACTCGGTCGATCATTTGGTCGATGACACGGTTTGTCGATGTGTCGCTGCCATCACTCAAGTCAGCGTATCCGGTCGCGTTTCGATCACAGTGGGGGCCTGCCCGCACAGACCAGGCCGAGCAACCCACGAACACCCCCGGTATGTTCTTGATCAGCTCATACGACCGAGAAGACCTGGAGTTTCCCCTTTGTCTCGCACCACGGCCGAGGCCGAGCCGAACGGACCGGAGAGCGAGCAGCCGCCCCCGGGCGACGACCACGCCTTCTTCGGCCAGCCGCGTGGCCTGCTCACGCTGTCGGGCCTCGAGGTCTGGGAGCGTTTCTCGTTCCTCGGCATGCAGGCCATCCTCGTCCTCTACTTCGCGGACACGGTCGCACACGGCGGCCTGGGCATGTCCGCGGGGACGGCGGCGTCCGTATCGGCAGCGTACGGAACGCTCGTCTATCTCGTCTCGGTGGGGGGCGGCTGGCTCGCCGACCGGATCCTCGGCTCGTACCGCGCGGTCCTGTACGGCGGCATCCTGATCGCCTGCGGCCACTACGCCATGGCGGTGCCGACGGCGGCCATGACCTGGGTCGGCCTCGGCCTGATCAGCGCGGGAACCGGCCTGGTCAAACCCAACGTCGCCACCATGGTCGGCAAGCTCTACCGCACCGACGACGAGCGCCGCGACGCCGGCTTCGCGCTGTACTACATGGGCATCAACATCGGCGCCTTCGCGGGCCCCCTGATCACCGGCTGGCTCGGCGATCACAAGGGCTGGCACTGGGGCTTCTCGGCCGCCGCGATCGGCATGACGTTCGGTCTCGTCCAGTACGTCACCGGGCGGCGTCACCTGGCCGGGCGCAAGCACTCCGCCGAGTACGCGCTGCCGCCCGAGGGCATGCGGCGCGCGGTCCGGCTGATGATCGCCGGCGCCGTCGTGATCGCCGTACTGGCCGTGGCCCTCGTGTGGGCCGGCTGGCTGACGATGGACCGCTTCGTGGACGTCCTCACGATCATCTCCGTGATCGCCCCGGTCGTGTACTTCGCGGTGATGTTCCGCAGCCCCCGGGTGACCGCCGAGGAGCGCGGCAGACTCAAGCCGTACGTCGTGCTCTTCCTGGCCTCCGTGGCCTTCAACTTCATCCTGTTCCAGGCGTACTCGACGATGATCCTGCTCGCCTCGACGAACGCCAGGACCGAGATCCTCGGCTTCCACTTCCCCGCCAGCTGGTACGCGTCCGCGCTCGGCGCCTTCGAGGTCGCGCTCGCCCCCGTGGTGGCCGGTCTGTGGGCCCGGATGGGGCCGCGCCAGCCGCACGCCTCCAACAAGATCGCGTTCGGTGTGATCCTGGGCGGTCTGTCGTTCCTGCTGATGGTCATCCCCACCTCGGGCCACAGCGGGGACACGTACAAGATGGCCGCCTGGTGGATCGTCGGCTCGTATCTGCTGCTCGGCCTCGGCGACATCCTCCTGGAGACCTCCGGCATGTCGGCGACGACGAAGCTCGCGCCGAAGGCCTTCTCCAGCCAGACCATGTCCCTCTGGTTCCTGTCGCTCGCCCTCGCCAACGGCATTCAGGCACAGACCGTGAAGCTCTACGGCGAGGTCTCCAATCCCGCGTACTTCGGAGTCAACGGCGCCATCGCCGTCGCCATCGGCCTGGCCGTGATCGCGCTCGCACCGTGGCTGCGCAGGACCATGCACCCCGTTCACTGAGGTAACTCCCATGTCAGAAAACCCGGCCATCACCATCCGCACCTCCTTCCCCTACGAGACGACCCGCGAGGACGTTCGCGTACCCCTGCCGGACGGCACCACACTGTTCGCCCGCATCTGGCGTCCGGTGACCGACGAGCCGGTGCCCGCCATCCTCGAGTACCTCCCGTACCGCCTCAGCGACTGGACGGCGCCGCGCGACTGGCAGCGCCACCCCTGGTACGCGGGCCACGGCTACGCCTCCGTCCGCGTCGACGTGCGCGGGCACGGCAACTCGGAGGGCCTGCCCGGCGACGAGTACGACACGACGGAGCTCGCCGACGGGGTCGCGGTCGTCAACTGGCTGGCCGCACAGCCCTGGTGCAGCGGCAAGGTCGGCATGTTCGGCATCTCCTGGGGCGGCTTCAACTCCCTCCAGATCGCGGCCCTCGCGCCCGAGCCGCTCAAGGCGGTCGTCACGGTCTGCTCGACGGACGACCGTTATGACAACGACGTGCACTACATGGGAGGTTCCGTCCTCGCGGTGGACATGCACGCGTGGGCGGCGACCATGCTCGCCTTCGTGTCGCGGCCGCCCGACCCGCAGTTCGTCGGCGAAGGCTGGCGCGACATGTGGCTGAAGCGCCTCGAAGCGGTCGATCCGTTCATCCACACCTGGCTCGGCCACCAGACGCGCGACGCCTACTGGCAGCACGGCAGCGTCTGCGAGGACTACACCGCCGTACGCGCGGCCGTCCTCGCGGTGGGCGGCTGGCACGACCCGTACCGCGACACCGTCCTGCGCCTGGTCGAGAACCTGCCCGACCAGCAGGTACGCGGGATCATCGGCCCCTGGTCGCACCAGTACCCGGACCGCGGCCTGCCGCCGGGCCCCGCGATCGGCTTCCTCCAGGAGACCCTCCGCTGGTGGGACCACCACCTCAAGGGCGTCGACAACGGCGTCATGGCGGAGCCCAAGCTCCGCTCCTGGATCAGCGACTCGCACCCGCCCGCGACCGTCTACCCGACGCTGCCGGGCCACTGGGTCGGTGACCCGTCCTGGCCGTCCCCGAACGTCGCGCCCCTCGCGTACGCCCTTCAGGGCCCGCCCGTGATCGTGAAGTCGCCCCAGCAGACGGGCCTGGACGCGGGCCGCTTCTTCCCCTTCGGCAACGACGCGGACCTGCCGCCGGACCAGCGGGACGAGGACGCGAAGTCGGCGTGCTTCGACTTCGAGGTGCCCGCGGAGCTGCAGGTCCTCGGCCGGCCGCAGGTGACGCTGCGGATCACCAGCGAGGTACCGCGTGGGCAGATCGCCGCCCGGGTGTGCGACGTGGCGCCGGACGGCTCGTCGACGCTCGTCACGCGCGGCGTCCTGAACCTGTCAGCGCGCGAGGGCCGCGACCAGGCCGCCACCTGGCCCCCCGGCACCACGGACGAGGTCTCCTTCGAGCTCAACGGCATCGGCCACACCTTCCCGGCCGGGCACCGCATCCGCCTCGCGGTGTCGTCCGCGTACTGGCCGTGGATCTGGCCGCAGCCCGGCTCGGAGGCGGGCTTCACCCTCGACCCGGCGGGCAGCGCGCTCGAACTGCCGGTCAGGATGGTCGACGCGGAGAACGGCGCCGACATCGCCTTCGAACGGCCCGAACAGTCCGAGCCGCTCGGCGTCGTCTACCCGGCCACCCTGGACGAACAGCGCCCCGAGCGGCTCTGCGTCCGGGATGTCGCCAAGGGCGAATGGCGCCTCGAGGTCGACCCGCGCTACGGCGGCACCCGGGTCTACCCCGACGGCCTCGAATTCACCGAGGACGCCGTGGAGACGTACGTCATCCAGGAGGCGGACCCGCTGAGTGCGCACACCCGCTCCGACTGGTCGATCCGCCTGCACCGGCCCGAACTGGCGTGGGACGTGACGATCAAGACCCGCTCCGAGATCGCCTGCGACGCGACGGACTTCATCACCAGCAACGAGGTGGTGTGCCGGGACGGCGGCGAAGTGGTCTTCCACCGGACCTGGGAGCAGCGGATTCCGCGTACGGCGGGGTGAGGGCGCGGGCGGTGGTGGGTGGGTGACCGGTGGGTGCGGCTAGCGCCGCGCGAAGTGGCGTTCGAGGATGACCGCGACGCCGTCGTCCTCGTTCGACAGGGTCACCTCGTCGGCCGCCGCCCGCAGTTCGGCGTGGGCATTGGCCATCGCGACGCCGTGGCCGGCCCACGCGAACATCGGCAGGTCGTTCGGCATGTCACCGAAGGCGATCGTGTGCTCCGGCGTCAGACCGAGCCGCTCGGCCGCCAGCGCGAGTCCCGTCGCCTTGGTGACGCCGCACGGCTGCAGCTCCACGGTGCCGGGGCCCGACATGGTGACCGTCGCCAGATCTCCGACAACCGCGCGCGCCGCCTTCGCCAACTCGTCGTCGTCGAGCCGGGGATGACGGAGCAGCACCTTGCTGATGGGCTCGACCCACAGCTCCTCACGGCGCTCGATCCGCACCGCGGGGAGCGTGGGGTGCGGCATCACATAGCCCGGCTCGATGAGCGTCAGACCGTCCGCGCCGTCCTGGTCGACCGCCGCGTCGACCTGGCCGACCTCGGCCTCGATCTTGCCGAGGGCCTGCTCGGCGAGGTCACGGTCGAGGGTCAGGGACCACACCATCCGGTCCTTCGCGGCGTCGTACAGCTGGGCGCCCTGGGCGCAGACCGCGAGGCCGGTGCCGCCGAGCTCACCGAGCAGCGGCCGCACGCGCGGCGCGGGCCGTCCCGTCACCACGAGGTGGCGGGCCCCCGCGGCTGTCGCGGCCGCGAGGGCGTCGCGTGTCCGTTCGGAGACCGTGTCGTCGCCGCGCAGCAGCGTCCCGTCCAGGTCTGTGGCGATGAGTTCGAACGGGGCGGAGCGCAACGGAGCGGGCATGATCGAGAGAATACGGACCGCTCCGCCGCGTCACTCCGCCCGGTCACCCCAGCACGGGGCGCCTCACGCGTGTGCCGCCGCGAGGTGCTTCACCAGACGGGGCGAGGCGAACTCGGTGCCGCACACGAACCGCATCACCGGCCCGTACGACGAGCCGCCCAGCATGCCCGTGAAGTAGAGCCCCGGCACCGAGGACACATAGCCGGGCCCCAGCTTGGGGGTGCCCCGGCTGGCGGCTGTCCGGGTCCGCAGGCCGTCGCCGAGGAAGTCCATCGCGGCGAGGTCGACGCGGTAGCCGGTCGCGGCGATGACATGGTCCGCGGTCAGCTCCTCGCAGCGCCCGCCGGGAGCCCGCACGGTGAGGACCGCGCCCCCGTCCGCGGCGGCGGAGCCCACGATGCCCTCCACCTCACGCACCCGCACCTTGTCCTCGAACCGCTCGCGCAGCCACCACGCCCCGAGCGGCCCGAGCACCCGCCGGACGAGGAAGTGCCGTGCCTGCGGCGGGAGATGACGGTACGGGTGCGGGTAGTACGTCAGCGCGTACAGCGACCAGGCCCGGCCGAACGGCGTCTCGGGGCGCAGCTTCGGCTGGCCCCACGGCGGCGCGCCGAACCGTACGGAGCCCTTGCCGCGCGCCACGATCCGCACGCTCGCCCCGGCCTCCGCGGCGAGCGCGGCCGTCTCCAGGGCGGACTGGCCGGCGCCGACCACGATGAGTTCCCTGCCGGAGAAACGGGACAGGTCGTGGTGCTGCGAGCTGTGGGAGACCGGCCCGGTGGGGGCGGGCCCGTCGGGCGCCGCAGCGGCAAGCTCGCGCGGCAGGTGGTCGAGGCCCGAAAGGCCGGTGGCGACGACGACCGCGCGGGCCGTGAACTGCTCGCCGGAGTCCAGCTTCACCTCGAAGTTCTCGTGTCCGCGCCGGTCCACCGACACCACCCTGACCCGCTCCAGGTCGGGCACGAGCTTCTGCTGGAACCAGTCCCCGTAGGCCACGAACGTCTCGACCGGGACGATGTCCTCGTCCGTCACCAGGCGCGGTATCCCGGCCGCGTCGCAGTAGTCGACGAGGTCGTGGCCGCGCTGCGGGGCGTCGATGTTCGAGGCGGACGGCACTGACTTCAGGAGCATTCCCGCGGGCATGTGTGAGCGCCAGCTCACCATGGGGTCGCCGAAGACGCGTACCGGAATGCCGCGTGCCCGCAGATGGGCGGCGGTCGACAGGCCGTACGGGCCCGCTCCGATGACAGCTACCGGATGAATCACGAAGTCCCCTCCCCAGGGAAGAACATTTGCTTCCTACTTCGCGGTGACACTTGGTGCTTCTGTGGACGTAACTGGTGCTGGTGGTGCGCTATTCGGGCGTGGTCCTCGCCGTGCCGCCGCCGCGGCGGTTGGTCCGCCACAGCTGGTGGAGGTGGCGGGCTCCCGGGCCGACGAACCGGGCGAGCATCGTGAACAGCGGCCGCAGGTCGTCGGTGGCGAGCCACGCGAGCTCCGTGCCCGTGGCGCGGGCCGGGGCGTGCGGGGTCGTGTATCCGCTGCGGCGGTAGGCGATGAGAGCGGGCAGGTCGATGTTCTCCACCACGTACCGGTGGCCCGCGCGCTGTTCCCCCTCCGGTACGGCGCGGCCGGTCAGGTCGAGATGCATGGCGCGGACGACGTCGATCCCGGACTCGCTCTCGAAGAGCCGGAACTGGGCGCCCATGCGCGGATTGAAGTCGAGGAGCTTGTACTGGCCGTCGCGCCGGTCGAAGCGCAGGTCGAGGTCGATGACGCCGGTGAAGCCGATCTGTTTGATGAAACGCGCGGCGAGGTCCGCGAGTTCCGGATTGTCGACGACGTACGCATTCGCCGTCATGCCCGCGTGCGGTGGCCAGGAACGCACCTTGACACCGGTGAAGAGGGCGAGCGGCGTCGAGTCCGCGTCGAAGTACGCGTGCACGATCCAGTCCTCCGCCTGCTCCCTCGGCAGATACTCCTGGAGGATGACGCCGGGCTGCTCACCCCAGTCGCGGGCGAGTTCGAGCAGACCCTCGGGGGTCGCGATCTTCGTCGTCCCGTTCACCGCGGGCTGCTTGCGGCGCGTGAACGCCTCACGGTTCTTGGCGACCACCGGGAAGCGCGCCGACGCGGCGAACTCCTCGATGTCGGCGTACGACTCCGGGAAAGCGGCCGCCGGCGACGCGACGCCGTGCTCCACGCACAGTTCGTGCAGCCCCTGCTTGCTGGCGAGGCGGCGCGGCAGGTCCCGCTCGACGCGCGGGAACAGGAACTTCCCCCCGTCGGCCAGCTGTTCCTGATGCTCGGCGATGAGGACGGCCGCCTCTTCGTCGGTCGGGATCAGGACCGTCGGCCTGCCGATCCTGCGCGCGATGCGCAGCATGCCCTCGACGAGCCGCTCCGGTTCCTCGGCCCCGGTGGTCCGCCAGGGAAAGGCCCGGTGCAGATAGCGCGAGGACGCCGCCGGCGTGTAACGGTCTTCCGTGATCGCGTACATGGGCACGCCGAGGCGGCCCAGGCTGCGGATTGCTCCTACTCCTCCGTGATGCAGTGGATAGTCACCGAACTTGACGATCAGGCCCGGCACGTCCCGGTCGGCTTCGAACGGCACGCTGCTGGCGCTCCTGGCCACGGGTCCCCCCACGTGTCCTGTCCCCCTTCGGACCCGGACCCACCCCGTCCGCGTCCCCCGATAGGACGCTAAGCCGGAATTGACCACTCCAGCAAGGCTTATCCGGACATTGCGAACTCTTTAGGCACTGCCCCAACGCGCCGCTCCCACGTAACGTGTGGCCCACCCATATGGAAAGCGAGGCAGGTACGCATGTCCGAGCAGACCCCGCTCACCCCCCTCGACCTCCCCGAAGGCGATCCCTTCGGACCGCACAACCTCCCGTACGGGGTGTTCTCCCTGCCGCGGGAGGCCGTCGAGACGCGCCGGGTCGGCGTGCGCCTCGGCTCGTACGTGCTCGACGCGGGCGCCGCGGCGGCCTCGCTCGGCTCGCCCTACGTCTCCCTGCTCGCCCGCCCCAGCCTGAACCCGCTGATGGCGGCGGGCCGCACCGCCTGGTCGGACGTGCGCCGCGCGCTCACGGCCTGGGTCACGGTCCCGGCCCACCGCGAGACCGTGAGCCCCCTGCTGTACCCGCTCGACGACGTCACCCTGCACCTCCCCTTCGAGGTCGCGGACTACGTCGACTTCTACGCCTCGGAGAACCACGCCCGGAACCTCGGCCGCATGTTCCGCCCGGACGAGGAGCCCCTGAAGCCCAACTGGAAGCATCTGCCGGTGGGTTACCACGGCCGCGCGGGGACGGTCGTGGTCTCGGGCACGGACGTGGTCCGCCCCTCGGGCCAGCGGAAGTCACCGGCCGACCCGGCCCCCGTCTTCGGCCCCTCGGTGCGGCTCGACATCGAGACCGAGCTCGGCTTCGTCGTCGGGACGCCGTCCGCGCAGGGCACGGCGGTACCGCTGTCCGCGTACCGCGACCACGTGTTCGGGCTCTGCCTCCTCAACGACTGGTCGGCGCGCGACATCCAGTCGTGGGAGACCGTGCCGCTCGGCCCGCACCTGGGCAAGTCCTTCGCCACGTCGGTCTCGGCCTGGATCACCCCGCTGGAGGCGCTGGACGAGGCGCGCGTGACGCCCCCGGAGCGCACGTACCCCCTCCTGCCGTACCTGGACGACTCGGCGCCCTCCGCCGACGGCATCGCGGACGAGCCCGGCGGCTACGACCTGCACATCACCGTCACCCTCAACGGCCATGTCATCTCCGAGACCTCGTCCGCGGGCCTGTACTGGACGGCAGCCCAGATGCTGGCCCACATGACGGTGGCCGGCGCCTCCCTGCGCACCGGGGACCTGTACGGCTCCGGCACGATCAGCGGCGCCTCGGAGAACGCGCGCGGCTCCCTCATCGAGATCACCTGGAACGGGCGCGACGCCATCGAACTCCCCGACGGCAAGCGCACGTTCCTGGAGAACGACGACGTGGTCACCATGACGGCCTGGGCCCAGGGCCCGGACGACACCCGAGTGGGCCTGGGCGAAGTGACGGGGCGGATCGTGGCGGGCGCCACGGCATGAGAGACCTGAGGCGGCGCCGTCAGGGGCCCGAGGGTGGGGCGCCGTCAGCGGCCTGAAGGCGCCGTCACCACCGTCACCAGTCGATGTCCTCCGGCTCCTGCTCGTCCTCGGGCCAGCCGGGGTCCGGCTCCGGCGCCTCCCCGGCGGCGGAGCCGGCCGGGGCTGACGGGGCGCTGGAACCGGCGCCGTCCAGGCCCTCCAGGACGGCGAGCACACCCTCGCCCCACGTCGCCAGCTTCTTCTCGCCGACGCCGCCGATCGTGCCCAACTGGCCGATAGATGTCGGGTGTTGGAGGGCGATCTCCTTGAGCGTCGCGTCATGGAAGATGACGTACGCCGGGACCCCGTTCTCCTTCGCCTGCGCGCCACGCCACGCGCGCAGCGCCTCGAAGACCGGCAGCAGCTGCTCCGGCAGGTCCGCCGCGGGCGACTTCGCCTTGCGCTCGCGCGAGGACGACCGGGAGGCGGCGGGCCTCGGCGCCTCCTTGCGCAGCCGCACCTCACGCTGTCTCCCGAGGACGCTCCCGCTCTCCTCCGTGAGCACCAGCGTCCCGTACTCGCCCTCGACCGCGATGAGGCTCTGCGCCAGCAACTGCCGCACCACGCCCCGCCATTCGGCCTCGCTCAGGTCCTCGCCGATGCCGAAGACGGAGAGCTGGTCGTGGTCGAACTGGATGACCTTGGCCGTGCGCCGGCCCATCAGGATGTCGATGATCTGGCCCGCGCCGAACTTCTGCCTCCGCTCCCGGTCCAGGCGCACCACCGTGGAGAGGATCTTCTGCGCGGCGACGGTCCCGTCCCACGTCTCGGGCGGCGAGAGGCAGGTGTCACAGTTGCCGCAGGCGGCCGTCTGCGGCTCCTGCCCGAAGTACATGAGCAGCTGGGACCGGCGGCACTGCGCCGTCTCGCACAGCGCCAGCATCGCGTCGAGGTGGGACCCGGCCCGGCGCCGGAACGCCTCGTCCCCCTCCCCCATGTTGATGAGCTTCCGCTGCTGGACGACGTCCTGCAGCCCGTACGCCATCCAGGCCGTCGAGGGGAGTCCGTCACGGCCGGCGCGGCCCGTCTCCTGGTAGTAGCCCTCGACGGACTTCGGGAGATCGAGGTGCGCGACGAACCGGACGTCGGGCTTGTCGATGCCCATGCCGAACGCGATGGTCGCGCAGACGACCAGCCCCTCCTCGCGCAGGAAGCGGGACTGGTGCGCCGCGCGGGTGCCCGCGTCCAGGCCCGCGTGGTACGGGACCGCCTCGATGCCGTTGCGGCTGAGGAACTCGGCCGTCGCCTCCACCGACTTGCGCGACAGGCAGTACACGATGCCCGCGTCGCCCTCGTGCTCCTGCTTGAGGAAGGTGAGGAGCTGCTTCTTCGGGTCGGCCTTCGGCACGATCCGGTACTGGATGTTGGGCCGGTCGAAGCTCGCCACGAAGTGCTTGGCGTCCGGCATGCCCAGGCGCTGGGTGATCTCCTCGTGCGTGGCGTGCGTGGCGGTCGCGGTGAGCGCGATGCGCGGTACGTCCGGCCAGCGCTGTCCGAGGACGGAGAGCGCCAGGTAGTCGGGGCGGAAGTCGTGCCCCCACTGGGCCACACAGTGCGCCTCGTCGATCGCGAAGACGGAGATCCTGCCGCGGGAGAGCAGGTCGAGCGTCGAGTCGAGGCGCAGCCGCTCGGGCGCCAGATAGATGACGTCCAGCTCGCCCGCGAGGAACTCGGCCTCGACCGTGCGCCGCTCGTCGAAGTCCTGCGTCGAATTCATGAACCCGGCGCGCACGCCGAGCGCCCGCAGCGCGTCCACCTGGTCCTGCATGAGGGCGATGAGGGGCGAGACCACGACGCCCGTACCGGGCCTGACCAGGGCCGGGATCTGGTAGCACAGGGACTTTCCGCCGCCGGTCGGCATCAGGACGACGGCGTCCCCGCCGTCCACGACGTGGTCGATGATCGCTTCCTGCTCGCCGCGGAACGCGTCATATCCGAAGACGCGGTGCAGCGTCTCCAGTGCGCCGCCGCGCATCGCCGTCGCCACGCCGGGCTCCGTCACCTCGCTCATGCCACCGATCCCATTCATCGCCCTGTCCCCCGTACGTCCGTACTCCGTGGTTCGACCACTGCTGCCACGATAGGGCTCCGCACCGACAGCCCGAAAAGTTATCCACAGGCTGGGGGTCCTGGGGCACCCTCCGTGGCGGCCGGGAACACCGCCGCCCGGCGCCCCCTCTCAGGGACACCGGGCGGCGAGGGCCCCGCGCTGCGCGGCTACCGCACGAACACGCTCGCGTGGTTCGCCAGGTCCAGGAAGTACTGCGGCGCCAGGCCCAGCACCACCGTGACCGCCACACCCACGGCGATCGTGGTCATGGTCAGCGGCGAGGGCACGGCGACCGTCGGGCCGTCCGCCTTCGGCTCGCTGAAGAACATGAGCACGATCACCCGGATGTAGAAGAACGCCGCGATGGCCGACGAGATCACACCGACCACGACGAGCGCACCGGCCCCGCCCTCCGCCGCCGCCTTGAACACGGCGAACTTTCCGGCGAAGCCCGAGGTCAGCGGGATACCGGCGAAGGCGAGCAGGAACACCGCGAAGACGGCCGCCACCAGCGGCGAGCGGCGTCCGAGCCCCGCCCACTTCGACAGGTGTGTGGCCTCGCCGCCCGCGTCCCTGACCAGCGTGACCACGGCGAACGCGCCGACGGTCACGAAGGAGTACGCGCCCAGGTAGAAGAGCACGGACGAGATGCCGTCGGGCGTCGTGGCGATGACACCGGCGAGGATGAATCCGGCGTGCGCGATCGACGAGTACGCGAGGAGCCGCTTGATGTCGGTCTGGGTGATCGCGACGATCGCGCCGCCCAGCATCGTGATGATCGCGATGGCCCACATGACCGGCCGCCAGTCCCAGCGCAGGCCGGGCAGGACGACGTACAGGAGCCGCAGGAGGGCGCCGAAGGCGGCGACCTTCGTGGCGGCCGCCATGAAGCCGGTGACCGGCGTGGGCGCGCCCTGGTAGACGTCCGGGGTCCACATGTGGAACGGCACGGCGCCGACCTTGAACAGCAGGCCCATGACGACCATGGCCACGCCGATGAGCAGCAGTGCGTCGTTCCCCATGGTGTCGGCGAGCGCCGGGTCGATGTTCTGGATCGATCCGTCGACGACGTCGGCGATCGCCGCGTACGACACCGAGCCCGCGTACCCGTACAGGAGGGCGATGCCGAACAGGGTGAACGCCGAGGCGAAGGCACCGAGGAGGAAGTACTTGACCGCGGCCTCCTGCGACAGGAGCCGCTTGCGGCGGGCCACGGCGCACAGGAGGTAGAGCGGCAGGGAGAAGACTTCCAGGGCGATGAACAGCGTCAGGAGGTCGTTCGCCGAGGGGAAGACCAGCATGCCGCCGATCGCGAAGAGCACGAGCGGGAACACCTCGGTGGTGGTGAACCCGGCCTTCACCGCGGCCTTCTCGCTGTCGCTGCCCGGTACGGACGCGGCCTGCGCGGCGAACGAGTCGACGCGGTTGCCGTGCGCCTCCGGGTCCAGGCGGCGCTCGGCGAAGGTGAAGATCGCGACGAGGCCGGTCAGCAGGATCACGCCCTGGAGGAACAGGGCCGGGCCGTCGACGGAGATCGCGCCCATGGCCGCGATGTGCGCCTTCGTCGTGCCGTACCCGCCGGCCGCGAGCCCGACCACCGCGGCGAACGCGGCGGCCAGGGCGACGACGGCGAGGAACACCTGGACGTAGTAGCGGGACTTGCGCGGCACGAACGCCTCGACGAGGACCCCGAGGACCGCCGCACCGAGGACGATCAGGGTGGGCGACAATTGGCCGTATTCGATCTTCGGCGCGTCGATCTTGGAAATGGGATCGGCCGCCGTTGTCCACAGGCTGTGGACGGCTGCTGCGCTCACTTGGCCGCCTCCACCGCTGGCTTCGGGTCCTTCTTGTGTACGTCGGACAGGGTCTGCTTGACCGCCGGGTTCACCAGGTCGGTGACCGGCTTCGGGTAGACGCCCAGGAAGATCAGGACGGCGATCAGCGGGACGACCACCGCGAGTTCCCGCACGCGCAGGTCCGGCAGGGCCGAGACCTCCGGCTTCACCGGGCCCGTCATCGTGCGCTGATAGAGGACGAGCGTGTAGAGCGCGGCGAGGACGATGCCGAACGTCGCGATGATCCCGATCACCGGGTAGCGCGAGAACGTGCCGACCAGGACCAGGAACTCACTCACGAAGGGCGCGAGGCCCGGCAGCGAGAGCGTCGCGAGGCCGCCGATCAGGAACGTGCCGGCGAGCACCGGGGCGACCTTCTGCACGCCTCCGTAGTCCGCGATCAGGCGCGAGCCGCGGCGCGAGATCAGGAAGCCCGCGACCAGCATCAGGGCGGCCGTCGAGATTCCGTGGTTGACCATGTAGAGCGTCGCGCCCGACTGGCCCTGGCTCGTCATCGCGAAGATGCCCAGGATGATGAAGCCGAAGTGCGAGATCGACGCGTACGCCACCAGGCGCTTGATGTCCCGCTGGCCGACCGCGAGCAGCGCACCGTAGACGATGCTGATGAGGGCCAGTACGAGGATGACCGGCGTCGCCCACTTCGAGGCCTCCGGGAAGAGCTGGAGGCAGAAGCGGAGCATCGCGAACGTGCCGACCTTGTCGACCACCGCCGTGATGAGGACGGCGACCGGGGCGGTGGCCTCCCCCATCGCGTTCGGCAGCCAGGTGTGCAGCGGCCACAGCGGCGCCTTCACGGCGAAGGCGAAGAAGAAGCCGAGGAAGAGCCAGCGCTCGGTGCTGGTCGCCATGTGCAGTGAACCGTTGGCCCGCGCGGCCGCGATCTCCTGGAGCGAGAAGTTCCCCGCCACCACGTAGAGACCGATCACGGCCGCCAGCATGATGAGGCCGCCGACGAGGTTGTAGAGGAGGAACTTCACGGCGGCGTACGAGCGTTGGGCCGCCGCGTTCTCGTCGCTGCCCGCGTGGGCGCGGTCTCCGAAGCCGCCGATGAGGAAGTACATCGGGATGAGCATGGCTTCGAAGAAGATGTAGAAGAGGAAGACGTCGGTGGCCTCGAAGGAGATGATCACCATCGCCTCGACACCGAGGATCAGGGCGAAGAAGCCCTGCGTCGGGCGCCACCTCGAACTCCCGGTCTCCTGCGGGTCGGCGTCGTGCCAGCCCGCGAGGATGACGAACGGCATCAGGAGGGCGGTGAGCGCGATGAGCGCCACCGCGATGCCGTCCACGCCCAGCTCGTACCGCACCCCGAAGTCCTTGATCCAGGAGTGGGATTCGGTGAGCTGGTAGCGGGCGCCGCCGGGCTCGAAGCGCACGAGCACGACCGCGGCCAGCACGAGCGTGGCGAGCGAGACGAGCAGCGCCAGCCACTTCGCCGCCGTGCGCCGCGCCGCCGGGACGGCAGCCGTGGCGATGGCTCCCACAGCAGGGAGCACCGCCGTCGCTGTCAGCAGAGGAAAGGACATTGCTATCAGACCGCCCTCATCAGCAGGGTCGCGGCGACGATGAGTGCCGCACCGCCGAACATCGAGACGGCGTACGAGCGGGCGTAGCCGTTCTGGAGCTTGCGCAGCCGGCCGGAGAGCCCGCCGACCGAGGCCGCCGTCCCGTTGACCACGCCGTCGACCAGGGTGTGGTCGACGTAGACCAGGGAGCGGGTGAGGTGCTCGCCGCCGCGGACCAGGACCACGTGGTTGAAGTCGTCCTGGAGCAGGTCACGGCGGGCCGCCCGGGTGAGCAGCGAGCCGCGCGGGGCGACGGCCGGGACCGCGCGGCGGCCGTACTGGAGGTAGGCCAGCCCCACGCCGATCACCAGGACCACCATGGTGGCCGCGGTGACCGTCGTGGCGCTGATCGGCGCGTTCCCGTGGCTGTGCTCGGTGACCGGCTCCAGCCAGTGCAGGAAGCGGTCGCCGATGCTGAAGAAGCCACCCGCGAAGACGGATCCGACCGCGAGCACGATCATCGGGATCGTCATGGACTTCGGTGACTCGTGCGGGTGCGGCTCGTGGCCCTGCGCATCCGGCTGCCAGCGCTTCTCACCGAAGAAGGTCATGATCATCACGCGCGTCATGTAGAACGCGGTGATGGCCGCGCCCAGCAGGGCCACCGAGCCGAGGATCCAGCCCTCCGTGCCGCCCTTCGCGAACGCCGCCTCGATGATCTTGTCCTTGGAGAAGAAGCCGGACAGACCCGGGAAGCCGATGATCGCGAGATAGCCGAGCCCGAACGTGACGAACGTGACCGGCATGTACTTCCTGAGGGCGCCGTACTTCCTCATGTCCACCTCGTCGTTCATGCCGTGCATGACCGAACCGGCGCCGAGGAAGAGGCCCGCCTTGAAGAAGCCGTGCGTCACCAGGTGCATGATCGCGAAGACGTAGCCGATGGGGCCGAGGCCCGCGGCCAGCACCATGTAGCCGATCTGCGACATCGTCGAGCCGGCCAGCGCCTTCTTGATGTCGTCCTTCGCGCAACCGACGATCGCACCGAACAGGAGCGTGACCGCTCCGACGATGACGACGACGAGCTGTGCGTCCGGCGACGCGTTGAACACCGCGCCGGAGCGGACGATCAGATAGACACCGGCGGTCACCATGGTCGCGGCGTGGATGAGGGCCGAGACCGGGGTCGGGCCCTCCATCGCGTCACCGAGCCAGGACTGCAGCGGCACCTGGGCGGACTTGCCGCACGCGGCGAGCAGCAGCATCAGGGCGATGCCCGTCAGCGTCGCGCCGCCGCCCTGGTGCTCCTCCGCCGCCTTCAGCACCGGCGCGAAGGCGAACGTCCCGAACGTCGTGAACATCAGCATGATGGCGATCGACAGGCCCATGTCGCCGACGCGGTTGACCAGGAAGGCCTTCTTCGCCGCGGTGGCCGCGCTGGGCTTGTGCTGCCAGAAGCCGATCAGGAGGTACGAGGCGAGGCCCACGCCCTCCCAGCCGACGTACAGGAGAAGGTAGTTGTCGGCGAGGACCAGGAGGAGCATCGCCGCGACGAACAGGTTCAGGTAGCCGAAGAAGCGGCGGCGCCGCTCGTCGTGCTCCATGTACCCGATCGAGTAGATGTGGATCAGCGTGCCCACGCCGGAGATCAGGAGCACGAACGTCATCGACAGCTGGTCCAGCTGGAAGGAGACGTCCGCCTGGAAGCCCTCGACCGGGATCCAGCTGAACAGGTGCTGGGTGAGGGAGCGGTCGTCGGCGCTCCTGCCGAGCATGTCGGCGAAGAGGAGGACGCCGATGACGAAGGAGACGGCCGCGAGCAGCGTGCCGAGCAGATGGCCCACACGGTCCAACCGCCGTCCGCCGCACAGCAGTACGGCCGCTCCGAGCAGTGGCGCCGCTACCAGCAGCGCAATCAGGTTTTCCACTGTGCAGCGACCCCTTACAGCTTCATCAGGCTGGCGTCGTCGACCGAGGCCGAGTGGCGGGAACGGAACAGCGACACGATGATCGCGAGCCCGACCACGACCTCCGCGGCGGCGACGACCATCGTGAAGAAGGCGATGATCTGGCCGTCGAGATTGCCGTGCATCCGGGAGAACGCGACGAACGCGAGGTTGCACGCGTTGAGCATGAGCTCGACGCACATGAACACGACGATCGCGTTCCGCCTGATGAGCACGCCGGTGGCGCCGATCGTGAACAACAGGGCGGCGAGATACAGGTAGTTGACGGGATTCACTTCGACGCCTCCTCGGTCCGCTCCAGGCGCTCGGCCGAGCGCTGCTCCAGAGCCTTCAGGTCACCGAGCGCCTCGTCCGACACGTCGCGGATCTGGCCGCGCTCGCGCAGCGTCCTGTTGACCGTGAGCTCGGAGGGGGTGCCGTCGGGGAGCAGGCCCGCGATGTCGACCGCGTTGTGCCGGGCGTAGACACCCGGGGCGGGCAGCGGCGGCAGGTGCTTGCCCTCGCGCACGCGCTGCTCGGCCATCTCGCGCTGGGTCCTGGCCCGCTCGACGCGCTCGCGGTGCGTGAGCACCATCGCTCCGAGGGTGGCCGTGATCAGCAGGGCACCGGTGATCTCGAAGGCGAAGACGTACTTCGTGAAGATGAGGGCGGCGAGGCCCTCCACGTTCCCGCCGGCGTTCGCCTTGCCCAGTCCGTTGAACTGGTGGAGCGAGGCGTTCCCGATGCCCGCGAGGAGCAGGATCCCGAAGCCTAGGCCGCACACCAGGGCCAGCCAGCGCTGCCCCTTGATGGTCTCCTTCAGGGAGTCCGCCGCGGTGACGCCGACGAGCATGACCACGAACAGGAACAGCATCATGATCGCGCCGGTGTAGACGATGATCTGGACGACGCCCAGGAAGTACGCGCCGTTGGCCAGGTAGAAGATCGCCAGAATGATCATGGTCCCGGCGAGACACAGCGCGCTGTGCACCGCCTTCTTCATCAGGACCGTGCACAGCGCGCCGATGACGGCGACCGTGCCGAGGACCCAGAACTGGATGGCCTCACCCGTGGAGGTGCCCGCGGCAAGAGTGGCTGTGGCGGCGAGCTGGCTCATGCCTCAGCCCCCTCGGGTTCGGGCTTCTCGCCCTTGGAGACGGCGACCTGACGCTCCGTGCCGGGCGCGGCCTCCGTCACCAGACCTCGGTAGTAGTCCTGCTCGTCCGTGCCGGGGAAGATCGAGTGGGGCGATTCGACCATGCCCTCCTCGAGCCCGGCGAGCAGCTGCTCCTTGGTGTAGATCAGGTTCTCGCGGCTGCTGTCGGCGAGCTCGAACTCGTTCGTCATCGTCAGCGCGCGCGTGGGGCACGCCTCGATGCACAGACCGCACAGGATGCAGCGGGCGTAGTTGATCTGGTAGACGCGGCCGTACCGCTCGCCCGGCGAGTAGCGCTCCTCGTCGGTGTTGTCCGCGCCCTCCACGTAGATGGCGTCCGCGGGACAGGCCCAGGCGCACAACTCGCAGCCGATGCACTTCTCCAGGCCGTCCGGATGACGGTTGAGCTGGTGCCGGCCGTGGAACCGCGGGGCCGTGGTCTTGGGCTGCTCCGGGTACTGCTCCGTCAGCCGCTTCTTGAACATGGCCTTGAAGGTCACGCCGAAGCCGGCCACGGGATTCTGGAAGCCGGGCTTGTTCTGCCCGCCCTCCGTCGACTCCTCAGCCATGGGACGCCTCCTTTCCGTCACGGGGACCCTCACCGGTTCCGTCACTGGCAGTATCCGGTCCGCCACTGACAATCAACTCCCGCTCCCCGCGCGGGCGTCGGCGCGGCACGGCCGGCGGAGTCTGGCCGGGCAGCGGCGGGACCGGGAAGCCGCCTGCCATCGGGTCGAAGGCCGCGGTCTGTTCGGCCGCCTCCCGCGCCTCGCGTTCCTTGCCACCGCGGTCCCTGAAGATGTCGACGAGGAACGAGAGCAGCAGCAGGGCGAGGACGCCGCCGCCCACGTACAGGGCGATGGAGGCGAAGTCGTAGTTCTCGTTCCGCAGGGTCCGCACGGTGGCGACCAGCATCAGCCAGACCACCGAGACCGGGATGAGAACCTTCCAGCCGAGCTTCATCAGCTGGTCGTAGCGCACGCGCGGGAGCGTGCCGCGCAGCCAGATGAAGAAGAACAGCAGCAGCTGGACCTTGATGACGAACCAGAGCATCGGCCACCAGCCGTGGTTCGCGCCCTCCCAGAAGGTGGACACCGGCCACGGGGCCCGCCAGCCGCCCAGGAAGAGCGTCACCGACACGGCCGAGACCGTCACCATGTTCACGTACTCGGCGAGCATGAACAGCGCGAACTTGATCGACGAATACTCGGTGTTGAAGCCGCCGACGAGGTCGCCCTCGGACTCCGGCATGTCGAAGGGGGCGCGGTTCGTCTCGCCGACCATCGTCACGATGTAGATCAGGAACGAGACCGGCAGGAGCACGATGTACCAGCGGTCGTGCTGCTGGGCGACGATCTCCGAGGTGGACATCGACCCGGAGTAGAGGAAGACCGAGGCGAAGGCCGCGCCCATCGCGATCTCGTACGAGATCATCTGGGCGCAGGACCGCAGGCCACCCAGCAAGGGGTAGGTCGATCCGGAACTCCAACCCGCGAGCACGATCCCGTAGATGCCGACCGAGGCGACCGCGAGGATGTAGAGCATCGCGATCGGCAGGTCGGTGAGCTGCATCGTCGTGCGCTGGCCGAAGATCGAGACCTCGTTGCCGGAGGGCCCGAAGGGGATCACGGCGATCGCCATGAAGGCCGGGATCGCGGCGACGACCGGCGCCAGGATGTAGACCACCTTGTCGGCGCGCTTGACGACGACGTCTTCCTTGAGCATCAGCTTGATGCCGTCGGCGAGCGACTGGAGCATGCCCCAGGGGCCGTGCCGGTTGGGGCCGATGCGCAGCTGCATCCAGGCGACGACCTTGCGCTCCCACACGATGGAGAAGAGCACGGTCACCATCAGGAAGGCGAAGCAGAAGACCGCCTTGATCGCCACGAGCCACCAGGGGTCCGTGCCGAACATCGAGAGGTCTTCCAGAGCGAGCGGGTTCATGACTGCACCTCCTTGGCCTCGTCGATGCCCGCGGGACCGATCCGGACGAGCGCGCCGGGCACGGCCCCCGTGTCGGAGGCCACGCCCCCGCCGGTGGAGTTCAGCGGAAGCCACACCACGCGGTCCGGCATCTCCGTGACCTGGAGCGGGAGTTGGGTCGTCCCCGCCGGTCCGGTGACGGCGAGTACGTCGCCGTCCTTGACACCCGCCTCGGCTGCCGTGGCGGCCGACACACGCGCGCGTGCAGCGTGCCGCGTGCCGGCGAGCGCGTCGTCACCCTCCTGGAGGCGGCCCTGGTCGAGCAGCAGCCGGTGCCCCGCGAGGACGGCCTCACCGGACGCGGGCCGCGGCGGCTGCGAGGCCGACTCCAGCGAGTCCGTCGCGCGGGGCCCGCTCCACCCGCCGAGGCGGTCGAGCTCCCCCCGCGCGGCCCGCAGGTCCGGCAGTCCCAGGTGTACGTCCATGGCGTCCGCGAGCATCTGGAGCACCCGCGCGTCGGCGGGCGCCAGGGAGCGCGTCATCTGGTCGGGCTTGAGCGCGGCCTCGAAGAGGCGTGCCCGGCCTTCCCAGTTGAGGAACGTGCCCGCCTTCTCGACGACGGCGGCGACCGGAAGCACGACGTCCGCGTGGTCGGTGACCTCGCTGGGACGCTGCTCCAGGGAGACGACGAACGCCACCTCGTGCAGTGCTTCACGCGCGCGTGCCGGGTCGGGCAGGTCCGCGACCTCGACACCGGCGACGACCAGGGCCCGCAGCTCACCGCCGGCGGCGGCCTCGACGATCTGGCCCGTGTCGCGCCCGTAGCGGTGCGGGAGTTCGGACACTCCCCAGGCGGCGGCGACCTCCTCCCGCGCGCGCGGGTCGGTGGCCGGTCGCCCGCCGGGCAGCAGCGACGGCAGGGCGCCCGCCTCGATCGCGCCGCGCTCCCCGGCCCGGCGCGGGATCCACACCAGCTGGGCACCGGTCGCCGTGGCGGCCCGTACGACGGCGGTCAGGGCGCCCGGCACGGCGGCGAGCCGCTCGCCGACGACGATGACGGCACCATCGGCGCGCAGCGCCTCGGACGCCTCGGCGCCCTCGTCCTCAAGGCCGAAGCCGGAGGCGAGGGCGTCCAGCCACTCGGTCTCGGTGCCCGGCGCGGCCGGCAGCAGCGTGCCGCCCGCCTTCTCCAGGCCGCGGGTCCCGAACGGGGCGAGCCCGAAGGTCCGCTGGCCGTGCCCGCGCCACGCCTTGCGCAGCTTCAGGAAGACGCCGGGCGCCTCCTCCTCGGCCTCGATCCCGACGAGGAGGACGGCGGGCGCCTTCTCCAGTGAGGTGTACGTGACCCCGACACCGTCGAGGTCACGCCCGCGTCCCGCGACCCGCGCCGCGAGGAAGTCGGCCTCCTCGCTGCTGTGCACGCGCGCGCGGAAGTCGATGTCGTTCGTGTCGAGCGCCACGCGCGCGAACTTGCTGTACGCGTACGCGTCCTCGACGGTGAGCCGACCGCCGGTCAGGACCCCGGCGCGACCGCGCGCCGACGACAGGCCCCGGGCCGCGATCTCCAGGGCCTCGGGCCAGGACGCGGGCTCCAGGACACCGTCCGCGTTCCGCACGAGCGGCGTGGTCAGCCGGTCGGGCTTTTGCGCGTACCGGAACCCGAAGCGGCCCTTGTCGCAGACCCACTCCTCGTTGACCTCGGGGTCCGGCGACGCGAGGCGCCTCATGACCTTGCCGCGCCGGTGGTCCGTGCGGGTCGCACAGCCGCCCGCGCAGTGCTCGCACACGCTGTGCGAGGACACGAGGTCGAAGGGACGGGAGCGGAATCGGTACGCCGCCGAGGTCAGCGCCCCGACCGGACAGATCTGGATCGTGTTCCCGGAGAAGTACGACTCGAAGGGGTCGCCCTCGCCGGTGCCGACCTGCTGGAGCGCGCCGCGCTCGAGCAGCTCGATCATCGGGTCGCCGGCGATCTGGTTCGAGAACCGGGTGCAGCGCGCGCACAGCACGCACCGCTCACGGTCGAGCAGGACCTGCGTCGAGATGGCGACCGGCTTCTCGAAGGTCCGCTTCTTCCCGTCGAAGCGGGAGTCGGACTGGCCGTGCGACATGGCCTGGTTCTGCAGCGGGCACTCGCCGCCCTTGTCGCAGACCGGGCAGTCCAGCGGGTGGTTGATGAGGAGCAGCTCCATCACACCGCGCTGCGCCTTCTCGGCGACCGGCGAGCTGAGCTGGCTCTTGACCACCATGCCGTCGGTGCAGGTGATGGTGCAGGACGCCATCGGCTTGCGCTGGCCCTCGACCTCGACGATGCACTGACGGCAGGCACCGGCCGGGTCGAGCAGGGGATGGTCGCAGAAGCGGGGGATCTCGATGCCGAGCTGCTCGGCGGCGCGGATGACCAAAGTGCCCTTGGGCACGCTGATCCCGATGCCGTCGATCGTCAGCGAGACGAGATCCTCCGGCGGCACCGCCGCCTCGCCGCCCCCGGAGGGAGCGCCTGTGGTTACCGTCATGCGTTCACCTCCGTGCGCTGGTCCGCCCAAGCGGTCGACTTGGCGGGGTCGAAGGGGCAGCCCTTGCCCGTGATGTGCTGCTCGTACTCCTCGCGGAAGTACTTGAGCGAGGAGAAGATCGGGGACGCGGCGCCGTCGCCGAGCGCGCAGAACGACTTGCCGTTGATGTTGTCGGCGATGTCGTTCAGCTTGTCGAGGTCGGACATGACGCCCTTGCCCGCTTCGATGTCGCGCAACAACTGCACGAGCCAGTACGTCCCTTCGCGGCACGGTGTGCACTTGCCGCAGGACTCGTGGGCGTAGAACTCGGTCCAGCGGGTGACCGCCCGCACGACGCAGGTCGTCTCGTCGAAGCACTGGAGCGCCTTCGTGCCCAGCATCGATCCCGCGGCGCCGACGCCCTCGTAGTCAAGGGGCACGTCGAGGTGCTCGTCGGTGAACATCGGGGTCGAACTGCCGCCGGGTGTCCAGAACTTGAGGCGGTGGCCCGCACGCATGCCGCCGCTCATGTCGAGGAGCTGGCGCAGCGTGATGCCGAGCGGAGCCTCGTACTGGCCGGGGTTGGTGACATGCCCGCTGAGCGAGTACAGCGTGAAGCCCGGGGACTTCTCACTGCCCATCGACTTGAACCAGTCCTTGCCGCGATTCAGGATCGCGGGAACCGACGCGATGGACTCGACGTTGTTGACAACAGTGGGGCACGCGTAGAGGCCCGCGACCGCGGGGAAGGGGGGACGGAGCCGCGGCTGGCCACGGCGGCCTTCGAGCGAGTCGAGCAGTGCGGTCTCCTCGCCACAGATGTACGCGCCCGCGCCCGCGTGCACCGTGACTTCGAGGTTCAGGCCGCTGCCCAGGACGTTCTCGCCGAGGTAGCCAGCCGCGTAGGCCTCCCGCACGGCCTCGTGGAGCCGCCGCAGTACGGGGACGGCCTCGCCCCGCAGATAGATGAAGGCATGCGAAGAGCGGATCGCGTAGCACGCGATCACGATCCCCTCGATGAGGGAATGCGGGTTCGCGAAGAGGAGCGGGATGTCCTTGCAGGTCCCTGGCTCCGACTCGTCGGCGTTGACAACTAGATAGTGCGGTTTGCCGTCGCCCTGCGGAATGAACTGCCACTTCATTCCGGTGGGGAAGCCCGCGCCGCCACGGCCGCGCAGTCCGGAGTCCTTCACATAGGCGATCAGGTCGTCCGGCGACATGGCGAGGGCCTTGCGCAGACCCTCGTAGCCGTCGTGCCGCCGGTAGACGTCGAGGGACCAGGACTTGTCCTCGTCCCAGAACGCCGAAAGCACCGGCGAGAGCAGCTTCTCCGGGCTGGTGTCGTTGTTGATCTCGGCTGCCAAGGTCATCACTCCCCCTCCTCGGCCACGGGGCCCGCCGGGTGGGCCGGATCGGAGGACGACGTGTCCTGCGGCGCATCGTGCGAACTCAGGTGCTCGGCGGGCGACGTGTCGTGCGGTGCCGCGTCGCCTGCGTCCCGATGAGGTCCCCCGTCCCGCGGATGGACCACGCGCGCGGGGGCGGCTTCGCCCTTGGCGAGGCGCAGGCCGATCAGCGAGGCAGGGCCCGCGCTGCCGCTCGCCTCGACGGCACCGGGCCGCTCGTCCGGGAAGCCGGCGAGAATCCGCGCGGTCTCCTTGTACGTGCACAGGGGGGCGCCGCGAGTGGGTTCGACCTCGGCTCCCGCGCGCAGGTCGTCGACGAGCCGCTTCGCGCTGCCCACCGTCTGGTTGTCGAAGAACTCCCAGTTGACCATCACGACGGGCGCGAAGTCGCAGGCCGCGTTGCACTCGATGTGTTCGAGGGTGACCTTGCCGTCCTCGGTGGTCCCGCCGTTGCCGACCCCCAGGTGCTCCTGGAGCGCCTCGAAGATGGCGTCGCCGCCCATCACGGCGCACAGCGTGTTCGTGCAGACGCCCACCTGGTAGTCACCGCTCGGCTTGCGCCGGTACATCGTGTAGAAGGTCGCGACGGCGGTGACCTCCGCAGTGGTCAGGCCCAGCGTGTCGGCGCAGAACTGCATGCCCGTGCGCGTGACATGGCCTTCCTCCGACTGCACGAGGTGCAGCAGCGGGAGGAGCGCGGAGCGCGATCCCGGGTAGCGGGCGATGATCTCGCGCGCATCCGTCTCGAGCCGGGCCCGGACGTCGTCCGGGTAGGCCGGCGCGGGCAGTTGGGGCATGCCCAGGCTGACGCCCTGGCCCTGCGCGGAAGGAGTGGTGGTCACCGGTCGACGCCTCCCATCACGGGGTCGATGGACGCGACGGCAACGATGACGTCGGCGACCTGGCCGCCCTCGCACATCGCCGCCATGGCCTGAAGGTTGGTGAAGGAAGGGTCGCGGTAGTGGACCCGGTAGGGGCGGGTGCCGCCGTCGGACACGACGTGCACCCCGAGCTCCCCCTTGGGTGACTCGACGGCGGAGTACGCCTGCCCCGGGGGGACCCGGAAGCCCTCGGTCACCAGCTTGAAGTGGTGGATCAGGGACTCCATGGAGGTGCCCATGATCTGCTTGATGTGGTCGAGCGAGTTGCCGAGGCCGTCCGGGCCGAGCGCGAGCTGAGCCGGCCAGGCGATCTTCTTGTCACCGACCATGACCGGGCCGGGGGCGAGCCGGTCCAGGCACTGCTCGACGATGCGCAGCGACTGGCGCATCTCCTCCAGACGGATCAGGAAGCGCCCGTAGGAGTCGCAGGTGTCGGCGGTCGGGACCTCGAACTCGTAGTTCTCGTAACCGCAGTACGGCTGGGACTTGCGCAGGTCGTGCGGGAGGCCCGCCGAGCGCAGGATCGGTCCGGTGGCGCCGAGGGCCATGCAGCCGGTGAGGTCGAGATAGCCGACGTCCTGCATACGGGCCTTGAAGATGGGGTTCCCGGTGGCGAGCTTGTCGTACTCGGGAAGGTTCTTCGACATCGTCTTCACGAACTCGCGGATCTGGTCCACCGCGCCGGGCGGCAGGTCCTGGGCGAGCCCGCCGGGCCGGATGTACGCGTGGTTCATGCGCAGGCCGGTGATGAGTTCGTAGATGTCGAGAATGAGTTCACGATCACGGAAGCCGTAGATCATGATCGTCGTGGCGCCGAGCTCCATGCCGCCGGTGGCGATGGCGACCAGGTGCGAGGACATCCGGTTCAGCTCCATCAGGAGCACCCGGATGATCGACGCGCGGTCGGGGATCTCGTCCGTGATGCCGAGGAGCTTCTCGACCGCGAGACAGTACGCCGCCTCGTTGTAGAACGGCGTCAGATAGTCCATGCGCGTGACGAAGGTGGTGCCCTGCGTCCAGTTCCGGTATTCGAGGTTCTTCTCGATGCCGGTGTGCAGATAGCCGATGCCGCAGCGGGCCTCGGTGACCGTCTCGCCGTCGATCTCCAGGATCAGCCGGAGCACGCCGTGCGTGGACGGGTGCTGCGGACCCATGTTGACGATGATGCGCTCGTCGTCGGCCTTGGCCGCGGACTGGACGACCTCGTCCCAGTCGCCGCCGGTGACCGTATATACGGTCCCCTCGGTCGTCTCGCGCGCCGAAGCGGCCGATGCCGCAGAAGAAGTAGACATCAGGAGTACGACCTCCGCTGGTCCGGAGCCGGGATCTGGGCGCCCTTGTACTCGACGGGGATGCCGCCGAGGGGGTAGTCCTTGCGCTGCGGGAAGCCCTGCCAGTCGTCCGGCATCATGATCCGCGTCAGCGCCGGGTGGCCGTCGAAGACCAGGCCGAAGAAGTCGTACGTCTCGCGCTCGTGCCAGTCGTTCGTCGGGTAGACGGCGACCAGCGAGGGGACGTGCGGATCCGCGTCGGGGGCGCTGACTTCGAGGCGGATCAGGCGATTGTGGGTGATCGAGCGCAGGTGGTAGACGGCGTGCAGCTCGCGGCCCTTGTCGTCCGGGTAGTGCACCCCGCTCACGCCCGTGCAGAGCTCGAAGCGCAGGGCCGGGTCGTCGCGCAGGGTCCGGGCGACGCGCACCAGGTACTCGCGCTCGATGTGGAACGTGAGCTCGTCGCGGTCGACGACGGTCCTGTCGATGGCGTTCTCGGGGACGAGGCCCTGTTCCTCCAGGGCCCCCTCCAGCTCGTCGGCCACCTCGTCGAACCAGCCGCCGTACGGCCGTGAGGCGGCGCCCGGCAGCCGTACGGAGCGGACGAGGCCGCCGTAGCCCGACGTGTCGCCACCGTTGTTGGCGCCGAACATGCCGCGCTGGACGCGGATCTCCTCGCCCTGGTCGCCGCGCTGGCCCGGAAGGTTGGCCGCGCTGAGGTCCTTCTCGGGGTTGACCCCGTTGCTGTCAGCGTCGCTCACCGCAGCAGCCCCTTCATCTCGATCGTCGGGAGCGCCTTGAGCGCCGCTTCCTCCGCCTCGCGGGCCGCCTCCTCGGCGTTCACGCCGAGCTTGGAGGACTGGATCTTCTGATGGAGCTTGAGAATCGCGTCCATCAGCATCTCCGGCCGCGGCGGGCAGCCGGGCAGGTAGATGTCCACAGGGACTACGTGATCGACGCCCTGCACGATCGCGTAGTTGTTGAACATCCCGCCCGACGAGGCGCACACGCCCATGGAGATGACCCACTTGGGGTTCGGCATCTGGTCGTAGACCTGCCGCAGGACGGGCGCCATCTTCTGGCTCACGCGCCCGGCCACGATCATCAGGTCCGCCTGCCGCGGCGAGCCGCGGAAGACCTCCATGCCGAAGCGCGCCAGGTCATAGCGGCCCGCGCCCGTCGTCATCATCTCGATGGCGCAGCACGCCAGGCCGAACGTGGCCGGGAAGACGGATGACTTGCGCACCCAGCCCGCGGCCTGCTCGACAGTGGTCAGCAGAAAGCCGCTCGGCAGCTTTTCTTCGAGTCCCATGGCTTAAGGCCCCTCAGTCCCATTCCAGGCCGCCGCGCCGCCATACGTACGCGTACGCGACGAAGACGGTGAGCACGAAGAGCAGCATCTCCACGAGCCCGAAAACACCCAGGGCGTCGAAGGTGACGGCCCAGGGGTAGAGGAAGACGATCTCGATGTCGAAGACGATGAAGAGCATCGCCGTCAGGTAGTACTTGATGGGGAAGCGCCCGCCGCCGGCCGGCGTAGGGGTCGGCTCGATACCGCATTCGTAGGCCTCGAGCTTGGCCCGGTTGTACCGCTTTGGACCGATAAGCGTGGCCATGACCACGGAGAAGATCGCAAAGCCTGCCCCGAGGGCTCCCAGTACGAGGATGGGCGCATACGCGTTCACCGCTCCTCGCTCCTCTCAGTCGGCGCTGACTGCTGGCGGATACGTCGGGCCCGCCTCCCGCTCCCCGCGAAGCCACCCCCGGTTGCACGAAGATCGCTCACATGTGAAGCAGGTCACAAGCCCAACTGCCCCGCATCCTATGCCTGCCGGTCTGTGATCTGCGACACGGGGTGCGCCAACAGCTTTGTGATCTCCACCACCTGACGAAGGATCATGAAGTCGGATGAGCGGTGATCTTCATACGCGAAGCGCCTGAGTGATCACCAGAGGTGACATCTTGGCTCGTTGTCCCAGGTGGAAGCGTCGATCCACTATCAAGAGGTGGCTCACGCGGGCAAATTGGCGCTGGACAGAACTGGCTGATAGTGAGCGCCGTTCACACATCAGAGGGAGAGGTGTGGACGTAAGTGGACGCGGGCAGGCGCTCGCGAGGAGCGTCCGACCGCGAAGGTGACCTCTTTGTGACCTGCGTCACGCCGCCCGTTACCTGTCGGAAACCGGGCTTGGCCATCGGTATCAACGAGTGGTAGGCCGAGGGCAATTCGGGCGTATTACAGAAAGCCCATGATCACAGGCTTGTTCGGCCGTGCCCGAATTGCCCGTTACGGCGTCAATAAGGCCCGCCACGCCCGGGATCCAAACGCTCATGCGACAACTGTGGCGCACCACACGTTTCTTGAAGGAACCATGGAGGCCCTGATAGCGGTTGTACTCATGTCCCACACCGCTCACATACCCAGCCACCGGAAGCCCCGTCGCAGCGCGTCGAAAATCGCCCTGCGCGCCGGAGTTGCCGGTGGCGTACTCAGCACCCTGGCAGTGGCCGGTGCGTCCGGCCCGGCGTTTGCCGCCGAGCCGGTGACCGAGACCATCGAGATGCCGACCATCACGGCGGACCTCTCCGCCCAGGTCGCCCAGTCCGCGGACGCCACCCAGCAGGCCGCGAACTCCTATGCCCTGCAGGCCGAGCAGGACCAGGCCGTCGCAAAGGCCGCAAAGCAGGCCAAGGCGGACCAGGCCCTCGCGGAGAAGAAGGCGGAGGCCAAGAAGAAGGCCGAGGCCGAGGCGAAGCGCAAGGCCGAGGAAGCGCGTGCGTCGCGCTCCGCCGAGCGCACCACCCTCTCCACCGCCTCCACCGCGGCCTCCGACGTCGCGGCCCCCGCCAGCGGCAGCGTCGCGTCCGTCATCGCCTTCCTGAAGGCGCAGCTCGGCGACGCGTACGTCATGGGCGGCACCGGCCCCAACTCCTGGGACTGCTCGGGTCTGACCCAGGCCGCGTTCGCGCAGGCCGGCGTCAGCCTGCCGCGCGTCTCGCAGGACCAGTCGACGGCCGGCACCCCGGTCTCCCTCGACAGCCTGCAGGTCGGCGACCTCCTCTACTGGGGCTCCGCGGGCTCGGCGTACCACGTGGGTGTGTACATCGGTAACGGCCAGTACCTGGACGCCGCCAACCCCTCCAAGGGCGTTGTCATCCAGGACCTGTCCGGCTACCCGGCGAGCGGCGCGGTCCGCGTTCTCTGAGTTCGTCCAGTTCTCCGACTTCTCTGACTTCTCTGAGATTTCATGACGAAGGGCCATCGCTCTCCTCCCGGAGGGCGGTGGCCCTTTGTCGCATATCGGGAAATCCCGCGTAGCACGCGTAACTCGCGAATCAGGCCTTCGGTGACAATTCACCCATAGGGCCCCAACTGCCGCCCGGGATCTCCGTGTTGATGATCTCCGGTACGGAAGCGATCAGACCGGACATCGTCTCCAGGCCGGCCTTGAAGTGGTCGGAGCCCACGTGCGCGGCCCCCGCGTCCCCGTCCCGGAAGCCCTCCAGGAGGACGTACTGGTTCGGGTCCTCGACGCTGCGGGACCAGTCGAAGAAGAGGTTGCCCTCCTCGGCGCGCGTGGCGCGGGTGAAATCGGCGGTGTGCTCCAGCCAGGAGTCGGCGTACTCGGGCCGGGCGGTGAACTTCACGGCGATGAAAATCATGCAGCCAGGGTGCTCCGAGCCGCCCCGCACGGCCAGTTCGCCGCGCGCGATTCCGGGAGCGCCGGAAAAACCGGGCCTACGCGGCGCGCGCCGAGCTCCGCAACAGCGCCGTGAGCGCCCGCTGCCTGCCGCGGAACGCGACGGTCGGCAGAGCCACCGACAGGGCGTGTCCGGGCCGCGCGGGCAGCGGCACGGCCACACAGGTGTACGCCTCGTCGGTCTCCCCCACCGACACGGCGACGCCCGAGGCCCGCACCCGGCGCAGCTCGGCCTCGAAGCGGTCGGGGCTCGTGATGGTGTGCTCGGTCAGGCGCGGGAGCCCGTGCTCGTCCAGATAGCGGCGCCGCGCGCCCCTCGGCAGCGAGGCGAGCAGCACCTTGCCGTGGGCGGTGGCGTGCGCGCCGTGGTCGACGCCGACCTCGAACGGGTCGCCGTCCGGGGCGTCCAGAGCGGACGCCGTGCTGTCCACGACCGCGATCCTGCCGCCCCGGCGCGCGCTCAGGTACGCGTGCGCGCCGGCCAGGCGGCGTACGGAGAGAAGCAGGCCGCCGGTCGACGCGTCCAGGCCCGCGTGGCGCCGGAACGAGCGGTACAGGGCGGGGACGCGCGGGCCGAGGGTGTAGCCGTCCGCGGTGCGCTCCACGTGGCCGCGCGCGGTCAGCGGGCCCATCAGGTGGTAGACGGTCGACAGGGCGCAGTCCAGTTCGCGGGCGAGGGACTTCGCCGTGACGGGGCCGGGTGCCCGGGCGACGGCCTCCAGGAGGTCGAGCGCCCGGTCCACCGAGTTCGGACCGCTCACGCCTTCGGCGCCACCTTGCTCAGGCCGTTGATGATGCGGTCCATCGCGTCGCCGCCCGTCGGGTCGGTCAGGTTGGCGAGCATCTTCAGCGTGAACTTCATGAGCACCGGGTGCGACAGACCACGCTGCGTCGCGATCTTCATGACCTTCGGGTTGCCGATGAGCTTCACGAAGGCTCGGCCGAGCGTGTAGTAGCCGCCGTAGGTGTCCTTGAGGACCTTCGGGTAGCGGTGGAGGGCGAGTTCGCGCTGGGCGTCGGTCGCGCGGGCATGCGCCTGCACGATGACGTCGGCCGCGATCTGGCCGGACTCCATGGCGTACGCGATGCCCTCGCCGTTGAACGGATTGACCAGGCCGCCCGCGTCGCCCACGAGGAGCAGGCCCTTGGTGTAGTGCGGCTGGCGGTTGAAGGCCATGGGCAGGGCGGCGCCGCGGATCGGCATCGTCATGTTGTCCGGGGTGTAGCCCCAGTCCTCGGGCATGGACGCGCACCAGGCCTTGAGCACCTCGCGCCAGTCGAGCTCCTTGAAGGCCTTGGAGGAGTCGAGGATGCCGAGGCCGACATTCGACGTGCCGTCGCCCATACCGAAGATCCAGCCGTAGCCGGGCAGCAGCCGCTCCTGGCCGCCGCGCCGGTCCCACAGCTCCAGCCAGGACTCCAGGTAGTCGTCGTCGTGGCGCGGCGACGTGAAGTACGTACGGACGGCGACGCCCATCGGCCGGTCCTCGCGCCGGTGCAGGCCCATCGCGAGGGACAGGCGGGTCGAGTTGCCGTCCGCGGCGACGACGAGGGGCGCGTGGAAGGTGACTTCGCGCTTCTCCTCGCCGAGCTTGGCGTTGACACCGGTGATGCGGCCCGTGCGGTCGTCGATGATCGGGGCGCCGACGTTGCAGCGCTCGTACAGGCGCGCGCCCGCCTTCTGCGCCTGCCGGGCGAGCTGCTCGTCGAAGTCGTCGCGCTTGCGGACGAGTCCGTAGTCCGGGTAGGAGGCGAGATCCGGCCAGTCCAGCTGGAGGCGGACGCCGCCGCCGATGATCCGCAGGCCCTTGTTGCGCAGCCAGCCCGCCTCTTCGGAGATGTCGATGCCCATCGACACGAGCTGCTTGGTGGCCCGCGGGGTGAGGCCGTCGCCGCACACCTTTTCCCTGGGGAACGCGGTCTTTTCAAGGAGGAGGACGTCGAGTCCGGCCTTGGCCAGGTAGTACGCGGTCGTCGAACCGGCTGGCCCGGCCCCGACGACGATCACATCTGCGCTGTGCTCGGAGAAGGGCTCGGTCACGGCGGGTTCTCCCGAAGACTCGAAATCTGCGTGCCGCGCGGCACCGGATATGGGCAGTCTATGCAGCGGTACTGATCACCCAGCCGAAGGGCCGCCCTGTGAACCGAGCTCTGCCTGATGTACAGCTGCGTGTCCCCACTGACGAGGACGCCTTCGCCTGGCACCGCGTCTTCGACGATCCGGAGGTCATGGAGTTCCACGGCGGGGCCGCTGCCGAGCTTTCCGTGTACGAGGAGCTGACTGCGCGGCAGCGCCGGCACGACGCGGAGCGCGGCTTCTGCCTGTGGACGATGACCGGCACGGACGGCGACGTCATCGGCTTCACGGGCGCGCAGCCCTGGCCGCACGCCTGGGGTCCGGCCGGCGAGATCGAGATCGGCTGGCGGCTGGGGCGCGCGCACTGGGGCCGTGGCTACGCGACGGCGGCCGCGCTGGCGACGCTGGAACGCGTACGGGCCGCGGGTGTACGGAGCGTGGTGGCGATGGTCGACTCGCGCAACGAGCGCTCGGTGGCGGTGACGCGCCGCCTCGGCATGGAACCCGCCGAATCGTTCACCGTCCCGGGTGACGCGCGCACGGGCCTCTGCTTCAGGCTCGCCTTGTAAGCCCTATGGGCCTTGTAAGCCCTATGGGCCTTGTAAGCCCTATGGGCCTTGCAAGCCCTATGAGCCTTGTAAGCCTTACGCGCCTTGCAAACCCTGCAGCCCTGTCGCTTCCGGTCGGGGGCCGGGCGGAGCTACCCTTCGGGTACCGCTGGGGGTGAAGTCTGTGCGCATTACACCCAAGACGCCCGAAGTGCGCGTACCGAAATTCGTCGGCCTGATGGCCGTCGACGCGCGCGAGGCCGCGGCGGCGCGCGGCGTACAGCTGACCGCGCCCGACCGCCCCGACTTCCGTCTCACCGTGGTCGACTACGTCGTACGCCAGTACCCACCGCCCGACACCGAGGTGCCCCGTGGCTCCGTCGTCACCGTCTGGTTCGACCTGGCGGACGGCGAGGGCCACGGCGGCTCCGGGGTGAACGAGCCCCGTATGCCGGGGCCGCGCGGCGGCGGTCTGCAGCGCGAACTGGACGAGCCGGGCGAGCCGTACTCGGTGGTCGGCATGTAGCGAGCGGTACTCGCTGACCGGCACGTGGCGAGCCGTACTCGCTGACCGGCACGCGGCGCCCGGCCCGGGGTCAGTACGTCAGGCGCCAGGACTCCAGGCCGGTCCGGTACGTCTTCTTCAGGTCGGCCCACACGTCCTGCTGCCCCACGAGGAAGATCGTGTACTCGGTGCCGTCCTCGGCGATGTACGACTGGTCGATGCCGTGCATCGTCCGGCCCCCCTCGTCACGGTACGTGTACTCCCAGATCGCGCCAGGACGCCCCTGGAAGGTGTTCGAGCGCAGGTCGATCCGCTGGTAGTCCTGCTTCTTCCTGTCCTCCTTCGCGTGCTTCTCCATGTTGAGGATGTTGTCGTAAGAGGTGTAGCCCGCGTTCGGGATGACGCCGATGAGGTAGTGCTCGGCGCCGGTGCTGCCCGCGTAGGTGATCTGGCTGCCGTTCTCGACGCCCTGGCGCGACCACACGTCGGGGATCACGAAGGAGAAGCCCATGGGGTCGGCGACCTTGCGGTAGCCGGACGGGACGGTCGCGTCCGGGGTCGCGCTCGGCGTGGGGGCCGTGGCCTGGTCGGGCGTCGCGCTCGGGGTGGGGGTGGGGGTGGGGGTGGGGGTGGGGGTGGGGGTCGGCGCCGAGGTCGGCTGCTGCGACGTGGCGGGCTGCCCGGTACTGACGGGCGGCTTGTCGTCGGCGCCCGCCTTGTCGTCCTTGCCGCCGTTGTCCTGGAGCAGCAGCACCCCGGCGGCCACGCCACCCCCGATGACGAACGCGCCGGCGATGGTCGCGACCCAGACCCCGGCGCGGCGCGGGGACTTGGCGGGCACGGCGGCCGGCTGCGCGCCCAGCTGGAAGGTGTGGGGGTCGTACATGGGGGCTGGGACGGGGGCCGGGGTGGAGGCGTGCGCGGGGTCGGGGGTGGGCCCGGGAGTGGGTCCGGGAGGAGGCGTGGGTGTGGACGTGGGAGCGGCTGTGGCCGTCGGCAGGACAGCCGCGACGGCGGGGCTCGGCGGGTCGATGGGGGCGGGCGGCCCGGCGGGCGCTTCCGGCATGGCAGCCACCGGCGCCGGGACACCCGGCGTCTGAACACCCGGCGTCTGGCCCCCCGGCGCCTGGACACCCGGCGTCGCAGGCCTGAACGCCCCCGGCGGCAGCTGCGGTTCCGGCACGATCCCGGTCCGCACCCCCGCCATCTGCATCAGGTACGGCGCGAGGAACGCCGCCGCGAACACCCACAGCAGCCCGAACAGGAGCACCTCCGCCAAGCCGAGACCCACACCGGCGCTGCCCGTGCCGCTGCCGCCGAGGTCGGACGCGGCCCCGGTGGCCTGCACGCCGAGGCCGCCGAGCGCGCCGAGCAGGAGGAATTGACCGAGGAAGATCCCGGCGGACAGGAACTGCTCACGCCGGTCGGCCGACCGCCGGGCGGCCATCACGCCCACGGTCAGCGCGCAGACGGTGCCGAGGGCCAGCGCCCCGACGACCGCCCAGGCGTTGGTGACGTCGCCGAGCTCGGACAGGCCGAACGACTGGTGCTGGTAGCCGCCGCCGTACGTCGAACTGCCGCCCGCCTCCAAGGAGATGGGCGCGCCCCAGCCGAGACCGAGCGCCATGGCGCCGAGGTTCGGCAGCACGAGCAGGGCGAAGACCAGCGGCGACAGGTCGGCCTGGCCCAGGCCGGACACGTCCGAGACGTCGGAGGCGTCGCCCAGGCCGTCGATCTGGGCGATGCTGATGAACGCGGCGAGCGAGCAGATCACGAGGACGACGGCGAGCGCCCGCAGCGCCGTCCCGGTGGCCCGCACCAGTGCCCGTACCCCCGGCCGGACGGCGAGCCACTGGGCCAGGTCGTCCCGGTGCAGCATTCCCGCGGCAACGGCGAGCGAGATGAGGAGCGCGCCGAGTGCGGCGAGCACGGGCGACGACGAGATCGATACGCCCTGGATCGAGGGCTGCGCGAACAGGCCGAGCACGAGAACGCAGACGGTCACCAACAGGGCGACGCGCAGGGCGGCTTCGAGCCCGGGGGTGCCGGGGACGGGCGTGGGGCCGTCAGGGGCGGCCGCTCGGGCCTGGAGACGCGAGCGCAGGACGCGTACGCCGATCCAGAGCGCCAGGATCCACAGGGCGGTGACGGTGAGGGGGACGAGGGAGAGTGCGGCGCCGCCGCTGAGCTCCGTCCCCATGTCACCGCCCCCGCCGCCGAACGGCGAGTCCGAGCCGCCGAAGGGCGAGGAGCCGCCGGAGGCCGACACCTCGAAGCCGCCGCCGAGCGACTGGAGCAGCAGCGCGAGCGCGATCCGCATCCGGTCGCCGAACCCGACGACGACGTCGCTGCCCTGCCCGTACGAGGGGATGGCGAGGGCGCCAGCGGCGATCACCAGGAGGCCCACGGGCCACAGTGCGGCCTGCGCCGAGCCGGCCCAGTCGCCACGCAAGGCGCGCCCGAAGAAGGCGCCGACGGGCGAGGGCCCGCCGGGTGCGAACGCGGGCGGCGGCGGGGCGGTGGGCGGCGCGAGAGGCGGAACGGGCGGCTGACCTGACTGACCTGGGGGCGCCGCGAAAGGGGCCACAGGAGGGGCCACAGGAGGCGCCGCAGGAGAAGCCGCAGGACCCTGAACAGCGGGCTCGTGCCCCGGCGTTCGTTCCCGCCCGCACGTCATGCAGAAGCGGGCCTCGTCGGGAGCCTGGGCTCCGCAGTGCGGGCAGAACGACGCCATGGGAAGTGCTCCGTCATCCGGGAAAGTCGTACCGTCACCAACGGTGACCGGCCGTCACCACGTACTCAACGGACACATCTTTCCCGGTGGCCGGTTCCCCATGGCGGGGATTCGGCACAACGGACGGGCGTGAAGGGCAACTTGGCGGCAGGAAAGCCGCTACTCGGCTCCCCGGTGCAGCGCCGCTACTTGGTTCCCCGGTGCAGCGCCACGATGCCGCCGGTCAGGTTGCGCCAGGCCACGTCCGACCAGCCGGCCTTCTGCAGGCGGGCCGCGAGCGCCGGCTGGTCGGGCCAGCTGCGGATCGACTCGGCGAGGTAGACGTACGCGTCCGGGTTCGAGGACACGGCGCGGGCCACCGGCGGCAGGGCGCGCATCAGGTACTCGGTGTAGACGGTGCGGAACGGCGCCCACGTCGGCTGCGAGAACTCGCAGATCACGACGCGCCCGCCGGGCTTCGTCACCCGGTACAGCTCACGCAGCGCCGTGTCCGTGTCCTGCACGTTCCTGAGGCCGAAGGAGATGGTCACGGCGTCGAAGGTGTCGTCCTTGAACGGCAGCTTCGTCGCGTCGCCCGCGGTGAACGGCATCCACGGGTGCCGCTTCTTGCCGACCTGGAGCATGCCGATCGAGAAGTCGCAGGGCACGACGTACGCGCCGGCCTGCGCGAACGGCTGTGAGGACGTCGCCGTGCCGGCCGCGAGGTCGAGGACCTTCTGCGCGGGCCGCGCGTCGACGGCCTTCGCGACCTCCTTGCGCCACAGCCGGGCCTGGCCGAGCGAGAGCACGTCGTTGGTGAGGTCGTACCGGTCCGCCACGTCGTCGAACATCGAAGCGACTTCGTGCGGCTGCTTGTCCAGGGATGCGCGGGTCACGCGTCCATTGTGGCAGTACGCCCCCGGGCCGGCGTCAGCGGCGCCGGTACACCAGGCGCCCTTCGATGACGGTGGCCACGCAGGTGGCCGGCCCGAGCCGGACGAGCGAGGCACGGTCCGGCACGTCGAACACGGCGAACCTGGCCGGTCCGCCCACGGTCAGCGGCGGCAGCAGGACGAGCGGCACCGGCGCGAAGGACACCGGGCCCGGCTGGTTCGGCGGGCGCTGACCGAGCGCGAGTCCGGCCCTGCGCACCGCGTCCGCCACGGCGCGCGAGCGCAGCTCCCCGGCCACGGCGACCGCGCCGTGGGCGAACAGCTGCTGGATGCCGCGGCGCGCGCTGGCCCCGGCCCGGGACGGATCGGCGCGGAAGATCTCCCGCGCGCGTTCCCCGACGATCGGCCGGGTGCCGAACTCGTCGGCCTCGCGCGGGTCCGGGTGGTAGGTGCCTTCGAGGATCTCGGGACCGTACGGGTTGAGGAGGCCGGGGGTGAGGATGCCCGGCCACCGCCGCACCCGCGCCTGCGGGCGGACGGCGGCGAGGTCCTCGTACGGGCCGAGGGCGGCGACGGACGCGCCGTCCACCAGGACCGCGGCCTCGGGCGAGGCCTCGGCCACGTGAATCGTCAGCAAGGGAGCCTCAGTTGGTGGAGACGAGCTTCAGCTCGGGATGCGCCGTGCCGCCCTCGATCGCGGTGGACGAGATGTGCGACTGGACGCGGTCGTCGACCGGGTCGTTCGCCGGGTCGTCGTGCACGACGAGGTGCTCGTACGTCGTGGCGCGCTGGGCCGGGACGCGGTCCGCGCTGCGGATCATGTCGATCATGTCGCGCAGGTTGTTCCGGTGCTTGGCGCCGGCGGAGGAGACGACGTTCTCCTCCAGCATCACGGAGCCGAGGTCGTCCGCGCCGTAGTGCAGGGTGAGCTGGCCGGCCTCCTTGCCGGTGGTCAGCCAGGACCCCTGGATGTGGGCGATGTTGTCGAGGAAGATCCGCGAGATCGCGATCATGCGGATGTACTCGAAGATGGTGGCCTGGGTCCGGCCCTTGAGGTGGTTGTTCTCGGGCTGGTACGTGTACGGGATGAAGGCCCGGAAGCCTCCTGTCCTGTCCTGTACGTCACGGATCATCCGCAGGTGCTCGATGCGCTCGGCGTTGGTCTCGCCTGTGCCCATGAGCATGGTGGACGTCGACTCGACACCGAGCCCGTGGGAGATCTCCATGATCTCCAGCCAGCGCTCGCCGCTCTCCTTGAGCGGGGCGATGGCCTTGCGCGGCCGCTCCGGGAGCAGCTCGGCGCCGGCACCGGCGAAGGAGTCGAGCCCGGCGGCGTGGATCCGCCGGATCGCCTCCTCCACGGAGACCTTCGAGATGCGGGCCATGTGCTCGACCTCGGACGCGCCGAGGGAGTGGATGACCAGCTGCGGGAACGCCTGCTTGATGGCGGAGAAGTGCTTCTCGTAGTACTCGACGCCGTAGTCCGGGTGGTGGCCGCCCTGGAACATGATCTGCGTGCCGCCGAGTTCGACGGTCTCGGCGCAGCGGCGCAGGATGTCGTCGAGGTCGCGCGTCCAGCCCTTGGCGGTGTCCTTGGGCGCGGCGTAGAAGGCGCAGAACTTGCACGCCGTCACGCAGACGTTCGTGTAGTTGATGTTCCGCTCGATGATGTACGTCGCGATGTGCTCGGTGCCCGCGTAGCGGCGGCGCCTGATCGCGTCGGCGGCCGCGCCGAGCGCGTGCAGGGGGGCGTCGCGGTAGAGGTCGAGCGCCTCTTCGGGGGTGATGCGTCCACCCGCGGCGGCACGGTCGAGGACGGTCTGAAGGTCGGCCTTCTCGGTCACCGGCGTCCCTTTCGTTGTGTTCGTAACGGGTTGTGGACGGACCGCCTCAGCGTACGCCAGCCCTTCCGGCTGCCCGAGGCCAGGCGCCCCGCCCCGCCCACCGGGTCACCCCCGTCCTCCGGGAAGAACAGGACGAACTGGAACTGGGAGTCCTCCAGCGTCAGCACGTACTGGCCCGGCGGCTGCTCGGCGCCCGCCTGATGGCTGACGGTGGCGCCCAGATCCCGGGCGATGTCCATCGCCTCACCGAAGGGCATGCCGAACCGGAACGGGGCAACGCCGGCGTTCGGCCGAATCTCGACATCCATGTTCTCTCCCTCTCGCTGTCGGCCAACTGCAGCGGTCACCTCAGCAGTTCGTCATCCCACCGGACTTCACCCGGGATCAGGTGGCGTACGCCCCCATCAGCACGCCGGCGAAGGCGCCCGCGATCAGGAACGGACCGAACGGGATCGCGGTCCGCCGCCCCGCCCGCCGCAGCGCCACGAGCACACCCCCGTACAGCGCCGCGAACAGGAACCCCGCGAACGTGCCGACGAGCAGCAGGCCCCAGCCGTACCAGCCGAGCACCGCCCCCAGTCCGACGGCCAGTTTCACGTCCCCGAACCCCATCCCGGCGGGGTGGATGAGGAAGAGCACGAGGTAGCCGCCGCCGAGTGCGGCCGCGCCGAGCAGGGATGTGCGCCAGGCGCCGCCGGGCTCGGGCAGCAGCGCCGCGAGCCCGAGCAGCGCGAGGGCGGCCGCGGCGAGCGGCAGGGTCAGCACGTCGGGCAGCCGCTTCACCCTGGCGTCGACCAGCGTGAGCAGCACTCCCACGGGCGCGAGCAGCAGCCAGGCCGCGAGTTCGGGGCGGGCGCCGGTCGCGGCGGCGAGGGCGGCGCACACGAGGGCGGTGGCCAGGGAGACGAGGGCGGTGCGCGGCCCGTACCGGCCGTCGTCCGCGCACCGGGCACGCCCGAGCCAGCCGCCCGCGAGGCCGCCGATGGGATGTCCGGCCGGGCACACGGCCCGCCAGTCCTCGTCGGGCTCGACGGAGAACCGGTAGGCGGCACGCGGCACAAGTCCCCCGGCGACCACACCCCAGACGGCAGCCCCTACGACCAGCAGCAGGTCCACATCCACGCCAAGCACCCTACGTACTCCCCCTGAAGCCCGTCAGCCGTCAGTCCCCTTCGGCCTCCTGAGGGCGTCCAGCGGGTCACTCATCGGCGGATACGTGTCGGCACACGCCGGGCACGCGTACACGTTGAACCCGGGTCCGGACGCCGCATGGCCGATGTACACGAGAACCGGTTCATCGGTCACACACTGACAACGAGCACACATCCGCACCGCCGCCCGGCTCACCGGGCCACCGTCGCCGGGACGCGCACGCCGTGGATGTGCCGCGCGCCCAAGTCGACCCCGAACGTCGCCAGATACAGCACCCGCCGCCGCTCCCGCTGACGCCGCCGCTCCAGGAACGCCTCGGCGTCACCGAGCAGATACGGGCGCACGAGGTGAGACGCGTCGCCGTCCAACGGGGCGATGGCGCAACGGAGTTGACGTGCAACCGGGGGCCGCGGCGCAGGTAAGGGGCGCACACCCCGGGGACGATGGCGCCCACGCGGCGCGGGTGTGCAGAGGACGAGGGCCCAGAGGGCGAGCTGAAGGATAAGGTTTCGCACTGTCGACGCTCCTATGAGGCGTTCGGCCATGCCCCGGGGCGGGTGCAACCGCCGCCGGGGTCTTTCGCGCCCTCACCCTAGGCCACCCTATTATGACCTGTCTATACCTAGGTTATGACGGGAGTTTCTATGCCACCCCTTAGAGGGGTACGTACAGTTCGGTTGTGTTCGAATTCAACCCCACCCGCCCTAAGTGGCAGCAGATCGCCGAGGAAGTCCGCGCCCGGATCGCCCGCGGCGAATACCCCGTGCACGGTCTGATCTCCGAGGTGAAGCTCGAGGCGGAATTCGGCGTCTCCCGCGTGACGGTCCGCAAAGCCACCGCCGCCCTGCGCGCGGAGGGGCTGATCGTCACCACCCGCGGCATGGGCTCCTTCGTCGCCGGCGAGGGCGACACGTAGCCCCGTCAGCCGACGGAGCGCCGCATCGTGGCGACGGGGTCGCCCGCGCGCGGGTTGTCCGTCTCGTAGGTGAGGCGGTCGCCCGACCTCGACTTGATCAGGCGGACTTCGTGGCGGCCGGTGGTGCACTGCCCGCCGTTCGACTTCTTGGCGATGCCGGTGGCGACGATCCGGTCCTTCTCGACCCTCTTGAGCACAAGGACGTCCTCGCAGACCGCGCCGATCGGGTCGGTCTGATGGAACGTGCCGAACTCCTCGCCGATCCGGCCCTGTTCGACGGTCACGCGGAACGTGCCCATCGGCAGCGTGCCGCCGAGGCCCGTGGCAGGGCCTTCCCAGGTGCCCACGTAGGAGGCGGGGACCGCGCCTTTCGGGGCGGAGTCGGAGGCCGAGGCTGAGGCGGACGCGGTGGCCGCGGGCGGACGCCCGCCCGCCGTGTCGCTTCCCCCCTTAGAGGAACCGGGCAGCAGGTCGAAGAGGAACACCGAGCCCAGGCTGACGGCGGCGAGCGCGCCCGCGACACCGAGCGCCACCGTGCAGCTGATCCGGCGTCCGCGCCCGCCGGCACCCGGCGCCGACGTCGCGGCCACACTGACGGAGACCTTCCCTGCGCCCGGCGCCTCGGTACGGGGCGCGGGCACGGCGTCGGCGGGGGCATGCGCGGGCGGGACGGCCGGCCCGTACGCGGGATCGGGC
Source organism: Streptomyces sp. NPDC090032 (assembly GCF_044748025.1). Taxonomy (NCBI): domain Bacteria; kingdom Bacillati; phylum Actinomycetota; class Actinomycetes; order Kitasatosporales; family Streptomycetaceae; genus Streptomyces; species Streptomyces sp. NPDC090032. The sequence continues at coordinate 72,498 of NZ_JBIVFF010000021.1, read as the reverse complement.
GGCCCGAACACTCCGGCGAGCGCGCCTGAAGACCCGTCGACCGACGGCTCACTGAACCCGACCGGACCCGAACGCTCCGCGGTACCCGCCGGGGCCGCGCCCTCCAGGTCGAGGAGCGCCACCGCGCTGCGCCCCACCTGCTCCACGAGCGCGCCGGGCAGCCACCCCGCCGCGACGAGCCGGGCCGCTCCCTGCGGGGCGAGGGCTTCCGCCACCTCTTCGGGGGTGGGCCGGGCGGCCGGGTCCTTCGCGAGGCACGCCGCGGCGACGTCGCGCAGCTCCCCGCGCGCGAGGCCGAGTTCGGGCTCCTCGTGCACCACCTTGTAGAGGAGCGCGGCCGACGAGTCGCCGGGGAACGGGGACGTGCCGGTCACCGCGTAGACGAGGACCGCGCCGAGGGAGAAGACGTCCGCGGCGCCGGTGACGCCCTTGCCGAGGATCTGCTCGGGCGCCATGTATCCGGGCGACCCGATCGAGACGCCCGTAGAGGTGAGGGAGGCGGTGCCGTCGGTGGCGCGGGCGATGCCGAAGTCGATCAGGCGCGGGCCGTCCACGGTGAGCAGCACGTTCGACGGCTTCAGGTCGCGGTGGACGAGCCCGAGGCCGTGCACCACCGACAGCGCCTCGGCGAGACCCGCACCCAGGACCCGTACGGAGTGGTCGGGCAGGGCGCTTTCCTTCACGGCCTGCGCGAGGGAGGGTCCGGCCACGTACCCGGTCGCGACCCACGGCACGGGCGCCTCCGGGTCGGCGTCGAGGACCGGCGCCGTCCAGGCGCCCCCGACGCGCCGGGCGGCGTCGACCTCGCGCCGGAAGCGGGCCCGGAACTCCTCGTCGAGCGCGAAGTGCGGATGGACGACCTTCACGGCGACGCTGCGGCCCCCGGCGCTGCGCCCCAGATAGACGCGGCCCATTCCGCCCGAACCGAGCCGGCCCAGCAGCCGGTAGGGCCCGATCGTGGTCGGTTCGCCGGCTTCCAGCGGCTGCATGGCCTGGCCTCCCCCTGTGCCCGCGCTCCAGTCGGGCCAGGGTAGTCCTCCCCTGTCACGCCTTCCCGTAGTCGCCGCCTCGCGGAACGCATCCCTCCGATATCCGCGTACCCGGCGTATTCAAAACGTTCACCGGTGAAATTCCTGACGTTCACAGTCGATAGCCGCCGAACGGCCCGTTGTTTCCCGGATAGCCGGAATTGCCCCGCACGCCGGAGGAGCCACGCACGGAAGGCGTACGCGAATTCCCGCGGGGGAATTCCCGTACGCCTTCCGGGGACCGCGGAGCTACCGCGTCACGGCTGCAGCAGATCCACCCGGACATCGGCCGCGAAACCGGTCGTCGGGCCCACCCGGCGGGCGAACTCCGTGACGCCCTCCAGCTGCCGCGCGCCGAAGCGGAAGTCGAGCGTCGTGAAATAGCGCTCCAGGATCTCCTCGTCGAAGACCTCCCAGCGGGCGGCCTGTTCGGCGACCTTGGTGACCTCTTCCAGGGACACGTCCCGGGAGGCGAGGAACGCCTCGTGCACCTTGCGCGTGATGAGCGGCTCGCGCTCCGCGTAGTCCTTGCGGGCGGCCCACACGGCGAAGACGAACGGCAGACCCGTCCACTCCTTCCACAGGGCGCCCAGGTCGTGCACCTCAAGACCGAGGCGCGGCGCGTCGTGCAGATTGGCGCGCAGGGCCGCGTCCCCGATGAGTACGGCCGCCTCCGCGTCCTGCATCATCAGACCCAGGTCGGGCGGGCACGTGTAGTAGTCGGGCTGTACGCCGAAACGGTCGGCGAGCAGCAACTGCGCGAGGCGCACGGACGTGCGCGAGGTGGAGCCGAGCGCGACCCGCCGCCCGTCGAGCTGGTCGAGAGGTACCTGCGAGACGATCACGCAGGACATCACCGGGCCGTCGCAGCCGACCGCGAGGTCGGGGAAGGCGACCAGCTGGTCGGCGGCCTTCAGGAACTCGACGAGGGTGATGGGCGCGATGTCGAGGTCACCCTGGACGAGGCTCTCGCTGAGCTTCTCCGGGGTGTCCTTCGTGAGCTCGAGGTCGAGGAGCGTTCCCGTTCTGGCAAGTCCCCAGTACAGGGGCATGCAGTTGAGGAACTGGATGTGGCCGACTCGTGGCCGGTTGCGCTGCGGGGTCTCGGGAGAATTGTCCACATCGGGAGGCTAGACCCCATGCGGTACGGTGCAGGCTTCAGGGTCCCCGAGTCGGCCCCGTCAACCCTTTGGCGCCCCGTGTCAAACCTCCGGGTGACGTGATCTTTCCCTCTATTGCATTCCGGTGCCTGCGTGCTAGGCTCGCCGCAAGTTGCAGTTTGGTTTCCCTTGCAGTACAGAGCCTGCGGAGCATGTGACCGCGGGCTCTCGTCGTATTCAGACTTTTGCAGTTGTTCGCAAGTGCATTTGCAGGTTCTGGAGCAGGGCGACCCTTTGGCCCAAGGAGGGCTTATGGCTACCGGAACCGTGAAGTGGTTCAACGCTGAAAAGGGCTTTGGCTTCATCGCCCAGGAAGGCGGCGGCCCGGACGTCTTCGTCCACTACTCCGCGATCAACGCAAACGGCTTCCGCTCCCTCGAGGAGAACCAGGCCGTGAGCTTCGACGTCACGCAGGGCCCCAAGGGCCCGCAGGCGGAGAACGTCACCCCCATGTAAGTGGGGCGTCCCCAGGGCCTGCCCTAGGGACGTCGTGACTCCGGAACGGATGCAGTACCCAAGGAGCCCCGCTCCCTCATGTGCCCCGGCACATGGAGGAGACGGGGCTCCTGCCTTTTGTCCGGGAATCTGTCCCGATCGGACACGTAACGCCTCCAACTCGCTCCCGGTCGGGCTCATTCGGCAACGTACGAACAGATAGCGGTCCCAACCGGTCACGCGGACCGGCGTCGCGGGAACCGCCGCTACTGTGATCGGCCCGCGTCACCGACCGGACCGGCGCAGACGTAGGAATACGGATTTCTGCGCACACACCGATGCCGGGGACCACCCTCCCGGCACATGCTGGCCGCATCCGCCCGGAACGCAAGCCGACGCAAGCCGACGGAGGCACCAGAACATGCCGGAGCTCCTGCACACCCGGGCCACGGGACTCGTCGGCAGGGACGGCGCCGCTGCCGCGCTCGAAGCGCTGCTGCGCGAGAACCGCCTGATCACGGTCACCGGGCCGGGCGGCGTCGGCAAGAGCGCGCTCGCCGCCGAGGTCGTACGGCGCAAGCGCCGCGAGCCGTGGTCCGCGACGGGCACCGCCGACCTGGCCGCGCTCGACATCTCCGGACTCGTGCCGAACGCGCTCGCCCGCGCGCTGCTCATCGACGGCGATCCCGCGGTGCCCCAACTCCCCGCGCTGACCGCCGCGATCGGGCGCCGGCCGGTGCTCCTCGTCGTCGACACCTGCGAGCGGCGGGCCGAGGAGTGCACCGCCACGCTGCTGCACCTCGTACAGGCGTGCCCGGAGCTGCGCGTCCTCGCCACCAGCAGGGTCCCGCTGGACACCCCGGTCACGTTCCCGCTGGCCCCGCTCACCCCCGGCGGCGCGGCCCGTCTGCTCACGACGGCCGCGCGCGCACTCGGCGCGCCCCGGGACCCGGGTCCCGAGCCGGCCCGCCGCATCTGCGCGGCACTCGGCGGGCTGCCGCTCGCCCTGCGCATCGCGGCGGGCCAGCTGAAGCGTCACGACGCCGACGATCTGCTGTCGCTGATCGGCCGCCCCGAGCGCCTCCTCGACCTGCCCGCCCCGATGCCCGGACTGCCGCACCGGCTGCGCACGCTGCGCGCCTCGCTGCGCTGGAGCCAGCGGCTCTGCCCGCTCGGCGAACGGCTGCTGTGGGCGCGGGCCTCCGTCTTCACCGGGCCCTTCAGCCTGGCCGACACGGTGACGGTGTGCGCGGACGACCGGCTGCCGCCCGACGAACTCGCCCGCGCCTTCGAGGGGCTCGCGGCCCACCGCCTGATCACACCCGAGCCGTCGGGCTCCGGCGCCTTCCGCATGACGGCGGCCACGCGCGCGTACGGCAAGCATCTGCTGGAACGGCTCGGCGAGGACGCCGAGTTCCGGCGGCGCTGCCTGGCGCACTGCCTGCACAACGCTCCCGGCTTGCCGTCCTAGCCCTTCTTCCCGGGCAGGGCCCAGGCCGCCAGCGCCGCCGTCACGCTCAGGAGGCCGCCCGCGACGATCAGGCTCGTCCGCATGCCCCCGAGGGAGAAGCCGTCAGCGGCGCCGCCCGCGATGAGGGAGCCGAAGAGTGCGACGGCGAGGGCGCCGCCGGTCTGGCGGAAGGCGTTCAGGAGGCCGGAGGCCGTGCCCGCGCGGGCGGCCGGGACGCTGTCCATGAGGAGGGCGGTGAGCGCGGGGACCGCGAACGCGCCGCCCATGCCCGTCGGGACGAGCAGGAGAAGGATCAGCCAGACCGGGGTGTGCGCGGCCAGCGGCAGGAGGCAGAACATGCCGAGGGCGAGGACGGCCTGCCCGGTCACGATGACGGGGCGGCGGCCGAAGCGTTCGGCCATCGGCGGGGAGATGAGGTTGGTCGCCGTGATGATCGCCGCCAGCGGTACGAACATGAGGCCGGCCTCGGTGCCGGACATGCCGCGCAGCTGCTGGTAGTAGAGGCCGAGCAGGAAGATCGCACCGTAGAAGGCGACGTTGACGGCGAAGCCGATGGCGAGGGAGACGCTCACGTCGCGCCGCCGCAGCAGGGGCAGCGGGACCATGGGCGCGCGGTGGCGCTTCTCGGCGGCGAGGAAGGCCAGCGCCCCGGCGACGGCCACGGCCAGTGCCGCGAGGACGGACGGGGCGGTCCAGCCGGCGTGGCCGCCCTCGATGACGGCGAAGGCGAGCCCGGCGAGGGCGAGGACCGCGGTGACCTGACCGGCCAGGTCGAGCGGGGCGGGCCGGCGCGGGGAGCGCGGGACGCGGACGAGGAGGGCCAGGATCAGGGCGCCCACGGGCAGGTTGAGGAAGAAGACGGCGCGCCAGCCGGCGGCCTCGGTGAGTACGCCGCCGAGTACCGGGCCGATGGCCATGGCGACCGAACCGCCCACCGTCCACAGGGCGATGGCCCGTGCGCGGTGCCGCGCGTCGTCGTAGGCCTGGCGGATCAGCGCGAGCGAGGCCGGCATCACGACGGCCGCGGCGCCGCCCTGGAGCACGCGGGCCGCGACGAGCGTGCCGATGCCGGGCGCGAGGGCGCAGGCGAGCGAGGCGAGGGTGAACAGTCCGACTCCCCAGGCGTAGGCCCGCCGCGCACCGGCCCGGTCGGCGAGCGCACCGGCGGAGAGCATGAGCGCGGCGAACATCAGGGTGTACGCGTCGACGATCCACTGGAGCCCGGTGATGCCGCCGTGCAGTGACGAACGGATGGCGGGCAGCGCGATGTTCACGGCGGACACGTCGATGGAGATGACGGTGAAGCCGAGGAGCGCGGCGACGAGGGCGAAGCCGGACGCCTGTACGGGTGCCGGCGCACCGGCCGCCGGGCTGGGCACGCGGGTCGGGTTCCGCTGGTCGGAGCGGGTGGCGGCGGACGGCATGCGGGGCTCCTCGGGTGGAGAAACGGGTGGGCGACGTGGTCCGTCGGTCCTCCCCGGTACGGCTTCGTGCGGGCGGCTCCGGCGACCGCGTCCGCGGCCCGGTGCCGTGCACCCCCTGGGTCCGCGGTGGCCGGGCCGCCCGCAACGGGACCAACTCTGCGCGGAGTCGGCGCCAGGTGGCAGGCCGCCGTTCACCGGGGCGCGCTGTTCCTGGTCCTGACACGGCCCCCCACAGACGTCGCCGGGCAGGGAGAATGCAGGTATGGCTGGTGGAGCGACGAACGACGGCACGGAACTGGGCAGGTACCTCAAGGCGCGGCGCGCGCTCGTGAGCCCGGCGGACGCGGGGCTGCCCGCGGGCGCGGGGATCCGGCGGACGCCGGGGCTGCGCCGCGAGGAACTGGCGACGCTCGCCGGCGTCAGCGTCGACTACTACACGCGGCTGGAGCGCGGCCGCGAGACGAACCCCTCGACGGCCGTGATCGACGCCATCAGCCGCGCCCTGCGGCTGTGCGGCGACGCGCACGAGCGCCTCCACGACCTGGCCGAGCTGGCCTCGGGCCGGCTCACCGAGCCGCACCCCACGACCGGCCTGACGGTGCGCGAGTCGGTCCTGCGGGTCCTGGAGGCACTCAGTCCGCTGCCCGCGTACGTGGTGAGCCCGCACAACTACATGCTGGCGGCGAACCCGGCGGGCCGACGTCTCCTGCCGGGCCTGTGGGACTCCCCGGCCGAGGAGCGCAACCTCACGCGCTATCTGTTCCTGCACCCCGTGGGCCGCAAGCTCTACGTCCCCTGGGAGGAGACGGTCGCCCAGTCGGTGGCGCATCTGCGCGCGGTGGGCGGCAAGGACCCGAACTCGCCGCAGCTGGCCGCGCTCGTCGGTGAACTCGTCCTGAAGTCACCGGAGTTCGCGAAGCTCTGGGACCGCTACGAGGTGCTCGAACGCGGCGGCGGCAAGAAGACGCTCGCGCACCCCAAGGTCGGCACGATGACCCTCACGTTCGAGGTCATGCAGCTGGCCCGCACGGGCGGGCAGCGCCTCGTCACGTACCAGGCCGAGCCCGGCAGCCCGGACGAGGCGGCGATGCTCAAGCTGGACCCGGCGGCCCGCCCCGACCGCCGGGAGCCCTGAACTCCCGTACTCCTCAGGCCCGTTCGAGTATCGCGGTGACTCCCTGACCGCCGGCGGCGCAGATCGAGATCAGGCCGCGGGACGGGGCGTCGCGTTCGCTCAGGAGTTTCGCCAGGGTGGCCACGATGCGGGCGCCGGTGGCGGCGAAGGGGTGGCCGGTCGCGAGGGAGGATCCGGCGACGTTGAGGCGGGTCCGGTCGACGGGCGCGAGCCCCCGCTTCTCCCAGGCGGCGAGCGTCGCGAGGACCTGTGAGGCGAACGCCTCGTGCACCTCGAAGAGGTCGAAGTCCCCGATGCCGAGCCCGGCCCGCTCCAGCATCCGGGGCACGGCGTGGGCGGGCGCCATGAGCAGCCCGTCACCCTCGCCCCCGGTCACGTCCCCTCCGGCGAAGTCCACGGCCCCGGTCTCGTACGCCGTGAGATACGCCAGCGGTTCGAGGCCCCGTTCGGCGGCCCACTCCTCGCTCGCGAGCAGGACCACGGCCGCGCCGTCGGTCAGCGGGGTCGAATTGCCCGCCGTCATCGTCGGGTTCGGGCCGTCCGTGCCGAACACGGGCTTGAGCGTGGCGAGTTTTTCGACCGTCGACCCCGGGCGCAGGTTCTGGTCACGGTCGAGCCCCCGGTACGGGACGACGAGGTCGTCCAGGAACCCCCGCTCGTAGGCGGCCGCGAGCCGCTGGTGACTGGCGGCGGCCAGCTCGTCCTGCGCCTCGCGGGCGATGCCCCAGGCACGCGCGGTGACGGCGGCGTGCTCGCCCATGGACAGGCCGGTGCGCGGCTCGGCGTTGCGCGGGATGTCCGGCACGAGGTGCTGGGGGCGCACCCGGGCCAGGGCCTTGAGGCGCGCGGGCAGGGAGCGGGCGCGCCGCGCGTCGAGGAGGATCCGGCGCAGGGAGTCGTTGACGCCGAGCGGCGCGTCGCTCGCGGTGTCGGCGCCGCCGGCGACCGCGCTGTCGAGCTGCCCGAGCGCGATCTTGTTGGCGGCGGAGATCACGGCCTGGAGCCCGGTGCCGCAGGCCTGCTGGATGTCGTACGCCGGGGTGCGCCGGTCGAGTACGGAGCCGAGGAGCGTCTCGCGCGCGAGGTTGAAGTCGCGGCTGTGCTTGAGGACGGCTCCGGCGACGAACTCGCCGACGGCGCCCGGACCCTGGAGGCCGTAGCGCGTGGCGAGGCCGTCGAGGGCCGCGGTCAGCATGTCCTGGTTCGAGGCGGTCGCGTAGGGGCCGTCGGAGCGGGCGAAGGGGATACGGCTGCCGCCGACGACCGCGACACGGCGCGGCAGGTCCCCGCGCACCGGGCGTGCTGCGCGTTCCATCTCGACCAACTCCTGACTGTTGAGTAACCTTACTCAGAAGTAAATTACCGACCGAGCAGGGAGTTGGACAATGGCCGACCGCTATCTGAACTTCACCGGCACGGCCCCGGGCCGCTTCCTGACCCGCCGCCTGGGCCTCCCCCAGCCCGCACAACTGCACCGCTGGACCCCTGAACGCCCCTCGCTGGACGGCCCGTTGCTCCATCTCACGGCCGGCGCATCCGCGCACACGGCGGAGCTCGCGGAGCTTCTGGCGCGCACCGGCCCCGATGTGCGGACGGCGGCCGAGCGCCCCGCCGCGATCGTCCTCGACGCCACCGCGGTCCGGGACGTCCCCACGCTCGCCGAGGTGCACGCGGCCCTGCACCCGGTCGCGCGCTCGGTCGCGTCCAGTGGCCGCATCGTCGTGCTCGGCGCCCCGCTCTCCCGCGACGACCACCACCAGGCCGCCGCCCAGCAGGCACTCGAAGGGTTCGTGCGCTCCCTCGGAAAGGAGACAGGACGCGGCCGGACCGTCACCCTCGTCCGCGTCGAAGGAGCCGTGGCGGCCGCCGAGTCGACGCTGCGTTTCCTCCTCTCACCCAAGTCCGCGTACGTCAGCGGTCAGGTGATCGCGGTCGCGGCCACCGACACCACCGCGCCCGCCGACTGGGCGCGCCCCCTGGCCGGCCGCACGGCCCTGGTCACCGGCGCCGCGCGCGGCATCGGCGAAGCCGTCGCGGAGGTCCTGGCACGGGACGGGGCCCGCCTGATCCTCCTGGACGTGCCGTCCGCGCAGGCGGACCTCGACGCCCTCGCCGCCCGCCTCGACGCGACAGCGCTGCCCCTCGACATCACGTCCCCGGACGCGGCCGCACGGATCGCGGACGCGGTCCCCGCCCTCGACACCCTCGTCCACAACGCCGGCATCACCCGGGACCGCACCCTGGCCAAGATGCCCGCCGACCGCTGGGCCACGGTCCTCGACGTGAACCTGGCGAGCGTCCTGACCACCACGGACGCGCTGCTCAAGGCCGGCACCCTCAGCCGCGGCGGCCGCATCGTCGCCACCGCCTCCATCGCGGGACTCGCGGGCAACGCGGGCCAGACGAACTACGCGGCGAGCAAGGCGGGCATCGCCGGACTGACCCGGGCCCTCGCCCCCAAGGCACTCGCCGAACACGGCGTCACGGTCAACGCGGTGGCGCCCGGCTTCATCGAGACGAAGATGACGGCCGCCGTCCCGCTGTTCATCCGCGAGGCGGGCCGCCGCATGAACTCCCTCGGGCAGGGCGGGCTGCCGGTGGACGTGGCGGAGACGACGGCATGGTTCGCACACCCGGCCTCCGGCGCCGTCAACGGCCAGGTCGTCCGGGTCTGCGGCCAGAGCCTGCTGGGGGCGTGACGACCATGACGACCGTCACTCTCACCGCCACCCCGTCCCTGCCGCCCCTCCTCGCCCGCGGCGCCCTGCTCTCCCCCCTCAAGCGGCCGGGCCCCGGCGCCGAGGCCCCCGCGACCCGCCTGGTCCTGCCCGCCGCGCGCGCCGACCGCACCCGCCTGGCCGCGTACCGCGAGGTGTGCGGCTTCGTCCCGGACTCCCCCACGCTCCCCGTCACGTATCCGCACGTCCTCGGCTTCCCCCTGGCGATGCGGATCATGGCGGAGCGACGCTTCCCGCTCCCCCTGCTCGGCCTCGTCCACACCTCCATCACCGTCACCCAGGGGCACGGCCTGCCGGTCGACGAGGCGTACGAACTCTCCGTACACGTAAAGGAGTTGGCGCCCCACCGGCGCGGCACCGAGGCCACCGTCGTCACCGAGCTGCGGGCGGGCGACACGCGCGCGTGGACCTCGACCAGCACCTACCTGGCGCGCCACCGCACCGACGCCACCGCCAGGGATGCGGGGGCCTCCGAGGAGCGTCCCGAGCCGCTGCCCGCCGTGGCCGAGTGGAAGCTGCCCGGCGACCTGGGCCGTCGCTACGGCGCCGCCTCCGGCGACCGCAACCCCATCCATCTGCACCCGCTCACGGCCCGCCTCTTCGGCTTCCCGCGCGCCATCGCGCACGGCATGTGGACGGTCGCCCGCTGCCTCGCCGAACACGGCGCGGAGGGCGAGGTGCAGGTGCGCGCCGCGTTCAAGGCACCCGTACTCCTGCCGGCGAGCGTGACGTACGCGTCCCGGGGGCCCGCCTTCGAGCTCCGCTCGGCGACGCGCACCCATGTCACGGGCGAGGTGCTACGCGCCGGGGGCCGGTGACCAGCGCCGGCCTTCCCGCAGGTTCCCGAGGCCCGACCAGGCGAAGTTCATCAGCGTGGCCGCGGCTTCCCCGGCCGTCACCGACGGGTCCGTGTTGGCCCAGCCGGCCAGCGACTCCGCGGCCCCCACCAGCGCCTGCGCGAGCCCGGCCACCTCGCGGTCGGGCAGCGCGGGATCGCCGTGCGCCTCCCTGGCCGCCGCCGCGATCAGCCCGGTCACGAACGCGACGATCTCCTCCCGCATGGCCGTGACCTCGACGACGAACGGCTCGCCGCCCGTCCGCGCGTGACTGTGCAGGACGGCCCAGCCATCGGGGTGCTGCGCCGTGTGCGTGAAGAAGGCCCGCAGCCCTTCCCACAGCTGCCGGTCGGCGTCCCCACCGCCCAGGACGCCCGCGCGCACCGCCGCGATCAAAGCCGCCGACTCGCGCTGGATGCACGCCGAGAAGAGCTCTTCCTTGGAGTTCAGATACAGGTAGACCAGCGGCTTCGACACCCCGGCGAGCTCCGCGATGTCGTCCATCGACGCGGCCCGGTACCCACGCTCCCCGAACACCCGCACCGCCGCGTCGAGCATCTGACGCTCCCGCACGGCCCGCGGCATCCGCTTGGCCCTCACTTCGCCCACCCCGGCCCCGCCTCTCTCCACACCGCGTCCGCCCGCAAGCGTAGCCACCACGACGCACACACCCCGCACCACGACCGGAGGGAACCGGCGGGGTGCGGGGTGCGGACGGGTACGAGCCTGGGGACTCAGGCGGCGGCGCCCACCGCCTGAGGCTCGTCCTGGTGCTGGCTCTCTTCCACGAGCGCCTCGACGGGAGACGCGGTGGCGTTGTCGTACTTCACGCGGTCCAGGATGTTCTCGCGGGCGGCCACGATGACCGGCACGAGCGCCTGTCCGGCCACGTTCGTGGCCGTGCGCATCATGTCCAGGATCGGGTCGATGGCGAGGAGCAGGCCCACGCCCTCCATCGGGAGGCCGAGCGTCGACAGGGTCAGCGTCAGCATGACCGTCGCGCCGGTCAGTCCGGCGGTCGCGGCGGAGCCGATCACCGAGACGAACGCGATGAGCAGGTACTCCTTGATGCCGAGCTGTACGTCGAAGATCTGCGCGACGAAGATCGCGGAGATCGCCGGGTAGATCGCGGCGCAGCCGTCCATCTTGGTCGTCGCGCCGAACGGCACGGCGAAGGACGCGTAGTTGCGCGGGACACCGAGGCGCTCGGCGGACTGCTGGGTGACGGGCATCGTGCCGACGGAGGAGCGGGACACGAAGGCCAGCTGGATCGCGGGCCAGGCGCCCTTGAAGAACTGGAGGGGGTTCAGCTTGGCGACGGTCGCGAGGAGCAGCGGGTAGACGCCGAAGAGGACCAGGGCGCAGCCGACGTAGATGTCGATCGTGAACGTCGCGTAGTTGCCGAGGAGGTCCCAGCCGTACTGGACGATGGCGCGGCCGATGAGGCCGGCGGAGCCGATCGGGGCGAGCAGGATGACCCACCACAGGGCCTTCTGCAGAAGTTCGAGCACGGACTCGGACAGCGAGAGGATCGGCTGGGCCTTCGGGCCGATCTTCAGGATGGCGACACCGGCGACGACCGCCATGAAGACGATCTGCAGGACGTTGAGCTGGGTGAACGGCGTGACGACATCGGTCGGGACGATGCCGGTGAGGAAGTCCAGCCAGGAGCCGGCGTGGTCGGGCTTGGAGCCGTCCGCCGGGGTGAGGTTCGAGCCGTTGCCCGGGTTGGTGAGCAGACCGATCGCGAGGCCGATGACCACCGCGATCAGCGAGGTGATCATGAACCAGAGGAGGGTGCGGCTCGCGAGCCGTGCGGCGTTGTTGACCTTCCGCAGGTTGGTGATGGACACCAGGATCGCGAAGAACACCAGCGGGGCCACGGCCAGCTTCAGGAGCTGGATGAAGATGCCGCCGACCTTGTCGAGGGTCGTGGCGAGCCAGGACACGTCGTAGGTGCGGGCGACGTAGCCGAGGACGAGGCCGACGACGAGGCCGAGCAGGACCTGGGCCCAGAAGGGGATGGGTATTCGGAAGCGGGGCTTTTGCTTCTCGGACGCGGACGCGGCGTTCGCGGACACGGACACACTCCAGTGATGACGCGCGGGTGGGGTTGGACGTAAGGAAGCGGCCACCGCGGGAGGAAGAACCAGGGGCGCCGCTGCATCGGGGGTCGCTTCAGAGGCGACAGGCCGCAGACATGCAACGACAGAGGTCGACATGCAGGCGCGCCACGAGCGGAACGCTCATGGGCATGCGGGCTGCGGATGTCTTCATGGCAATCACGTTAACACTCATGCTTTGAGAACATCAAAGGGGTTCTTTGGGGAAGAAATGACCCGCTCCATGACCCTTGGACCTGGAAAACGCAGGTGGCCCCGGCATCGAGCGATGCCGGGGCCACCTGCGTTGTGACGAAGCTTACGAGTCCCTTACATGGGACCTCGGGAACGAGGTGCGTTACGAGGCGCTCTGCGCGCGGGCCGCGTCGTCCGTGAGGTCTTCCTGCGCGCGGTTGCGCTCGTAGTTGGCCTTCGTGCGGTCGACGCGCTCGACGATCTTGACCGAGGCCCGGTCGCGCTCCTTGCGCAGCACGACGTAGCTGATGGGCGCGGAGACGACGAGACCGAGCAGGGCGATCCACAGGAAGTACGAGCCGCCGGCACCACGGGGCACGATGCCCGTCGAGGCGAGGCCCCAGACGACGAGGAAGCAGCCCGCGAAGATCCCGAAGCGCATCAGCGTGTAGCGGAGCATGTCAATCCACTCTTCCGTTCCGAATCGGTCCTACGTATCTCAGTGAAGCATGCGGCCACGGAAGGGCATTGAGCGGTACCGCAAGTAATGGCTACTATTAGCCTATGACCCTTACCTTTCAGTTGGACCCGCAGATCGATCCGGCGCTGCGGGACGACGTCCTCGCGCTCTGGGCCGACGTGTCCAACGCGGGCGGAGCGGTCGGCTTCGTCCCGCCCGTCACCACCGAGGACATCCGCCCCGACCTGGTCAGGCACTTCGTCGCGATGACGGAGGGCCGCACCCGGCTCCTCGTCGGACGCGACGAGGAGGGGACCGTCGCGGCGACGGCCTTCTTCACGTTCAACCAGCACCGCCTGCAGAAGCACCACATCTGGCTGTACACGGTGATGGTCCACCCGCGGCACCAGGGCAAGGGATACGGGCGGGAGCTGATGGCCGCCGCGGCCGACGCCGCCCGCGGCTTCGACGGCATCGAGGCGATCCGCCTCACCTGCCGCGGCGGCACCGGCGCCGACCGCTTCTACGCGGCGTGCGGGTACAAGGAGGTCGGCCGCGTCCCGGGCGCGATCCGGGTGACCCCCGGCGACGACCGCGACGACATCACGATGCTGCTGCCGGTGGCGTGAGCCACCGAACACGAGGGAAGCCCCGGCCGACGGCCGGGGCTTCCTCATGCGGAAGGCGTCAGACCCGCATCGCCTGCGGCGTGTCACGGCGCGCCAGGTCCGGGCCGTCGTACTCGCGGATGATCTCGTAGCGGGTGTTCCGCTCGACGGGGCGGAAGCCGGCGTCGCGGATCAGGTCGAGCAGATCGTCGCGGGTCAGCTTGTTCGGCGTCCCGTAGTTGTCCGCGTCGTGCGTGATCTTGTACTCGACGACCGAGCCGTCCATGTCGTCGGCGCCGTGCTGGAGCGCGAGCTGGGTGGTCTGCACGCCGTGCATGACCCAGAAGCACTTCACGTGCGGCACGTTGTCGAACAGGAGCCGGGAGACCGCGAAGGTCTTGAGCGCCTCGGCGCCGGTCGCCATGGTCGTACGCGCCTGGAGGCGGTTGCGGACCTTGCCGTCCTTCATGTCGACGAAGTCGTGCTGGTAGCGCAGCGGGATGAAGACCTGGAAACCGCCGGTCTCGTCCTGCAGTTCACGCAGGCGCAGCACGTGGTCGACGCGGTGGCGGGGCTCCTCGATGTGCCCGTACAGCATCGTGGACGGGGTCTTGAGACCCTTCTCGTGCGCCAGACGGTGGATCCGCGACCAGTCCTCCCAGTGGGTGGCGTGGTCGACGATGTGCTGACGGACCTCCCAGTCGAAGATCTCCGCGCCGCCACCGGTCAGCGACTCCAGACCGGCCTCGATCAGCTCGTCGAGGATCTCGGAGGCGGAGAGCCCGGAGATCGTCTCGAAGTGGTGGATCTCCGTCGCCGTGAACGCCTTCAGCGCGACGTCCGGCAGCGCCTCCTTGAGGGCCTTCAGGGAGCGCGGGTAGTAACGCCAGGGCAGCGTCGGGTGCAGGCCGTTGACGATGTGCAGCTCGGTGAGGTTCTCGTTCTCCATCGCCTTGGCGAGGCGGACGGCCTCCTCGATGCGCATCGTGTACGCGTCCTTCTCGCCCGGCTTGCGCTGGAACGAGCAGTACGCGCACGAGGCGGTGCACACGTTCGTCATGTTGAGGTGGCGGTTGACGTTGAAGTGGACGACGTCGCCGTTCTTGCGCGTGCGCACCTCGTGGGCGAGCCCGCCCAGCCAGGCCAGGTCGTCCGACTCGTACAGCGCGATGCCGTCCTCACGGGACAGCCGCTCGCCGTCCCGCACCTTCTGCTCCAGCTCGCGCTTGAGCCCTACGTCCATTGCCATTGCTCCTCACCAAAGACTGCGGCCAACCGTACTCCCCCGCCCTCCGGGCGGGAGGGGCCCCCATCAGGCACTCTGTGCCCGCCCTACTCCTCCTCGGGCAGCTCCCCCACCCGGTTCTCCCACTTGGTGGACAGCACGATCGTGGTGCGCGTGCGCGACACGCCCTTCGTGCCGCTGAGCCGGCGGATGGTGCGCTCCAGGCCGTCCACGTCGCCCACCCGCACCTTGAGCATGTACGAGTCGTCGCCCGCGATGAACCAGCAGTCCTCGATCTCGTGCAGGTCCTTGAGCCGGCGCGCCACGTCCTCGTGGTCGGCGGCGTCGGAGAGCGAGATGCCGATCAGCGCGGTGACGCCGAGGCCCAGCGAGGGCGAGTCGACCGTCGCGCGGTAGCCGGTGATGACGCCGGCCGCCTCGAGGCGGTTGATGCGGTCGGTGACGCTGGGCCCGGACAGGCCTACGAGGCGTCCCAGCTCGGCATACGAGGCGCGGCCGTTCTCGCGCAGGGCCTGAATGAGCTGCCTGTCCACGGCGTCCATGGGTCCATGCCTTTCATTATTCTGCGTTGGCGCAAGTTTACGTGTAGAATCTAAGGCGCGCAGGGCATTGACCCTGTGAATCTTTCAGCCGAAACCTGGTTTCACCTTCGGCTGCCCTTCCAAGCGATCTTCGACTACCCGATCAAAGACGATCATTCAGGAGTGTTGTCACCGTGTACACGATCGAGATGGCCTACGCCCGTATGCGCGAGCTGCAGGACCAGGCCAACCGCTCGCGTGCCCATCAGTCCGCCGTCGAGGCGCGTACCGCTGAGAAGAAGCGGGCCGCGCACGCCAAGAAGCGCTAACGGTCCCGAGAGCCGCCCCCGAGCTCTCCCTCCCACCGGCGGTAGAGCCGATGCGGCACCCCTGCCGCGTCGAGCGCCCGCCCGGCGACGAAGTCCACCAGATCCTGGATGTGCGTCGCCCCCGCGTAGAACGCCGGAGAGGCGGGCAGCACCACTGCGCCCGCCTCGTCCAGCGCCACCAGATGCTTCAGCGTCTGTCCGTTCAGCGGCGTCTCGCGCACCGCGACGACCAGCCTGCGCCCTTCCTTGAGCGTCACGCTCGCCGCGCGCTGGAGCAGATCCTTCGACAGGCCGAGCGCCACGCCCGCCACGCACGCCGTGGACGCGGGCACGATGATCATGCCCTTCGCCGGATACGACCCGGACGACGGTCCCGCCGCCAGATCCCCGGCGGACCAGTACCGGACCAGGTCGAGCCGGTCGCCCGGCGCGAACGTGTCCGGCTTCCCGTCCGCCCCGCGCGCCAGCCACTCCCCCAGGTCCTCGCGCCAGTGCGCGTCCCGGAAGGCGATGCCCGTCTCGTCGAGCAGCGTCAGCCGCGAGGCCCGCGAGACGACGAGGTCCACACTTTCCCCCGCGTCGAGCAGCGCGCGCAGAACCGCGGCGGCATACGGGGTCCCCGACGCGCCGGACACCCCCACGATCCAAGGCCGGCGCCCAATTTCTCCTGCGGTCATGCCGCCGAGCCTATCCGGCACCCGGCCGCGGTCAGACAGTCAGGCCGCGCACGAGGAGGTCGAGCAGCGCACACGCGAACAGGGCGATCCCGATGAAGCCGTTGACCTGGAAGAAGGCCCGGTTGAGCCGGGACAGGTCGCGCGGCCGCACGATCGTGTGCTCGTAGAGGAAGGCGCCCGCGACGATGACGAGGCCGAGCCAGAAGAAGGCGCCCGCGTCCGTGGCGAGCGCGTACCAGACGAACAGCGCCGTGGTGAGCGCGTGGCAGCCGCGCGCTCCCCAGATCGCCGCCGGGATCCCGAAGCGGGCCGGCACCGACATCACGCCGACCTCGCGGTCCGTCTCGACGTCCTGACAGGCGTAGATGAGGTCGAAGCCGCCGATCCAGATGCCGACCGCGAGCCCGAGGATCACCGCGTCCCACGACCACTCGCCGGTGATCGCCAGCCAGCCGCCGACCGGCCCCATCGCCTGGGCGAGACCCAGGATGGCCTGCGGGAAGTTCGTGAACCGCTTGCCGTAGGGATAGACGACCATCGGGATCACCGCGATGGGCGCGAGCGCCAGGCACAGCGGGTTGAGCAGGGCGGCCGCGCCGAGGAAGACGACGAGCGCGATGAGCGCGCCGGTCCAGGCGGACTTCACGGACATCGCGCCCGTGACGAGTTCGCGGTGCGCGGTCCTCGGGTTACGGGCGTCGATCTCACGGTCGATGATCCGGTTCACGGCCATCGCGAACGTGCGCAGGCCGACCATGGCGACCGTCACGAGCAGCAGCCGCCCCCAGTGGATGTTCCGGTCCATCTGGAACATCGCGGTGAGCGCCGCGATGTACGCGAACGGCAGCGCGAACACCGAGTGCTCGATCATGACGAGCCGCAGGAACGCCTTGGTGCGGCCCGGCTGCGGGATCGCGGCGGAAGCGCTGGTCACAGGCCGTACTCCTTCCAGCGGCGGTCGACCGTCGCCGCCGTCTGCGGGTCGGACAGCACCATCTCGGGCCAGCCGCCGTCTCGCGTGTAGCCCTCCTCGGGCCACTTCCTCGTCGCGTCGATGCCCGCCTTGCCGCCCCAGAACTGCTGGTACGACGCGTGGTCGAGGTGGTCGACGGGCCCCTCGGCGACCGTCAGGTCACGGGCGTAGTCCGTGTTCCCGAGCGCCCGCCACGCGACCTCGTGCAGATCGTGCACGTCGCAGTCCGAGTCGACGACCACGATCAGCTTGGTCAGCGACATCATGTGGGCGCCCCACACGGCGTGCATCACCTTCTGCGCGTGTTTGGGGTACTTCTTGTCGATCGAGACGATCGCGCAGTTGTGGAAGCCGCCCGACTCGGGCAGGTGGTAGTCCACGATGTCCGGCACGATGATCTTGAGCAGCGGCAGGAAGAAGCGCTCCGTGGCACGGCCGAGGGGGCCGTCCTCCGTCGGCGGGCGCCCCACCACGATCGACTGGAGCAGCGGGCGCTTGCGCATCGTCACGCAGTCGATCGTCAGCGCGGGGAAGGGTTCCTGCGGCGTGTAGAAACCGGTGTGATCGCCGAACGGGCCCTCGGGAAGCATCTCCCCGGGCTCCAGCCACCCCTCCAGGACGACCTCGGCGTTCGCCGGCACCTGGAGCGGCACCGTCTTGCAGTCGACCATCTCGATCCGCTTGCCCTGGATGAACCCGGCGAAGAGGTACTCGTCGATGTCCCCGGGCAGCGGCGCCGTCGACGCGTACGTCACAGCCGGCGGGCAGCCGAACGCGATCGCGACCGGCAGCTTCTCGCCCTTCCTGGCGGCCACCTGGTAGTGGTTGCGGCTGTCCTTGTGGATCTGCCAGTGCATGCCGATGGTGCGCCGGTCGTGGCGCTGGAGCCGGTAGAGCCCGAGGTTGCGGATGCCGCTCTCGGGGTCCTTGGTGTGGGTCAGGCCGAGGTTGAAGAAGGAACCGCCGTCCTCGGGCCAGGTGAACAGGGCCGGGAGCTGGTCCAGGTCCACGTCGTCGCCCCGCAGGACGACCTCCTGCACCGGCGCGTCCTTCACCTTCTTCGGCGGCACGTGCACCATCGAGCCGAGCTTGCCGAATGCCTCGCGCACGCCCACGAAGCCGTGCGGCAGCTCGGGGCGCAGCAGGCCGCCGATCTTGTCGCTGATCTCCTGGTAGGACTTCAGGCCGAGCGCCTTCAGCAGGCGCCGGTCGGTCCCGTACACATTCATCGCGAGCGGCATCGAGGAGCCGCGCACGTTCTCGAAGAGGAGAGCGGGGCCGCCGGACTTCTGCACCCGGTCGACGATCTCACCGACCTCCAGATAGGGGTCGACCTCGGCCTTGATGCGCTTGAGGTCGCCCTCGCGCTCCAGCGCCCGCAGGAGGGAGCGAAGATCGTCGTAAGCCATGCGTCCCAGTATCGAGCACCCGCTACCCTGACCCGGTCACCGGGGGGCCTGCGTCGCTCCCATGCCGCTCCTTGGGGGATCGCGACACCATGCTCCGCTACTTGCCGTTCCTGCTGGTCCTGGCGTTGTGGATCTACGCCTTCATCGACTGCCTGAACACTCCGGAGGAGGAGGTCAGGGGCCTGCCGAAGGTCGTGTGGGTCATCATCATCCTGCTCTTCGGCGAAGTGCTCGTCGGCCCGATCGCCTGGCTCGTCGCGGGCAGGAACCGGCACGCGCCCGCGAACGGCTCGACACCGTCCCAGTGGCACCGCAACCACCGCACCACGTTCGTCGCGCCCGACGACAACCCCGAGTTCCTGCACTCCCTGCGCGAGGAGGCTACGTCTTCCGAAGAAGTGAAGGACGAGTCGCTCCTCAAGGACTGGGAGGCCGATCTGCGCCGCCGCGAGGAGGACCTCAAGAAGCGCGAGCGCGAGCAGGGCGGGGAGCCGGCATGAGCGCCTTCGACCCCGAACTCGCCCGGACCTGGCTGGCCACGGCCGTCGAGGAGGCGCGGGCGGGGCTCGCCGAGGGCGGCATCCCGATCGGCGCGGCCCTCTACTCGGCGGACGGAAAGGTCCTCGGGCGCGGGCACAACCGCCGTGTGCAGGACGGGGATCCGTCCGTGCACGGCGAGACCGACGCCTTCCGCAACGCCGGCCGGCAGCGCTCGTACCAGGGCACGACGATGGTGACGACGCTCTCGCCGTGCTGGTACTGCTCCGGCCTGGTGCGGCAGTTCGGGATCTCGCGGGTCGTCGTCGGCGAGGCGCAGACGTTCCACGGAGGGCACGACTGGCTCGCCGAACACGGCGTGGAGATCGTGGTGCTCGACGACCCCGAGTGCGTCGCCATGATGGAGGAGTTCATCGCGGCCCGCCCCGAGCTGTGGAACGAGGACATCGGCGAATAGCGCGGACATCGCGAACAGCACGAACAGCACTGATCCGGCCGGTCGGGCGTCGTTGCCCAGGTACCGCGCCGCGGCCACAGTGAGGTCATGACGGAACCCGCTGTGCGACAGCCCCGTATCCCCACCATCGATCTGCGGCCCTGGCTCTCCGGCGGCCCCGCCGCGCGCGCCGAGATCGCCCGTACCGTCGACGAGGCGCTACGGACCGCCGGATTCCTGCTGGTCACCGGGCACGGCGTGGACCCGGGCCTGCGCACCCGGATCCGGGAGGCGGCGCGCGCCTTCTTCCGGCTGCCGCCCGCGGTGAAGGAGCCGTACGCAGTGAAGGTGGGCGGGCGGGGCTGGCTGGGCCCCGGCGCCGAGGCGAACGGCTACGCGGAGGGCACCGAGACCCCGCCCGACCTCAAGGAGTCCCTGTCGTACGCCTCCGAACTGCCCACCGGGGACGCGGAGATCGACGCGGAGTGGTTCCTGCCCAACACCTGGCCCGCCGAGGCGCCCGAACTGCGCGCGCCCGTCGAGACGTACCTCGGACAGATGCGGGAACTGTCCGACCTGCTGCTCGAACTCCTCGCGGTCGCGCTCGACGAGGAGCCGGACTTCTTCACCCGGCACACCACGCACCCCACTTGGGGCTTCAACATCAACTGGTACCCGGGCACGGAGGTCGTGGGCGAGCCCGAGGCCGGCCAGTTCCGCATCGGCCCGCACACCGACTTCGGGACGGTCACGGTCCTGGACCGGCAGGCCGGCAAGGGCGGACTCCAGGTCTACACCGAAGAAGGCGGCTGGGAGGACGCGCCGTTCGACCCGGACGCGTTCACCATCAACATCGGTGACCTGATGGCGCGTTGGACCGGAGACCGCTGGCGCTCCGGCCGCCACCGCGTACTGCCGCCCCCGGCCGACCTGCCCGCCGAGGAGCTGATGTCGCTCGTCTACTTCTACGAGTGCGACCCGCGCACGAGCATCGAGTCCGTGCCCGCGCCGAAGGGCCGGGTCGCGTACGAGCCGGTCGACTCGCACACGTATCTGCGGGCGAAGCTGGACGCGATCACGGTGGAGCCTTGATCGCTGAAGGGCTCCTGCGATTCCTGCGGTTCTTGCGGGTTCCTGTGGTTCCTGCGGTTCCTGCGGTTCCTGCGGGTTTCTGCGGGTTCCTGCTCACTGCGGAGCCTTGAGGTAGCCGTCCCGGAGCTGCTGCCAGCGGGCCGGGGTCCAGGCCGCCCAGCCCTCGTCGTCCGTCGGGCGCCCGTCGAGCGCGGCGGCCAGGTGCTCGAAGTGGTCGTGCCAGGCGGCCAGGTGGTCCAGGCGCGCCGCGTCGTCGCCGTCGAACTCGCCGGTGAACCGCAGGGTCGTCGCGTCGGGGGCCGTCGGCTCCAGGTGGAAACGCATGCGGCCGGGCGGGCCTTCGAGCGTGTACTCGGCGACGCGCTCGCCGTCCCACGCGGTGACGTGGCCCTGGTGGGCGCGCCCGTCGTTGAGCCACCGCAGCGTGACCGCGCCGCCGAGCCGTGGTTCGAGCACATCGGCGGCGGCCAGCCACCCCGGCAGCCCCACCGGGGTGGCCACCGCCGCCCACACCTCTTCCACCGGGTGGGGAAGAGGGATCGTGAAGTGCAGGGTGTGGGTGTGACCCTCGGTCCGGCTCGTGCCGGGCGCGACGGGCGTGGCGGATGCCACGGGCTCGGTGGGGTGGCTGGATTCGGTCATACCTCCAGGCTGGCGCGCCCGCACGTTTCGCGCACCTGTACGGACGGGGACCCGCTGCCCCTGTGCCCCGCGGCCAGGCATGATCCAGCCGAAAGGCCCTAGGGCCGCCGCCCCGGCTTGTCCACGACGGCCCGGTTCACGACCGCCGTGTTACTCGTGACCTGGCCCTTCTTCACCCCGCCCGACCAGGCTTCGGTGGCGACCGTGCGCTCGCCCAGGAACTCGTGCGTCTTCACATCGAAGATCCACTCGTCGCGGCTCGGGTTGTCCGGGTCCTTGCGGGCCACGGCGATCCCGGGCCGGCCCGAGGCGTCCTTCACTCCCTTCACCACGGTCACGCCGGGGATCCTGGCGGCGGCCCGGTAGAGCGCGGCGCCGACCTCCGGCGGCATGAGCGCGTCCCTGATCAGATCGCCGACCAGCACGAACATGGCCTGGTCGGTCTGCTGGCCGCTCTGCCCCGGGGCCGTCCTGCGCAGCCAGCGCAGCATCGCGTCGGGGTCGGTGGGCAAGGTGGACAGGTGCCGGTAGCTGGTGGACGTGTCGTATCCGGGCTTGCCCGGGTCCGGCTCGACCTCGGTCGGCCACTGGCCGCGCCCCTTCTCGCGTACGAGTCCCTTGCGGGATCCGTCCACTGACTGCCAGGTCTCCTGCCGGTGCAGCGGCGGGATCTTCGTCTTCATGCCCTCGCCACTCTGTGAGTACGACACGAGGCTGTCGACGTAGACGAACTGGTCGTCGCGGATGCGGCCGGGCGTATCGGAGTGCTCGGCGGCCAGCGCGACGTCCTCCAGAAGCGCCACGGCCTCCTTCGTGGGCGGCGGGGCGTCCGCGCCGTCCGACGGCAGGGCGACGAAGGTGACGGCAGCCGCGGTCGCCACGGCGACGGCGGCGAACGTGGGGCGCAGCCACTTCCGGCGCGGCGGTGCCTGGGCGGGTGCTTCGGTCTCCCGGATCTCGGTCATCAGATGCTCCTTGAGGAGTCGGTGCCGGCCCGGCGGAAGGTCCTTCTCAGGAAGCGTGTTCATCGGTTCCCCTCCTGTATGGGCCCGGCCACGGGAGCGTGGCCGCCTTTCATCTGTCCGTCGGGGTGCGGGAGTTCCATGGCGCGGGCGAGTTTCCTGCGGGCTCTGAAGAGCCGGGAACGGACCGTGCCGACGGGGACGCCGAGCGCCCTGGCGGCGGACGGGTAGTCGAGGCCCGACCAGACGCACAGGGCGAGTACCTCGCGTTCGGGGCGCCGCAGCGTGGCCAGCGCGGTGTGGACGAGGGCTATGCGGGCCTGGTCGTCGATGCGGCCCGCGACATCGTCGGCGAAGTCGGCCTCGGCCTCCGCGCGCGGCAGGCGGGAGACGGCGGCGGCGTGTCTGCGGGTGGCGCGGCGCAGGTTGCGCGTGACGTTCGTGGCGACGCCGAGCAGCCAGGGCCGCAGCGAGCCGCCCTCGGGCTCGACCCTGTCGCGCAGCCGCCACGCTTCGAGGAAGGTCAGCGAGACGACTTCCTCGGCGGTCGACCAGTCGCCGGTCAGGCTGTAAGCGTGGTTGTAGACGGACCGGGCGTAGGCGTCGAAGAGTTCGCCGAACGCGTCGGCGTCACCGTCCCTCACCCGGGTTCTGCGTGCTTGATGTGCCCCCTGATTCTTCTTCACGACCCCCCATCTGTCCGTACGACGACGGCCGGTTCCCGTGACTCACGTCACATGGGAACCGGCCGTTGTCGGCTGTCGCGGTGTCAGACGCCGGCGTAGGAGTGCTTGCCGGTGACGAAGATATTGACGCCGTAGTAGTTGAACAGCCAGCAGGCGAAGGCGATGAGGGCCAGGTAGGCGGCCTTGCGGCCCTTCCATCCGGCGGTCGCGCGGGCGTGCAGGTAGCAGGCGTACGCGACCCAGGTGATGAACGACCAGGTCTCCTTGGGGTCCCAGCCCCAGTAGCGGCCCCACGCGTCGCCGGCCCAGATCGCGCCCGCGATGATCGTGAACGTCCACAGCGGGAAGACGGCCGCGTTCACGCGGTAGGAGAACTTGTCGAGCGAGGCCGCGGCGGGCAGGCGCTCCATGACGGAGGTCGCGAACTTTCCGGGCTTGCCGCCGTTCGCCAGCTTGTTCTCGTACGAGTCGCGGAACAGGTAGAGCAGCGTGCTGACCGCGCCCACGTAGAACACCGCACCGCAGAAGATCGCCGTGGAGACGTGGATGTACAGCCAGTACGAGTGGAGGGCGGGAACCAACTGGTCGCTGGCGGTGTACAAGACAGTGACAGCGAGGCCGAGATCGAGGAGGACCGTGGTGACCAGCGGGAGGCCGAGCCAGCCGATGTTCTTCTTCGCCACCAGCAGGCCGAGGTACACGGCGACGGCGACGGTGGAGAAGGTGATGTTGAACTCGTACATGTTGCCCCACGGCGCGCGCTGCACGGAGAGCGCGCGGGTGAGAACACCACTCGCCTCGACGAGGAACGCGAGCACGGTGAGGGACACCGCGATACGGCCGTAGAGGTCGCCCTGCTCGTCGCCGCCGGAGGCGCCGGGGCCGTCCGGCACATCACGGGTGCCGGAGACGGCGCGGGTCACGACGCTGGGCCGCTCCAGGACGGCGGTGCCGCCGTTCTTCTCCTTGACCTGCACCTTCACGGAGCCGGCCGCGGCCTGCGCGGGGGCCTTCTGCGTCAGCGCGGCGGCGGTGCGGCCGACCTTGCTGCGGCTGCCGAAGACCCACTCGGCCATGTGCGCGAAGAAGGCCAGGAGGTACACGGCCATCGACGAGTAGATCAGCACATTGCTGATGTGCGCGAGATTCTCGTTGGTTGCGGCGGCGAGATTCACTTCTCAGCCCCTTCGGCAGGAACAGCAGGTTGGGGATCGGCGGCGCTGGGCGCCTGTTCGTGGAGGTGTGCGGCCAGGTCGCCGAGTTCTTCGGCCACCTTCGTGGACTCGCTGCGCCCGAGGCCGCCCATCTCGACGACGGTCACTCCGTCGGCTCCGGGGGTCGCCCGCACCCACACGCGGCGGCGCTGGATGAACAGGGAGCCGGCGAGGCCCGCGATGGCGGCGAGCGCTCCGGCGAGGGCCCAGCCGTCGCCGGGCTGGTGGGTGATCTGGAAGCTCGCCCACTGCTTGATGTCCTTGTCGAACGTGATCGACCCGGCACCGTTCGGAAGCTTCATGGTCTCGCCGGGCCGCAGCCGCGTCTTGAGCAGCTCACCCTTCGAATCCGTGAACTTCTTCATCTTGGAGGTGTCCAGTTGGTACACGTTCTGCGGGATACCCGAGTCCACACCCAGGCTTCCGTGGTACGCGGACAGCGCGAGGACGGGGTAGTCGAGCGCGGGGAACTGGGAGAACATGTCGCCCTTCCCGGACCCCGCGAAGGTCGGCACGAAGAAGGCGTTGAAGCCGAGCTGTTCCCGCTTGCCGTTCTTGTCGCGGTAGCCGTCCATGATCTTGATGGCACCGGT
Organism: Streptomyces sp. NPDC090032; assembly: GCF_044748025.1. Taxonomy (NCBI): domain Bacteria; kingdom Bacillati; phylum Actinomycetota; class Actinomycetes; order Kitasatosporales; family Streptomycetaceae; genus Streptomyces; species Streptomyces sp. NPDC090032. The sequence goes on along the minus strand of NZ_JBIVFF010000021.1, from coordinate 47,628 downwards.
GGAGGTGACGTTCGAGTCGATGGGCAGCAGCGCCACGGCCTGCCGGGAGACGACCTTGCCGCGGCCGTCCCGGACGGTGACGGTGGGCGCGTATCCGTGGCCGTTGAGGTAGACCTTGGTGCCGTCGATGTCGAGGGGGTCGTTGACCTGGATCGCGGTCTTCTGTTCCTTGCCGTTCGCGCCGACGCTGTAGGTGACGTTGGCGCGGTAGATGCGCGGGCTGCCCTTGTTCGGCCCGTTGCGCTCGTACGTCCCGTCGAACTTGTCCAGCTGGAAGCTGAACGGCGTGAGGTCGGTGTCGGAGTTGAAGAGGTTGCCCGACTTGAAGTCGTCGTACATCGGCAGGGCGTTGGAGAAGCCTCCGTCGCCCTCGACCATCAGCTTGCCGCCCTCGGACTTGAAGAGCTGGCCCCAGGCGAAGGCGATCAGCATCACGATCAGCGCGATGTGGAAGATCAGGTTGCCGGCCTCGCGCAGGTAGCCCTTCTCGGAGGCGACGGCGTCACCGGCGATGTGGGCGCGGAAGCGGCGCTTGCGCAGGATTTCGAGGGCTGCCGCGCGGACCTGCTCGGGCTCGGTGTCGGTGCGCCAGGTCGCGGAGGCGGGCAGGTGCGTGAAGCGCTTCGGGGCGCCGGGCGCGCGGCTGCGCAGCTGGCCGACGAACTGCCAGGAGCGCGGCACGATGCAGCCGATGAGGGAGATGAACAGCAGGATGTAGATCGCGGAGAACCACACCGAGCTGTAGACGTGGAACAGACCCAGCTTGTCGTAGACCGGCGCGAGCGTGGTGTGCGCGTCCTTGAACGTCTGCACCTTCATCTCGTCGATCCCGGACTGCGGGATCAGCGAGCCGGGGATCGCCCCGAGCGAGAGAAGGAAGAGCAGGATCAGCGCGACGCGCATCGAGGTGAGCTGCCGCCAGAACCAGCGGGCCCAGCCGATGACGCCCAGGCGGGGCAGGTTCGGGCTGCGGTCCTCCTGTGGTGCGGTGGACAGGTGCGAGCCGGCCGCGCCGAGCTCGTCGCCGCTCACCTCGCCGGTCTTGTCGGATTCAGTCGTGCTCATGGATCAGATTCCCACCGTGAAGCCGTTGGACCAGGTCTGCATCTGCTGGACGAGGGTGTCCCAGGCTCCTGTGAGCAGCAGCACTCCGGTAAAGATCATCATGACGCCGCCGATCCGCATCACCCAGGCGTAGTGCTTCTTGACCCAGCCGAAGGCACCGAGCGCCTTGCGGAAGGCGATGGCGGCGAGCACGAAGGGGATGCCGAGCCCAGCGCAGTACGCAACGGTCAGTATGGCCCCGCGGCCCGCGCTCGCCTCGTTGAACGAGAGGGCGGTCACGGAGGCGAGCGTCGGCCCGATGCAGGGGGTCCAGCCGATGCCGAAGAGGGCGCCGAGCACCGGGGCACCGATCAGCCCGGTCACCGGCCGCTTGTGGAAGCGGAATTCACGCTGGGTGAGCCAGGGCATCATCCCCATGAAGAAGATCCCCATGAGGACCATCAGGACACCGAGGATCTTGGTGAGGGTGCTCTGGTACTCCTGGAGCGTCGCGCCGAAGTAGCCGAAGAGGGCCCCGCCGGAGACGAAGACGGCGGTGAAGCCGAGGACGAAGAGGCCGGCTCCCGCTGCCATCCGGCCCCGCCGGGCGTCGGCCAGGTCGGTGCCGCTGACCCCCGTCACGTACGACAGATAGCCGGGGACGAGAGGCAGGACGCAGGGCGAGAAGAACGAGAGGAGGCCGCCGAGGACGGCGATCGGCAGAGCGAGCAGGAGCGCACCGCTCTCGACGGTGTGGCCCACTCCGCCTTCAGCGGCGAGAGCGGTGAGCGTGGCGTGCACCTTCGCTCACTTCTCCGCGATCACAGGGTCGACCATCTTGCGCAGATTGCCCTCGCTGAGGGCGCGCAGCGAGCGGGCGGCGATCTTGCCGTCGCGGTCGATGACGAGCGTGGACGGGATCGACTGCGGGTTGAGCGTGCCCTTCTCGAAGCGCAGCATCAGCTTGCCCGAGGGGTCGTAGAAGCTCGGGTACGGGATGTCGTGGTCCTTCTCGAACTGGAGGGCCGGTTCGGTCTGCGCATCACGCGTGTTGATGCCGATGAACTGGACGTCCTTGCCCTCGGTCTCCTTGGCGACCTTCGAGAAGTAGTTGGCCTCGGCGCGGCACGGCGGGCACCAGGAGCCCCACACGTTCAGGACGATGACCTTGCCCTTGTAGTCGGCGAGGTCGAGGGGCTTGCCCTCCAGATCCTTGCCGTCCAGCTTGGGCGCGTCATGACGGTCGCCCTTGTCGACGGTGGAGATGCCGCCGGAGTTCGTCACGAAGTTGGTGTTGTTGCCGCCGCCCGACGTTCCGCCCGAGCTGCACGCGGAGAGGGTCAGCGCAGCGACCGCGGCTCCCGCGGCGAGGAGGGCGGTACGGCGCTTGGATGCAGCGAGGGGGGAAACGCGGCAGTCGGCACTCATGTGAAAAGTTTCGCATGTCTGTTTAGGGGATCTTCCGCACCCCCCTTGCGTACGGAAAACCCCATTTCAGGAGGGGTCGTTCAGAGGTCGGCGCGGCGCTCAGGCGGCGGCTTTCAGATAGCTCTGCCAGCCACCGTCGGGGCGCACCCCGACGTCGAGCGAGCGCAGCTTGTCGAGGACCTTCGGGTCCTGGACGTCCAGCCAGTCGACGAACTGCCGGAAGGAGACGAGGCGTACGTCCTTCTTGCCGGCGATGTGCTTGAGGGCTTCCTCGACGGAGTCCATGTAGATCCCGCCGTTCCACTGCTCGAAGTGGTTGCCTATGAAAAACGGCGCCCGGTTGGTCTCGTATGCCCGCGTGAAGCCTGCTATGTACGCCTCTGCGGACTGCTTGCGCCAGCGCGGGTAGTTGTAGGCCGGCGCGTTGGTCGAGTTCACCGACTGGTTGGCCAGCATGTTGTAGTCCATCGAGAGCACCTCGAAGCTGTGCCCGGGGAACGGCACGGCCTGGAGCGGCAGATCCCACACGCCGCCCCGCTTGGAGGGCCAGCGCTGCCTTCCGCCCGGCGACGAGGCGTCGTAGCGCCAGCCGAGCTCGCGCGCCGTGGGCAGCAGATTGTCCTGGCCGAGCAGACACGGCGTGCGGCCGCCGACGAGTTCCTTCTCGTAGTCGAAGGGCAGCGAGGGCAGGTCGTGCCAGCCCGTGTTCGTACGCCACTCCTTGACGAACGACTTGGCCTGATCGATCTCGCTGCGCCACTGCGCCGGGGTCCAGTTGGCGACGGTGCCGGTGCCCGCGCAGAAGTGCCCGTTGAAGTGCGTGCCGATCTCATGGCCTTCCAGCCAGGCCTGGCGGACGTACTTCAGCGTCTCCTTGATGTGGGCGTCGGTGAGATAGCCGATGTCCGAGGCGCCGACCCCGTTGTTCGGCGGGTGGTAGAGCCGCTTCTTCGACTCCGGCAGCAGATAGAGGCCGGAGAGGAAGAACGTCATGTGCGCGCCGTGGTTCTCGGCCAGTTCGAGGAAGCGCGGGAAGAGGCCGTTGCCGACCTCACCCGCACCGTCCCAGGAGAAGATCACGAACTGCGGTGGCGTCTGGCCGGGTTCGAGGGGGACGGGCTTGCCCGGCTGGTTCGGCTGCTTGCCGGTGTACGACGTCGAGCCGTCACCGATCGGCCGGGCCGCGGGCTTGTCGGGCTTACCGGCCCCGCCGCCCTCGGGCTCCCCGCCCGGCACGGACGTCCCGCCGCCCTGCCCGTTACTGGTACCGCACCCGGCGAGCGCGGCGGCTGCCGCCGCCCCCGCTCCGAGCCCGATCAGTCCCCTTCGTGTGATGTCCGGCATTCCCTGGTCCCCATTCGTCGCGCCCCGTTCCCGTACGAGACGGGCACCCCGTTAGAGGGCGCGACGAACACTGCGGTTCCGGCAGGGAGAGCAAATTTGGGCAATGCCGACGGCTGTGTGCCGCATGCCACATCGACCGTCGACCAGCGCCTTTACGGACGCGGCCCAGGGTCTTTGCGTTCGGCCGGCCCGGCACGCTCCGGACGAGAGGCCCTACGCGCCGAACGCCTTGTCCTTCCCCTTCACGGGCTTGGCGCCCGCGAGGAGATGGGCCGGCACCAGGTCGCGCGCGGGCTCCGTGTAGCCCACGGACACGATCTTGTCGCCGCGATAGGTGAACGTCGTGAGCGAGGCGAGGGTGCACTGCCGCTTGCGCGGGTCGTGCCACAGCCGCCGCTTCTCCACGAAGCTGCGCACGATCCAGATCGGCAGCTGATGGCTGACGCACACCGCCTCGTGCCCGCGCGCCGCGTCCTTCGCCGCGTCGAGGGCGCCCATCATCCGCACGACCTGCTCGACGTACGGCTCGCCCCACGACGGCTTGAACGGGTTGACGAGGTGCTTCCAGTTCTCCGGGTTGCGCAGCGCGCCGTCGCCGACGCCGAACGTCTTGCCCTGGAAGACGTTGCCCGCCTCGATGAGCCGGTCGTCGGTCGCCAGGTCGAGCCCGTGCGCCTTCGCGATCGGCGTCGCCGTCTCCTGCGCCCGGTCGAGCGGGGAGGCCACGACATGGGTCACGTCACGCGAGGACAGGTGCTCCGCGACCCGGTCGGCCATCTGCCGGCCGAGCTCGGAGAGGTGATAGTCGGGCAGCCGCCCGTACAGGATCCCCTCCGGGTTGTGCACCTCTCCGTGCCGCATCACATGGACGACGGTGATGTCCTGGTCGGACTTGCCGGCAGTGGTCATGCTTGCGTCGCCTCCGCAGCCGCGCGTGCGGCACCGGGGAGCGCGGCGGCGATGCGCTCGACCGCCCGCTCGTCATGGGCAGTGGAGACGAACCAGGACTCGAAGGCCGACGGCGGCAGATAGACGCCCTGCGCCAGCATCGAGTGGAAGAACGCGGTGAAGCGGAAGGACTCCTGGCGCTTCGCGTCCTCGTAGTTGCGCACCTCGTCCTCCGTGAAGAACACGGAGAACATGTTGGAGGCGCTCTGCACGCGGTGCGCGACGCCCTCCTTGGTGAGCGCGGCGCTCACCAGGGTGCGCAGCTGCTCGGAGACGGCGTCGATCGTCGCGTACGCGGCGTCGTCGAGCAGCCGCAGCTGCGCGACACCGGCCGCCGTCGCGATCGGGTTCCCGGAGAGCGTGCCCGCCTGGTAGACGGGGCCGGCCGGGGCGAGGTGCCCCATGACGGCCGCACGGCCACCGAACGCGGCGGCCGGGAAGCCACCGCCCATGACCTTGCCGAACGTCATCAGGTCGGGCGCCACCCCGTCGACGCCGTACCAGCCGGCCTTCGACGTGCGGAAGCCGGTCATGACCTCGTCGGAGATGTACAGCGCGCCGTTCTCGCGGCACAGGTCCGCGAGGCCCTGGTTGAAGCCGGCGAGCGGCGGCACGACGCCCATGTTGCCCGGCGACGCCTCGGTGATGACACAGGCGACCTGGCCCTCGTTCGCGGCGAACGCGGCCCGCACGGCGTCGAGGTCGTTGTACGGGACGACGATGGTGTCGCCCGCCTGGGCACCGGTCACGCCCGGGGTGTCCGGCAGCCCGAAGGTCGCCACACCCGAACCCGCGGCGGCGAGCAGCGCGTCCACGTGCCCGTGGTAGCAGCCGGCGAACTTGATCACCTTGGCGCGCCCGGTGAATCCGCGGGCGAGCCGGATCGCGGACATGGTCGCCTCGGTGCCGCTGGACACCAGCCGCACCTGCTCGACCGGCGCGATCCGCGCGACGATCTCCTCGGCCAGGGCGACCTCGCCCTCACCCGGCGTACCGAAGGACGTGCCGCGTGCGACGGCGTCCTGGACGGCCGCGATGACCTCGGGACGGGAATGGCCGAGGATCATCGGCCCCCAGGAGCAGACGAGGTCGACGTACTCACGACCGTCGGCATCCGTGAGGTACGGACCGGTACCGGACACCATGAACCGGGGCGTACCGCCCACGGCACGGAACGCGCGTACGGGCGAGTTCACGCCGCCCGGCGTCACGAGGGCCGCGCGGTCGAAGAGACCCTGCGAGACCGGTGCTTCATAGGGGTACGGTGCGGTCGCGCCCGACGGCGGCGCCGCGGACCCGGGGATGTTGTTCGCCTCTGCCATGCCTCTCAGCGTACGGGCAGCCTCTCCGGAGCCCGGCTCATCCCCTGCTTCTCTGGCCACGGCGGGAACCGACTACCTAAACTCCCAGGGGATGGGCCGCTCGCGGACAGTTCACGCTGCACGCCGGCACGGGGTTCGCTCCCCGGCCCGCGCAGGTGTTTCACCGCACGTTTCGGCGAGTGACCGTGGGGGAGGTCACTGACACGATGATCGGGTTGCGCGGTGGTGGCCGCGCGGCCTAGAAAAGGGGCCAGGCGCCCTGGAAAAGCAGTCGGGTGGAGATATGCATCGCGGTGGCGGACTGGGCGAGGGGACCGACGATCTGGGCCCCCGGCGTGCCCGGCGGGGAAAGCACCGGCGCGACGCGGAGGCGGCAGCAGCAGCGGCATCAGCGGAAGAAGCGGACGCCGGGCAGGCACTGAGCGGGACCGGGAGCAGGAATGGTGGCCGGGTGGGGGTGACGTACAAATACTTCGGCGCGCCCGACGGCGCCACGGCGGCCCGCGTCCCCATCTCGATGCGCCCCGAGGAGCTCGGCGGTGACGAGCTCGGCATGGGCGGCATGTTCACCAAGATCAAGCCGGAGACGATGGCCGCGATGGTCCTCACCGGCATCGAGGGCATACCCCTGCACAAGGTCCCCCCGCTGGAACTGGTCGTCCTGCACCCCGACTACGCGGTCGTGAAGCTGCCGATGACGGTCGTCGACCCGCTGCGCGGCGTCGGCGAGGAGGCCGTGGGCGCCGCGGCGTTCATCTGGTCGACGGTCCCGGACCGCGGCGGCCCGCGCGACGCGTTCTACGTGTACCAACTGCTGCACGAATGGCAGGACTTCAGCCACCGGCTGCACGACGCGGGACACCAGGCCTACTGCCTCGTCTGGCCCTGACCGCCCGCGCCACGCCCCAGCCGACCCCAGCCCCGCTCCTCCAGCACGCCCCGCCGACCCAGCCCCGCTCCTCCAGCACGCCCGCCCGCCTCAGTCCGGCTCCTCCGGCACCCCCCGCACCGTGAACCCGATCACCGCTCCCCCGCCCGGCCGCCCCTTCGCGAACGGCTCGCCCCCGTGGGCCGCCGCCACCTCCTGGACGATGGACAGGCCGAGGCCGGAGCCCGGCAGGCTGCGGGCGGCCGGCGCGCGGTAGAAGCGGTCGAAGACCCGGTCCAGGTCCGAGTCCGCGATGCCGGGACCCCGGTCGAGCACCTCGACGCGCACGCCGTCCGGAAGGCCTCCCGTGACCACGATCTCGATCGGCTCCGTCCCGTCGCGGTCGAACTTGGCGGCGTTCTCCACCAGGTTGGACACCGCGCGCTGGAGCGAGGCGGGACGGCCCTGGATCACCGTGTCGCCCCGCGAACGCACCGTGACCGTGCGGCCCGTGCGGCGGCGCGCGAGGACCGCGGTGTCCTCGGCCGTCTCGGCCAGCGCCAGCTCGACGACCGGCTCGTCGTCCTCCTTGCCCGCCGCCAGCTCCACCAACTCGTTGACCAGATCGGTCAGTTCACGCGACTCCAGCGCCAGGTCGGCGATCAGCTCCTCGCGGGCGGCGGGCGGCAGGTCCTCGATACGGCGCAGCAGCGAGATGTTCGTACGCAGTGAGGTGAGCGGCGTGCGCAGTTCGTGACCGGCGTCCTGCACCAGGCGGCGCTGGTCCTCCATGGAGCGCGCCAGGCGCCCCAGCATCCGGTCGAAGGACCGGCCGAGGCTGCCCACTTCATCGCCGCCGGTGACCGGCACCCGCACATCGAGGTGCCCCGTCCCCGCCACGTCCTCCGCCGCCTCCGCCAGCCGCACCAGACGCCCCGTGATCCGGCGCGCCAGCCACCAGCCGACGAGACCCGCCGCCACGATCACGGAACCCGCCAGCAGGCCCGTACGCTGCTGGAGTTCGCGCAGCAGATCCTCCGTGTCGCTGAACTCCTGCGCGACCTGGACGGCGCCCCGCCCGCCGCCGAGCGACACGGCCGTCAGCCGGTACTCGTCCCCGCCGAGCTCCACATCGCGCCGCGACCCGCCCTTCTCCGACCCGTCGGCCTCCTCCGTCACGCCGGCGTGCGCCTCGTCGGCGGTGCGCCGGTCGGCCGCGTTCACCGGGAGCTGCGGGCTGCCGCGGTCGACGATCCGGCCGCCGGGCCCGAGCACCTGCACGTCCGTGCGGGCAGGCCGGATCAGGTCGTCACGGGGCCCGTCGTGGTCCGGGTCCCCGGACGCGAAGTCGTACGGGGTGAGCTTGGCCTCCTTCACCTGCTGACGCAGATCGGTGACGACCTCGTCGAACACGGCCTGCTGGTCGACGCGGACGAGCCGCGCCGCGGCGTCGTAGGAGAGGAGGCCGACCAGGACGGTGACGGCCGCCGCGACCGCGGCGAACGACACGGCGAACGTGGTCCGCAGGGACCGGGCGCGCGGCCGTCCGTGCAGGAACGCGCGCAGGCGGCGGCGCGGCATCCTCAGTCCTCCCGCAGCACGTAGCCGACGCCGCGCACGGTGTGGATCAGGGAGGCGGCGCCCCGCTCGTCGACCTTGCGGCGCAGATAGCCGACGTAGACCGCGAGGTTCTTCGACCCCGGGCCGAAGTCGTAGCCCCAGATGCGGTCGTAGATCGTGGCGTGGTCGAGGACGATGCCGGCGTTGCGGACGAGCAGTTCCAGGAGGTCGAACTCGGTGCGGGTGAGCTCCAGTTCGCGCTCCCCGCGCCAGGCCCGCCGGGCCTGCGGGTCCATCCTGAGGTCGGCCGCCGCGACCTGGCCGTCGAGCTCGGGCGACACGTCGCGCCCGTCGTCGGACGACGCGCCACTGGTGCGGCGCAGCAGGGCACGGAGCCGCGCGAAGACCTCGTCCACGTCGAAGGGCTTCACGACGTAGTCGTCCGCGCCCGCGTCCAGGCCCGCGATCCGGTCGGGCGTCTCGACGAGCGCCGTCAGCATCAGGATCGGCGTGCGGTCGCCCTCGGCGCGCAGCACGCGGCACACCTGAAGACCGTCGATGCCCGGCATCATCACGTCCAGGACGAGAATGTCGGGCGCGCTGCGGTGGGCCTGCGCGATCGCCTCGACCCCGTCGGCGACGGCCGTGACCTCGTAACCCTCCAGAGTCAGGGCCCGCTCGAGGGCATGGCGGATGGCGCGGTCGTCCTCGGCGAGCAGCACGGTCGGGGACGCGGCGGGGGGCGTGGCGGACGCAGCGGTTGGGGACACGCGTTCCAGTGTGCCCCCCGGGCCCTGCGGCGTACCCCCTGACCAGGGGCCCGCCGGACGCCTTCTTACCCGCCTCTCACCCCGGCGGGAACGGCGGCTTACCTCGCTGGACCAGGCTGCCGCCGTATGTCGCGGGCACAGGGCCCGCCGGGAGGGCTGTCCATGAAGATCGTGTTCCTGCTGCACAACGCGTACGCGATCGGCGGGACCGTGCGGACCACACTCAACCTCGCCGCGGCGCTCGCCGGGCGCGGCGGCCACGAGGTGGAGATCGTCTCGATGTCCCGGCACCGTGAGGTGCCGCGCTTCACGGTCGACCCCGCCGTCTCACTGGTCCCGCTCGTCGACACGCGCATCGGCAGCGCCGACCCGCAGTACGCGGCGTACGAGGAGCCCGCGCGGGACTTTCCCGCCGCCGAGAAGCGCCACAAGCAGTACACCCGTCTGCACGATCTGCGTGTGCGCGAGTACCTGGAGCGCTGCGACGCTGACGTCGTGATCGGTACGCGCCCCGGCATCAACGTCTATCTGGCGATGTACGGCCCGCGCTCCGCACTGCGCATCGGGCAGGAGCACCTGCGCCACGACGCCCACAGCAAGAAGCTGAGGGCGGTGCTCGCCCGCCACTACCGCTCCCTCGACGCCGTCGTCACCATGACCGCGGCGGACGCCGAGGTGTACCGGGCCCGCATGAGCCTGCCGGGCGTACGGGTCCTGTCGGTCCCGAACATCGTGCCGGAGGCGCCCTGCCCGCCGTCCGAGGGAACCTCCAAGGTCATCGCGAGCGCCGGACGTCTCGCGCCCGGCAAGCGCTTCGACCTGCTCCTGGAGGCGTTCGCCGGCGTCGCCGTGCGGCAGCCCGAGTGGCAGCTGCGGATCTACGGCGGCGGGCCCGAGGAGGCGAAACTGCGCGATCTCATCGCCGGGCTCGGCCTCACCGGGCGCGCCCATCTGATGGGGGCGCGCTCGCCCATCGAGCCGGAGTTCGCGAAGGCCTCGATCGTGGTGTCCGCATCGGACGCGGAGTCCTTCGGGATGACGCTCGTCGAGGCGATGCGCTGCGGGGTTCCGGTGGTCAGCACGGACGCGCCGCTCGGCCCCGCCGAGATCATCACGGACGGCGTCGACGGCCGGCTCGTACCGGTCGGGGACGCGCGGGCCCTCGCCGAGGCGGTCAACGGCCTCATCCAGGACCCGCCGCACCGGCACTCCATGGCCCGCGCCGCGTTCGCGTCGGCCCGCCGCTACGACCCCGATCCGATCGTCGCCCGTTACGAGCTCCTGTTCGCCGAACTCCGTGAGACGCGGCGCCTCAGGTCCTGGCAGCGGCTGCGCCACCGGGCGGCCGGCTGGGCGCGCCGCAAGGCCCGTTCGGCCCGCTGCCCGGCAAGGTCGTCCGTGTCCGGTACACCACGGCCCACGTGACTGACGAGGGGGAAGTCAACTTGACGACCAACGACGCACGACTCGGTACCCCCACCCCAGAACCGGCCCGCCCGCACAGCCCCAAGGCCCCCGGAGCCAAGCGGGACCGGGCCACCGAGGGCCGGGGCAGGCGGGCCGATCAAAACCGGCGGCGACCCGCCCCCCGGCCCGACCTCCGTCCGAAACCCGGCGCCTCCGCACCCGGCCCGGACGCCCGGTCGAGTACGGATTCGCGTAGGGAGCCGGATACGGATACGCGCGCGGAACCGGATACGGATACGGGTACGGGTACGGGTACGGGTACGGGTACGCGTACGGACAGGCATACGAGTACGCATACGGCAGCCACCACTGCCCGGCCACAGACGCGTACGGCGGCCACCACCGACCGGCCACAGACGCGTACGGCTGCCGCCACCGACCGGCCAGCCGCCACCACGCCCCCCGGGGCCACAGCCACCTCCCGGCCGCCGGCCTCCCCCTCCGCCACCACCACGTCCGACGCTCCCGTAAGACGCCCCCGGCCCATCCCCTGGCTCGTGCTCGTCGCGCTCGCCTACGCCCTCGTTCAGTTCGTACTCGTCGTGCCGCCGCTCGCGCACGCGATGGGGTGGGACGAGACCGTGTACGTGTCGCAGTACGACCCGCGCGTCCCCGCCGCCTTCTTCAGCGCGCCCCGCTCCCGCGGCATCAGCTTCCTGACCGCGCCGTTCATCGCGGTCACCCCCTCCGTGCTCGCCCTGCGCATCGCGCTCACGCTGCTCTCGTCGGCCGCCCTGTACGCCGCGTTCCGCGTATGGCGTCCCGTCGTCGGTGCCCGCACCACCGCTCTCGCCGCGCTGCTGTTCGCCGGGCTGTGGATCACCCAGATCTCCGGGCCGCAGGCCATGCCCAACCTCTGGGTCGCGTTCGGCTCGGTCGCCGCGACCGGCTGGTTCCTGCGCGCGGCGATCCGGCGCGAACGGCGCGCGAACTGGTGGCTCGCGGGCTGCGTCGCGGTGACCGCGCTGTTCCGCGCCCCGGACGCCGTCTGGCTCGCCCTGCCCCTGATCGCCACGGCCCTGTTCCGCAACCGCCGCACCCTGCCCTACCTCGCCGGCGGACTCGCGGCAGGCCTCGCCCAGTGGGTCGCGGAGGCGTACATCCGCTTCGGCTCCGTACAGGACCGGCTGCACGTGTCGAGCGCCACCGAGGGCGACATGGGCCTGCACCTCAACTTCGACAACGCCTGGGCCAGCCTCAACGGCCCCCTGCTGTGCCGCCCGTGCACGGCGACCGTGCACTCCCCCGGCCTCACCCTGTGGTGGCTGGCCCTCCCCGTCCTCGCCGCGGCCGCGCTCGCCTACGCCGTGCGCGAGCGCCGTCCCCTGCCGACCGCGCTCCCTCTCACCGTCGCCGCCGCGCTCGCCGTGCCGTATCTGCTCATGATCGACTACTCGGCCCCGCGCTTCCTGCTCCCCACGTACGCGCTCCTCGCACTGCCGGTCGCGGGCCTGATCACGCGTATCGGCTCACACTCCATCGCCTATGTCGGCTCAGACCGCATCACCCATACCGGCTCACGCCGCATCGCCCGTATCGGCTCACACCGCGCGCTCATCGCCGTAGGGCTGCTCACCGCCGTAGGGCTGCTCATCGCGGGGCAGCTCCTCTCGCAGACCACGGTCCTGTCCGAGGTCACCGCGTCCACCGCCGTCACGAACGGGCGCTACCGCGCCGCCGCCGACGATCTGCGCGCCCTGGGCCTGCGCCCGCCCTGCCTGGTCTCGGGCCCGCGCGCCCTCCCCATCGCCTACGACGCGGGCTGCGCCTCCGCCCAGGTGGAGGGCAACAACATCTCGACGACCCCCGCGGGCCTCGTCGACCGCGCCGCGAAGGTACCGACCGCCGTCCTCACGACAAAGGGACAGCGCCCACCGCACTATGCGCGCGACTGGACGCCGTATCCCCTGCACCACACGCCCGGCTGGACGGCCTGGCGCGCGCCGACCGGCCCGCAGGGCTCGTAACCGCTGCCTACGTGACCTCCGCCTACTCCACCCGCAGCGCGGCAAGCTGCCGCTCGAAGGGGATGACGTCGTCGCCCCACTCCACCGGCGCGGGGCGGGCCGCCGCGAGGCCGGTCATGAGCCGTGCGAGCTCGCCGCCCGCCCGTTCGACGCGCTGCTCAAGACCCTCCGCGCCCCAGTCCTGCGACGCCGCGTAGACGGCGGTCGGCACGACCACGGCCCGCAGATACGCGAACAGCGGACGCATCGCGTGCTCCAGGACGAGCGAGTGCCGCGGCGTGCCGCCGGTCGCCCCGACGAGCACCGGTTTCCCGGTGAGCGCGTCCTTGTCGAGCACGTCGAAGAACGACTTGAACAGACCGCTGTACGAGGCCGAGAACACCGGCGACACGGCGATCAGGCCGTCCGCCCCGGCCACCGCGTCGAGCGCCTCACTGAGGGCGGGCCCGGGGAACCCGGTGACCAGGTTGTGGGCGATCTCGACGGCCAGGTCCCGCAGTTCGACGACGGTCACGTCCACGTCGGCATCCACGTCCACGGCGGCGTCGACGCCCGCGACCTGCGAGGTCACCGCCCGCGTGAGCCGGTCCGCGAGGATCCTGCTCGACGACGGGGCGCTCAGCCCCGCCGACACGACGACGAGCTTCATACGGCCGGCACCTCCTTCTCGTTCTGGTCCTGCTGGGCCTTCAGCTCCGCCTCCGCGACGCGCGACGCGTGCGTCGGAGCGTCCGGCACGTTCGCCGGGCGGCCGTTAGCGAACTCCTTGCGCAGCACCGGCACGACTTCCTCGCCGAGGATGTCCAGCTGCTCCAGAACGGTCTTCAGGGGCAGACCGGCGTGGTCCATCAGGAACAGCTGGCGCTGGTAGTCACCGACGTGCTCCCGGAAGCCGAGCGTCCGCTCGATCACCTGCTGCGGGGATCCCACGGTCAGCGGGGTCTGCGAGGTGAAGTCCTCCAGGGAGGGACCGTGTCCGTAGACGGGCGCGTTGTCGAAGTACGGGCGGAACTCACGCACCGCGTCCTGCGAGTTCCTGCGCATGAACACCTGGCCGCCGAGCCCGACGATGGCCTGCTCGGGGGCGCCGTGCCCGTAGTGGGCGAAGCGCCGGCGGTAGAGGTTCACCATCTGCTTGGTGTGTTCCATCGGCCAGAAGATGTTGTTGTGGAAGAACCCGTCGCCGTAGAACGCGGCCTGCTCGGCTATCTCCGGCGAGCGGATCGAACCGTGCCACACGAAGGGCGCGACCCCGTCGAGCGGGCGCGGCGTCGAGGTGAAGGACTGCAGCGGCGTACGGAACTTGCCCTCCCACGTCACGACGTCCTCGTCCCACAGGCGACGCAGCAGGGCGTAGTTCTCGACGGCGAGGTTGATGCCCTCGCGGATGTCCTTGCCGAACCAGGGGTAGACCGGGCCGGTGTTGCCGCGGCCCATCATCAGGTCGACCCGGCCGTCCGCGACGTGCTGGAGCATCGCGAAGTCCTCGGCGATCTTCACCGGGTCGTTCGTGGTGATCAGCGTCGTCGACGTGGAGAGGATCAGGTTCTCGGTGCGGGCCGCGAGATAGCCGAGCATCGTGGTCGGCGAGGAGGGCACGAAGGGCGGGTTGTGGTGCTCGCCGGTGGCGAAGACGTCGAGCCCGACCTCCTCCGCCTTCAGCGCGATGGCGAGCATGGCCTTGATGCGCTCGTGCTCACTCGGCGTACGGCCCGTCGTCGGATCGGCTGTGACGTCCCCGACGCTGAAGATCCCGAACTGCATGATGGCGCTCACCCTTCGAGGTTGTTGATGATTCAACTATACCCTCCAACGGTGACGGCCCCGCCCCTATTCCCCCGGGGTCGACCGTGAGGTCGACCGGAACCCGGCCCCGTCTTGAAGAAAGGCGACATACGATCCGGCCATGGCCGCACTCCGCCGTGACACCCGCGGCATCGTCGACCCGGACGAGCTCCTGACCCGTGTACGGTTCCGCCGCCACGAGCCCGCCGAGCCGCTGCGCCGCTACGTCGAGAACTACTGGTTCATCGACTGGGACCTCGCCGAGCCCTACGCCTCGCACGTCGTCCCGCACCCCTCGGTCAACCTGACCTTCGAGCTATACGACGACGGGGACAGCGGAGGCGGCGGGGGCCACGGGGGTGGGGGCGACGAAGGGCCGACGGGCACGCCCGTCGGCGTGGTCACCGGCGTCGCGCTCGGCCCGTTCACCAGGAAACTGACGGGGCGCGGCCGGGTATGCGGGGTGAAGTTCCGCAGCGGAGGCTTCCGGCCCTACGCCCCGGACACACCGGTCCTCCAGTGGACGGGCCGGGAGCTGCCCGTGGGCGACGTGTTCACCGGCGCCCCGGCCGACGCCGCCCTGGCGGTCACCGGTCCCAGCGACGAGCACGCGCGCGTGGCCGCACTCGACGCCTTCCTGCTCGCCCGCGGCGCTGCCGACGACCCGCAGGCCGACCTCGCCATGGACCTCGTCGACCGCATCCGCACCGACACCACCGTGCACCGCGTCGGCGGGTTCGCGGCCGCACAAGGCCTCTCCGTACGGTCCCTGCAACGCCTCTTCTCCGCCTACGTCGGCGTCGGACCGAAGTGGATCATCCTGCGCCACCGCATCCACCAGGCCCTCGAACGCGCGGGATCGGACGCCGCCGTCAGCTGGGCCGCGCTCGCCGCCGACCTCGGGTACGCCGACCAGGCCCACCTCGTCAGAGACTTCACCGCGACCGTGGGCGTACCACCGACCGCCTACGCACCGAGGAACCGATGAGTCGATGAGTCGATGGCTGAATGACTCGACGACGCACAGCACCAGCACCAGCACCAGCACCAGCACCAGCACCAGCACCAGCACCAGCACCAGCAACAGCACCAGCAACAGCAACAGCACCAGCACCGAACACAGGACGGTCGGGGAAAAGATGACGGACATAGGCCTCGTGCCCTGGACGGAGGACGACTTCGGCCTCCTCCTCAAGAACAACGCGCCCGAGATGACGGCCCACCTCGGCGGCCAGGAGACCCTCGACCAGCTCATGGACCGCCACCGGCGCTACCTCGCCCTGTCCGTGCTCGACGGACACGGCCGGATGTTCCGCATCACCACAGGGCCCGGCACCCCCGCGGCCGGCTCCATCGGCTACTGGGCGACACCGTGGCAGGGCGAACGGGTCTGGGAGACCGGCTGGGGCGTCCTGCCCGGCCATCAGGGCCGCGGCATCGCCGCCGCGGCCGCCCGGCTCGTCGCCGCGCACGCGGCCGCCGACCGGGCCGGCATCCGCCACCTGCACGCCTTCCCGCCCGTCGACCACCCCGCGTCGAACGGCGTCTGCCGCAGCGCCGGTTTCACCCTGCGCGGCCCCTGCGACGTCGAGTACCCGAAGGGCCGCGCGATCCGCTGCCACGACTGGCACCTCGACCTGGGGACCGTCAGCGGCGCGCGTCCGTCCAAGGACCCGGCTGAGACCTGTCAGAAGTAGTAGACGTCCCCGGTGTCCAGGGCCAGCACCTGATGGGTGCTGTTCTGCGGGTTGCGGTCCGCTGTGCCACTGCTCCACATCGTGTCGATCCGCACCGCCACCTCCGACGGCGCCCCCGCCAGCCGCACCGGCAGCCAGATCCGCCTGCCCCTGCTGTCCGCCGGCAGCGGACCCGTACGGCACAGCACCGTCCGCACGTCCGCCCGCACACACATCGGCGGCAGCCTCCGCACGTCCGTGACCGGCGCCGACCAGCGCAACCGCACCGTGGCGTCCGCCACCGACGACGGACCGTGGTTCTGCGGGACGAGCCGGGTCTCCACCCGGCCCCCGGACATGGTGATCTGCCCGTGATACGCCAGATCGACCTCCGGAACGGGCCGCGGCCGAGGCCCGTCGGCGACCGCGGGACCGGCCCCCAGCACCACGACCGCGCTCAGCCCGACGGCCCCGAGCCCACGCCTCACACCAAGCCCACGCCCACGCCCTACTGCACGCCTCACCAGCATGTTCTCTCCGCCATCTCGTCCTCGGTCACGAACCACGACCACCGACCGCTGATCGCCGATCACCGCCACGCGGGTCTCCTGATGTATCCCACGCATCCCGCCCCGCAGGCGCCGTCCAACAGGTGACCGTGGGGCAGCCGCGTGCGGCCGGCATGGCAGCCTGTCCCGCATGCTCGTCGCCCGCTCCGCGTTCCTCTTCGTCGTCGCCGCCCTCTTCGAGATCGGCGGTGCCTGGCTCGTCTGGCAAGGCGTGCGCGAACACAGGGGATGGGCGTGGATCGGCGCGGGCGTCATCGCCCTCGGCATCTACGGCTTCGTGGCCACGCTCCAGCCCGACGGCGAGTTCGGCCGCATCCTCGCCGCGTACGGAGGCGTCTTCGTCGCGGGCTCGATCGCCTGGGGCATGGTCGCGGACGGCTACCGGCCCGACCGCTGGGACGTCACCGGCGCCCTCATCTGCCTGGCCGGCATGGCCGTGATCATGTACGCGCCCCGCGGCGGCCGGTGACACCCCCGCGCGCAGCCTGCCTATCCTGACGGGAGTCGAATCGCCCGCACGAGGAGCAAGCCATGACCGCCGCCGCGCCCGCAGTCGCCTCCCGCATCGCCGTCATCACCGGCGCGAGCAGCGGAATCGGCGCAGCCACCGCACGACAGCTGGCGGCGGCCGGATACCGGGTCGTGCTCACCGCCCGCCGCAAGGACCGCATCGAGGCGCTGGCCGCCGAGATCAACGACGCGGGCCACCAGGCGGCGGCCTACGCGCTCGACATCACGGACCGCGCCGCGGTCGACGAGTTCGCCACGGCCTTCAAGACCATCGGCGTCCTCGTGAACAACGCGGGCGGCGCGCTCGGCGCCGACCCCGTGGCGACGGGTGACCCCGCCCAGTGGCGCCAGATGTACGAGACGAACGTCATCGGCACGCTGAACGTCACCCAGGCCCTGCTCCCCGCGCTCACCGCGAGCGGCGACGGCACCGTCGTCGTCCTCTCCTCCACCGCCGGCCTCAGCACGTACGAGGGCGGCGCAGGCTACGTGGCCGCGAAGCACGCCGAGCACGTCCTCACCGAGACCCTGCGCCTGGAGATCGTCGGCACCCCGGTCCGCGTCATCGAGGTCGCGCCCGGCATGGTCAAGACGGAGGAGTTCGCCCTGACCCGCTTCGGCGGCGACACCGAGAAGGCCGAGAAGGTCTACGCGGGCGTCGCCGAACCGCTCTCCGCGGACGACGTGGCCGACACGATCACCTGGGCGGTCACCCGCCCCAGCCACGTGAACATCGACCTGCTCGTCGTCCGCCCCCGCGCGCAGGCCTCCAACACCAAGGTTCACAGGGAACTGTGATGCCTCCGCAACCCCCCGACCCGCTGGAGATCCTGGAGCGCGAGGCGGACGAGCGCCGCCGCGCGGAGGAAAAGCGCGGCGAACGCCACATGTGGTGGTACCTGGCCTACTTCCTCTTCGGCATCCACCTGGTGGCTCTGGTCATGATCTACGCCGTCACCCACGCGAAGTAGGCCCCGCCCTCCTGAAGCTCTGACCCCAGGACGGTCGCAGACGTCCACCGGGTTGCCCCGGTGGACGTTTTTCGCGGTGCCGGCGTCAGCCCTTGACGCAGATGACCTGCTTCAGCTTCGCGACGACCTCGACCAGGTCGCGCTGCTGGTCGATGACCTTCTCGATCGGCTTGTAGGCGCCCGGGATCTCGTCCACGACGCCGGAGTCCTTACGGCACTCCACGCCCCGCGTCTGCTCCTCCAGGTCCTTCGTCGAGAACTGCTTCTTCGCGGCGTTCCGGCTCATCCGGCGGCCGGCGCCGTGCGACGCCGAGTTGAACGACGCCACGTTCCCGAGGCCCTTCACGATGTACGAGCCCGTGCCCATGGAGCCCGGGATGATCCCGTACTCGCCGGAACCCGCGCGGATCGCGCCCTTGCGGGTGACGAGAAGGTCCATGCCGTCGTACCGCTCCTCCGACACGTAGTTGTGGTGGCAGGAGATCACCGGCTCGAACGTCGGCTTCGCCTTCTTGAACTCGCGGCGAATCACGTCCAGGGAAAGCGCCATCATGACCTCGCGGTTGTACTTCGCGTATTCCTGCGCCCAGAACAGGTCGTTCCGGTACGCCGCCATCTGCGGGGTCTGCGCAATGAAGACGGCGAGGTCGCGGTCGACCAGACCCTGGTTGTGCGCGAGCTTCTGCGCGACGCCGATGTGGTGGTCGGCCAGCTCCTTTCCGATGTTCCGCGAACCCGAATGGAGCATGACCCAGACCGAGTTGTCCGAATCGAGGCAAAACTCCCAGAAATGATTACCGGAGCCTAGCGTTCCCATCTGCTTGGCGGCCCGCTCCTCCCGGAATTTCACCGCGTCCGCGACCCCCTCGAACCGCCCCCAGAAGTCCTCCCACCCCGCCACACCGAACCCGTGCAGCCGGCCCGGGTCGACCGGGTCGTCGTGCATGCCACGGCCCACCGGGATCGCCTGCTCGATCTTCGAGCGGAGCCGGGACAGGTCCCCGGGCAGGTCGTTCGCCGTCAGAGACGTCTTCACCGCCGACATCCCGCAGCCGATGTCCACACCGACCGCCGCCGGGCAGACCGCGCCGTGCATCGCGATGACCGAGCCGACCGTCGCGCCCTTGCCGAAGTGCACATCGGGCATCACTGCCAGACCCTTGATCCACGGCAACGTCGAGACATTGCGCAGCTGCTGCATCGCCACGTCCTCGACCGAAGCCGGATCCGTCCACATCCGGATCGGCACCTTCGCCCCCGGAACCTCTACATACGACATAGTGTCCTCGTTTCCCCCGTACGTTCCCGTACGTTCTCTTACTCGATCAAAAGTCGGAAATCGCAAATACCGGCGCCAAGGTCAACGAATGGGATATCGGACCGGCGTTCACAGCAGTGCGTGCGATACACATTGTGTCCATCAGCCGTCCTGCGACGGCAACCGAATATGCACGTCCGACGACGTGTCACCTTGCCGAGAGGGGCCATCACCGTGCAGCGGAAGGCGTACGTACCCGGCGTCGCCGCGCTCCTCGCAGCGCTGCTCACCGGTTGCACCGGAGGTTCGGGTGCCACCGGCGAAGCGACCGACTCGAAGCCCGGCGACGTCGGCACGAGCGCCGTGGCCGCCCGGCCGGGCAAGTACCGCACCCTGCCCGAACCGTGCCGTCAGCCCGACCGCGGCACCCTCGACAAGATGCTGCCCGGCATCAAGGCACTCCCCGAGGGCGACCAGCGCGACAAGGCGTACGAGGGCGCGGCCACGGTCACGTACGACACGGACCGGCGCGTGGGCTGCCGTTGGAAGGACGACGGGACGGACGCGACGCATCGCCTGCTGGTCGACTTCGAGCGGGTCGTGTCCTACGACAACGCGGTGAGCGACGACACGGAGGCCGGTCAGGTCTTCACGTCGAAGCGGGTCGCGGCGCATCTGCCGGAGCCGGCCCCGACGGAGACGACGTCACCGACCCCGTCCCACCCCTCCTCCGACGACTCCGACAAGGGTGACGACAAGGGCACCGGCGACAACGCCGGGGAAAGCACGGCGGAGAGCACAGACACCAGCACCGACAACGGCACGGGAAAGGCCACGGCGGAGGAAGGGGAGAAGTCCGGCAAGGGGGACGACGACGCGGCCTCCGGTGACGCCTCGTCGAGCCCGTCGGACGACTCCGCACCGGGCGTCAACCTGCAGCCCCGCATCCTCGACGGCCTCGGCGACGAGGCGTTCCTCGACGACCAGCTGACGCCTTCCGCCTCGGCCGGCGGCCACCGCACGGTGACTGTGGTGTTCCGCACGTCCAACGTCATCGTGACCGTCGAGTACGAGCAGCAGCCGGGCCCCGCCGCGAAGGTGCCGGACAGCAAGGAAATGCAGGACAGGGCCCGGGAACTGGCCCGCAAGCTGGCCGGGACGCTGGGCGGGTAACCGGTGGTACGGCGGGCGCGCGGGTCCGCGGAAGCGGAGCCGCACTGCCCGGCTTGGGCGTACGGTGGCCCATCGGACCCGGGCCGCACCTCTCGGGTACGTACCAGGCAAACCCGGAGAATAAGGAACCATGCACCGACCGACCAAGCGACTCACCCGCATATTTGTCTGCGCAGCCGCCGTGCCGGTGATCCTCGTGGCATCCGGCTGCTCCTCCGACTCGGACTCCGGTGACGGGGCGGGCAAGGGCTCTTCGAAGGCGTCGGCGTCCGCGAGCGACGCGGCCGCCAAGGTGAAGGCGGCGGCGTACGACTCCCTGCCGCAGCCGTGTGCCGCGATCTCGAAGAAGACGCTCGACGATCTCGTGCCGGAGGCGAAGTCCGGCAAGGCGGGCGCCTCCGACGACGAGGCCGTGCGGGGCACCTGCTCCTGGTCGAGCCTCGACAACAAGGGCGTGAAGGGTTCGCAGTTCCGCTGGCTGAACGCGTCGCTGATGCGTTTCGACTCGGACGCGGCGCGCGGCAGCGGCAACAAGCTGGCGCACGCGTACTTCACCAAGCAGGTGACCGACGCGCAGTCCGTGGACGGCGCGAAGTCCCCGAAGTCGCAGCCGGTCAGCGGTACGGGCGACGAGGCGACGGCGGTGACGTACGAGCTGAAGAAGAAGGAAGGCACCTTCAAGCAGCAGACGGTCGTCGCGCGCGTCGAGAACGTCGTCATCACGATCGACTACAACGGTGCGGGCCTCGCGGGCGAGAAGACGCCGGGCGCCGACGAGCTGGTGAAGGACGCCGAGAAGGCCGCGAAGGAAGCCGTCGCGGCGGTCCTCTCGGCGAACGGGGCGGGCGGCTCGGACCAGGCGGGTTCCGCCTCGGCCAAGCCGTCGGACAAGGCTTCGGACAAGGCCTCCTCGAAGCCGTCGGACAAGCCTTCGGGCAAGACGTCCGACAAGCCGTCCGAGAAGTCGTCCGCGACGACCTCGGCAAAGCCTTCGGACAAGGCCTCCTCCAAGTCCTGATGACGTCCTGACGACCTAGGCATCCGCCCGCCAAGTGGCCTTCCATGGCCGCCGGTCGGCATCCGGTGGGTCCCAACTCGCCTGCCGGCCACGCCTTTTGCGGAGCCCGGTCCCTTATGGGGCCGGGCTCCGGCCGTACCGGGCCACGGGCCCCCTTGCCGATGTGCGAGGCTGTTGCGCGCAACAAGGCGTACAGGGAGGGGAGCACGTGTGGCCGCGCCACAGCTGACACGGACGCACCGCATACTCATCGGCGTGGTCGTCGCCGGAGCGGTGGTCATCGCCGGCATCGGTTTCGCGGGTTCGTACGCGGCCGTCCGCTCGCTCGCGCTCCAGAAGGGGTTCGGGAACTTCAGCTACGTGTTCCCGATCGGCATCGACGCGGGTATCTGCGTACTCCTCGCCCTGGACCTGCTGCTGACCTGGATCCGCATACCGTTCCCGCTGCTGCGCCAGACCGCGTGGCTGCTGACGGCCGCGACGATCGCGTTCAACGGCGCGGCGGCCTGGCCCGACCCGCTCGGCGTCGGCATGCACGCCGTCATCCCGATCCTCTTCGTCGTCTCGGTCGAGGCGGCGCGGCACGCGGTGGGCCGGATCGCGGACATCACCGCCGACAAGCACATGGAGGGCGTGCGCCTCACACGCTGGCTGCTCTCCCCGCTGCCCACCTTCCTGCTGTGGCGCCGCATGAAGCTGTGGGAGCTGCGCAGTTACGAGGCCGTCATCAAGCTGGAGCAGGAGCGTCTGGTCTACCAGGCGCGGCTGCGGTCCCGCTTCGGCCGCGCCTGGCGCCGCAAGGCTCCCGTCGAGTCCCTGATGCCGCTGCGCCTGGCGCGCTACGGCGTCCCGCTCGCGGAGACCGCCCCCGCCGGTCTGGCCGCCGCAGGCATCGAGCCCGCGCTGCTGCCCCCGGCCCCGGCACCGGTCGCGGCCGCGCCCGAACTGGTCCAGGCGGCCCCGGCCACGCCCGTCGCCCAGGAGACGCCCGGCGAGCCCCCCGCCGCCGAGGAGGCGAGCCCGTGGTTCCAGGCGCCGCCGCAGCCCGCGTCGTACGACGGCGGCTACGACCCGACGTACGACCCCGAGCAGGAGTACGAGCAGTGGTACGAGGGCCAGCAGGACCTGCCCCAGCCCCAGGCCTTCATCCCCGCCCAGGCCCAGGCGCAGGCCTTCATCCCCGCCCAGACCCAGGCACAGCCCCAGCCCCAGGACCCGGAGTTCCCTGTGCCCGCCGGTCCCGGCCGCACTCGGCCGCTCGGTGACGGCATCCCCGTGGCCGAGGAGGAGGCGCCCAACGAGGACGGCTTCTACCAGGTGTTCAAGAAGTCGATAGAGGGTGAGGGCATGCCGACACCCGGCGCGTTCGCCGCGAACATCGAGGCGACGTACGGCCTGAAGCTGGAAACACGCGATCTGCACCGCTACATGGACGAGTTCACCGCCCGCCTGAACAACGAGTTCATCGAGAACCACATCGCCTGACCCCACCCCGCACATGAGGAAGGGCCGCACCGGAGCATCCGGTGCGGCCCTTCCTTCACTTGTACGGAGCTTGCGCGGAGCGCTTACGCCCCGAGCAGCTTGCGCACCCGGTCCGCGCCCACGGCGAGCAGCAGCGTGGGCAGTCGCGGCCCCGTGTCACGGCCGACGAGCAGGTCGTACAGGAGCGCGAAGAACGACCGCTGGGCCGTCTTGATCTCCGGCGGCAGCTCCTTCGGCGTCGCGTCCGGCGAGAAGCCCGCCTGAACCTTCGGCACGCCGTAGACGAGGTGCGTCAGGCCGTCGAGGGACCAGTGCGAGTCCAGGCCGTCGAGGAGGAGCCGCAGCGACTCGCGGCCCTCGTCGTCGAGCGCGGCCAGCGCCTGCGTGTCCGGCTCGTCGCGCACCAGGGTGCGGGACTCGGCGGGCACGTACTTGCTGATCCACGTCTCCGCCTTGGCCAGCCTCGGCCGCACCTCGTCGAGCGCGGTGACCGGGTTCTCCGGGTCGAGCTCGCTGAGGATGCGCAGGGTCTGGTCCTCGGCGCCGGCGGTGATGTCGGCGACGGAGGCCAGGGTGCGGTACGGCAACGGCCGCGGGGTGCGCGGCAGTTCACCGGCCGCGGTGCCCACGGCGCGCGTGTACGCGGCGGCGTCCGCCGGCAGGGCGGAGCCGTCGGCGACCTTGGCGGCGAGCTTGTCCCACTCGTCGTAGAGCCGCTGGATCTCCTGGTCGAAGGCGATCTTGAACGACTGGTTGGGCCGGCGGCGGGCGTACAGCCAGCGCAGCAGCTGCGGCTCCATGATCTGGAGCGCGTCGGCCGGGGTCGGGACCCCGCCCTTGCTGGACGACATCTTCGCCATGCCGCTGATCCCGACGAACGCGTACATCGGGCCGATCGGCTGCTTGCCGCCGAAGATCCCGACGATCTGCCCGCCGACCTGGAACGACGAGCCCGGGGACGAGTGGTCGACACCGGACGGCTCGAAGATCACGCCCTCGAACGCCCAGCGCATCGGCCAGTCGACCTTCCAGACCAGCTTGCCGCGGTTGAACTCGCTCAGCCGGACCGTCTCGGTGTGGCCGTCGAGGGTGCAGGTGTAGGACAGCTCCGTCGTCTCGTCGTCGTACGACGTGACGGTGGTGAGGTCCTTGCCGCACGCGCCGCAGAACGGCTTGTACGGGTAGTAGCCGCCCGCGCCGCCGCTGCCGTCGTCCTCGTTCGCCGCGCCGGAGCCCTCCGCGGCCTCCAGCTCGGCCTCGTCGACCGGCTTCTGCTGCTTCTGCTGCGGCTTCTTGCCCGGGTTCTTCTTCGTGCGGTACTGCTCGAGGATCGCGTCGATGTCACCGCGGTGCTTCATCGCGTGCAGGATCTGCTCGCGATAGACGCCCGACGTGTACTGCTCGGTCTGGCTGATGCCGTCGAACTCGACACCCATCTCGCCGAGCGCCCCGGTCATCGCGGCCTTGAAGTGCTCCGCCCAGTTCGGGAACGCCGACCCTGCGGGCGCCGGGACCGAGGTGAGCGGCTTGCCGATGTGCTCGGCCCAGGTCTCGTCGACGCCGGGGACACCGGCCGGGACCTTGCGGTACCGGTCGAAGTCGTCCCAGGAGATCAGGTGCCGGACCTCGTACCCGCGGCGGCGGACCTCGTCGGCGACCAGGTGCGGGGTCATGACCTCGCGCAGGTTCCCCAGGTGGATGGGGCCGGACGGGGAGAGCCCGGACGCGACGACGACCGGTTTGCCCGGGGCACGACGCTCCGACTCGGCAATGACCTCGTCCGCGTAACGGGAGACCCAGTCGGTGGTCTCTGTGCTCTGAGCCACGATCGGCACGTCCTTCTTCCTCATACGTGGTGTGCGTCAGGGACGCCTGACCGTTCCATTCTCCCAGCTGCGGCCCCATCCGCGAAAACCGCTTTTCACCGCGTGGGATACTGAGCTTCTCTGTATATGGAGAAACCCAGGCACCCGAGCAGAACGGCACCTCACCCATGGCCTCGGTCACGTCCCTCACCGCTTCCGTCCACCAGCGTCTCGCGGACGCCCTCTCGGCTGCCCTGCCGGAGCCCGGCGCCGCCGACCCGCTGCTGCGACGAAGTGACCGGGCCGACTTCCAGGCCAACGGCATCCTGGCCCTCGCGAAGAAGGCGAAGGCGAACCCCCGCGAGCTCGCGGCGACGGTCCTGGACGCCCTCCCTGCCAACGACGTGATCAAGGACGTCGAGGTCTCGGGGCCGGGCTTCCTGAACATCACGATCGCCGACAAGGCCATCATCGAGACCCTGGCCGCCCGCGCCGCCGACGACCGCCTCGGCGTGCCGTTCCGGCAGGACGCGGGCACGACGGTCATCGACTACGCCCAGCCGAACGTGGCGAAGGAGATGCACGTCGGCCACCTGCGGTCCGCCGTGATCGGCGCCGCGATGGTCGAGATCCTGGAGTTCACCGGCGAGAAGGTCGTCCGGCGCCACCACATCGGCGACTGGGGCACCCAGTTCGGCATGCTCATCCAGTACCTCCTGGAGCACCCGCACGAGCTGGACCACGAGGCCGGCAAGGGCAGCGAGAAGGACGGCGAGGCGGCGATGTCGTCGCTGAACCGGCTCTACAAGGCCTCGCGCGCGCTCTTCGACTCCGACGAGGAGTTCAAGGCCCGCTCGCGGGACCGCGTCGTGGCCCTCCAGGCCGGGGACGCGGAGACCCTCGCCCTGTGGCAGCGGTTCGTCGACGAGTCGAAGATCTACTTCTACTCGGTCTTCAACAAGCTCGACATGCAGATCGACGACCCGGACGTGGTCGGCGAGTCCGGCTACAACGACATGCTCGAAGAGACCTGCCGGATCCTTGAGGAGTCGGGCGTCGCGGTCCGCTCCGAGGGTGCGCTGTGCGTCTTCTTCGACGACGTCCTGGGCCCCGACGGCAACAAGGTCCCCCTCATCGTCAAGAAGTCGAACGGCGGCTACGGCTACGCCGCGACCGACCTCTCCGCGATCCGGGACCGCGTCCAGAACCTCAAGGCGTCGACGCTCCTGTACGTCGTGGACGCCCGCCAGTCGCTGCACTTCAAGATGGTCTTCGAGACGGCCCGCCGCGCCGGCTGGCTGAACGATGAAGTGAAGGCGCACCAGCTGGCGTTCGGCACGGTCCTCGGCAAGGACGGCAAGCCGTTCAAGACCCGTGAGGGCGAGACGGTGCGCCTGGTGGACCTCCTCGACGAGGCGATCGACCGCGCCACGTCCGTCGTGCGCGAGAAGGCCGAGAAGGTGGGCCTGACCGAGGAGGAGATCGTCGAGAACGGCGAGTACGTCGGCATCGGCGCGGTGAAGTACGCCGACCTGTCGACCTCCGCCGTGCGGGACTACAAGTTCGACCTGGACCAGATGGTGTCGCTGAACGGCGACACGAGCGTGTACCTCCAGTACGCGTACGCCCGTATCCGCTCGATCTTCGGCAAGGCGGGCGACCGCAGGCCCGTCGCGCACCCGGAGCTCGAACTGGCCCCGGCGGAGCGGGCGCTCGGCCTGCACCTGGACCAGTTCGGCGAGACGCTGGCCGAGGTGGCGTCGTCGTACGAGCCGCACAAGCTGGCCGCGTACCTGTACCAGCTGGCGTCCCTGTACACGACGTTCTACGACCAGTGCCCGGTCGTGAAGCCGGCGCCCGCGCCGGAGGTCGCCGAGAACCGGCTGTTCCTGTGCGACCTGACGGCCCGCACGCTGCACCAGGGCATGGCGCTCCTGGGCATCAGGACGCCCGAGCGCCTCTGACCCGGCCTCGGTCTTCCGATACCCGGTAGCCCGATACGACGACTCAGCAGCCCGATACGACGGCTGTGCCCCCGCCGGAAGTCCCCGGCGGGGGCACAGTCGTTCAGTGGGCCGGCGGCTACCCGTCGACGCGCTCGCCCCAGCTGCCCGCCCCGATCGGGTAGTCGTAGCCGGGGCGGCCGACATCGGCGCTGGTGCGAAACGCGCGCCCCTGGTCGTCGACCTTCAGGACGCCGTGGCGGGAGCCGCTCGACCACTTCAGCTCCAGGACCCAGCTGACATCGTGGGCCTTGGCGTTCGCCTTGACGTAGAAGACCTCGGGGTCGCTCTCGCTGACCTTGTACGGGAAGTCGCGCTGCCCGTTCTTCGGCGCCGAGACCGGGCGGGGCGCGTCGAGGTCCACGCCGAACGACTTCGTGTCGACGTTGCCCCCGCAGCCCACGCCCATCGAGTAGTCGTTCCACGCGAGCGGCGCACCGGACTTCATGACGCGGACGTCCATGTCCTCCAGGACCACGGTGTCGCTGCCGGTCCCCTGAACGGTGAGCTTGATGAGCTGCTCCCCCGACGCGACCGCGCCGAGCGCGCCGACCCAGGTCGGGGCGTCCTGTTCGAGGGGCGGCGGGGGCACCTGGGCCGGCGGCCGGTCGATCAGGAAGTGCTGGCTGCACGGGCTCTCGTAGACGTACGGCGTGGTGGCGACGGTCAGCGGGGTGCCGGTGCCCCCCTCGTCTGCCGCCGGGGCGGACGGGGCGCCGGGCGCGCCGTCGTCCGGGGCGTCGCTGCGGGACGGGCCCGCGGAAGGCTTGCGCTGGTGGCTCGCCGACGGGGACGCCTTGCCGGACGGGTCCGCGGAGCGCGCTCCCGGCGTGACGGACGAGGCGGCCCCGGAGCGATCCTTCCGACCGCCGCCCTCGCCGCTCCCGTCATTGGCGAAGTGCACGGCGAACGCGCCGGCTCCCCCGGCCACGACGACGGCCAGAGCGGCGGCGAGCACGACCGCACGCCGGGAGCGGCGCCTCTTCGGGGAGGTCGAGGCGGGTGCGGGCTCCGGGGCCGCCGGGTTGAGTACGCGCTCCGGGGCCGGGCTGGGCAGGGGCTCCGCATCGGGCACGGGCACGGGCGCCACGGGTTCCACCGCTACGGCCGCCGGCTCCGCCGCTTCGGCCGCCGGCTCCCCCGCTGTCGCCGCCGGCTTCGTCCTGCGCGCCGCGTCCGCGAGGACCCACAGCCGGTGCAGCTCGACGAGCTCCTCGGGAGCGGCCTTGCACAGCCGCGCCAACCGCTCGACCGGCGCGTAGTCGACCGGCACCGCGTCCCCGTTGCAGTACCGGTGCAGCGTCGACGTACTCATGTGCAGCCGCTTCGCGAGCACGCCGTAACTCAGCCCGGACCGCTCCTTCAGCCCTCGCAAGCGCGCCGCGAACTCGGCCGTCCCGTCAGCCTCAGCCACCGTTCTCCAACCCCCCTCATCCCAGACCGGCATTCCAGGGCACCACCATTTCCCCAGGTCAGAGCCGGTACGAACGTTCCAGCGTCCCAAGTGGTCCTGTGGTGCTGGCGATTGGGACGGATCACCGCACAAGCTCTGGTCATCCAAGCACGCCGCTACCGAAGGGGCTCACCAATGTCCATCGCCGCACCCACCCGCTCCCGTGTCCGCCTCCTCACGGCCGCCGCCACGGTCGCCCTCGCAGCGCTCTCCCTGACCGCATGCAACGACGGGGGCGGGGTCCGCGACGAGGGGTCGTCGCAGCAGCCGTCGAACTCGACGCCGGCCGACGGCGACAACGGCAAGGACACGGTCGCCGGAACCACGACGGGCTCCGGCACGGGAACGGGCACCGACTCCGGATCAGGCTCCGGCTCCGGCACCGGAAATGGCGCCACCAGCAAGCCGAAGCCTCAGCCCGCCTCCACCGGCAAGGACAAGCCCGCCACCTCCACCGCCCGCGTCACCTGCAACGGCTCCACGGTCAAGGTCGCCGCCCAGTCCGTCACGCGCCCCATCAACCACATGCTCCTGACGGTGACCAACACCGGCTCGAAGCGCTGCGACCTGTACGGCTACCCGGCGGTCCGCTTCGGCGAGGCCCAGTCGGTCCCGCCGGTGATCGACGACTCGCAGCCGCAGGCGGTGGTCTCCCTGTCCCCGGGCCAGTCCGCCTACGCGGGCGTCGCGCTCTCCGGCGGCGACGACGGCGGCGGCGCCAACGGGCGTACGGAGAAGACGCTCGAGGTGTTCTTCCAGGGCCGCAACACGAACGACGGCGGCCCCGGCGCCAAGGCCGCGCTGCCCGCGAAGGGCGTCTACATCGACGACTCCCTCAAGGTCACGTACTGGCAGCAGTCGATGAGCGACGCGCTGAACTGGTGAGTGAGAGGACGCAAAAAAGCTGCCCCACCGGACAAGTGCCGGCGGGGCAGCGGGAGTTCAGGGGGTCGGGCGCGGTCACAGGCCGCGTGCGACCTCCGTCGCCCAGTACGTGAGGATCATGTTCGCGCCGGCCCGCTTGATGCCGAGCAGCGTCTCCATGATGGCCCGGTCACGCTCGATCCAGCCGCGCTGCGCGGCGGCCTCGATCATCGCGTACTCGCCGCTGATCTGGTACGCGGCCACCGGCACGTCCACGGACTCGGCGACCTTGGCGAGGATGTCGAGGTAGGGGCCGGCCGGCTTGACCATCACCATGTCGGCGCCCTCTTCGAGGTCGAGCGCCAGCTCCCGCAGGGACTCCCGCACGTTCGCCGGGTCCTGCTGGTACGTCTTGCGGTCGCCGGTCAGCGACGAGCCGACGGCCTCACGGAAGGGCCCGTAGAACGCCGACGAATACTTCGCGGTGTAGGCGAGGATCGAGACGTCCTCCTTGCCGATGGTGTCGAGCGCGTCGCGGATGACCCCGACCTGCCCGTCCATCATGCCGCTGGGGCCCACGACATGGGCGCCCGCGTCGGCCTGGACCTGCGCCATCTCGGCGTACCGCTCCAGCGTCGCGTCGTTGTCGACGCGCCCCTCGGAATCCAGGACACCGCAGTGCCCGTGGTCCGTGAACTCGTCGAGGCACAGGTCCGACATGACGATGAGGTCGTCACCGACCTCGGCGCGCACGTCGCGCAGCGCCACCTGAAGGATGCCGTCGGGGTCCGTACCGACCGTCCCGAGGGCGTCCTTCTTCGCGTCCTCCGGCACACCGAAGAGCATGATCCCGGAGACCCCTGCCTCCAGCGCCTCGACGGCCGCCTTCTTCAGGGTGTCCCGGGTGTGCTGCACGACACCGGGCATGGACCCGATCTCGACCGGCTCGCTGATGCCCTCCCGCACGAACGCGGGAAGGATCAGATCGGCCGGGTGCAGCCGCGTCTCGGCGACCATGCGCCGCATGGCGGGGGTGGTGCGCAGCCGCCGCGGCCGCGCCCCCGGGAAGGATCCGTACTCAGTCACACCGACACTCCACGTCTCAACTACTGCTGCGGGCGGGCGCCCTTGGCCGGCGCCCACCCCATCACAGTCCTACGGCGCCGCGCGCCTGCGACGGGCCCCGGGCCGCCGCTCACTCGGCCGGGACACAGGATCCCCCGCCTCGAGCGCGGCCGTACGCCGCCTGGCACCGAAGTCGGCCAGCGCCTGCGCCAGCCGGTGCACCGACGGCTCCGGAGACATCACGTCCACGCGCAGCCCGTGCTCCTCGGCGGTCTTGGCCGTCGCGGGGCCGATGCACGCGATCACGGTCACGTTGTGCGGCTTTCCGGCGATACCCACCAGGTTCCGCACGGTCGACGACGAGGTGAACAGCACGGCGTCGAACCCGCCGCCCTTGATCGCCTCACGCGTGTCGGCCGGCGGCGGCGAAGCCCGCACGGTCCGGTAGGCGGTCACGTCGTCGACCTCCCACCCGAGTTCGATGAGCCCGGCGACGAGCGTCTCGGTGGCGATGTCGGCGCGCGGCAGGAAGACACGGTCGATCGGGTCGAAGACCGGGTCGTACGGCGGCCAGTCCTCGAGGAGACCGGCGGCGGACTGCTCACCGCTCGGCACGAGGTCGGGCTTCACGCCGAACGCGATGAGCGCGTTCGCGGTCTGCTCGCCCACCGCGGCGACCTTGATCCCGGCGAAGGCACGGGCGTCGAGCCCGTACTCCTCGAACTTCTCGCGCACGGCCTTGACCGCGTTCACCGAGGTGAAGGCGATCCACTCGTAGCGCCCGGTGACGAGGCCCTTGACCGCGCGCTCCATCTGCTGGGGCGTGCGCGGCGGCTCGACGGCGATCGTCGGCACCTCGTGCGGCACGGCACCGTACGAGCTGAGCTGGTCGGAGAGCGACGCCGCCTGCTCCTTGGTACGCGGCACGAGGACCTTCCAGCCGAACAGCGGCTTGGACTCGAACCACGAGAGCTGGTCGCGCTGAGCGGCCGCGGAGCGCTCGCCGACCACGGCTATGACGGGGCGACCGCCCTCCGGGGAGGGCAGCACCTTCGCCTGCTTGAAGGTCTGGGCGATCGTGCCGAGCGTCGCGGACCAGGTCCGCTGGCGCGTCGTCGTACCGGCGACCGTGACGGTCAGCGGGGTGTCCGGCTTGCGGCCCGCCGCGACCAGCTCACCGGCGGCCGCGGCCACCGCGTCGAGCGTCGTCGAGACGACGACCGTGCCGTCGGACGCGCCGACCTCGGTCCAGCAGCGCTCGGAGGCCGTGCGGGCGTCGACGAACCGCACGTCCGCGCCCTGCGCGTCCCGCAGCGGAACACCGGCGTACGCGGGCACACCGACGGCCGCCGCGATGCCGGGCACGACCTCGAAGGAGAGCCCGTCGGCCGCGCAGGCCAGCATCTCCCCGGTCGCGTAGGTGTCGAGTCCGGGGTCGCCGCTGACGGCACGCACGACCCGCTTGCCGCTCCGCGCGGCCTCCATGACAAGATTGGCGCAGTCCCTCAACGCGGGGACAGAGACGGCGGTTGACGCATCGTCAGCTACCGTCTGCGCCGGTGTGCCCGGGCCCTCCGCGCCGAGGACGGTCACGCCCGCCTTGGCGTGGGTGCGGACGACGTCGAGCACTTCGGGCTCGGCGATCAGCACATCCGCTCGGGCGAGCGCCTCCACGGCGCGCAGCGTCAGTAGTCCTGGATCTCCGGGACCGGCACCGAGGAAGGTGACGTGCCCGGTTGCCCAGGTGGGAGAAGGGTCAGAGGTGGTGGGGCTCAAAGTGCTCGCTCCCCCATCAGACCGGCCGCGCCTTTGGCGAGCATCTCGGCAGCGAGTTCACGACCGAGCGCGAGCGCCTGGTCTTCCGTCTCGGGCACGGGACCGGTGGTGGACAGCTGCACCAGAGCGGAGCCGTCGGTCGTACCGACGACGCCGCGCAGGCGCATTTCGTTGGCAATCTGCCCGTCGGCCAGCAGGTCGGCCAGTGCACCCACAGGTGCGCTGCAACCGGCCTCCAGGGCGGCGAGCAGGGATCGCTCGGCGGTCACGGCGACTCGTGTGAACGAGTCGTCGAGCTCTCCGAGCACGGCGGCGAGGTCCGCGTCGGACGCGGCGCACTCGATCGCCAGGGCCCCCTGGCCGGGGGCGGGCAGAACAGTGTCGACCGCGAGGAAGTCCGTCACTTCCCCGATGCGGCCGATCCGGTTCAGTCCGGCGGCGGCGAGCACGACGGCGTCGAGCTCCCCGTTGTGCACGTAACCGACGCGGGTGTCGATGTTCCCGCGGATCGGCACGGTCTCTATGTGCATGCCGTGGCTGCGCGCGAACGCGTTCAGCTGCGACATGCGGCGCGGCGAACCGGTACCGACGCGCGCCCCCTTCGGGAGCTGCGCGAAGGTCAGTCCGTCGCGGGCGACGAGTACGTCGCGCGGGTCCTCGCGCAGCGGCACGGCCGCCAGCGTGAGGCCCGGGTGGGGCGTGGTCGGCAGGTCCTTGAGGGAGTGCACGGCGAAGTCGACGTCACCGCGCAGCAGCGCCTCGCGCAGCGCCACGACGAACACGCCGGTGCCGCCGATCTGCGCCAGGTGCTCGCGGGTCGTGTCGCCGTACGTGGTGATCTCGACCAGCTCGACGGGCCGTCCCGTCACCTGCCGTACTGCCTCAGCCACGCGCCCGGACTGGGCCATGGCGAGCTTGCTGCGCCTGGTCCCGAGCCTGAGTGCCCTGTCCGTCATGATGCCCGGCCTCGATTCTTGGCTACCGGCTCGTTCAGCTCGTTCAGATCGGCCCGCGAGACGGCGGCGACCGCCTCCGGGTCGAGGTCGAAAAGGGTCCGCAGCGCGTCCGCGTATCCGGCACCGCCGGGCTCGGCGGCCAGCTGCTTGACCCGCACGGTCGGCGCGTGCAGGAGCTTGTCCACGACGCGCCGCACGGTCTGGGTGATCTCCGCGCGCTGCTTCTCGTCGAGCTCCGGCAGGCGCCCGTCGAGCCGCGCGATCTCGCCGGCGACCACGTCGGCGGCCATCGTGCGCAGGGCGACGACGGTCGGCGTGATGGTCGCGGCGCGCTGAGCGGCGCCGAACGCGGCGACCTCGTCGGAGACGATGCCCCGCACCTGGTCCACATCGGCCGCCATCGGAGCGTCGGCCGAGGCCTGCGCGAGCGACTCGATGTCGACGAAACGCACCCCGCCGATGCGGTGTGCGGCGCCGTCGATGTCACGCGGCATCGCGAGGTCGAGCAGCGAGAGGCCGCCCTTACGTCCCTCGGTGGCGCGCAGGATCTCGGCCTCGGTCAGGACGAGCCCGGTCGCTCCGGTGCAGGAGACGACGACATCGGCACGTGTCAGTTCGTCGCCGACGGCGTCCATGGGAACCGCTCGCGCGGCCACCCCGGTACCGCCGGGCTCGCTCAGGATCTGCGCGAGCCGCTCGGCGCGCTCCAGCGTGCGGTTGGCGATGACGACCTCGGCGACCCCGGCGCGCGCGAGCGTCGCCGCGGCCAGCGAGGACATCGATCCGGCGCCGATCACCAGGGCGCGCTTGTCCTTGGCCCATACGTCGACGGCCTGCCCGGCGGCCAGCTGTTCGAGGCCGAACGTGACCAGGGACTGGCCGGCGCGGTCGATCCCCGTCTCCGAGTGGGCCCGCTTGCCGACCCGCAGGGCCTGCTGGAACAGGTCGTTGAGGAGGCGGCCCGCGGTGTGCAGCTCCTGGGAGCGCGCGAGGCCGTCCTTGATCTGGCCGAGGATCTGGCCCTCGCCCACGACCATCGAGTCCAGCCCGCACGCCACCGAGAAGAGGTGGTGGACGGCCCGGTCCTCGTAGTGCACGTAAAGATAAGGAGTGAGCTCCTCGAGACCGACGCCGCTGTGCTGGGCGAGCAGCGTCGAGAGCTCGGCGACACCCGCGTGGAACTTGTCCACGTCGGCGTACAGCTCGATGCGGTTGCACGTCGAGAGCACCGAGGCCTCGACGGCGGGCTCCGCGGCGAGCGTGTCCTGGAGCAGCTTCGCCTGGGCGTCCGCGGAGAGCGCGGCGCGCTCGAGGACGCTCACGGGGGCGCTGCGGTGGCTCAGGCCTACGACGAGGAGACTCATGCCGGCATCACGGCGGGGACATCCCCGTCGGGTCCCTTGCGGGCCGGCTTCGCCGCGGCGGCCGGGGTCTCGGCGTCGGCCTCGTCCGCCGAGTCGTCCTGGCCCTCGCCGGCCTTGCGCTGCTCGTGGAAGGCGAGGATCTGGAGCTCGATGGAGAGGTCGACCTTGCGCACGTCGACGCCGTCCGGGACGGTCAGGACGGTCGGCGCGAAGTTGAGGATCGAGGTGACACCCGCGGCGACGAGCCGGTCGCAGACCTGCTGGGCCGCGCCCGCGGGGGTCGCGATGACGCCGATGGAGACGCCGTTGTCGTCGACGATCTTCTCGAGGTCGTCGGCGTGCTGCACGGCCATGCCCGCGACGGACTTGCCGGTCATCGCCGGGTCGGCGTCGATCAGGGCGGCGACACGGAAGCCGCGGGAGGCGAACCCGCCGTAATTGGCCAGGGCGGCGCCGAGGTTACCGATACCGACCATCACGATCGGCCAGTCCTGGGTGAGGCCGAGCTCGCGGGAGATCTGGTAGACGAGGTACTCGACGTCGTAGCCCACACCGCGGGTGCCGTAGGAACCGAGGTACGAGAAGTCCTTGCGCAGCTTCGCGGAGTTGACCCCCGCGGCGGCCGCGAGCTCCTCGGAGGAGACCGTGGGAACCGAGCGTTCCGACAGGCCGGTGAGGGCCCGGAGGTACAGCGGAAGGCGGGCGACGGTGGCCTCGGGAATTCCTCGGCTGCGGGTCGCCGGTCGGTGAGTTCGGCCAGTTGCCACGGTGCTCCTGCGGGTAGAGCGGGGCTGCGGGCGGTCGTACGTCCCAGGACCGCCCCGTCGAATGCAGGCTATGTCTTTGTGAACGCGTGCACAAAGATGGTGTCCGATTTGCCCGGGCAACGTGACCGGGGTCACGCGCCCCTGGCGCGCGCATATGGAACCGGCGCGCAAGCCGCTTCGTTGCCTGCTTGAAGGGGGCAAAACCGCACACTCTCCTCTACGATCCGCGCCCCCGAGACCAAACCGCCCCCGATCCTAAGCGACTTTCCGGACCACTTGGACTGCTCAGTCAGTGACGGTCGCTACTCCCCCGCGGACACCGGTGGACCACCGGCAGATCAGCCTGTCAGCGCACGCCGAAGTCGATCTTCGTTCACCTTCCAGAAGTCATGCTGTGCTCCGTCCACGAGCACCACGGGGATCTGCTCCCAGTACAAGCGGTACAACTCCTCGTCCTGGGTGATGTCCTTCTTCTCCCAGGGCGCGCCGAGCTCGCCGCACACCTTCTCGATCACCTCCTGCGCGTCGTCACACAGATGGCAGCCGGGCTTCCCGACCAGGGTGACCAGACGCTCCTCGGGGCTCTTCTTCTCGCTCCGGCGAAAAATGGGGCTCATACCGGCCATTCTCGCTCCGCCGGCGCCTCCCGGCGCACCTCTCCCGCCGGTTGTTTAACGGCTGGGTCGCAGAGAGTTCACAGCGCCGAATCCTCGCGACACGGAACCACCGAACAAACTGGCTATGCTCACGACATGGCCGCTCTCGGATGGCTCACACCCCGTAGGCGCTCCGCCACCGCGCGGAGCGTATTGGCTGGCGAGGCCTCGGCCGAAGCCGCCCGCAAGTCGGAGCTGGGGGCACCCCCTGGCCCTCCAGGCCTTGAGGGAGAGCTGGAGCAGCTCGGCGAGGCGACACAGCCCGCCGAAGGCACCCCTGAGACGGAGTTCCCAGTCGTCGGCGACGACAAGGCCGCCGCCTTCTTCGACCTGGACAACACCGTCATGCAGGGCGCCGCGATCTTCCACTTCGGCCGCGGCCTCTACAAGCGGAAGTTCTTCCAGCGTCGCGAGCTGGTCAAGTTCGGCTGGCAGCAGGCCTGGTTCAGGATCGCCGGGGTCGAGGACCCCGAGCACATGCAGGACGCCCGCGACAGCGCGCTGTCCATCGTCAAGGGCCACCGCGTCGCCGAGCTGATGTCCATCGGCGAGGAGATCTACGACGAGTACATGGCCGAGCGCATCTGGCCCGGCACCCGCGCCCTCGCCCAGGCGCACCTGGACGCGGGACAGAAGGTGTGGCTCGTCACCGCCGCCCCCGTGGAGACCGCGACGATCATCGCCCGCCGCCTCGGCCTGACCGGCGCCCTCGGCACGGTCGCCGAGTCCGTCGGCGGCGTCTACACGGGCAAGCTCGTCGGCGAACCCCTGCACGGCCCCGCGAAGGCCGAGGCCGTCCGCGCCCTCGCCGCGGCCGAGGGCCTCGATCTGAGCCGCTGC
The DNA here is from genome assembly GCF_044748025.1 of Streptomyces sp. NPDC090032. Classification (NCBI taxonomy): domain Bacteria; kingdom Bacillati; phylum Actinomycetota; class Actinomycetes; order Kitasatosporales; family Streptomycetaceae; genus Streptomyces; species Streptomyces sp. NPDC090032. The sequence continues at coordinate 10,916 of NZ_JBIVFF010000021.1, read as the reverse complement.
GCCGCATACAGCGACTCGCACAACGACATCCCGATGCTGTCGCTCGTAGGACATCCGTACGCGATCAATCCGGACACCAAACTGCGCAAGCACGCACGCGAACGTGACTGGCGGCTGCGCGACTACCGCACGGGCCGCAAGGCCGCGAAGGTCGGCATCCCGGCCGCGGCGGGAGTCGGCGCACTGGCCGGGGGCACGGCCGCCGCGGTGGCCCTGCACCGCCGTCGCCGCTGACTCGCGGCGCTCCCGGGCGCGAGCGCCAATCGCACCCCCTTACCCCCGCACGGCTCCCGCCAGTCCCGTTGGTTCAACTCGGCCACAACACGCCCCGCGCTCAGACGGAACATGACCTAATCCGATCAACAAGCGGTCACTCTCCGGTACTTGAACCGACTCCGTTCAGTTACGGAAGCGACGTAATCGGTGATTTGAGCAACTGGGTGTAGCGCTCCCTGCACGAAGCGTTATTCTCCTCAGACGCAAACCGGTACCCACACGTCAACACGACGAGTGAACGGTCCCGCACTGCACGTGATGGAAGCTCTGCCTCTGGGAGTCCCGTGTACCCACACGTCGGGGTTGACGCCTCGGGCCTGGCTACGCTGCGCGCAACGGTCTCCGACCGCTTGCGCGGCTTCGTCCCCACCGCGTACGCCGTCCCCGCCCTCGCCGTCGCGGCACCCGCCGCGAACGGCCTTACCGGTCCTTGCTATGCCCTTGCCGACGGGAGCACCACGGTCGGAAGACGCGCCCGCTCCGGTTCCGCCGGCACGTCCACCGCACGCCGCCCCGCCGCGGACAGCGACAGCGCCCGCATGATGGATCTCGTCGAGCGCGCCCAGGCGGGCGAGGCCGACGCGTTCGGCCGTCTCTACGACCAGTACAGCGACACCGTCTACCGCTACATCTACTACCGCGTCGGCGGGAAGGCGACGGCCGAGGATCTCACCAGCGAGACGTTCCTGCGCGCCCTGCGCCGCATCGGCACGTTCACCTGGCAGGGCCGAGACTTCGGCGCCTGGCTGGTCACGATCGCGCGGAACCTGGTCGCCGACCACTTCAAGTCGAGCCGTTTCCGCCTGGAAGTGACCACCGGCGAAATGCTCGACGCGAACGAGGTCGAGCGCAGCCCCGAGGACTCCGTCCTCGAGTCCCTGTCGAACGCGGCCCTGCTCGACGCGGTGCACCGGCTCAACCCCCAGCAGCAGGAGTGCGTGACCCTGCGCTTCCTCCAAGGCCTCTCGGTCGCCGAGACGGCCAAGGTGATGGGCAAGAACGAGGGCGCGATCAAGACCCTCCAGTACCGCGCCGTACGCACCCTGGCGCGCCTGCTCCCGGACGACGCCCGTTAGCGGCCGGTGGGGCCCACCCCACCCGCGGCGTCGCCGTGTAGCCGTCAACTCACCTTCTGTGAGGGGCAGATGGGATCGCGGTCCGATCATCCGCCGTCCGTAACCCAAGTGCCGCGTCGCTCGTTATGCGGGATGCAGGCTCCCTGTGGTCACCCCCCGACTGCTTCCACTCACTCGATCGTGTGGAAGCGCTCAGGGTGTGCAACCCTCAGGACCCCCTGGGGAGTCGACCGTCATGACGAGAGGAGGTGCCGCCAGTGATCGCGAACGTATCGGCACACCGGCGGGCGAACGCCTTCGCCCAGGCCCTGGAGGAGCAGTCCGACCGGGAAGCTGCGGCCGTACAGCAAGAAGAGCCCCCCGCCGAACAAGGCGAGCAGGGCAAGCTGTTGGCGCTGGCGACCGGGCTGGACGAGCTGCCCAAGCCTGAGCTTGACCCCGAGGTCAAGGTGGTTCAACGAGCCCAGCTCGTGGCCGCCATGGAGGCCATGCTGCTCGAAGGCACGGCTGCGGGGGGTGCGGGTCCAGGCCCTTCCGTGCCCGAGCAGCGCGCGCGCAAGGGCGCTCACCGGGCGAGCCCACTGCGGAAGTTGCGACCCCGCTCACGCCTGTCCAAGGGCATCGCGGCCGGCGGCCTCACCGTCGGTGTCGCCGCGGGAGCCTTCGGCGGCGTCGCCGCTGCCAGCTCCGACGCCCTCCCCGGTGACCACCTCTACGGACTGAAACGCGGGATGGAGGACCTGAAACTGGGCATGGCCGACGGAGACTCCGACCGCGGCCGGATCTATCTCGACCAGGCCTCCACCCGGCTGAGCGAAGCGCGCCGGCTCATGGAGCGCGGCCGCAGCGGACAGCTCGACCACGAGTCCCTCGGCGAAGTCAGACGCACGCTCTCCGGCGTCCAGTACGACGCCTCCGAGGGCCACCGCCTGCTCCTCGAGGCCTACCGCAGGGACGGCTCTCTCGGCCCCATCCAGGCCCTGTCGTCGTTCACCCAGTCCCACCGCGAGAACTGGGACGCACTGCGCGACCGCCTCCCCGTACAACTCGGCGACGTGGGCGAGCAGGTCAGCTCGGTCTTCGACGCCATAGACCAAGAGGTCGACCCGCTGCGGTCCCTGCTCCCGCAGGCCCCCGAAAAGGACGGCCGCACCGGCGGACAGCCCGGCATCCACGACAGGACGCCCGGTTCCTCCGGCGACGACCGCTCCACCCCGACGGCCGGCGGAGCGTCGGGCAGCCGCCAGGACAGCTCGGGCAAACCCCGCCCGTCCTCCTCCGGCACCCACGACGACGGCCTCCTCGGCGACACCACCGGCGGCCTCCTCGACCCGCCCGAGGACGACACCAGCCCCACGCCGCCCGAAGGCAAACACACCACCCCGAAGCCCGACGTCACACTCCCGCCCCTCCTCCCAGGCCTGCTGCCCGGCCTGGGAATCGACAGCGAGGACGCGGACTAGTCACTTCGCCACGTGTTACGCAGAGAGGGCGGCCACCGAATCCGGTGGCCGCCCTCTCTGCGTGAGCCCCGGGCGGGAACTGTTCACAAGACTCAGAAGAACACCGACCGCCGCTGCACCAGCAGCTTGTACAGCGTGTGCTGGATCTGTTCCCTCACCTGATCCGTCAGGTTGAACATCAGCATCGGATCCTCGGCCGCCTCCGGCGGAAAGCCGTCCGTCGGGATCGGCTCGCCGAACTGGATCGTCCACTTCGTCGGCAACGGCACCGCACCCAGCGGACCGAGCCACGGGAACGTCGGCGTGATCGGGAAGTACGGGATGCCGAGGAGGCGCGCCAGGGTCTTCGCGTTGCCGACCATCGGGTAGATCTCCTCCGCCCCGACGATCGAGCACGGCACGATCGGCGTCCCGGCGCGCAACGCCGTCGAGACGAACCCACCGCGCCCGAACCGCTGGAGCTTGTACCGCTCACTGAACGGCTTGCCGATGCCCTTGAACCCCTCCGGCATCACCCCGACCAGCTCACCCCGCTCCAGGAGCCGCTGCGCGTCCTCCGCGCAGGCCAGCGTGTGACCGGCCTTGCGCGCCAGCTCGTTGACCACCGGCAGCATGAACACGAGATCCGCGGCCAGGAGCCGCAGATGCCGGTTCTGCGGATGGTTGTCGTGCACGGCGACCTGCAGCATCACGCCGTCCAGCGGCAGCGTCCCCGAGTGGTTGGCGACGATCAGCGCACCGCCGTCCGCGGGGATGTTCTCGATGCCCTTCACCTCGACCCGGAAGTACTTCTCGTACAGGGGCCGCATCAGGGACATCAGGACCTGATCGGTGAGTTCCTTGTCGTAGCCGAACTCATCGACGTCGTAATCGCCCGTCAGGCGCCGCCGCAGGAACGCGAGGCCGCCCGCGATGCGCCGGTCCAGGCCGCCCCCGGCCTGCGTCCGCTCCCGCGGCTCCGGCCCCCGCGCGGCGGCGGGCGGTGACGGCTCGTCGTACTGCTGCCCCGGCAGCGGCGCGACCTCGCGTACGGCCGCGGGCTCGCCCTTGCGCCGGACGCCCACGCCACGGCGGCGCGGAACCACCTTGCCGTTGCTGTTGCCGACGCCTGCGCCTGCGCGCGAGCGGTCGTCGTCGAACGGAATGACCTTGGCATCCGCCATCGTTGATGCGCTCCTCAGCTGGCGCTCTGCGTCGGGGGGTGACCGCCGCCCAGGAAGGGCAGCGAGGCGATCCGGTCCACGGCACCCGCGACGGCCTCGGGCGGCAGAAGACCGGGCCCGCGGCCACGGACGAACTCCGCGAAGGTCTCCGCCGTCGTGTACTCGGGCCGATAGCCCAGTGTCTCGCGCATCTGGGCCGTCGACACGACCCGCCCGTGCGTGAGCAGCCTGACCTGCTCGGGCGAGAAGTCCGTCGCGCCCAGCGTACGCAGCGCCGATCCCACCCAGGTCACGGCCGGCAGGAACACCGGCACCGTCGGCCGCCCCAGCCGGCGCGAGCACTGCGACAGCAGCAGCACCCCGTCACCGGCGACATTGAACGTGCCGCTGTTGAGCGTCCCCCGCGCCGGATCACGGGACGCGATCCGCAGCACCTCGATGACATCGTCCTCGTGCACGAACTGGAGCCGTGGGTCGTAGCCGAGGACGGTCGGCAGGACCGGCAGCGAGAAGTACTCGGCGAGGGGCGAATCGGCGGCGGGACCGAGGATGTTCGCGAACCGCAGGACGCACACCGCGACATCGGGCCGGCGCCGGGCGAACCCGCGCACATACCCCTCGACCTCCACCGTGTCCTTGGCGAAGCCGCCGCTCGGCAGCGACTTGGGCGGCGTCGTCTCGGTGAACACGGCCGGGTCGCGCGGTGCGGACCCGTACACGTTCGTACTGGACTTCACCACGAGCCGCTTGACCGCCGGCGCCTTCTGGCAGGCGCCGAGCAGCTGCATCGTGCCGATGACGTTCGTCTCCTTGACGGAGCCACGGCCGCCGCTGGCCAGCGGCGTGCCCGTGACATCCAGATGGACGACCGTGTCGACGGTGTGCTCGGCGAGTACCCGGGCGATCGCGGGCTGCCTTATGTCCGCCTGAAGGAAATCGGCTCCCCCCAGATGATGCGCGGGCGCCACCGCGTCCACGCCGATCACCCGGTCCACGTCGGGATCACGCTGGATGCGTCGTACGAAACGGCCCCCGAGCTGCCGGGCCACCCCGGTCACGAGCACGACCTTGCCCAAGATCAGCGCCTACCTTCCGTCGCAGCCTGCCGCGCCCCAGTTCCTTCCGCACCGCCTGGCTCTCGCCGCCACGTTAGCGGGTCGATGTTGCGCTGTGATGACCGCGCGATGCAGGAAGTGACGGCAGCCACAGACGTACGTACAGACCGAGGTCGCCGGGACGTGGCCCTACGCTCCCACACAACCCCGCGAAAGCGGCCCCATAAGGGCCGTGGAACGACTGTGGCCCCTCCACCGGACGGTGGAGGGGCCACAGAGCGCGCTTGATGCAGCGGTCGCTTACTTCTTGTTGCGACGCTGCACGCGGGTGCGCTTCAGCAGCTTGCGGTGCTTCTTCTTGGCCATCCGCTTACGCCGCTTCTTGATAACAGAGCCCACGACTACCCTCGCTCACTTCTCTTCACTCGGTGCGGGGCGTCTGGGCCCACACGACCTACGTCGGCCTAGCCTACCCGGCCTAGCGCTGAGCCTGTAATCGAGGATCCCGGAGGACACCGTCAGGCTGTCTCCACCCCCACGTAGGACTCGCGGAGGTACTCGTGAACCGCTTGTTCCGGGACTCGGAAAGACCTTCCGACCCGGATCGCGGGCAGATGACCACTGTGCACCAACCGGTACACGGTCATCTTCGAGACTCGCATCACCGAGGCGACTTCCGCCACGGTCAGGAACTGCACCTCGTTCAGAGGCCTACTCTCACCAGCAGCCATGACACACCTGAACCTTCCGCACTCGACGGCCACCGGCTTCCCCTTCCGGTGACTCAACGTCGTTGCGTGCTCACTCCCCAGACTAGGGGCGTGTGGTGCGAGTGGGGAAGAGGAGCAGCGGATAGCCCGCTACTGTGACAGACACGCTCGATTGAGTACATAGCGAGTAAGCGGTCGGTAGTAATCGGACCGCACGGCGTCATCAAGCGGAACGACTACGGACACCTGCCCCTCAGCCTCCCCCACGAACAGCGCGGGATCGTCCGTATCCGCCAGCCCGATCGCGTCGAACCCCAACTGACCTGCACCGCAGACCCATCCATGGTCACCCACGACCAGCCCCGGCAGCGGCCCGCCGGCCTGCGCGGCGGCCGCGAGAACCGTGCGAATCGGGAGGGGTGAGTGGGTGTGTACGCCGGTCTCACTCCCCGGCTCACGCGCGCCGGGTTCCCGCACCAGCGCGACTCCATGGACGTAGTCGAGGTCGTACGTACGTAGACCGAACCGGGTCGTTATGTCGACACTCTTACCCTGCGCGGGGGTGAGGACGGGACATCCCGCCGCCGACAGGGCGTCCGCCAACGCGGCGTAGAAACCGAGGAGTCGATGCGGGTGACCCGTCCCGAAAAGCACCGGGACACGACCCCGCACGGCCTCACCGAGCCGCTTCGCGAACGCGTCGAGCGCCACCAGCGTCCGCTCCGGATCGATGACGTCGCACCCCGAGGTGTCCCCCGGATCCCCCGACACCCCGCACTTGTCGGCCATCAGCGCGACCAGATCCCGCTGCCCCCAGCTCCACTCGGGGTCGAGGCCCAGAAGTATCCGCGGATCCCTGGCCGCGAAGAGCCGATAACTGCGCAGACTCACCTCACGGGAGGTCGCCACGGGCCCGGCCAGATGGGCAGCCAGCAGATGCGCACGCAGCGCTCCGGTGCTCAACACCCGTGTGATGCTGGCGCATTGGGGTCCCGGACGCCCCTAAAACCCTGAAAACACCCCACACTTGGCGTAACGCCCCCTACCCTCACCGGGCGCCCGCCACCACACCGCTACGGCAACAGCCCCCGCAGCGGGAACACAGAACGCCTCGTCGCCAGAACCGCCTGGTCGAGCCGGTCGGCCGGGTCGTACCCCGACTCCCAGTCCTGGTACGAGACCGGCCACCGCCCGTCCGTCATCCGCGTGGGAGCCAACTGCCGGGTCCTCGCGAAGACTTCCTGCCGCCAGCTCTCCGGAACGACCGTCCCGGGCGCCACCTCATGCCCCGCGGCGATCCCCACCAGATGCGACCACGACCGCGGCACCACGTCCACCACCGCGTACCCGCCACCGCCGAGCGCGACCCAACGCCCCTCCGCATGCTCGTGCGCCAGCTCATGACAGGCGACCTGCACGGCCCGCTGCGCATCGAGCGAAACCGCCAGATGCGCCAGCGGGTCCTCGAAGTGCGTATCGGCGCCGTGCTGCGTCACCAGTACCTGCGGCCGGAACTCCGCCAGCAGCTCCGGCACTACGGCATGGAAAGCCCGCAGCCACCCCGCGTCCCCGGTCCCCGCCGGCAACGCCACATTGACCGCCGACCCCTCCGCGGCACCGCCGGCCCCCGTCTCCTCGGGCCATCCGGTCTGCGGAAACAGCGTCCGTGGATGCTCGTGCAGCGAAATGGTGAGCACCCGCGGGTCCTCCCAGAAAGCCGCCTGCACCCCGTCTCCGTGGTGCACGTCCACATCGACGTACGCGACCCGCTCGGCGCCGAGCTCCAGCAGACGAGCGATCGCCAGCGCCGCGTCGTTGTAGATACAGAACCCGGAAGCGCCCCCGGGCATCGCATGGTGCAGCCCGCCCGCGAAGTTCACCGCGTGCAGTGCCTCACCGCGCCACACGGCCTCCGCCGCGCCCACGGACTGCCCGGCGATCAGCGCCGACACTTCGTGCATACCGGCGAAGGCCGGATCGTCGACCGTCCCCAGCCCGTAGGTCCCGTCCGCCGAAGCCGGATCGGCGGACGCGGCCTTGACCGCCTCCACATAGTCCTCGCGGTGCACGAGCCGCAGCGTCGACTCACCCGCCGGTTTGGCGGCGACGACCTCCACCTCGCGATCGAGCCCAAGAGCCCCGACGAGACTTCTCGTCAGGGCCAGCCGAACCGGATCCATCGGGTGATCCGGGCCGAAGTCATAGCCCGTTACTGCCTCGTCCCACATCAGCTGTGCGCGGCCGCTCATGTCCGTCACCGTATCGGTCCGCTCCAGGGGCGAAGGACCGGGCGTACACGAGTGTCACGAGCACCAACACCATGGGAACGAGCATCGCCCCCCGGTAGTTCCACGCATCGCCCAGAGCGCCCACAAGGGGCGAACCGATCAGAAATCCTACATAGTTGAAGACATTCAGCCGCGCGATCGCCGAATCCGAAGCATTGGGGCCGTAATTCTCAAAGGCGTGCCTGCCCGCCGCGGCGAACGTCTGCGGCACGATCACGCACAACCCGAGCCCCAGCAGCGTGAACCCGAGCATCCCCACCCAGGGCCCCGGCGCCACCGCCACGACCGCGAACCCGAGCGCCGCCACCACGGCCCCGACCCGCACCACCAGGACCGCCCCGAACCGACGCACTCCAAGATCCCCAAGCGCCCGCCCCACCAGCGTCATGACCATGTAGACGTTGTACGGAACCGTCGACAGCTGCTCCGAACTGCCCAGCACGTCCTGGAGGTACTTCGCACTCCAGTTGGAGACCGTCGAGTCCCCGATGTACGCGATCGCCATCACCAGGCACAGCGGCAACAGCAGTTTGAACACCACCGGCCCACCCGCGGCGCCCTTCGCACCCTCACCCGCGCCGCTCTCCCCGTCGACGTACCAGCGACTCCCCACGAACGCCGCCGGCAACAACAGCACGACCACCGGCAGATACGACACGAACAGCGACAGATCCCAGTGCGCCCCCACCCACGCGAGCGACGCCCCCACGATCCCGCCGAGGCTGTACGCCGCGTGGAACCCGAGCATGATGCTGCGCCCGTACGCCCGCTGCAGGCTCACCCCGAGCATGTTCATGGACGCGTCCAGCGCACCCACCGAGAGCCCGAACGCCCCCAGCGCCACGGCTACTTGCCACAGCGTGTCCCCCGCTCCGACCCCCAGCAGCGCGAGCAGCACGATCGGCTGCGACCACCGCAGGACCCGGCTGGGCCGCACCCGCTTGACCAGCTTCTCGGTACACACGCTCCCGACCCCGGCCAGGATCGGCACCGCCGCGAGAAAGACGGGCAACAGCCCATCCGATATGCCGTACTGATCCTGGATCGCCGGTATTCGAGTCACCAGGAGCGCGAACGCGGCACCCTGCACAAAGAAACTGAAAGCCAGCGAACCTCTGCCACGCCGCAGCACTTCTGTCATGGCCGCACAGCGTATGCCCCGGATCTACCGGTGGGTAGATAGATCTCGCTGCATCTCGAACGAAAGTTCCCGGCCGCCGTCATCGGGCGACCGGGAAAGCGTGTACTCCCGAGGTACTGAGGAGATGTCAGGCGACCCGCTCCACCTGAGCCCGACGACTCCCCAGCTCCCCCTCCACCATCCGCTCCATCGGCCCCACAGCCAGACGCCCGCTGACCCGGATGGCCAGGACCACGGCACCCGCCATGATCACATTCCCGAGCCAGACCATGGTGTCGACCGGCAGCGTGTACGCCCCCACGATCCGCACCACGCACTCGGTGACCAGCGCCAGACCCCACACCGCCGTGAACAGCCGCTCCGCCCGCACGAAGCGCCCTTGCCCTGCCGACAGCCGCTCCCACGCCGCAGTCCGACCGGCATCCCCCTTGGTCACGAAGGGCTTGAGCGCGGACGTGAGGAGCGGCTTGCCGACCACGACCGACACCAGCATCGAGATGCCCACGACACTGCTGATCCCACTGTCCTTGGCCAGCATCAACCGAGGGTCACCCGTCACCGTGCTCAGCAACAGCCCCACCAGGTTCACGAAGAGGATGACCGCGGCCAGCACATTGAGCCGCCCCTCCCGCAGCACCCCCCACACGGTCCGCAGCGCCGGCAGCACACTGCTCCACCCCAGGGCGGCCAGCGTGCTCATGCCGAACCCCTTGCTCAGCACGTAGTACGAGGCCATCGGCAGGACCACGTCCACGACCAGTGGCTTGAGACTTCCCAGGAGGGCCGCGCGATCCCTCTGCGGGGCGGCAGCCGCCTCAGCGGACTTGACCGGTGTCTGTGCAACGAGCTGGCTCATGATCGGGTTCCCTCCGTCGTCACTGTGTACGTCCCGTTCTCGATGTACTCAGCTTCGTGGAGGGCCCCCACCGCCCAACAGAAACGATCGTCCGGGCCTCGCGATGACAAATGTCAGGGCGGTCCCTACGGGGATGTCATGTCAGCAGGTCAGGCAACTTCCGCATGCCACCGAACAGTTCGGTGGCCGAGCTCAACCGGCGCGCGGGCGTCATGGCCGTGAACCCGTAGACATCCATCCCGGCGGCCACGGCGGCCTGGACACCGAGCGGGCTGTCCTCCACGACCGCGCACTTCTCCGGTGCCACACCCATGCGCTGGGCCGCGTAGAGGAAGAGATCCGGCGCCGGCTTCCCTCGCCCGACATCCTGCGAACTGAAGATCCGCCCGTCATCGAACCACTCGTCGAGCCCGGTCTTCCGATGCCCGACGCGAATCCGTTCGTGGCTCCCCGAGGAGGCCACACAGTACGGAACTCCGTCGGCGGCCAGCCTCTCCAGCACCTCGACGGCCCCGGGCACGGGCTCCAGCTCCCGCTCGAAAGCGGCGAAGACCCGCCCGTGAAAAACATCGTCGAAGTCCTCGGGCAGCTGCCGCCCCGTCCGCTCCTCGACAAGATCGTGCACTCGGTGCATGGCAGCGCCCATATAGTCCCTGAGGGATTCCTCGTACGAGGTGGGGTGTCCGAGTTCGGTGAGATAGCCGGCGAGAAGCTTGTTGGAGATCGGCTCGCTGTCGACGAGAACGCCGTCATTATCGAAGATGACCAGGTCGTATCGCATAGCTCGACCCTAAACGCAGAAAACCCCCGTAACAGGATTCTCATCCGTTACGGGGGTTTTCTTCAAAAATAGTTCGGCGGCGTCCTACTCTCCCACAGGGTCCCCCC
>NZ_JBIVFF010000020.1:117098-126192 GCF_044748025.1 Streptomyces sp. NPDC090032 | reverse complement strand
TTTCCCTTCGGTCTTGCGTTTCCGACTCTATCAGATCTTTCCGATCCGATTTCCTCGGGGTCTTGCTCCGCTTTCCGGCCTTTCGGCTTTCCGGCAGTTCCGACTCTATCAGATCCTTTCGGGCCTGATTCCCAGTCAGGGGGGCTTGTCTTCCCGGCCGTTGGGCCGTTCCGACGAGTGAGACTTTAGCGGAATCCTGGCTCCCGAGCTAATCGGGGGGGCGTCCTTTCGAACGCGGATTCCTCATTTCGCAAAGACGCATGAAAACAAGCCGTGGCGCATCTCGAAGAGACACGACATCGATCGTTGAATGGTTCTTGCGGAATGGCCACCCGGGGGCCGGTCAGGGACCGGAGCTCACGTCGGGCAACTCGGAGAACACTACGGACCGGGCCTAGGAGTGTCAACTTCACGCCTGTGAGGTCTACTCTTGGACTCGTGACTACGCATGCGCACACCCAGCAGTGGTGGGCCGCCTGACGGCGGCCAGCACAAGCGTGCATCCAACGGCCGCCGCCTCGGCGGCCGTTCTTGTATCTCCCTCCTGGAGACCACGGAGCCCGGCAGCCGGGCCACGGCGGTCCTGACCAGGAGGTTGAGTAGTGACGCGAATCTTCAGTGGGGTCAAGCCGACCGGGCATCTGACGCTGGGGAACTATCTGGGCGCCGTACGCCAGTGGGCAGAAGTCGACCAGCACCGGGCTGACGCGCTGTTCAGCGTCGTCGATCTGCACGCGCTGACCGTGGACCACGATCCCGGGCGAGTGCGCCGGCTCAGTAAGCAGGCGGCGACGCTGTTGCTTGCCTCGGGGCTCGATCCCGAGGTGTGCACCGTGTTCGTACAGAGTCATGTGGACGAGCACGCTCGGCTGTCGTATCTACTCGAGTGCGTCGCCACGGACGGCGAGATGCGGCGGATGATCCAGTACAAGGAGAAGTCCGCGCTCGAGCGGGAGCGGGGCGGGAGTGTGCGGCTGTCGCTCCTGACGTACCCCGTGCTGATGGCCGCGGACATCCTCGCCTACGGGGCGGACGAGGTTCCTGTGGGTGATGACCAGACGCAGCACGTCGAACTCACCCGGGACCTGGCCGTGCGGTTCAACCAGCGGTACGGGCACACCTTCGTGGTCCCGCGTGCGACGCCGCCCGCTGTGGCGGCGCGGGTCATGGACCTTCAGGACCCGACTTCCAAGATGGGGAAGTCGCACGGCAACGGCGCCGGGATCGTCTATCTCCTCGACGAGCCGGACGTCGTGCGGAAGAAGATCCTGCGGGCGGTCACGGACAGCGGCACGGAGGTCGAGTACGACCGCGAGGCCAAGCCCGGGGTGTCGAATCTGCTGGAGATTCTGGCCGCTTGTCTGGGTGGGAACCCGCAGGGCTTGAGCGGTGTATATGAGTCGTATGGCGCGCTGAAGAAGGCGACCGCGGAGGCCGTGGTGGAGGTTCTTGCGCCCCTGCAGAAGAGGCACAAGGAGCTGGTTGCGGATCCCGCGTATGTAGAGGAGGTGTTGCGGCGGGGAGCTGAGCGGGCGAGGGAGATGGCGAAGCCGACCGTGGACGCCGCCTATCGGACGATCGGGCTGCTTCCGCCTGCCTGAGCGTCCCTATTCCCTATAGAGGGACGTAGTGGGGAGGCACGTTCCTGAGGGCTCGCCTAGGAAATGCGTTCCTAGGTGGGGGTTCCTAGGTGGGGGTGAAGGGTCGCTGGGCGAATGAGGCTCGGTAGGAGCGTGGGCTGGTGGCGAGGCGCGATGCGAAGTGCTGGCGCATCGTGACCTCGCTGCCGAATCCCGCGCGGCGTGCGACCTCGGGCATGGGGAGGTCGGTGCGTTCCAGCAGCTTCTGCGCGGCCGACATGCGCTGGTCCAGGAGCCAGCGCAGCGGGGTGGTGCCGGTCGCTGCGATGAAGTGACGTGCGAAGGAGCGCGGGGACATACCGGCGCGGGCCGCGAGTCCGGCGACGGTGAGTGGTTCGTGGAGGTGCTGGAGGGCGTATGCGCGTACGGAGGTGAGTGCGTCGGCGTCGCGGTCGGTTCGTGGCGTGGGGTGCTCGATGAACTGGGCCTGCGTTCCGGTGCGGAAAGGGGCCGTGACCATCGACCGGGCGATGGTGGCGGCGGTCTCCGCTCCGTGGGTCCTGCGGACGAGGTGCAGGCAGAGGTCGATGCCGGCGGCGGTGCCTGCGGCGGTCCAGATGTTGTCGTCCTCGATGAAGAGGGCGTCGGGTTCGACGGTGACGAGGGGATGGTGGGCACGGAGCAGGTCGACGAGGTTCCAGTGGGTGATCGCGCGGCGGCCGTCCAGTAGGCCGGCTTGGGCGAGGGTGAAGGCTCCTCCGCAGAGGGCCGCGATGGTGACGCCACGGGCGTGGGCTCGGCGCAGGGACTCGAGAACCGGTTCGGGCGCGGGCGTCAGGTGGTCGTCGAGGCCGGGGACGACGAGCAGGTCGGTGGCGGGTGCGAGGCGTGTCAGCCAGGTGAGGGTGCGATCGGGGGTGAGGGTGAGTCCGCCTCGCATGGGGACGGGCGTGGGGTCTTCGGCGATGCGACGCAGGTCGAAGGCGGGGACGCCGCGGTCGGTGCGGTCGGTGCCCCAGACCTCGGTGATGACGGAGACGTCGAAGGCCCGGATGCCGGGGAAGGCGAGGAGGGCGATGCGCTGGGTGGGGTGCGAGAGCGCGGCGGCGTGCGGGACTGGGTTCGGCACGGTGGCAGTAAACCATCGATCGCTGTCTTCTGTACTGCTTGGGCGGGCGCGCTCTCGGCGGCAGCATCGTGGGCATGGAGATCGCAGAGAACGCAGCGCTGATCGTGGTGGACGTGCAGAAGGGGTTCGAGGAGGAGGGGTTCTGGGGACCGCGGAACAACCCTGAGGCTGACAAGAACATCGCATCGTTGATCGACGCGTGGCAGTCGACGGGGCGTCCGGTCGTCTTCGTGCGGCATGACTCGCCGAAGCCCCAGTCGCCGTTGCGGCCGGGGTACGCCGGGAACGGCTTCAAGGAATACGTGGAGGAGCGGCGTGGGAAGGGGGACGGGGCGGAGCTCCTGGTGACGAAGTCCGTGAACTCGGCGTTCTACGGATCTCCGGACCTGGACGCGTGGCTCGGAGCGGCTGGTATCGGGCAGTTCGTCGTAGCCGGAATCCAGACAAACATGTGCGCGGAGACGACGGCACGGATGGGCGGCAATCTGGGGTACGAGGTGCTGTTCGCGTTGGACGCGACGTACACCTTCGATCTGGAGGGCCCGTTCGGCTGGCGCCGCACGGCGGAGGAACTGGCGCAGGCCTCGGCGGTGTCCCTGCACGGCGGTGGCTTCGCCCGGGTGGTCACGACGGCGGAGGTCGTGGCTTCGGCGGGGCTCGGCGACCAGTAGGTGCTGCACCACCCGAACCCCCCGGCCGGGCCGACAGCCTTGCCGTTCCGTCCTGGCAGTTCGGGTGTTCCGGCCACATGCAGCGGTCGGCTCGTGCTCGGTCAGTTGTTGCCGGAGGCCAGTTCTCGGCTGCGGTCTCGGGCGGCTTCCAGGGCTGCGATCAGGGCGGCGCGGACTCCGTGGTTTTCGAGTTCGCGGATGGCGTTGATGGTGGTGCCGGCGGGGGAGGTGACGTTTTCGCGGAGCTTGACGGGGTGTTCGCCGCTGTCGCGGAGCATCGTGGCGGCGCCGATCGCGGACTGGACGATCAGGTCGTGGGCCTTGTCGCGGGGCAGGCCGAGCAGGATCCCCGCGTCGGTCATGGCCTCGACCAGGTAGAAGAAGTACGCCGGCCCCGAGCCGGACAGGGCGGTGCAGGCGTCCTGCTGGGACTCGGGGACGCGGAGCGTCTTGCCGACGGCGCCGAAGATCTCCTCGGCGTGGGCGAGGTGGGCGGCCGTGGCGTGGGAGCCGGCGGAGATGACGGACATCGCCTCGTCGACGAGGGCGGGCGTGTTCGTCATGACGCGCACGACGGGGGTGCCTTCGGGGAGGCGCTCCTCGAAGAACGTGGTGGGGATGCCCGCCGCGCCGCTGATGATCAGTCGGTCGGCGGGGAGGTGCGGGGCGAGTTCGGTGAGGAGGGTGCCCATGTCCTGGGGCTTGACCGTGAGGATCAGGGTGTCGGCTTGCTTGGCGGCTTCCGCGTTGGTGACGGGGGTGACGCCGTAGCGGGTGCGGAGCTCTTCGGCGCGTTCCGGGCGGCGGGCCGTGACCAGGAGGTTGGCAGGGGCCCAGCCCGCTCGGATCATTCCGCTGAGCAGGGCCTCGCCGATCTTGCCGGTGCCGAGGACTGCGACGTGCTGCTGGGGCATGGAGGCCACCCTTCGGGGCGCGGGGTTCGGTGCGGTTGCGTCCGTCGGGGCCATCCTCGCATCGGCGACGGTCAGGCCGTACGGCGGCGGAGAGTTGCGGCGCCGAGGGCCAGGACGAGTACGGCGCAGCCGGCGACGATGCCCGCGTCGCGGATGAAGTCGGCCGTGAGGTCGGTATGGCGGAGGACCTCGTTCATGCCGTCCACGGCGTACGACATGGGGAGGACGTTGGAGATCGCTTCGAGGACGGGGTGCATCTGGTCGCGCGGGGTGAACAGGCCGCACAGGAGCAGCTGGGGGAAGATCACCGCCGGCATGAACTGGACGGCCTGGAACTCGGAGGCCGCGAAGGCGGAGACGAAGAGGCCGAGGGCGGTACCGAGCAGGGCGTCGAGGAGCGCGACCAGGAGCAGGAGCCAGGCGGAGCCGGTGACGTCGAGGCCGAGGCCCCACAGGGCGAGGGCCGTGGCCAGGACGGACTGGACGACCGCGAGGGCGCCGAAGGCGAGGGCGTAGCCGGCGATGAGGTCGCCCTTGCCGAGGGGCATGGCGAGGAGGCGTTCGAGGGTGCCCGAGGTGCGTTCGCGCAGGGTGGCGATGGACGTGACCAGGAACATCGTGATGAGCGGGAAGATGCCGAGGAGGGAGGCGCCGATGGAGTTGAAGGTGCCGGTGCTGCCGTCGAAGACGTAGCGGAGCAGGAGGAGCATCACGCACGGGACGAGCAGCATCAGGGCGATGGAGCGCGGGTCGTGGCGGAGCTGGCGCAGGACGCGAGCTGCGGTGGCGAGGGTGCGGGCTGCGTTCATCGGGGGCTCCGCTGGAGGGTGTTGGCCTGGTCGACGAGGTGGAGGAAGGCGTCCTCGACGGTCGCGGCGCCGGTGTCGGCTCGCAGGCCGTCGGGGCTGTCGTCGGCGAGGATCTCGCCTTCGCGCATGAGGAGGAGGCGGTGGCAGCGTTCGGCCTCGTCCATGACGTGCGAGGAGACGAGGATCGTGGCGCCGCGCTCGGCGGCGATGGAATGGAAGAGGTTCCACAGGTCGCGGCGCAGGACGGGGTCGAGGCCGACGGTGGGTTCGTCGAGGACGAGGAGTTCGGGGGTGCCGAGGAGGGCGACGGCGAGGGAGACGCGGCTTAGCTGGCCGCCCGAGAGGTTGCCGGCGAGGGCGTCGGCGTGGGAGGTCAGGTCCACTTCGGTGATGACGCGGGTGACGTCGTCGCGGCGTTGGGCGGCTGCGGAGCGCCCCGGCTGCAGTACGGCGGAGAAGTAGTCCAGGTTCTGGCGAACCGTCAGGTCGGCGTATACCGAGGGGGCTTGGGTGACGTATCCGATACGGGAACGGAGTTCGGCGGAGCCTGCCGGGTGTCCGAGGACGGTGAGGGTGCCGGTGGCTTTGGCCTGGGTTCCGACGATCGCGCGCATGAGCGTGGACTTGCCGCAGCCCGACGGGCCGAGGAGGCCGGTGATCTGGCCTCGGGGGACGGTGAAGTCCAGGGCGTGCAGTACGGGGCGGGGGCCTCGGACGACGGTGAGGCCGGTGGCGCGGACGGCTGCCGCCGACGGCTCCGGCGAAGGGGGCGCGGGCGAGGAGGGGGCGGAGGACGAGGACGGAGGGGGCGAGGGCTCCGGGGAAGGCGACCCCTGATGGATATTCATCATGCGATGAATATCCATCGGGTGGGGCCGGGCGTCAAGCGGCTTGAGGCGCATTGAGGCGTCTGCGCTCCGGGGGGAGGGAGAGGGAGGGGGAGGGGGAGGGGGATCGGAGGGGGCGTCCGACTGGCAGGGGGCCGGGGCTTCCCGGCGGCAGCGGCGACCGGGGCTTTCCGGCGGCAACGGTGACCCGAGGTTCCCGGCGTAACGGATCCTGCATGGGGTGTGCCTGCTGCTGGCCGCGGTCGCGCTGCCCAGCTCGCTGGGGCTGATCCGGTGGCGGCGCTAGTGGTGAGAGCGCTCGCGGTGAGGGTGCCTCGCCGTGATGGCGCCTCGCTGTGAGAGCGCCTCGCCGTGACGGCGCCTCGCCGTGAGAGCGCCTCGCCGTGACGGCGCCTCGCGGTCGTCGCGCGGCGAACCTCTCGGGCTGGGCGGGCGGGTGGCCGGCAACGCCACGTTTCTGCGGCTGCCGAAGCTGCTCGGCGTGCTGTGGGCGTTGTCCGCCGGCCGGGACGTGCTGCTGGAGCTGGGTGGGCGGAGGCGCCTTGATCACATGTGCGCCACTGCGCTGGAGAGGGTGGATGGCGGGACTGGGCTGGGCGGGTGCGGACGGCGGTGTCCTGATGGTTGTCGGTCAGGTGCGGGTGGCCATCAGGAGTTCGACCACGTAGGTCTCCTCCACCGTGCCGTCCGGGAAGAGGTCGCTGAGCCGGGTGCGTTCCTCGGTGAGGAAAGTCTGCGCCGCGCCCTCTTCGAGGACCAGGAACGCCGAGTGGCTGCCGATGTTGGCGAGGTGCGTGTCCAGCGGGACATGACGGCTCCACCGCACGTGGCGCAGCGTGACCTCGCCCCGTCCCGGCAGGTCCGTGAGGCCCGACAGTTCGGTGGCGCGGGCCTCGTCGGGGCGCTGCCTGGCGCCCGTCTCGGCTCCTACGTGGCGCGCGATGCGATCGTGCTGCGCGGCGATCCACGGGACGTCGAGGGCGACGGTGTTCCACCACAGGGCGAGCGCGCCCCCCGGGCGCAGGACCCGCATCGCTTCGGGGGCCGAGCGGGCCGGCTCGGTCCAGTGCCAGGACTGGGCGTAGGTGAGGAGGTCGAGGGAGGCGTCGGCGAGCGGGAGGGCGTTGCCGTCGCCCCGGACGATCGGTACGCCGGGCAGCGCCCGGCGGAACTCGACCGCCATGCCCTCGCCCGGTTCGATGGCGACCACGTGTGCGCCGCGCGCGTGCAGGAGGGCGGTCGAGATGCCGGTTCCCGCGCCTACGTCAGCCACTCGGGCGCCCGCGAGTGGCCGTCCCGCGACTTCTTCGACGGCATCGAGGAGGGCGGGCGGGTAGGACGGCCGGTTCGCGGCGTACTGGGCTGCCGCGGCATTGAAGGAGTGGGCTCGCGAGACGGTGGTCATGCCGCCATCCTGTCCTGCGCGGGGGACTCTCGTCAGTACGTGGTGCCTGGCTCGGCAGTACGTGGTGCCTGCTCGGCAGTACGTGGTGCCTGCTCGGCAGTACGTGGTGCCTGCTCGGTCGGCACCACGTCCCCGGCGACGCGTGTCCCTATATGTGCGTCAGCCCCTGCGCTTCTTCTTCGACGGGTTGCCGGTGCGGCGCGTGCTGCGGCGTTCGTACTGTTCGCGGGCGGTCGCGTACTCCTGCCTGCGGAGTTTCTCGCCCGGGGCCTCCGAGAAGCAGCGCAGGAAGTAGGCGAGCAGGACACCGACGAAGCCGATCGACATGAAGCCGCGCAGTGACGCCTGCGCCTCGGGGTCCGGGCGCTTCGAGAAGCCGTCCCACGTGCGGCGGAAGGCGAGAGCGCTGCAGATCGCGAACATCAGGACGACGAGTACGTTCACGAAGGAGCCGACATCGGCGATGGCCAGGCCCTCGTACGCGAAGCGGAGCACGAAACAGCCTGCCGCCGCGCCGGCGAGCGATCCCGCGGCCACCGCGACGCGGCGCCAGGTGTAGCCGCCGTCGTGCTCGACCCAGGACCTGCCGAAGAAACGGATCTCCTCGGGCTGCGCGCCGACGGGGATGCCGCCGGCGGCTTCCGGGGTCTCGGGGGTGGGGCGGGGGGTGCCGGATTCGTCGCTCACGGGTCGATTATGGCGGCGCCCGGGGGTGGGGCGACGGCGTGGGGCAGGCACGCGCGGGTATACGCCGGTATCCGCCAGCATCGGACGGTGCTCGCGGGTACGCGCAGGCATCCGCAGATACCCGCGATGCCCGCGATGCCCGCGATGCCCGCGATGCCCGCGATGCCCGCGGGATTGTCGTACCCGTCTCCTACCTTGGCCGTATGACGGAATACGTACTAGTCGCAGGCGCGTGGCTCGGCGCATGGGCGTGGGACGACGTGGTGCCGGAGCTGCGTGCGGCCGGGCATGGCGCGCACGCCGTGACGCTCACCGGGGTCGCCGACAAGCAGGGCGTTCCGGCCGGGCAGAGGACCCATGTCCAGGACATCGTCGACGAGGTGGAGCGCCTCGGGCTGCGCGATGTCGTCCTGGTCGGGCACAGCTACTCGGGCATCCCGGTCGGTCAGGCCGCCGAGCGGATCGGCGACCGGCTGACGCGCGTGGTGTTCGTCGATTCGAATGTTCCGGCGGACGGAGAGTCGTTCGTGTCCGCGTGGTGGCAGGGGCCGGCGGCGCTGGAGGCCGTACTCGCCGCCAACGACGGGTACTGGCCCCCGCTGACCGCGCCCGACTGCGAGGGCCAGGGGCTCGACGACGCGCAGATCGCACGGTTCGTGGGCGGGGCCACGCCGCACCCGGGGGCGTCGCTGTCGGAGCCGGCCATGATGTCCCACCCGCTGGGCGGGCTTCCGGCGACGTACATCAAGTGCCTGCTCGACGGTCCCGAGCCGAGCGATGACGTGGTCGAGCTGCTGCGCAGCGAGAGCTGGCGGCTACGGGAGATGGACACGGGGCACTGGCCGATGTTCTCCCGGCCGAAGGAGCTGGCGCGGATTCTTCTTGAGGAGGCGGGGGCTGGGACGGTAGCCGGAGGCGGAGGGAGCTGAGGAGCTGAGGAGCTGAGGAGCTGAGGAGCTGAGGGACGGTAGCCGGAGGCCGCCGCCAGAAGTCCCGCCGGGGGGACGGTGACGACGAGGGCCGGTGCCGAGGGGGAGCCTGTGCCGAAGGC
>NZ_JBIVFF010000020.1:25773-116999 GCF_044748025.1 Streptomyces sp. NPDC090032 | reverse complement strand
CCGGTGCCGAAGGCCGGTGCCGAAGGCCGGTGCCGAAGGCCGGTGCCGAAGGCCGGTGCCGAAGGCCGGTGCCGAAGGCCGGTGCCGAAGGCCGGTGCCGAAGGCCGGCGGTGACATGACGGGCCCGACGATGAAATGACGCGGGGCGACGGTGAAATGACGCGGGGCCGGTCGCGCACGTCGGAGTGTGCGACCGGCCCCGCAATCCGCTACGCGCAGCGCGGCGCCACGTAGCCGTCGCTGCCGGTCTTCACGTACGCATCGGAGACGTACTCGCCGACACCGATGTTGTCCCACAGCTTGGTCGTGCCATAGGGGCCGCTGACGGTCTCCCCCGGGCGCTGACAGAAGATCGGCACGGTGGCGCCCTGCGGCAGCATGCGGATCAGCCGGTAGTGCGTACCAGGACCACTGCGGACGTTCAGCGTCGTGCCGGGCGCGACCGCGTAGTAGCGCTGCGCCGCGGCCTCTACGCCTGCCTCCAGTGCCTCTCCTGAATCCTCTTTTTCCTCAACTGCCATGTGGGCCTCCCCCGTTGAACTCCTGAGCCTTCCT
Source organism: Streptomyces sp. NPDC090032 (assembly GCF_044748025.1). Taxonomy (NCBI): domain Bacteria; kingdom Bacillati; phylum Actinomycetota; class Actinomycetes; order Kitasatosporales; family Streptomycetaceae; genus Streptomyces; species Streptomyces sp. NPDC090032. The sequence goes on along the minus strand of NZ_JBIVFF010000020.1, from coordinate 116,444 downwards.
TGAGCCGAACCCGCTGGAGCTCCGTTAGAGCTCGTTCAGAGATCGTTGAGCCCCCGTTGAAACCAGTGTGTTCAGCTGATGCACGCGGAGGCTAGCAAGCCTCGTCCGTCTCGTACGAATCATCGACTAGGCTCCGTGCGTCGCTCGTGCGAACGGCTGCACGCGGGGCGCTCACGGATGACAGCCACGGGGGTGGACCATGCCGCCAGGCCGCAGCGCCGGACCCGGCGCGGAAGCGGAACTTCCCGAGTACGCGGGCCACTACCGCCTTGAAGGACACCTGGGTTCCGGCGGCATGGGCGTCGTACATCTGGCGCGGTCCGCCTCGGGAATGCAGCTCGCGGTGAAGGTCGTGCATGCCGAGTTCGCCAGGGACCCCGAGTTCAGGGGACGCTTCCGGCAGGAGATCGCGGCCGCACGACGAGTGAGTGGCGCTTTCACCGCGCCGGTCGTCGACGCCGACCCCGATGCCGAACGCCCGTGGATGGCCACGCTGTTCATTCCCGGCCTCACCCTCGCCGAGCATGTGAAGCGGAACGGCCCGCTGCGGCCCGCCCAGTTGCGTCAGGTCATGGCCGGACTCGCCGAGGCGCTGCGGGACATCCACCGTGCCGGGGTCGTGCACCGCGACCTGAAGCCGAGCAACGTGCTGCTGGCCGAGGACAGCCCGAAGGTGATCGATTTCGGGATCTCGCGGCCGAAGGACAGCGAACTGCGCACCGAGACAGGCAAATTGATCGGTACGCCGCCCTTCATGGCACCGGAGCAGTTCCGCCGGCCGCGCGAGGTGGGACCGGCTGCCGATGTCTTCGCACTCGGTTCGGTCCTGGTGCACGCGGCGACCGGACGTGGCCCCTTCGACTCCGACAGCCCCTACCTGGTCGCCTACCAAGTGGTTCATGACGAGCCCGATCTGACGGACGTCCCGGACGACCTGGGCCCGCTGATCATGCGCTGTCTCGCCAAGGAACCCGAGGACCGTCCGACCCCCGACGAGCTGATGAAGGAGCTGCGCCGGGTCTCCGCGCTGTACGACACCCAGGCGTTCATACCCTCACAGCGCGGGGCCGCCGGAGTGGGACCTGGAGCGGGAGCCGCAGCCGGAGCGGGAGCGGGAGCGGGAGTCAGGGCAGGATCCGGGGCCGCAGCCGGGGACCGATGGCCGTCCCACGGCGCACCCGCGGCGCCGCACAGCCACTCGTCCCGCGCAGCCGCGGAGACGCATATCCGTTCGTCCCGCGCACCCGCCGAAGGTCCTGCCGAGAGCCGGTCGGCCGACAGCCCGTCGGCTGACAGCCCGTCGGACTCGGGCCGCTCCCCCGGCCGTCCAGGCCTCAATGCCCCCGGCCGTCCCCCCTCCCACTCCACGGAGGCCGGCGACAGCCGGGCAGCCGGCGTCCCCCGTCGGCGGCGCTCTCTGGTCGTCGGCGGTGCCCTGACCGTCGTCCTCGCGGTCGCCGCGGCGTCCGTCGCTCTCACGTCACTGAGCGACGACGGGCCCTCCAGCGCGCGCTCGAACTCCACGGCCGGTCACGCCGCGCACGGTTTCAGGCCCTGGGTCCGCGGGCTGGGCAGCGGACCGGGTGCCTCGGCCGCCGGGATGCCGACCTGCTCGTACGGCGGCGGAGCGCTGCGATGTGCGCTGCCCGGCGTGCTCGCCGCGTCCGTCGATCCACGCGACGGAGACGTGCTGTGGAGTCGCAGATCCACCGGCACCAGCGGTGATCCGGACGCTTCGCCGACGGCGACGGCCCCCGTGTTCTCCGGCGGCCTCGTCCACACGATCAGTGACGACGGCCTGCGTCTGCGCGCGCTCGATCCCCGTACGGGCAAGCCCCGATGGGACATGGACATCGCCGCGTACGACGGCCGTGTGCTGCACGCGGGCGGGACGGTGCTGCTCACCGCGGCCGACGGGACGGTCACCGGGGTCGACGGCGCCACGGGCGACAAGGTCTGGAGCCACCGTCTGCCGGGTCAGACGCAGCCCACGTTCGCGTACTTCGGCAAGGGCCTCGCGTATGCGACGACCGTCTCCCCGGACGGTTCGAGTACGCAGGTCAGCGCCGTGGACCCGGAGTCCGGCGCCGTTCGGTGGAAACGGCGGCTCAGCGGGAACCTGGCCCCGGTCGGCACCTCGAAGGGCGCCGTCTGCTTCACCGAGCGCGACACTGCCAGCGAGACCGTCGCCCTCGTCCGCTACGTCCCGACGAGCGGCAGCGTGCGCCGGTCGGCGCTGCCGACCGCCCTTCCCCAGGCAACGGCCACTCTGCACGGCGACTCCGTGTATCTCCTCGCCGTGGGCGGGGCGCTCGTGGCCGTGGACACGGCGACCGGCACTCAACGGTGGCGGCTGGAAACCTCCATCAGCAGGGGCTCGGCACCCGCGGCCGACGACCGCCACGTCTACCTCACCGCCCCTGACGGCCGACTCCTCGCCACCGACGTCCGGACCGGCAAGCCCCTCGGGCAGACGCGCCCACGGCTCGGGAATGAACCCGGGCGGGTGGTCGGAGAGCTGCCCGCGCCCGTCGCGGGTGAGGGAGGGCGCGTCTACGGGAGTGCGCCGGACGGAAGTGTGTTCGCGGTGGACGGGCGGGAGCCGGAACGCTGGTGACTCGGGCGGGGGCGCCGGTCACTCGGGCCGGGACATCACACCCCGAGACCCGGTCCTCGTACAGAAAGCCCCGGTCCCCGTACAGAAAGCCCCGGTCCTCGTACAGATGTGAGCCCGCCCGGCAGCGAAATCGCCACCGGGCGGGCTCATATCGGCGTAGGTCCGGAAGGACACAGCCATCGGCACGGGTCCAGAAGGACTCAGCGACCAGCACAGGTCCAGAAGAACTCAGCCATCGGCGTGCAGGTCCAGGCGGCCTCAACCGGAGTCGGAGCCGCCTGGTCCCGGTCCCGGTGCTCAGCCCAGCTTCGAAACGTCCCGCACCGCGCCCTTGTCCGCGCTCGTGGCCATCGCCGCGTAGGCGCGGAGCGCGGCCGAGACCTTGCGGTCCCGGGCGAGCGGGGCGTAGACGCCGTTCAGGGCGTCCCGGCGGGTGGCCAACTCGTCGTCGGAGACGAGGAGTTCGATCGAGCGGTTCGGGATGTCGATGCGGATGCGGTCGCCGTCCTGGACGAGGGCGATCGTGCCGCCGGACGCCGCCTCGGGCGAGGCGTGGCCGATGGACAGGCCCGACGTGCCGCCGGAGAAGCGGCCGTCCGTGACCAGGGCGCAGGTCTTGCCGAGGCCGCGGCCCTTCAGGAAGGAGGTCGGGTAGAGCATCTCCTGCATGCCGGGGCCGCCCTTGGGGCCCTCGTAGCGGATGACGACGACGTCGCCGTGCGTGACCTGCTTCTTGAGGATCTTGTCGACGGCTTCTTCCTGCGACTCGCAGACGACCGCCGGGCCCTCGAAGGTCCAGATCGACTCGTCGACGCCCGCCGTCTTCACGACGCAGCCGTCGACCGCGAGGTTGCCCCTGAGGACCGCCAGGCCGCCGTCCTTCGAGTACGCGTGGTCGGCGGACCGGATGCAGCCGTTCTCCGCGTCCTCGTCTAGGGCCTCCCAGCGCTCCGACTGGGAGAACGCCTCCGCCGAGCGGACGCAGCCGGGGGCCGCGTGCCACATCTCGACGGCCTCGGCGGACGGGGAGCCCGCGCGCACGTCCCACGTCTTCATCCAGTCGGAGAGCGACGGGCTGTGGACGGCGTGAACGTCCTCGTTGAGGAGGCCGGCGCGGTACAGCTCGCCCAGCAGGGCGGGGATGCCGCCGGCGCGGTGCACGTCCTCCATGTAGTACGTGCGGTCCTTCGCCACGTTCGGGGCGACCTTGGAGAGGCACGGCACCCGGCGCGAGACCTCGTTGATCTCCTCGAGGCCGAAGGGGACGCCCGCCTCCTGGGCGGCGGCCAGCAGGTGCAGGATCGTGTTGGTGGAGCCGCCCATGGCGATGTCGAGCGCCATCGCGTTCTGGAAGGCCGCGAAGGTGGCGACGTTACGCGGCAGGACCGACGCGTCGTCCTCGTCGTAGTAGCGGCGCGTGATGTCCACGATCGTGCGGCCCGCGTTCTCGTACAGCGCCTTGCGGGCCGTGTGCGTGGCGAGGACCGTGCCGTTGCCGGGGAGGGAGAGGCCGATGGCCTCGGTCAGGCAGTTCATGGAGTTGGCCGTGAACATGCCGGAACAGGAGCCGCAGGTCGGACAGGCGTTCTCCTCGATACGGAGGATGTCCTCGTCCGAGATGTTGTCGTTCACGGCGTCGGAGATCGCGTCGACCAGGTCGAGCGTGCGCACGGTGCCGTCGACCAGGGTGGCGCGGCCGGACTCCATCGGGCCGCCGGAGACGAAGACCGTCGGGATGTTCAGGCGCAGGGCCGCCATCAGCATGCCCGGCGTGATCTTGTCGCAGTTCGAGATGCAGATCAGGGCGTCGGCGCAGTGCGCCTCGACCATGTACTCGACCGAGTCCGCGATCAGGTCGCGGGAGGGGAGCGAGTACAGCATGCCGCCGTGGCCCATCGCGATGCCGTCGTCGACGGCGATCGTGTTGAACTCGCGCGCGATGCCGCCCGCCGCCGTGATCGCGTCGGAGACGATGCGGCCGACCGGCTGGAGGTGCGTGTGGCCGGGCACGAACTCGGTGAACGAGTTGGCCACGGCGATGATCGGCTTCCGGCCGATGTCCGCACCGGGTACCCCGGAGGCGCGCATAAGGGCACGTGCGCCCGCCATGTTGCGTCCGTGGGTGACTGTGCGGGACCTCAGCTCGGGCATCGTCGCTCGCTCCTTCAAGGGCCCGTTCCGGGGCCCGTGCGGCAGATAGGGCTGCTATCGAGCGTACGCCGCCGATCCAAGATCCGGACAGGGTGTCCGAAATGCGGGACGGGCGTCTCGTTGTACGTGCCCCCGGTCGGCGTGTCCGTCCGGGCTCCGGCAGGGTGCCGTCCGCGTGCCGCCCCCGGATGCCGGCCGGAGCGCGAAGGCCGGCTCGTCACTCCCCCGTCAGATGCCCCTGCACCACAGGTGCCACCCGCTCGACGATCCGCTCCACGTCCGCGGACGCCAGCGGTTCCACCTTGATCACGTAACGCAGCATCGCGATCCCCACGAGCTGCGCCGCCGCCAGCTCCGCCCGCAGCTCGGCCTCCTCGGGCGGCAGGTCCAGCTGCCGGGCGATCTTCCGCAGCAGCTGTACGGCGACCAGGCGCCGGAAGACGGCCGCCGCGGTCTCGTTGTTGACGGCGGAGCGGACGATCGCGAGGAGCGGGGCGCGGGTCGCCGGGTTCTCCCACACGGAGAAGATGAAGCGGGTGAGGCGCTCGCCGACGCCGTCGACCGGGCCGTCCTCGATCGCGGCCGGCGCGTTCAGGGCGGGGGCGAAGGCGCCCTCGATGGACGCCTCGAAGACCTGCTCCTTCGTACCGAAGTAGTGGTGCACCAGCGCCGCGTCCACGCCCGCAGCCTTGGCGATACCGCGTACCGACGTCTTCTCGTAGCCGCGCTCGGAGAACTCCGCGCGGGCCGCCTCCAGGATGCGGTCGCGGGTCGCGGGGCCCGCCGCCTCCGTCTGCGTACGGGAGGGCCGGCCCCTGCGGCGTACGGGAGGGGCGTCGTCCGGGCCGGTCATGAGCGGGGGACCCGGACCGCCGACGCGAGGTGGAGGCGGGTGAAGGCGAGCGCCTCGGCGAGGTCGGCCTCGCGTTCGGCGCTGGACATGGCGCGGCGGGTGTTGACCTCGATCACGACGTGCCCGTCGAAGCCGGTCAGCGCGAGGCGCTCCAGGAGCTCGGCGCAGGGCTGCGTGCCGCGGCCGGGGACCAGGTGCTCGTCCTTCGCCGATCCCCTGCCGTCCGCGAGGTGGACGTGGCCGAGGCGGTCGCCCATGCGGTCGATCATCGACAGCGCGTCGGTGCGGGCCGTCGCCGTGTGGCTGAGGTCGATCGTGAAGTGCCGGTAGTCGTCCTTGGAGACGTCCCACTCGGGGGCGTACGCGAGCATCTCGCGGTCGCGGTAGCGCCAGGGGTACATGTTCTCGACGGCGAAGCGGACGTCCGTCTCGTCGGCCATGCGCCAGATGCCGTCGACGAAGTCACGCGCGTACTGGCGCTGCCAGCGGAAGGGCGGGTGGACGACGACCGTGGACGCGCCCAGCTTCTCGGCCGCCGACTTCGCGCGCTGGAGCTTGGTCCACGGGTCGGTGGACCAGACGCGCTGCGTGATCAGCAGACAGGGCGCGTGCACGGCGAGGACGGGGACCTGGTGGTAGTCGGAGAGCCTGCGCAGGGCCTCGATGTCCTGGCTGACGGGGTCGGTCCACACCATGACCTCGACGCCGTCGTAGCCCAGGCGTGCCGCGATCTCGAAGGCCGTCGCCGTCGACTCCGGATAGACCGAGGCCGTCGACAGGGCGACCTTCGCATCCGGGATGCGCACCACTGGTTCTGCCACGCAGACAGAGTACGGGCCCCGGCTGAGCCCCGGGGAGTTGGCCGGCGGGCGGGTGCTGTGGGGTGCGCCTCAATGCGGCTCCTCAATGCGGCTGCACCCGGAAAGCGCGGAGCCGCCGCTGCCCGTACGTGCGCCACACCCCCGGCATACGGTCGAGCCGCCGCTGCCCGTACGTCCGTCACACCCCCGGCATACGGTCGAGCCGCGCTGCCCGTACGTCCGTCACACCCCCGGCATGTGGTCGAGCCGTCGGAGGATCACGCCTTCCCGGAGCGCCCAGGGGCAGACCTCCAGGGTCTCGACCCCGAACAGATCCATGGCTCCCTCGGCCACCAGCGCGCCCGCGACCAGCTGGCCCGCGCGGCCCTCCGAGACCCCTGGGAGCTCGGCGCGCTCCGCCTCCGTCATCGACGCGAGGCGCGGCACCCAGTCCTCCAGGGACTTGCGCTTCAGCTCCCGCTGGACGTACAGCCCGTCGGTGGAGCGAGCCGCTCCGGCGAGGCGCGCGAGCTGCTTGAACGTCTTGGACGTGGCTACGACGTGATCGGGTTTGCCGAAGCGCGCGAACTCTCCGACGGAGCGCGCGATCTGCGCCCGCACGTGCCGCCGCAGCGCCTTGATGTCCGCGGCTTCCGGCGGGTCGCCCGGCAGCCAGCCCGCCGTCAGGCGCCCCGCCCCGAGGGGCAGCGACACCGAGGCGTCGGGCTCCTCGTCGATGCCGAACGCGATCTCGAGTGAGCCGCCGCCGATGTCCAGGACGAGCAGCTTCCCGGCCGACCAGCCGAACCAGCGGCGGGCCGCGAGGAACGTGAGCCGGGCCTCCTCCTCGCCGGTGAGGACGCGCAGCTCGACGCCGGTGTCCTCCTTGACCCGGGCGAGGACCTCGTCGGCGTTGCTGGCCTCGCGCACGGCGGAGGTGGCGAAGGGCACGAGGTCCTCGACACCCTTGTCCTCGGCCGCCTCCAGGGCGTCCCGCACTGTGGCGGTCAGCCGGGCCACGCCGTCGGCGCTGATGGCGCCGCGGTCGTCGAGCAGTTGCGCGAGCCGCAGCTCCGCCTTGTGCGAGTGCGCGGGCAGCGGTCGCGCACCGGGGTGGGCGTCCACCACAAGCAAGTGCACCGTGTTCGAACCCACGTCGAGGACACCGAGTCTCATATACGGAACGCTACTGCGCGTGGCGCGGACGTCAGTCCCCGAGGGCACTGCAGCGCGCTTACCCTGGAACCGTGCCAAAGACGAAAAAGGTCAACGCCGACAAGAGCGACAAGCGCGGTAAGAGCGACAAGGAAGCCAAGTCGGCCACGAAGCCGTCGAAGGCGCCGAAGTCGAAGGAATCAGGGAGCAAGGCATCAGGCATTAAGGAATCAGTAGGTAAGGGGTCATCGGCGAAGGGGGCGTCCACTAAGGGTTCGCCCTCGAAGGGGTCGGCGAAAGGTTCCGTCCCCGACGAGAAGGGGCTGGACTTCGCGCGTGCCTGGGTCGAGTTCCCCGACCCCGCGGACGACGAGCAGGTCTTCCGCTGTGATCTGACGTGGCTGACCTCGCGCTGGAGCTGCATCTTCGGGAGCGGCTGCCAGGGCATCCAGGCGGGCCGCGCGGACGACGGCTGCTGCACGCTCGGCGCCCACTTCTCCGACGAGGACGACGAGAAGCGCGTCGCCGGCTTCGTGGCGCGGCTCACCCCCGACATCTGGCAGCACCACGAGGTCGGTACGCAGACGGGCTGGGTCTCCACGGACGACGACGGCGAGCGGCAGACCCGCCCGTACAACGGCTCGTGCATCTTCCAGAACCGTCCCGGCTTCAAGGGCGGCGCGGGCTGCTCGCTGCACATCCTGGCGATCAAGGAAGGCCGCGAGCCCCTGGAGACCAAGCCGGACGTGTGCTGGCAGCTGCCGGTCCGGCGGACGTACGAGTGGATCGACCGGCCCGACGACACCCGGGTGCTCCAGGTGTCCATCGGCGAGTACGACCGCCGCGGCTGGGGCGCGGGCGGCCACGATCTGCACTGGTGGTGCACCTCGGCGACGTCGGCCCACGGCGCGGGCGACCCGGTGTACGTCTCCTACCGGCCGGAGCTGACCGAGCTCATGGGCAAGGAGGGCTACGACCGCCTCGCCGAGCTGTGCGAGGAGCGCCTGGCCTCCCAGCTGCCGCTGCTCGCGCCGCATCCGGCGGATCCCGCCACGGCTTCCTGAGACCGTCCTCGACTGTCCGGCGGATCTCCGCCGACCATCCGTCGGCTATGCGCCTGGCAGTCGAGGAAGGTCCGCTGGGCTCGCTGGGCTATCCGCCGCTGGGGCTCCCGCCGCCGCTCGCCGGCGGTGACGAGTCCGCAGGGCCCGACGGGCTCGGTGACGGCTCGGACGGCGTGGGGCTCTGGTCGGACGGGGTGGGGTCCGGGTCCGACGGGCCCGGGTCCGACGGCGTGGGGCCGGGGTCCGACGGGCCGGGGCCCGGGTTTCCCGTGTTCGACGGGCCGGGGCCCGGATCCGAGGTGCCGGGCTGCGAGGGGCCCGAACTCCCGTATCCCTCTATTGAGATGACTGCCCCGGAGGGGTCGATGCCGATGCGGGCCGACCAGTGACCGGCGGGCTCCCGGTCGTGATCGACGTACACCCGGATCGTGAACGACTCGCCTGGCCGCAGGGTTCCCGACCTGCTCGTCAGGTAGAGCCAGCCGGCTCCGGTGTGCGCGGACCAGTGGACCGGTGAACTCCCGGACGCCGTCAGCGTGATGAGGGTCGCGGAGCCGCTGGGCTGCGCCTCCACGGTGAGCCGTCCCGGACCGGAGTGCGAGGGTCCGCCGGGGCTGATGACCTCCACGGAGACGTCCGGTGAGCGGCTGCCAGCGGTGAAGCGGGGGTCGGGGGTCGTGCGCGCGTTGCCCGCGTTCTCGTAGGCGCCGTCCGCGCGGTTGCCGTCGAGCCCGCCCGGGTCGCCGGCCTCGCTCGCGCTGATCGAGCGCCCGTCCTGGCCCTCGCCCGTCAGCGGCGCCCCCCGGTACGCCGCCCACAGCGCCAGCACCGGGGCAGCCACGACCGTGGCGACGACCGTCGTCGTGACGGCACGCGCGCGTAGCCGGTCGCGGCGGGCGGCGCGGTCCTTGGGGTCCATCGGGAAGCCGCGCCGGTCGAAGCGGGGTGCCGCGCCGCGCTGGGAGCCGTTGCCGTGGGCCATCGCCCGGTGCAGTGCCGCGCGCGGGGCCGTCGCGAGGGGCAGGGCGGCCGGGGTGACCGTGGTGCCGGGCCAGGCGCCGGGGGCGGCGCGCTCGGCGGTGCGGCGGCAGCGGGGGCAGTCGTCGACGTGCCGGACCAGTTCGCGGCGCAGGGCGGAGCTCAGCAGCAGCTGGTTGTCTCCGGTGAGGCGGGCGACGCTCGGGCAGTTGCCGGTCTCCACGACGGCCAGCGCGGCGCGGGTGCGTTCCACCTCGCAGGCGGCGGAGGCCAGCAGCTCTCGGGTGAGCCCCGGGTCCGTACCGAGTGCGGCGGCGACCTCTCGGGGCGACAGCTGGTGCCGTACGGCGAGTTCCAGCGCCTCGCGCTGCTCGGGCGTCGTACCGGCGGCCTCCGGCCAGGCCAGGAGCGCCAGCTCGCGGCGGCGCTGTGCCTGGATCTCCTCGGAGGGGGCCTCTTCGGAAAGGGGCTTCTCGGAAGAGGGCTTGGGGGATGAGTTCTTTTGGGATGGGGTCTTAGGGGATGGGGCCTTTTCTGCGGGCCTGGTTTCGGGGCGGGGCCTGCCCGAGGCGTGCGCCCCCTGTCTGCGGCGCCTCGCCTCCGTCAGGGCCCGCAGGCACGACCAGCGCGCGAGCGCGTACAGCCACGCCTTCCGGTCGCTCTCGGTTTCGGGGCCGCGGGAGCCTCGGCGTTCGGCGAGCGCGAGGGCGTCGCCCAGCGCCGCGATGGCGTCGTCGTGATCGCACAGGACGGACAGGCAGTACGTGAACAGGCCGTCCAGATAAGGCTCGTAGCGCGATGTCGGGCGCTGGGGTACGGTCCGCGGCGCAGGTCGACCGCGACCGTCGCGGTGCGCCCGGTGTGCGCCGGTGGGCTGCGTGGGGGTTTCCGGCCTGCTGGTCATCACCCGTGCGACCGTAGGCGGATGGTGCCGCACCCTTCCTCCCCCTTGGGGACATTTAATCCGTACGGGTGAAACGATCCCTCAAAAGGGGACGGGAACAGCAAATTCCGTACGCGGGAACATGTGCTCGGCGCATTTGTGTGCGCCGGGGCGCATGGGCGCACACCCGGCGCGGGGGGTGCCGTCGATGGTCCGGAGCAGGCATTGTCGGTGGTCGGCGTCGGGTTGTCAGTGGTCTCGGTTACGGTTCGGTGCATGGCTGCCCGTACGAAATCCGGCAAGGACCGGCCGTCCTACCGCTGCACCGAGTGCGGCTGGCAGACGGCGAAATGGCTGGGTCGCTGCGGCGAGTGCCAGGCGTGGGGGACGGTCGAGGAATACGGCGCGCCCGCCGTGCGGACGACCGTGCCCGGCCGGGTCACGACATCCGCCGTCCCGATCGGCCAGGTCGACGCCCGGCAGGCCACCGCCCGCTCCACCGGCGTGCCCGAGCTCGACCGGGTCCTCGGCGGGGGCCTCGTCCCCGGCGCCGTCGTCCTGGTCGCGGGCGAGCCCGGCGTCGGCAAGTCCACCCTCCTGCTCGACGTCGCGGCCAAGGCCGCCAGCGACGAGCACCGCACCCTGTATGTCACGGGCGAGGAGTCGGCCAGCCAGGTCCGGATGCGCGCCGACCGCATCAAGGCGATCGACGACCATCTGTACCTCGCCGCCGAGACCGACCTGTCCGCGGTCCTCGGCCACCTGGACGCCGTGAAGCCCTCACTGCTGATCATGGACTCCGTACAGACCGTCGCCTCCCCCGAGATCGACGGTGCCCCCGGCGGCATGGCCCAGGTCCGCGAGGTCGCCGGCGCCCTGATCCGCGCCTCCAAGGAGCGCGGCATGGCCACCCTCCTCGTGGGTCACGTCACCAAGGACGGCGCGATCGCCGGACCCCGTCTCCTCGAGCACCTCGTGGACGTCGTCCTCTCCTTCGAAGGCGACCGGCACGCGCGCCTGCGCCTCGTACGCGGGGTGAAGAACCGGTACGGGACGACCGACGAGGTCGGCTGCTTCGAGCTCCACGACGAAGGCATCACCGGACTCGCCGACCCCAGCGGGCTGTTCCTCACCCGCCGCGACGAGCCCGTGCCCGGGACGTGTCTCACCGTCACCCTGGAGGGGCGGCGGCCTCTCGTCGCCGAGGTCCAGGCCCTCACCGTCGACTCCCAGATCCCGTCCCCTCGGCGTACGACCTCCGGTCTGGAGACGTCTCGCGTCTCGATGATGCTCGCCGTGCTCGAGCAGCGCGGGCGGATCAGCGCGCTGGGAAAGCGGGACATCTACTCCGCGACCGTCGGCGGCGTGAAGCTCTCCGAGCCCGCCGCGGACCTCGCCATCGCGCTCGCCCTCGCCAGCGCCGCCAGCGACACCCCGCTCCCCAAGAACCTCGTCGCGATCGGTGAAGTGGGCCTCGCGGGCGAGGTCAGACGGGTGACCGGCGTGCAGCGCCGGCTCGCCGAGGCGCACCGGCTCGGCTTCACCCACGCCCTCGTTCCGAGCGACCCCGGCAAGGTGCCCGCCGGTATGAAGGTCACCGAAGTCGCCGACATGGGGGACGCTCTGCGCGTGCTGCCCAGGAGCCGTCGCCGAGAGGCCCCACGGGAGACGGAGGAGCGCCGGTAGACTTTGCCCTGGTCTCGCCCGTGCGTACGAACCCTGGGCATTCAAGATCTGCAAGTTCCGCAGGATCCGCGACATCTATGGCATTTGCGACATCTGCGACATCTGCGACCGGAGGAGTGCAGTGGCAGCCAACGACCGGGCAGCAGCTCCCGGCAAGTCCGGCGGGAGCTCCGGTGCCGATGGGCTGATGCGCGCCTCACTGAGCGCCGTCGCGCCCGGTACGGCGCTGCGTGACGGCCTCGAGCGCATCCTCCGCGGCAACACCGGCGGACTCATCGTTCTCGGCTGGGACAAGACCGTCGAGTCGATGTGCACCGGCGGTTTCATCCTGGACGTCGAGTTCACCGCGACGCGCCTGCGCGAGCTGTGCAAGCTCGACGGCGGCATCGTCATCGACAAGGACATCACCAAGATCCTGCGGGCGGGCGTCCAGTTGGTGCCCGACCCCACGATCCCCACGGAGGAGACGGGCACGCGCCACCGCACCGCGGACCGCGTGAGCAAGCAGGTCAGCTTCCCCGTGGTCTCGGTGTCGCAGTCCATGCGGCTCATCGCCCTTTACGTGGACGGGCAGCGGCGCGTCCTCGAGGACTCGGCCGCGATTCTCTCCCGTGCGAATCAGGCGCTCGCGACTCTTGAGCGGTACAAGCTCCGCTTGGACGAGGTGGCCGGGACGCTCTCCGCCCTCGAGATCGAGGATCTCGTTACCGTGCGCGATGTGACCGCGGTCGCGCAGCGGCTGGAGATGGTGCGGCGGATCGCCACCGAGATCGCCGAGTACGTGGTGGAGCTCGGCACGGACGGGCGGCTGCTCGCCCTTCAGCTCGACGAGTTGATCGCCGGGGTCGAGCCCGAGCGGGAGCTCGTCGTCCGGGACTACGTGCCGGAGCCGACGGCGAAGCGGTCCAGGACCGTTGATGAGGCCCTCTTCGAACTCGACGCGCTGACGCATGCTGAGCTTCTCGAACTGTCCACCGTGGCACGCGCGTTGGGGTACACCGGGTCTCCGGAGACCCTCGACTCGGCCGTTTCGCCGCGCGGGTTCCGGCTGCTGGCGAAGGTGCCCCGGCTGCCTGGGGCCATCATCGACCGGCTTGTCGAGCACTTCGGCGGTCTGCAGAAGCTGCTCGCCGCCAGTGTCGATGACCTGCAGACGGTGGACGGCGTCGGTGAGGCCCGCGCCCGGAGCGTGCGGGAAGGGCTCTCGCGGTTGGCCGAGTCTTCGATTCTGGAGCGGTACGTCTAGCAGTACGTCGCGTCGGGCCTGGAGCGGTACGTCCAGCGGTACGTCTCGTCGGGCCTGGAGCGGTACGTCCAGCGGTACGTCTCGTCGGGCCTGGAGCGGTGCGTCCAGTCCGGCCCGTCGCGGTGCTGGTGCGGCTTGTGGGTTATTCCCAGCGCCGCCTTCGGGTGCGGGGCCGCGCCGGGATGTACGTGCTCGCTGTTCTACGGGGCCTCGTCGCCGGACCAGTTACCCGCATGTGGTGCTGGTGGCTCCGCGCGCACATCCCGCCACAGCCCCTCGCGTCTCGTACGCGGCTGCCGACCGGCGGGGTCTGCCCTTCGGCCCTTTCGCCACCCGGTCCCTCAGGTGACTGCGGGTGCCGGCTGTGGGTGCCGGCTGTGGGTGCCGACTGCAGGGGTCAGTCCTTGGCCAGTACGAAGGACGTCTGGGCCTTGGGGAGTTGGGCCGCCTTTGCCTCTACGAGGTAGGTGCCTGGCGTTGCCGGGCCCGCCGTCGGGGTGGCGCACTGGGGGGCGCTTGCCTTGCGGTCCCACTCGATCGTGTGCGTGATGTGGGCGCCCGCCGGTACGCGCAGCAGCAGGCTGCCGGAGCCCTTGGGACAGTCTTCGGAGGACCAGATCTCGTTGTCGCTGGATGCCTGAGTGATCGTCAGGACCGCGTTCTTCGGGCCCAGGTCGACCTTGCAGTCCTTCGCCGTCGTGTTCTTGGCCGTCAGCTCGAACTTCGGCTTCTCGCCCGGCGCGTACGAGTTGTGGACGCTGCGCAGCGTCAGGGTCACGCCGCCCGTCGTGCAGTCGGGGAGGCTCGAACCCGCGGGGAGCCGGTCGCCGGCGCCTGTGCCGCCAGTCGCGCCGTCACCGGTTCCCGCCCCCGAGCCGGTCCCGCCGGAGCCCGAGCCTGACGCGTCGCCGTTGTCGTCGTCGGAGGAACCGCCGTCACCGCCACCGCCCGACTCGTCGCGGCCACCCGGGTGTTCGCTGATCGCGGGTCCGGACCCGGAGGGGCCGGGCGTGATGGAAGAGGGCGCGGTGTTCTTGTCGTTCTCACCACCGGCGCTGTTCCTGCCGCCTCCCCCACCGGAGTTGACGGCCCATACGATCAGCAGCGCGAGCAGCGCCACCATGGACAGCAGAACGGCCCTCCGTCGCCAGTAAATGGTGGAGGGAAGCGGCCCGATCGGATTGCGCAGAGATCCCACGGCGCAAACTGTACGAGAGATCCGTCCGTTCTCCCGCCCCCACCCGCCGCCACGGCCCGCGAGTTTTGCGGATCATAGTCCCGGGCGTCGGTTTCGGCGCGCGGACAACCCCTGTCTTTCGTCAGGTACGGGACGGGACCATGGCCGGATGTGACCGCGTACGGGCCTTACGTACCGTCCTTGACCATGGGAACCTTCGACTCCGATCTCTATCTCGACATCACCGGCTTCGCCCACGACACCCCGTCGTGGTTCCAGCACCTCATGGAAGTGTTCACCGAGCTGGGGCTGTTGCTCTTCGCCCTGCTCTTCGTCGTGGCCTGGTGGCGGGCCCGGCGCGGTGATCCACGGGCCCTGACCGTCGCGGTGCTCGCCCCGCCGGCCACCGGCGTCGCCTATGTGTGCAGCGAGCTGGTCAAGTCCGGTGTGGACGAAGAGCGCCCCTGCCGGGCCGTCTCCGGCGCCTTGAACTCTCTTGTCGCGTGTCCCCCTCATGGCGACTGGTCGTTCCCCAGCAACCACGCCACCATCGCCGCCGCCTCCGCCGTCGGTCTCACCCTCGCCTGGCCCGCCATAGGCCGGCTCACGATTCCCCTCGCCCTCCTCATGGCTTTCTCCCGCGTCTTCGTCGGCGTCCACTACCCGCACGACGTTGCTGTGGGCCTGGTGGTGGGGGCCCTTGTCTCGTTCGTCGTGGTGCGTCTTTGCGCGGGGGGCGGGGCTCGCGTCGCTCTCGCCCTGCGGGGGTCCGGGAGTGGGGTCGTCCGCTGGTTCGCCGGGCCGGGGGCGGTCGTCGAGTACGCGGTCGTCGCCGGTCATCGGCGGTGATCAGACCAGGCCCGCCTCGTACGCCACGATGGCCGCCTGCACTCTGTTCCTGACCTCCAGGCTCTCCAGGACCGCGCTGACGTACGCCTTCACCGTGCCCTCCACCAGGTGCAGGCGGCGTGCGATCTCCGGGTTCGAGAGGCCCGCGCCCACCAGGCCCAGCACCTCGCGTTCGCGCGGGGTGAGGGTGGCCACTCTGGCTCTGGCCGCCGCCTCCCGGCCCAGGCGCTGCGCCCCGAAACCGTCGATGACGTGGCGCGCCACCTTCGGCGACAGGAACGCCGCGCCGTCCGCCACCGCCCTGATCCCCGCCATCAGCTCATGCGGGTCACCGGACTTGAGGAGGAATCCGGTGGCCCCGCCGGCCAGGGCACGAGCCACGTACGCGTCCTCCGAGAACGTCGTCAGCATCGCCACCGCCGTACCCGGCACGGCTCGTACGATCTCCTCCGCCGCCGCCAGGCCGTCCAGGCGTGGCATGCGGATGTCGAGGATCGCCACGTCGGGGCGGTGGGCCTGCGTCAGGCTCACCGCCTCGCGGCCGTCCGCCGCCTCCGCCACCACCTCGAAGTCGCCGCCCGCCGCGAGGATCGCGCTCACCCCCGCCCGGATCATCGCCTCGTCGTCCGCCAGCAGCACCCTGATCACTTCGCCCCCTCCCACTCCGCCATCTGTTCTTGCACCTGCTCATGCACCTGCTCATGCACCTGTTCTTGCACCTGGACCGTTGCGCCTGGTGCGATACGTCTTGTTGATTACGTCTTGCTTCATTACGTCTTGTTCATCACGTCTTGTTCATCACGTCTGGCTCGTTACATCTGATCCGTTGCTTCAGGTCTATTTGTGCCTGGTCTGGGGATCACGCTCTTTTCCACGAGTTCGTGGTTGTTGTCTTTGTCGAAGCAGAGTCTGAAGTGGTCCACCGGGACGAAGAGTTCGCCGCTCGCCCTGTAGTAGCGGCAGTCCGTTCCCGGTGGTGGCGGAGTCGGGGCACGGTCCACCGGTGGGTCGCTGATCGTGCGGTCCGGCAGGCGCGGGACCGTCTCCCCCAGCGGCGTTCCGATCTTCAGGCTCGTGTACGCGGTCGGCGTCAGCACCGCGTGCGTCTTCGTGTACGCGTACCAGGCGAACGCCCCGCCGATCAGGACCGCCCCCACTGCCGCCGCCGCTCCGAACGCGACCCCGACCCGGCGGTGCGCCAGGCGTCGCGCCGAGGTGAAGAGGGCGCCGGGGGAGGTGTCGGGGGCCGGTGGGTTCTTGGTGGGGATGCCGGCGCTGACGCGGTAGCCCTGCCCGTGCGGGCCCGCCTCGAACGAGCCGCCCAGCGCCGTCACTCCGGCGCGCAGGCCGATGAGGCCCGTACCGCTGCCCGGCGGGCCCGGGCGGTGTCGGGGGCGGCCGTTCGTGATCTCCACCGTCGTCCCGGCTTCGTTCTGCGTGTGTTCGACGGTGACGGGCGCGCCCGGGGCGTGTTTCGCCGCGTTCGTCAGTGCTTCCTGCACCACTCGGTAGGCGGTGCGGGTGGTGGTGCTGCTGGTGGTGGCGTTCTGGGGGCGGTGCAGTTTTACGGGGAGGCCCGAGGCCGCCGCTCTTTCGATCAGCTCCGCGATGCTTTCGCCCGGTGGGGCCAGGGGCGCCGGCTCGTCGTCCTCGCGCAGCAGGCCGATGATGCCGTGCAGGCGGTCCGTCGCGTCCGACGCCGCCGCGCGCAGCTCTCCCGCCGCCGTGCGGTGCGCCTCGCCCATGCCCGGCGCCACCTGGAGCGCGCCCGCGCGCAGTGCGATGAGGCTCAGCTCGTGGCCCAGCGAGTCGTGCATGTCCTGGGCGATCCTGGCCCGCTCCCGCAGTCTCGCGCGGTCGGCGATGATTCTGTGTTCGCGTTCCAGCTGTTCCGCCCGCGCCCAGCCCGCCGCCGTCAGCTCCCGGCTCTGGCGCCAGTAGCGGCCGATCAGCCAGGGGAAGACGGCGCCGAACAGCAGCGTGCCCATGAGGACCAGCCACTCGGCGGCCGGGTCGACCTGGCGTACCGCGATCTTGGCCGTGCCGGCCGCCGCCACCGCCGCGAACGAGAGCAGCGCGACGCCCGTCGCCGTGCCGCGCAGGCCGAGCAGGAAGGCGAAGGCCGCCAGCGCGCAGCCGTACGACGTGGTGAAGAGGGAGGTGGACGTGGCGAGGCCCGGCGCCGCCGCGAGCAGGAACGCCGTGGCGGGCCAGGTGCGGTGCAGCGCGGTCGCCGCGGCCAGGATCGCGAGGCCGGTGAGCTGCGCCCACAGCGGAGTCCGCTCGTTCAGGCCGAGGCGCTCCGCGGCGACTACGGGGACGGCCAGGGCCGCCCAGAGCAAGGGGCCCGTACTGCGGGCTGGTGGTCTCACGTCTTCCGAAGGTACAAGCGGTGGTGGGGCCGCCGCCCCTGCCGATCGTCAGGGGTGTGCGTCAAGCGAGCGAGGCCGAGCCAACCCGTTTGCGTCGCAGGGTGTCCGCGCCGTCCCCGCCTCCCATGGCAGGATCGTCCTGCCATGACTGCGCCCACGAACACCAGCACCGAGTCCCTGCACGCCCCCGTCATCGACTGGTTCGCGGAGAATGCCCGCGACCTGCCGTGGCGCCGCCCCGACGCGGGCCCCTGGGGCGTGATGGTCAGCGAGTTCATGCTCCAGCAGACGCCGGTGAGCCGCGTCCTTCCCGTGTACGAGCAGTGGCTCGCACGGTGGCCGCGCCCCGCCGATCTGGCCAAGGAGGCGCCCGGTGAGGCCGTGCGCGCCTGGGGCAGGCTCGGCTATCCCCGCCGCGCCCTGCGGCTGCACGGCGCCGCCGTCGCCATAACGGAGCGGCACGGCGGCGACGTACCCACCGCGCACGGCCAGCTGCTCGCGCTGCCCGGCATCGGCGAGTACACGGCCGCTGCCGTGGCCTCCTTCGCGTACGGGCAGCGGCACGCCGTCCTCGACACGAACGTGCGGCGTGTGTTCGCGCGGGCCGTGAGCGGTGTGCAGTACCCGCCGAACGCCACGACCGCGGCCGAACGCAAGCTCGCCCGCTCCCTGTTGCCCGAGCAGGAGTCGACGGCCTCGCGCTGGGCCGCGGCCTCCATGGAGCTCGGCGCCCTCATCTGCACGGCGAAGAACGAGAGTTGCCACCGCTGCCCCATCGCCTCCCAGTGCGCGTGGCGGCTCGCGGGCAAGCCCGACCACGTCGGGCCGCCGCGCCGCGGGCAGACGTACGCGGGCACGGACCGGCAGGTGCGCGGGAAGCTGCTCGCCGTGCTGCGGGAGGCCGTCTCGCCCGTTCCCCAGGAGGTGTTGGACCGCGTGTGGGACGAGCCGGTGCAGCGGGCGCGCGCCCTCGACGGGCTGGTCGCGGACGGGCTCGTGGAGCCGCTGCCGGACGGCTTCTACCGGCTGCCGATGAACTGACGGGCGTACACGTTTACCCACGTCTTACGTCTGTTACACAACCGACGGACAGCCGTGCGCCCGCCGCAGGCTGAAGCGGACACCCCCGTGACAACGCCTCCGTAGCTTCCTCCGTGTACCGATCACCTACAGGTGACGGACACGGAAAGCGCGAACGGTTCGCGAACGGGAGGCGGTTGGCATGGCGCACGGCGAGGTGCTCGAGTTCGAGGAGTACGTCCGCACTCGGCAGGACGCCCTGCTGCGCAGCGCCCGGCGCCTCGTGCCGGACCCCGTCGACGCCCAGGACCTGCTCCAGACCGCGCTGGTGCGGACATTCGGCCGCTGGGACGGCATAGCCGACAAGCGCCTCGCCGACGCCTATCTGCGCCGCGTCATGATCAATACGCGTACGGAGTGGTGGCGCGCCCGAAAGCTCGAAGAGGTGCCCACCGAGCAGCTGCCCGACGCGAGCATCGACGACTCGACCGAGCAGCACGCCGACCGCGCACTCCTCATGGACATCATGAAGGTGCTGGCTCCCAAGCAGCGCAGCGTCGTGGTGCTGCGACACTGGGAGCAGATGTCCACAGAGGAGACGGCCGCCGCCCTCGGCATGTCGGCCGGAACCGTGAAGAGCACGCTGCACCGGGCGCTGGCCCGGCTCCGCGAGGAGCTGGAGAGCCGGGACCGCCACGAGTCCGGTCACCGCGCGCTCGAACGGGAGGAGACGGAGCGTTGCGCGGCCTAGGCATACGTGCCGGTCGGGTCCTGAAGGCGGGGAGTACGGCGGTGGCCGCGCTCGCCGCCCTCGGCCTTTTCCTCGGCGCCCTCACGGCCTGCTCGGCCGGCGGCACCGGCGCCCGTGACGAGGGGCCCGCCCGCTCCGAGCCGGGGGCCTCTGTCGCCCCGAAGGTGTCGTCCTCTCCGGCGTCCCCCGCGCCCAAGCAGGTGGACGCGGTCCGGCTCGTCAAGGACGACCCGGCGGTGAGCACGGAGGTCAAGCGCGACCTCAAGCCGTGCGTGGGGAAGGAGTACCCGGTCGACGTGTCCTACGGAAACCTGACGGGGAACACGTCGAACGACGTCGTGGTCAACGTCATGACCTGCGGCGACGCCGTCAGCATCGGCAGCTACGTGTACCGCGACACCGGCGGGAAGTACGAGAACGTCTTCAAGGCCGAGGAGCCTCCGGTGTACGCGGAGATAGACCGGGGCGACCTCGTCGTCACCAAGCAGGTGTACGAGAAGGGCGACTCGGTGGCGTATCCCTCGGGTGAGGACGTCCTGACGTATCGCTGGACGACGGGCCGGTTCGTCGAGCAGGACAGGACGCACAACGACTACAGCAACGCGGTGAACGGGGACACGCCCGAGCCGTCCGACAACTGAGCGGCCGGGCCGGGCAGCCCCGACCATGCTGAGCAGATGACGGCGCAAGACGTCACATGACGGACCAGACCACTTTCGGACGACGTATCAGGAGCAGCGGATTCGGATGGCAGAGCACACTCACGTCCTCTTCGTCGAGGACGACGACGTCATCCGCGAGGCGACCCAGCTCGCCCTCGAGCGGGACGGCTTCGTGGTCACGGCCATGCCCGACGGCCTCTCGGGCCTCGAGGCGTTCCGCGCGAACCGGCCCGACATCGCGCTGCTCGACGTGATGGTGCCGGGCCTGGACGGCGTGAGCCTGTGCCGCCGCATCCGTGACGAATCCACCGTCCCCGTGATCATGCTGTCGGCGCGGGCCGACTCGATCGACGTGGTGCTCGGCCTGGAGGCGGGCGCGGACGACTACGTGACCAAGCCCTTCGACGGGGCCGTCCTCGTGGCGCGGATCCGGGCCGTGCTGCGGCGCTTCGGGCATGCGAACGGGTCGGCGTCCGGCGTGGCGCCGGCCGCCCCCGACCACTCCGGCGCCACCGGCGGTGTCCTGCACTTCGGCGATCTGGAGATCGACACCGAGGGCATGGAGGTCCGTAGGGACGGCGCCCCGGTCGCGCTGACGCCGACGGAGATGCGGCTGCTGCTGGAGTTCTCGTCCGCGCCCGGCACGGTCCTCTCCCGCGACAAGCTCCTCGAACGCGTGTGGGACTACGGCTGGGGCGGGGACACCCGCGTCGTCGACGTCCATGTGCAGCGGCTGCGCACGAAGATCGGCCAGGACCGGATCGAGACGGTCCGCGGCTTCGGCTACAAGCTCAAGGCCTGACGGACCGTGCCGGGGCGGGGTGTTGCGTCGGAGGCGGGTGCCGGGGCGGACGCGAGTGTCGGGTCGCGGCGGGGTGCCGTGTCCCGGCTGAGTGTCTTGCCTGGGCCGGGTGTCTTGCCTGGGCCAGGTGTCTGGGGAACCGTTTGCCCGGTCGGGCCGTGGGCCGGCCGGGTCATTCGCTGTCGAACTAGGGACGGGATCGGGATATGAGGGGGGCCGCCGCGACCGCGCGCGCCCGGCTCGGGCGGCCGCTGCGGGTGCCGCTGAGACGGCTGCGGCCGGTGCTGCACACCGGCGTGCGCTGGAAGATCAGCGTCGCCATCGCCCTGGTGGGGGCGCTCGTCGCCGTCGCCCTGAGCCTGGTCGTGCACAACGCGGCGCGCGTCTCGATGCTGGACAACGCGCGCGACGTGCAGGACGAGCGCATCCAGTTCGTGGCGCGCCAGTACGAGGCCACCGGGCGCGGCCTCCCCGTCGGCTTCAAGGTCGACGACCCGGGCATACCCTCCGACCTGCGCAAGAAGGCGATGGCGGGGCGGCGCGCCACCTTCGTCTCCGAGGAGGCCGGCGGCGTACCCGACATATGGGCCGCGGTCCCGCTCGGCGACGGGCGCCTGCTGTCCGTGCACACCCGCTTCACCGACCGCAGCGCCACCGTCATGAAGGACCTCGACCAGGCCCTGATCATCGGTTCGATCTCGGTCGTCTTCGGCGGGTGCGCCCTCGGCGTGCTGATCGGCGGACAGGTGTCACGGCGCCTGCGCAAGGCGGCGCTCGCGGCCAGGGAGGTCGCGCAGGGGCGGACCGACGTACGGGTCGGAGACGCCATCGGCGGTGTCGTGCGCGACGAGACCGACGATCTCGCGCAGGCAGTCGATGCGATGGCCGACGCCCTGAAGCAGCGGCTCGAGGCGGAGCGCCGGGTCACCGCGGACATCGCGCACGAGCTGCGTACGCCGGTGACCGGGCTGCTCACCGCGGCGGAGCTGCTGCCGCCCGGACGCCCGAGCGAGCTGGTCAAGGACCGGGCCCAGGCGATGCGCACGCTCGTCGAGGACGTGCTCGAAGTGGCGCGTCTGGACAGCGCCGCCGAGCGGGCCGAGCTCCAGGACCTGCTGCTGGGCGAGTTCGTGACGCGGCGGATCGGCGCGCGCCACGCGGACGTCCTGGTGAGCGTGGTGCACGAGTCGGAGGTCACCACCGACCCGCGCCGCCTCGAACGTATCCTCTTCAACCTCCTCGCCAACGCCGCGAAGCACGGCAGGCCCCCGGTCGAGGTCAGCGTCGAGGGCCGGGTCGTGCGCGTACGCGATCACGGACCCGGATTCCCGGAGGAGTTGCTCGACGAGGGGCCGAGCCGGTTCCGTACAGGCGCTGCGGACCGTGCGGGCCATGGGCACGGTCTGGGCCTGACGATCGCGGCGGGCCAGGCGCGCGTGCTCGGCGCCCGCCTCACCTTCCGCAACGTGCGCTCGCCGGGCGCTCCTGCCGAAACTCCGGCGGAGGGCGCGGTCGCGGTGCTGTGGCTGCCGGAACACGCGCCGACGAACACAGGAAGCTTTCCGATGCTTCGGCTGCCGGACTGAGGCGGACACGGGGGCGGACACTGAGGCGGACCGGGCACGCTCCCGTCGCCGTCGTCCTCGCTGCGGCTCTGGGACGGGAGCCAGGGAACTAGGGAACTAGGGAACTACTCGGGGACGCGAACTAGCTGGTGGCCCACTCCTTGTCGAGGTCGAGCCCTTCGTTGCGTTGCGTGAACGAGAACCAGTTCCCGGAGTCGTCGCGGAAGATCGCCTCGGTCCCGTACGGGCGCTCCTGCGGCTCCTGGAGGAACTGCACCCCGCGCGCCTTGAGCCGCTCGTAGTCACCGTGGATGTCGTCCGTGACCAGCACGCCGGCCCCGAGGATGCCCTTGGAGACCAGCTTCTTCACCGCCTCGGCCGACTCGGGGTCCATCGCGGGCGCCCCGGGCACCATCAGCGTCAGCTCGACGTCCGGCTGGTCCTTGGCACCCACGGTCAGCCAGCGCATACCGCCCTCGCCCATGGTCATGTCCGTACGCACCTCGAGCCCCAGCTTCTCGGTGTAGAACTCCTTGGCCCGGTCCTGGTCGAGAACCCAGACGGTGGAAATGGCGAGTCCCTTGATCATGATGCGCTCCGCTCCGCTCGGCCCACGCGCCGGGGAATCCGGCCGTGCCCTGTCACCGTAGGCAGTCGTCCCCCGCCCCCGCTTCTCCAGAATTGCGCTCCTGACCGGCACCCGGGCCCGTACTCCCGGAAGGCTCTCTGCCGGGGAAGCCGCCGGCCCACAACATCGCGTAACACCCGGGGATGAGCGCCGCCCCGCGACCCACGTGCTTCGCCCGGTACTCGCTCGGCGTCAGGCCCGTCTGTCTCTTGAACCGGGACGAGAACGTGCCCAGGCTGCTGAATCCCACGAGGACACAGATCTCCGTCACCGACAGATTCGCCGATCGCAGCATCTCCTCGGCCCGCTCGATCCGACGGCGCGTCAGATACTGCCCCGGCGTCTCCCCGTACGCCTCCTTGAAGCACCGCACGAAGTGGTAGCGCGAGTAACCGGCATGGGCCGCCACCGCGTCCAGGTCGAGCTCCGCCTCGGCCCAGTCGCGGTCCATCGCGTCCTTGGCGAGCCGCAGCTGCCGCAATTTCTCCACGTCACCGATGCTGGCACGCCCCACTGACAACGCGCCCGCCCCGGTACGGCCGGCAACGGCCCGGCACGGCGAAGGCCCCCGGTGCGCCTGAGCACACCGGGGGCCTTCATACAGCCGAGGAGAATCGGGACGACCCGCTCAGACGGTCTCGGAGACCGTCCTGCCGTCCGCCGCGGCGTCCCCAGCCGCGCCCCCTTCGACCGGCTTCGCGTCGGCCGTGGCCGCACCGTTCGCAGCCGTAGCGTTCGCGGCCGTACCGGCCTTGGCCATGTCGACCGGCTGCGCCTCCGCCGGAGCAGCCGCTTCGGGAGAGGCCGGCGCTTCCTTGGCGGGGCCCGCGCCACGCAGCGGCACCTCCTTCACGAAGACCGCCGCGATCAGCGACAGCACGGCGACGATCGAGCCGAGCAGGAACGCCGAGTGCGTACCGGCCGACACCGCGTGCAGGTAGGCGTCACGCACCATGGCCGGCAGCTTGGCCAGGCCCTCGGGCGTCAGCTGCGTGGACTGCTCCGTGATCTTGCCGCCCACGGCCCCGGCCCGCTCGGCCATCACGTCGTGGACGCGGTTGTTGAAGAGCGCGCCCATGATCGCGACGCCGAAGGAGGAGCCGAGCGTACGGAACAGGGTCGTGGAGGACGAGGCGACGCCCATGTCCTTCATCTCGACGCTGTTCTGCGCGACCAGCATCGTGATCTGCATCAGGCAGCCCATGCCCGCGCCGAGCACGGCCATGAACACGCCGGAGGTGAACCGCGAGGTGTCGGTGTCCATCTGCGCGAGCAGGAAGAGTCCGGCCACCATCAGGACACTGCCGACCAGCGGGAACACCTTGTACTTGCCGGTGTTGGTGGTGACGCGGCCCGCGACCAGCGAGACGACCATCATCGAGAGCAGCATCGGCAGGAGCAGCAGACCGGAGTTGGTCGCGTTCGCGCCCTGCACCGTCTGCTGGTAGAGCGGCAGGAAGAGCACGGCGCCGAACATCACGAAGCCGGTGATGAAGCCGATGAGGGACATGACCGTGAAGTTGCGGCTGCGGAAGATGTGCAGCGGCAGGATCGGCTCGGCCGCCTTCGTCTGGACGAAGAGGAAGCCGACGAGCGCGGCGACACCGATCGCGCCGAGTTCCATGATCACCGCGGAGCCCCAGGCGTACTGCGAGCCGCCCCAGGTCGTCATGAGCACGATCGAGGTGATGCCGACGGTGAGCAGTGCGGCACCGAGGTAGTCGATCTTCCCCTTCGCCCGCTTCTTCGGCAGGTGCAGGACCGCGGTGACCATGACGAGGGCGACAAGACCGAGCGGCAGGTTTATGTAGAAGGACCAGCGCCAGCCCCAGTTGTCGGTGATGGCACCGCCGACGAGCGGCCCGCCGATCATGGCGAGCGCCATGACGCCGGCCATCATGCCCTGGTACTTGCCGCGCTCCCGCGGCGGAATCAGGTCACCGATGATGGCCATGACGCCGACCATCAGACCACCGGCACCGAGGCCCTGGATCGCGCGGAACGCGATGAGCTGGTTCATGTCCTGGGCCATACCGCTGAGCCCGGAGCCGATCAGGAAGATCACGATCGAGGTCAGGAAGGCGCCCTTCCTGCCGTACATGTCGCCGACCTTGCCCCAGATGGGGGTCGATGCGGCGGTCGCGAGCGTGTACGCGGTCACGACCCACGAGAGATGTTCGAGGCCGCCCAGGTCGCCGACGATCGTGGGCATCGCGGTGCCGACGATCATGTTGTCGAGCATCGCGAGCAGCATCGCGATCATCAGCGCCATCAGGACGACGCGCACGCTGCGCGGCTGCGGCTCCTTGCTGTCCGCGCGGCCGGCCTTGCCGCCACCCCCGCCGGTGTCCACCGCCACTGTTCCGGTCTCCGCCATGATCCCCACTCCCCAGTTACTTACCTGCCGCTACTTACTTGCCGCCCGGCAAGTTGACTACACTGAGGGAAGATAGAGCGCTAACTAGCCGGGCGTCAAGTAAGTTTTGGCCCAAGCCCCGCCACCAGCACGAAGGAGCAGCCACAGATGGGCAGCAGCAAGCAGCGCCGCGGAAACACCCGGCAGCGCATCCAGGACGTGGCGCTGGAACTGTTCGCCGAGCAGGGCTACGAGAAGACCTCACTGCGCGAGATCGCCGAGCACCTCGACGTCACCAAGGCAGCCCTCTACTACCACTTCAAGACGAAGGAAGACATCGTCGTCAGCCTCTTCGAGGACCTGACGCAGCCGATCGACGAGCTGATCGAGTGGGGCAGGGAGCAGCCCCCGACCCTGGAGACCAAGCAGGAGCTCATGGAGCGTTACAGCCTGGCGCTGCACGGAGCGGGCCCACTCTTCCGCTTCATGCAGGAGAACCAGGCGACCATGCGCGAACTGAGCATCGGCGAGCTGTTCAAGGACCGGATGAAGGCGCTCCTCGACCAGCTCCTGCCCGAGAACGCGACCATGACCGAGCGGGTCCGCTGCTTCAGCGCGATCTTCTCGATGCACGCGGGCCTGTTCGTCCTCAAGGACGTCGAAGGCGACCCGGAGGAAAAGCGCAAGGCCATCCTCGAGGTCGCCACCGATCTCATCACCCAGGCACAGCGGGATGCCTGAGTCACGTTATGCAGTTGAGCTGAATGCAGTTGAGCTGAGCTCGTTCATGCAGGTCAGACGCTGACGCCCACGGACTTCAGGAAGTTGACCGGGTTGACCGCGGAACCGTAGTTCGGGGTCGTGCGGATCTCGAAGTGCAGGTGCGGGCCGCTGGAGTTACCGGTGTTGCCGGAGAGCGCGATGTGCTGTCCGGTGGACACCGTCTGACCTATGCGCACGTCGATGCGGGACAGGTGCGCGTACTGCGAGTACGTGCCGTTGCCGTGCTTGATCACGATGGCGTTGCCGTACGCCGGGCCGTCGCCGCCGCCGTTGCCGCCGGCCTTGACGACGGTGCCGCCGTGGGCGGCCATGACGTTCGTGCCGATCGGCACGGCGAAGTCCTGGCCGGAGTGCTTGTGCGACCACATGTTGCCGCCGAGGCCGAAGCCCGCGGACAGCGTGTAGTTCTTGACCGGGTCCATCCAGGAGGCGGCCTTCTTCGCCGCGGCTTCCTTGACCTGCGCGGCGCTCTGCTTCGCCTGGTCGGCGGCCTTGGCCTGCGCCTTGGCCTGCGCCTGGACCGAAGCGGCAGCCACGCTGGGCAGCGCGACGCTTCCCTGAGTGCTTTCGGCGGCGACCGCGGCCCCGGCCCCCAGCAGCGCCGTGGCTCCCATGGCGACGGTCACGACGGCCGCCCGAGTACGGAGCAGGGACGAGCCGGAAGAAAGAGTCATGGTGCGCTTCGACATTCGGGATTACCTCCGCGTTGATGACAGGGACAGACCGGCACTCGTTGGTGACGTGCCGGGCTGGCTGTTCATTGGTAACCCAGGACCCCATCTCGGCTCAAAGGCCCCATCTACTACCTAAAGCCGTACTGATTGGTCGGGACTTCAACCTCTTGACAGCCCCCGCAGACCCCCTGAGATCTGTCGGATTTGCGCCCCGATTTTAGGTTTAGGGCCGCTTCGCACCCTTGTGTCCGGGCGCCCCACCGGCCTCCGCCCTACCGATCCAAGAAGTGGACATTTCACCTGAACCCGCTGATGCCGTGACAACCCCCCACCCCTACAGCGCATCCACTATTTCGGCTAGTACCGGACAAAACGCCTGTGCGCCATGTCACCGGGAGGCAAGATCGCCGGACCCGGGAATGTGACGCGGGCTACGCTGAAGCGCCTGGTTTCACGGCCTTTCGGGGGGAACGGCAGATGGATCCCGCAGTCCTCGGCACGCGCCTGGCGTCAAGCGTCCTCACGCCTCTGGTGAAGCAGCTCCTCACCCGCGACGGCCCCGGTGCGGGCCTGGTGGACAAGCCCGTACGCCTCTCGGGCCTCGTCACCTTCCGCGGCGAGAAGCGGTCCCTCGGGGAGAAGGAGGTCGGGCACCTCGCCGGCCGTCTGGTGCGGGAAGCCGTGCAGTCCCCGGGCGAGCCCCCGTTCCCCACGGACGAGCAGGAGGCGGTCACGGCTGCCCTCGCCCGCAGGCTCCTCGCCCTCGGCGACCTGGACATGGACGACATCCAGGCGGTCCGCCTCGGTCACCGCCGGCTGGCCCGCACCCTGCGCGAGGCGGCCCCCGCGCCCGACCTCTCCACCGACGCCGCCTACTTCCTCGACTCGGTCACCGAGTGGGCGTGCCTGCACATCCTGCACTTCTTCACCCAGCGCTCCACGTTCGTGGCGCGCACGCTGGTCGAGCAGAGCCGCGCCCAGTCCGACCTGATCGCCAAGGTGGACGCACTCATCACCCGCACCCCGCCACGCGACGCACAGGACACCGCCTTCGAGGCCCGCTACCGCGCCCACCTCGCGGCGCGCCACAACCGCGTCACCATCTTCGGCCTCGACCTGCGCGACTCCCCCGACGTCTGGCCCCTCGACGTCGCGTACCTGAGCCTCGAAGCCACCCGTGGGGCCGGCCCCGGGGACACGCACGGCGAACCTCAGGAAGCGACGACGGTCCAGGTCAGGGCCGAGGACGCGTTCGACGGCTACGACCGGGTCCTGCTGCGCGGTGAGGCGGGCTCCGGCAAGACGACCCTCATCCAGTGGCTGGCGATCACCACCACGGGCCGTATCCCGTACGTACTGCCGCTGCGCACCCTGATCCGCGCCTCCGGGCTCCCCTCCCCCGCCGCGTTCCTCGCGTCCGCCGACTGCCCGCACACCCCGCCCGACGGCTGGGCCGAGCGCGTCCTGACGGCAGGGCGCGGCCTCGTGATGGTCGACGGCCTGGACGAGGTCCCCTCGGCCGAGCGGCCCCGCGTGCGCGACTGGCTCCTCGGCCTCGTCCGCGCCTTCCCCGGCAACCGCTGGCTGCTCACCGCCCGCCCCACCGCCGTACGCTCCGACTGGCTGGCCGGGGACGGGTTCGCCGAGCTGTCCCTCGCCCCCATGGGCCGCCGGACGGTCGGCGCCTTCGTACACAGGTGGCACGCGGCCGCCGGCGCCGCGGAGCACGAGGAACCGCTGCTGGACGCCCTGCGCGCCAAGCCGGACCTGTCGCTCCTGGCGACCAACCCCCTCATGTGCGGCATGATCTGCGCCCTCCACCGTGCGCGCCGCGGCTATCTGCCGCCACGCCGCAAGGCTCTGTACGACGCCGCGCTCCAGATGATCCTCACCGACCGCGACCGGCAGCGCGGCATGGGCTGCCTCGACGGCATCGAACTCGACACCGAGGACCAGACCGAACTCCTCCAGCGTCTCGCCTACGCCCTGGTGCTCGCGGGCCGCACCGAGATGGACGAGGCCACCGCGCTCGCGCTCCTGGAACGCGCCCTGCCCTCCGTCCCCGACGCCGCCCGCCAGGGCGACGCCCCCGCGATCCTGCGCCACCTCCTGCTGCGCAGCGGCGTCCTGCGCAGCCCCGCCCCACAGGTGGTCGACTTCGCGCACCGGACGTTCCTCGACCACCTCGGTGCGCGCTACGCGGTCGAGGAGGGCCACCTCGACGTCCTGCTCGGCCACGCCGGCGACACGCAGTGGGAGGACGTCGTGCGGATGGCCGTGGCCCACGCCCGCACCCGGGAGCGGACGACGCTCCTGCGGGGCCTGCTCGCCGCGGACAGCCCGCGCCTGACCCTGCTCGCGCTGGCGAGCCTTCAGGACGCCTCGGCGGTCGAACAGGAGGTCCTCGAAGAGGTACGGGAACGGGCCGCCGCCCTGATCCCGCCCCGGACCCCTCAGGAGGCCGCGCAGCTCGCGCAGGCGGGCCCGTTCGTCCTCGAACTCCTCCCCGGACCACAGGACTTGACGGACGAGGAGGCCCACGCGGTCGTAACCACGGCCTCCCGCCTGGGCCACGAGGGCTCCCTGCCGGTCCTGAAGCGCTTCCGCTCCCACGCGTCCCTCGACGTGCGGCGCCAACTCGTCGGCACCTGGCGGAGGTTCGACGCGCAGGAGTACGCGGACGAGGTGATCGCGCATGTGGACCGGGACCAGCTCGACCTGACCGTCACGAGCGAGGAGCAGGTACGGGCGATGTGGACGATGCTGCCGTGGCGGCGGGTCGACCTCAGCGGGGAGTATCCGCTCGACACGTTCATGGGAGCACTGGACCTCGAGGTCGCACGGTTCCTGACGTTGCGCGGCAACCCGCACATCACGGATCTCCGGGAACTGCACGCACTGCCGTCACTGGAGTTCCTGGCCCTGATGTACTGCCCGGAGGTCCGCGACCTGGCACCCCTCGCCGAGATGCGGCTACGGCATCTGTCGGTGATCGACCTGCCCGCCCTGCCGACCCTCTCCGGCCTGTCCCGGGTGACCAGCCTTTGCTCGCTCAGCGTCCTCCAGCCGATCCCCGGCGACTCGCTCGCCGCGTACCTGCCGGTCGGGGCGCCGCTCGACCAGCTCATCCTCGGCCGGGGCGCAACGGAGACCACAGGGCTCACGGGCCTCGACGCCTTCCCCGAGCTGACCTGGCTGAACCTGTCCGGCGACGGCGCCGCGCTCGGCCCACACGACTGGGAACAGCTCGCCCGGCACCCCGCGCTCGCCCGCCTCTCAGTGGACAGCCGGTTCCTGCCCGAACACGGCCCGACCACCGAGCTGACAGGAATCCGCACCCTCCACTTCCATCTGGATGCGGGAGCCGAGGAGCAGGTCTCCCGCTTCGCCCCGGCCTTCCCGTGCGCGCAGTACGTGCACCTCTTCCTCGCCGAGGACGCGGCACCGGGCGCCGACGACGTGTACGCGGAGTTCTTCCCGCAGGCCGAGGTCAAGATCGACCGCCCGGGTCGATGACCCCGAGCGCACGACGAAGGGGCTGGCCCAGGACCGAAGTCCCGGGGCAGCCCCTTCGTCTCAGCGCGTCCCCGAAGGGTTACGCGTCCTTGCTCAGATTCGGCCCGGCTCCGCCGGCCGCCTGCTCGATCGGCGGGACGTCCGGCAGCGTGGACTTCTCCTCGCCGCGGAAGGTGAACGTCTTGGCGTCACCCTCGCCCTCTGTGTCGACGACCACAATGTGGCCCGGACGCAGCTCACCGAAGAGGATCTTCTCGGAGAGCGAGTCCTCGATCTCGCGCTGGATCGTGCGTCGCAGCGGACGCGCGCCGAGCACGGGGTCGTAACCCTTCTTGGCCAGGAGCTCCTTCGAGGACTGGCTGAGCTCGATGCCCATGTCCCGGTCCTTGAGGCGCTCGTCGACCTTGCCGATCATCAGGTCGACGATCTGGAGGATGTCGTCCTGGGTCAGCTGCGGGAAGACGACGACGTCGTCCACGCGGTTGAGGAACTCGGGGCGGAAGTGCTGCTTGAGCTCGTCCGAGACCTTGTTCTTCATGCGCTCGTAGTTGGACTTCGTGTCACCCGTGGCCGCGAAGCCGAGGTTGAAGCCCTTCGAGATGTCCCGCGTGCCGAGGTTGGTCGTCATGATGATGACCGTGTTCTTGAAGTCCACGACCCGGCCCTGGGAGTCGGTCAGGCGACCGTCCTCCAGGATCTGGAGCAGCGAGTTGAAGATGTCCGGGTGGGCCTTCTCGACCTCGTCGAAGAGAACCACCGAGAACGGCTTGCGCCGCACCTTCTCCGTCAGCTGGCCGCCCTCTTCGTAGCCCACGTAACCGGGGGGCGAACCGAAGAGACGCGAGACCGTGTGCTTCTCGCTGAACTCCGACATGTCGAGGGAGATCAGCGCGTCCTCGTCACCGAAGAGGAACTCGGCGAGCGCCTTGGACAGCTCGGTCTTACCGACACCGGACGGGCCCGCGAAGATGAACGAGCCACCGGGGCGCTTCGGGTCCTTCAGACCGGCACGCGTACGGCGGATCGCCTTCGAGAGCGCCTTGACGGCGTCCTTCTGGCCGATGACACGCTTGTGGAGCTCGTCCTCCATGCGCAGCAGACGCGAGGACTCCTCCTCGGTCAGCTTGAAGACGGGAATGCCGGTCGCGGTCGCGAGGACCTCGGCGATCAGCTCGCCGTCGACCTCGGCGACGACGTCCATGTCGCCGGCCTTCCACTCCTTCTCGCGCTTGGCCTTCGCGGCGAGCAGCTGCTTCTCCTTGTCGCGGAGCGAAGCTGCCTTCTCGAAGTCCTGGGAGTCGATCGCCGACTCCTTGTCACGGCGCACGCCCGCGATCTTCTCGTCGAACTCGCGGAGGTCCGGCGGCGCGGTCATCCGGCGGATGCGCATCCGGGAACCGGCCTCGTCGATCAGGTCGATCGCCTTGTCCGGCAGGAAGCGGTCCGAGATGTACCGGTCGGCCAGCGTCGCCGCCTGGACGAGGGCCTCGTCCGTGATGGAGACGCGGTGGTGGGCCTCGTAGCGGTCGCGCAGACCCTTGAGGATCTCGATCGTGTGCGGCAGCGACGGCTCCGCGACCTGGATGGGCTGGAAGCGGCGCTCAAGAGCGGCGTCCTTCTCCAGGTGCTTGCGGTACTCGTCCAGCGTGGTGGCACCGATGGTCTGGAGCTCACCACGGGCCAGCATCGGCTTCAGGATCGAAGCGGCGTCGATGGCGCCCTCGGCAGCACCCGCACCGACCAGCGTGTGCAGCTCGTCGATGAACAGGATGATGTCGCCGCGGGTGCGGATCTCCTTGAGGACCTTCTTCAGGCGCTCCTCGAAGTCACCGCGGTAGCGGGAACCGGCGACCAGCGCGCCCAGGTCGAGGGTGTAGAGGTGCTTGTCCTTGAGGGTCTCGGGCACCTCGCCCTTGACGATGGCCTGCGCGAGGCCCTCGACGACGGCGGTCTTGCCGACGCCGGGCTCGCCGATGAGGACCGGGTTGTTCTTCGTGCGGCGGGACAGCACCTGCATGACCCGCTCGATCTCCTTCTCGCGCCCGATGACCGGGTCGAGCTTGGATTCGCGGGCGGCCTGCGTGAGGTTCCGGCCGAACTGGTCGAGGACCAGGGACGTGGAGGGCGTGCCCTCGGCAGGACCGCCGGCGGTGGCGGTCTCCTTGCCCTGGTAGCCGGAGAGCAGCTGGATGACCTGCTGCCGCACCCGGTTGAGATCGGCGCCCAGCTTGACCAGGACCTGGGCGGCGACGCCCTCGCCCTCACGGATCAGGCCGAGCAGGATGTGCTCCGTGCCGATGTAGTTGTGACCCAGCTGAAGCGCCTCGCGGAGCGACAGCTCCAGGACCTTCTTGGCACGGGGGGTGAAGGGGATGTGCCCGGACGGGGCCTGCTGGCCCTGGCCGATGATCTCCTCCACCTGCTGGCGGACCGCCTCGAGCGAAATCCCGAGGCTCTCCAGGGCCTTAGCGGCGACACCCTCACCCTCGTGGATCAGGCCCAGGAGGATGTGCTCGGTGCCGATGTAGTTGTGGTTGAGCATCCGGGCTTCTTCCTGAGCCAGGACGACAACCCGCCGCGCGCGGTCGGTGAACCTCTCGAACATCGTTAATCGCTCCTCAGAGCGGTCAGGCAGTAAGGGGACGCTCCCCTCCCTGTCCTTCCGCAGCTTAGTCCCGCAAGCGGGGACCGCTCATTCCAACTGCCGACACCCGTCGATGGCCTCCAGACCCGAACGCCGACAACTGCTCCAACACCGATGGTGCGAGACGATGTTCCCGCAGGCCAGGCAGTTACCCCCACCATCAGTACGCCGATGGCGAACGCAAGACGGCCCAAACCCACGTGTCGCCCCTCCTCACTAGGGATGTCTTACCCGCCAGGGGTGACACTCCATGCGGCGCGCGCCGGATCCCTCCGCTACGGGCGAACACCCTTGCGCCGCCGAACACCCCCGCACGCCCCCATTCGAGAAACTCTGCGCACTCAACTGACAACGCTGCGTAACTCGCGAGGGTTCCCGGCGGTTGCTCCGGACATGGTCTCCATCGCGCACACCGTGCCCCTGCCCCGTCGGCCGCTCGACGCGGGCGATCCGGTGCGCGGGTGGTACGAGAACGCGCTCGGCTGGCCCACCGCGCCGGGCCCCACGGGCCTTCAGCTGCTGACAGGGCTGCGCTTCGACGTACTGGAGGTGCCCGCGGAGGCGGGACGTGCCGTGCTGCGGCGGCTGGACCCCGGAAGTCCGGTGGCCCTGCAAGGGGAGACGATGCGTCTGCTGGTGGCCGCGGGCAGCGCGGAGGAGCTGCCGGGGCTGCTCGACTGGCTGGAGTGGGGGGCGCTGCCCCTGGATCTCACCGTGATCGGTGCGGGCGGGGCGATCGACGCGCCCGCGCCCCCGGGAGTGCCGGACCCGCAGGAGGCCGCTGTCTGGGTGCGGCCCCCCGAGCCCGGATGCGACGTCGAGCCGACACTTCCGGCCCTGACTGCGCTGCCGGCCGTGGGGGGCGGTGGGGGCGCCCCCGGTCTCGTACGGCTGGTGGAAACGGCGGCGACTCAGTGCCACCGGATCCGGCTGCGACGTGCCTGCGCTCAGCCGTTGGCCTTCTCGTAGGCCTCACGGATGGACGCGGGGACACGGCCGCGGTCGTTGACCTCGTAACCGTTCTCCTTGGCCCAGGCACGGATCTGCGCCGTGTCCTGGCTGCCACCCGCCACCGTGGCGCGCGCCTTGCCGCGTCCGCCGGCGGAACGGCCTCCGGTGCGACGACCACCCTTGAGATACGGCTCAAGAAGTCCGCGGAGCTTGTCCGCGTTGGTGGTGGTGAGGTCGATCTCGTAAGTCTTGCCGTCCAACGCGAACGTCACGGTCTCGTCCGCCTCGCCACCGTCGAGGTCGTCGACAAGAAGGACCTGAACCTTCTGTGCCACCGGATTTCCTTTCATCGATATCCGAAGGGCCGGACCCCACGACCTCAGTCGTTGATTCGCCGTCCCCTTGTTATATGCAGTACGCAGTACGTCGGAAAGCAAACCGCTTTTGCTGGAAAAACACAAACCCCTGGGAGAGATCCAGGAGAGACCAAGCACCCCGAGAAGCCCGGAAAGATGCGCGTTTCGGACATAGGGCACCCGGGCAGGCAGCTGCTCAGTAATACCGGGGGCGATCACAGATGCAGAAGCATCCGGCTGTTGCCCAGGGTGTTCGGTTTCACTCGTTCGAGACCGAGGAACTCCGCGACACCCTCGTCATAGGAACGCAAGAGCTCGCTGTAGACATCGGTGTCGATCGTATCGACGGGTGCCTCTCCGATCTCCACGAAACCGCGCTTCGCGAAGAACTCCACTTCGAAGGTGAGACAGAAAACCCGGCGAACACCGATCCAGCGCGCGGTCTGCAGCAACTTCTCGAGCAGCTGATGACCGACGCCCGCGCCCCTGACCACCGGATTCACGGCGAGGGTGCGGACTTCCGCCAGGTCTTCCCACATGACATGCAGGGCGCCGCAGCCGACGACCTCCGCGTTGTCGTCCCGTTCCGCGACCCAGAACTCCTGGATGTCCTCGTAAAGCGTCACGGTGGCTTTGTCGAGCAGGATCCCCTCGCGGCTGTACGCGTCGAGGAGGCGGCGCACGGACGGCACATCGGCCGTCCTCGCCCTGCGCACGGTGACTGCTTTTGCGGAGTCTTCGGGGAGCTGTGCTGGCATGAGCGGACGCTATCGCCCGGCGTCCGGAGCCGCTTCCTCGGGTCCTTCAGGTCCTTCAGGTCCTTGAGATCCTTCAGGTCCTTGAGGCCCCTCCTGCCCTTCAGATGCTTCAGGCCCTTGAGTTCGTTCCGAGTCTCGCGGCTCTTCGGGGCCTTCGGTGGCTGCGGGGACTTCGGAGCCTTCGGGCTCTTGAGACGCGATGGGCTGCGCCCGAGGTCCCTGCACCATACGCACGGCATCGTTCAGCGCTTCGCGTTGTTCCGGCGACATCATGCCGAAGAAGGCGACTAGAGCCGCCGCCGGGTTGTCACTCTGGGACCATGCGTCGTTCATCAGCGCGGCGGAGTACGCGGCGCGAGTGGAGACGGCCTCATATCGATAGGCCCGGCCTTCCGCTTCGCGGCGTACCCAGCCCTTCTGGTGAAGATTGTCCAGAACGGTCATGACCGTGGTGTAGGCGATGGACCGTTCCTGCTGGAGGTCTTCCAGAACTTCGCGAACTGTCACGAGGCGGTTCCACTTCCACACCCGTGTCATCACTGCGTCTTCGAGTTCTCCCAATGGGCGCGGCACGAGCAGCACACTAGTGGCAGAAGTCGGCAATAGGGCGCCGGACGTGGCGAACGGCGCCAATAAGGACAAAAAGGGCGCCCGATGGGCGCCCTTCTCAGATGTCGCTGGGCTGTGGGGTGGCCTGGCGGGCCGCCTCGGCGCGGGCGATCGCCGCGTCGACGGCCGCGTCTTCCTTGGCCTTCTTGTCGCCGCCCTGGGACTTCACGATCGTCACGATGAGACCGACGAAGAAGACGGCCATCACTACGGGGGGCACGAGCGCGGAGACGTAGTCCATGCCCCCAGAGTAGCTATCCGACGGCGAGTTCCTGCGGCGGGGCCGCGGGGGGTGCGGGCCGGCGCTTGGGCGGGAAGACCTCGGCCGGGGTGGGCATGGGGCGCGGCGGGGCCGGAGGGGTCGCCGGAGGCCTGGGTTCGGATGCGGGCTTGCCGGTGGCGGAGAGGCCCCCGGGCAGGGCGAGCAGCCGGGTACGGGAGCCCGGGATGCGGGGCTGCGCGACGCGCGTCTCCCCGCGCGCCGGCGCCCGGCCCTCGAGCCTGGCCCGCACGTCGCGCTCGGCGAGCGTGCGGCAGCGTTCGAGGAGGGTGGCGGCGGAGGGATTGCCGCGCAGGGCGCGCAGGGCGGCGAGGTCGTCGGCGCCGGGCTGATAGCCCGCCGCGAGCGACTCGTCGAGCAGTTCCAGATAGCCGGTGGTGGATCCGGGCAGGGCGGCCCGGTAGCGGGCGAGGTCAGCCAGCAGGAAGGCGCGGATACGGGCGCCTTCGTCGGCTGCCTCGTCGACCGATTCGGCGAGCCGGAGGCAGTCCTGGATGTCCTCGGCGGAGACGGGACTCGGGTGAAGGGCAAGGGCGAGGGCGCGTCGGAGCACACGCAGCTCTTCAGCGCCGAACGCCATGCCGCCGCGGTTTCCGTAGGGCGTGGGCATGGGCCGACGATACGCAGCACGACGGACAAAATCCGCTTAACCGCCAATTTGCGGCGTGGCTCGCAGCCTGGTCACACCCCAGGTCACCAGGCCACCCCAGGTCACTCGGCCCGGCGTCGCGACATGGCGAACACGATCGCGCCCACACCGAGAGCCGCGGCGGCCGCCGCGGCCAGCCACGGCAGGAAGCCGGCACCGGTCGCCGCCATGGACCCGGACGTGCCCGAGGTCCCCGAGCCGCCCGACGTCACGGAGACGGTGGAGCTCGCGGAGGGCGAGGGGGTCGCGGTGCCGCCCGATGCCGACGGGGACGGCGACGGGGAGGAGGACGCCTCGCCGACGGTGATCGCCGCCTCGTCGTCGGACTGGTCCGGGTCGTTCAGGACGATCCCGTCGCCGGGGCGCACGGTGACCGTGCCGCGGGCGGCGCCGGCGGCGAGGTCCTTCTCGTAGCCGACCTGGAAGCGGAACATCTGGCCGTCGCCGCTCTCCTCGGAGACGGTGTCCGGGCAGAGGTAGCGGCGGTGGCCCGGCTCGAAGGGTGAGGTCTTGCCGCCGGTGTACGTGAAGCAGTCGCCGCTCGCCTGGTCGTCGGGCTCCTCGTCGACGCGCACGCTCTTGGCGACGACGCCCTTGGGGAGGGTCACCTCGACGTAGGCCACGGGCTTGCTGTCGGGGTGGGCGACCACGGCGGGGCCCGCGTTGCGCAGGCCGAAGGCGAGCGGGTGGGTGGAGCCCTTCTTGCCGGGCACGAGGACGGCGCCGACCGCGAGGAAGTCGGCGGCGTTGTCGGCTTCGTACGTCACCCGGTGGCTGTCGGCGAAGCCGGTGCCCGCGGCGGGGGTCAGGGTGAGCGCGGCGCCCTTGCCGGGGG
The DNA here is from genome assembly GCF_044748025.1 of Streptomyces sp. NPDC090032. Classification (NCBI taxonomy): domain Bacteria; kingdom Bacillati; phylum Actinomycetota; class Actinomycetes; order Kitasatosporales; family Streptomycetaceae; genus Streptomyces; species Streptomyces sp. NPDC090032. Next base: position 78,774 of record NZ_JBIVFF010000020.1, on the reverse strand, counting down.
TGCCGCCGGTGTCCGTGCCGGAGGAGGCCGGGACGGCCTCGGCGGTGATGTCGGTCCAGGTGTGGAAGGCGTCCTTGCCGAGGGACCCTTCGAGCGGGTTGGAGAACCCAACCGTGTCACCCGGGGCGATCGCCGTCTTGAAGACGCAGGTCACGTCGGCGTCGTCCCTGCCGAAGTCACCTGGCAGGTAGAGGCAGTTGCTGTGCTTCCCGGCGAACGTGACGCCCGGGCTGCCGGTGAGGCGGACGGTGATCTGTTCGGTGGGCAGGTCGCCCGTGTTGCGCAGGACCACGGGGTAGCCGACGGACTGGCCGGGCGTCAGGCCGGACTTGGCGGGCAGTGTGGCGACCTGGACCTTCGGGGAGCCGATGACGACCTTGGAGGTCTCGGTGTCGGGGGTGGCCTTGTCCGCGGTGACCTCGTAGCGCAGCGTTCCGGTGTCGCCGGGCTTCGTACCGGCGAGCGCGCTGAGCGTGAAGGGCTCGAACGGGCCGTGCAGATTGCCGTCGTCCAGGCACGTGACGACGGCTCCGTCTGCCGTGCACCGGTCGTTCTTGGCCTTGATCGTGGCTATGCCCTTGAGGCCGCTCGCGTCGATCACCAGCTTGGCGTTCTCCGGCAGCGGGAGCCCCTCCACGCCGTCGTCGGCGAAGCCGTAGCCCACCTCGGGGGCCATGGCCGTGCCCGATGCCGGGACGGCTATCTGCGCGGGCGCCGTGATGACGGCGTACGACTGCGTGGGAGGCGTGGGGCCGTCCGCGGCCCAGGCCGTGGCGCCCGTGAGACCGACCCCGGTCAGCGCGATCGCCGCCGTCGCAGCCGCCAACTGTCTGCCCTTACGCCACATTTCGCCCCACGTCCATCGCATGCCGACTCATGCCCCGTCTTTGCGGAGACGAGCGAAGCGTACGAACGGTTGCACCCTTCGCGCACTCCTTGTCGAAAGTCCGTACGCGAAGGGGTAGTTGGGGCGCCACCGAAAGGTCGCGCCACCGAAGGGTCACGTCACCGAGAGGGGGACGTCGCCGAAACGAGCGTCAGGAGCGGGAGACGTTCCGTTCGTAGACCAGGCGCAGGCCGATCAGCGTCAGCCACGGCTCGTGCTCGTCGATCACCGCGGCCTCGCCGAGCACCATCGGCGCAAGGCCTCCGGTGGCGATGACGGTCACGTCGTCGGGGTCGTCGGCGAGTTCGCGCGCCATGCGGGTCACGACGCCGTCGACCTGGCCCGCGAAGCCGTACAGGATGCCGGACTGCATGGCCTCGACGGTGTTCTTCCCGATGACGCTGCGCGGGCGGGCGATCTCGATCTTGCGGAGCTGGGCGCCCTTGACGCCCAGGGCCTCCACGGAGATCTCGATGCCGGGGGCGATGACGCCGCCGGCGTACTCCCCGCGCGCGGAGACCGCGTCGAAGGTGGTCGCCGTGCCGAAGTCGACGACGATGGCGGGCCCTCCGTAGAGCTCGACCGCCGCCACCGCGTTGATGATGCGGTCGGCGCCGACCTCCTTGGGGTTGTCCATGAGGATCGGGACGCCGGTCTTGATGCCGGGTTCGACCAGGACGGCGGGGACGTCGCCGTAGTAGCGGCGGGTGACCTCGCGCAGCTCGTGCAGGACCGAGGGGACGGTCGAGCAGATGGCGATGCCGTCGATGCCGTCGCCGAGCTCGTCGCCGAGCAGCGGGTGCATGCCCATCAAGCCCTGGAGAAGCACGGCGAGTTCGTCGGCGGTTCGGCGGGCGTCGGTGGAGATGCGCCAGTGCTCGACGATCTCCTCGCCGTCGAACAGGCCGAGGACGGTGTGGGTGTTGCCTACGTCGATGGTGAGCAGCATGGCGACTACTCCGCCGCGCGCAGGTCGAGGCCGATGTCCAGGATCGGCGACGAGTGGGTCAGCGCGCCCACCGCGAGGAAGTCGACGCCCGTCGCTGCGTACTCGCGCGCGTTCGCCAGGGTCAGCCGGCCCGAGGACTCCAGGAGGGCGTGGCCGCCCACGATCGCGACGGCCTCCTGGGTCTCGGCCGGCGTGAAGTTGTCCAGGAGGATCAGGTCGGCGCCCGCCTCGACGACCTCGCGCAGCTGGTCCAGGGTGTCGACCTCGACCTCGACGGCGAGGCCCGGGAACGTCTCCCGTACGGCCTTGAAGGCCTGTGCGACGCCGCCGGCGGCGACCACGTGGTTGTCCTTGACCAGAGCCGCGTCCGAGAGCGACATGCGGTGGTTGACGCCGCCGCCCATGCGGACGGCGAACTTCTCCAGGGAGCGCAGGCCGGGCGTCGTCTTGCGGGTGTCGCGGACCTTCGCGGTGGTCCCCTCCAGAGCGTCCGCCCACGCGCGCGTGGCGGTCGCGATGCCGGAAAGGCGGCACAGGATGTTGAGGGCACTGCGCTCGGCGGTCAGCAGGTCGCGGGTGCGGGTGGTGACGCTGAGGAGCTTCTGCCCTGCGGTGATCCGGTCGCCGTCCTCCGCGTGCCGCTCGACCTCGAACTCGTCGGTGCAGACCACGGAGAGCACGGCCTCGGCGACGCGCAGGCCCGCCACGACGCCGTCCTCGCGGGCGGTGAAGTCGGCGGTGGCGACGGCGTCCTCGGGGATGGTGGCGACGGTGGTGACGTCCACGCCGCCGTCCAGGTCCTCGGCAATGGCCATGTGCGCGATGTCCTCGACCTCCACGGGGTCGAGCCCCGCGTCGGCCAGGAGCTGGGCGAGGGCGGGGTCGAGGCCGCACTCCATCATGTCGCCCATGTCGGTGTCGGATCCGCCGCTGCAGCCGCAGCCGTCGCCGCAGCCGCCGCTCTCGGCGAGGGGGAGGTCGGGGGTACTCACGTCTCTCACAGCTCCTGCTGGTGTGTACGGCGCTCGGGGCGGGTCGGGGGGAATTCTGCGGTGGGCGTGGTGTGCGCGGCCAGCGTCCGGTCGGGATTCAGCCGTACGACGATGTGGCGGCGCCATTGTGCGTCGTCGCGGTCGGCGTGGTCCTCGCGCCAGTGGCAGCCGCGGGTCTCCTCGCGGCGGCGGGCCGCGGCGACGAGGACGCGGGCGACGCACAGGAGGTTGGTGGCCTCCCAGGTGTCGACGCCGGGCTCCGCCGTCTTGCCGTTCTCCACGAGGGCGCCCGCCGCCTCGGCGTGGATGCGGCCGAGGCCCGCGGCGGCCTCGGCGAGCGAGTCCGCGGAGCGGAGCACTCCGGCGCCCTGCGTCATGACGCGCTGGATGGCGAGCCGTGCCTCGGACGGCATCAGGGGGTGGGTCGGGGTCTCCGGGTACGCCACGGGGGCGGGCACGCGCGCGTGGAGGCCGTTTTCCCGGTGGCTCGCGACGATGTCGTCCGCGATGCGCTCGGCGTAGACCAGGCCCTCCAGGAGGGAGTTGGAGGCGAGGCGGTTCGCGCCGTGGACGCCGGTGCAGGCGACCTCTCCGCACGCGTACAGGCCGGGGACCGTCGTGCGGCCCTGGAGGTCCGTGCGGACTCCCCCGGACGCGTAGTGGGCGGCCGGCGCCACGGGGATGGGCTCGGTGACCGGGTCGATGCCGTGGGCGCGGCAGGCGGCGAGGATCGTGGGGAACCGGTTCTCCCACATCTCGGCGCCGAAGTGCCGGGCGTCGAGGTACATGTGCTCGGCGCCCTGTTCCAGCATGCGGCGCGTGATGCCCTTGGCGACGATGTCACGGGGCGCGAGCTCGGCCAGTTGGTGCTGGCCGACCATGAAGCGCACCCCGTCGGCGTCGACGAGGTGGGCGCCCTCGCCGCGTACGGCCTCGGAGACCAGCGGCTGCTGGCCCTCCGCGTCCGCGCCGAGGAAGAGCACTGTCGGGTGGAACTGCACGAATTCGAGGTCGGACACCTCTGCGCCCGCGCGCAGGGCGAGCGCGACGCCGTCGCCCGTGGAGACGTGCGGGTTGGTGGTCGCCGAGAAGACCTGGCCCATGCCGCCGGTCGCGAGGACCACGGCGGGAGCGAGCGCCGCGCCGACGCCGTCGTGCTGGCCCTCTCCCATGACGTGCAGGGAGACGCCCGCCGTGCGGCCGTCGGCGTCCGTGAGGAGGTCGAGGACGAGGGCGTTCTCGACGGTCCTGATGCCCCGTGCGCGTACCGCCTCGACGAGGGCGCGGGAGATCTCGGCGCCGGTGGCGTCGCCGCCCGCGTGCGCGATGCGCCGGCGGTGGTGGCCGCCCTCACGGGTGAGCTCGAGGTCGCCGTCGGCCGACTCGTCGAAGTGGGCGCCGGTCGCGATGAGGCGGCGTACGGCGTCGGGGCCCTCCGTGACGAGGGTGCGGACCGCCTCCTCGTCGCACAGGCCGACGCCCGCGACGAGCGTGTCGTCGAGATGCTGCTCGGGGGTGTCGCCCTCGCCGAGCGCCGCGGCGACGCCGCCCTGCGCCCAGCGCGTGGAGCCGTCGTCGAGGCGGGCCTTGGTGACGACGACGGTGCGCAGTCCGGCCGCCTGGCAGCGCAGGGCCGCAGTGAGTCCGGCGACACCGGAGCCGACGATCACGACGTCGGCGGTGACGGACCAACCGGGCGCGGGCGCGTGCAGGCGTATGCCGGTCGACGTGCCGGTGGCTGTGTTCCCTGTAGCACTCATACGGGAGCTCCGAAGGTCAGGGGGATGTTGTCGATCAGCCGCGTCGCGCCGACCCTGGCGGCGACGGCGAGCACGGCCTCTCCGGTGTAGCCGTGCTCCACCTCGGTGAAGTCGGCCGGGTCTACGAGGGCGAGGTAGTCCAGCGTGAGCGGCGGCCGGACGCGGGCGGCCTCGTCGAGGACCTGGCGGGCCGCGGCGCGGACGGCTTCGGGGCCGCCGGGCGAGGCCTTCGCGACGGCGTGCGCGTCGGCGGCGGCGCGCGCCTCGCCTATCGCGTTCAGGGCGTCGGCACGCGCGTGCGTGGAGGGCGCTTCGTGGGCACGCGCGCGCAGCGCCTCCTGGGCGGCGTGCCGGTCGCCGCCGGCGAAGAGCGCCTGGGACAGGGCGAGCGCGGTGCGCCGCTCGTCGGCGGCGAGGTAGCGGTTGCGGCTGGAGAGGGCGAGGCCGTCGTGCTCGCGCACGGTGGGCACGCCGACGATCTCCACGGGGAAGTTCAGGTCGCGCACCATGCGCCGGATCAGGGCGAGCTGCTGGGCGTCCTTCTGCCCGAACAGGGCGATGTCGGCCACGGTCAGGTGCAGCAGCTTGGCGACGACGGTGAGCATGCCGTCGAAGTGGCCGGGGCGCGACGCGCCTTCGAGGCGCTCGCCCATGGGGCCCGCGGTGACGCGGACCTGCGGCTCGCCGCCGGGGTAGACCTCGTCCACGGAGGGCGCGAACACGACGTCGGCGCCCGCCTGTTCGGCGATCTTGACGTCGGAGTCGAGGGTGCGCGGATAGCGGTCGAGGTCCTCGCCCGCGCCGAACTGGAGCGGGTTCACGAAGACGGTCGTCACCACTTCGCCGTCGGCGCCGGCGATCGAGCGGGCCGTGCGGATCAGCTCGGCGTGGCCGTCGTGCAGGGCGCCCATCGTCATGACGACGGCGCGGCGGCCCGCACGCGCGCGCGTGCGGAGCTCTTCGGCGGTGTGCAGCACAGTGGTCATCGCGGGTCTCCCTCGGCGCCGTCGGCCAGGACCCCGAGGAGGTCCTCGGCGAGTTCGGGCTTGAGCAGACCGTGCGCGAGGGCCCGGTCGGCGGTGGCGCGGGCCATCGCCAGGTATCCGGCGACGGTCTGGGGCGCGTGCTTGCGCAGCTCGGCGACATGGGCGGCGACCGTGCCCGCGTCCCCGCGCGCGACGGGGCCGGTGAGCGCCGCGTCACCGGACCTGAGGGCGTTGTCGAGGGCCGCGCCGAGCAGCGGGCCGAGCATCCGGTCGGGGGCTTCGACGCCCGCGTCCCGGAGCAGATCCATGGACTCGGCGACCAGCGTGACCAGGTGGTTCGCGCCGAGGGCGAGCGCCGCGTGGTAGAGCGGGCGCGACTCCTCACGGATCCACTCCGGCTCGCCGCCCATCTCGATGACGAGCGCCTCTGCGGCGAGCCGCAGCTCCTCGGGCGCGGTCACGCCGAAGGCGCACCCGGCCAGCCGCTGTACGTCCACGGGGGTGCCGACGAACGTCATGGCGGGGTGCAGCGCGAGCGGCAGCGCGCCGGCTCGCAGTGCGGGGTTGAGCACCTTGGCTCCGTACCGCCCCGAGGTGTGCGCGATCAGCTGTCCCGGGCGTACGGAGCCGGTCTCGACGAGCCCTTCCACGAGGCCGGGCAGCGCGTCGTCGGGCACCGTGAGGAGCACGAGTTCGGCGCGCGCGAGGACCTCGGCGGGCGTCACCACGGGGACGTCGGGCAGCATGAGGGCGGCCCGGCGCACGGATGCCTCGGAGACCGCGGAGACGGCGACGGGGCGGTGTCCCGCGAGGGCCAGGGCGGCCGCGAGGGCGGGACCGACACGGCCCGCGCCGACCACTCCGACGGTGAGCCGGGCGGGGCGGTCCCTGGGGTCGGTGGGTTCGGGTCGAGGAGGTGCGTTCACAGGACGACGGCCTTCCGTTCCAGTCCGCTCGGGGTACCGGACGATTTCTCGTCATGTTAACGCGATCTGCTCCAGGGGCTCCGGCCCCGTGGCCGGAGGCACTGATGGCACCCGTCACAGGCTGTGGGCAACCGCACGCGCGTACGACATCATCGGTGGATGACGGAGAGCGAAGACCAGCAGAGCCCCGCGGCGGACGACGCGACGAAGGCGCGGGCCCGCCGCGCCGCGGCCGTGCGGGGCGCCGAGCGGATCCTCGGGGCGCACGGCCTCGACACGACGATCGGTGACCGTCTGACGGCCCTCACGGAGGCCGCCTGGTCCGTCGCCGACCCCGGCCGGACCAGCGACCTGTACGGCGACGGCATCGTCGCCGACCTGGAGGAGCGCGTCGCGGGGCTCCTCGGTACCGAGGCGGCGGCCTACTTCCCCACCGGCACGATGGCGCAGCAGGTCGCCCTGCGCTGCTGGGCCGGCCGCACGGGGAACCCGACGGTCGCCCTGCACCCGATGGCACACCCGGAGCGGCACGAGCGCGGCGCCTTCGGCGCGCTGAGCGGCCTGCGCACCGTCCACCCGACGAGCGAGCCGCGGCTGCCGAACGCCGACGAGGTGCGCGACTTCGCCGAGCCCTTCGGCGCGCTGATGCTCGAACTGCCGCTCCGGGACGCCGGTTACGTGCTGCCCACCTGGGACGAGCTGGTCGCCGTCACCGAGGCGGCCAGGGAACGGGACGCCGTCGTCCACTTCGACGGGGCACGCCTTTGGGAGTGCACCCCCCACTTCGGGCGCTCCCTGGCCGAGATCGCCGATCTCGCCGACAGCGTGTACGTGTCGTTCTACAAGACCCTCGGCGGCCTCAGCGGGGCGGCGCTCGCCGGGCCCCGGTCGTTCGTCGACGAGGCGAAGACCTGGCGGCACCGTTACGGAGGCCAGCTCTTCCAGCAGTTCCCCGCGGTGCTCTCGGCCCTGGTCGGCCTGGAGCGGGAGCTGCCGCGCGTACCTGAGTACGTGGCCCACGCGCGCGTGGTCGCCGAGGCGCTGCGCGAAGGGTTCGCCGAGGCCGGGGTGCCGTGGGTGCGGGTGCACCCCGAGGTGCCGCACACGCACGAGTTCCAGGTCTGGCTGCCGTACAGCTCCGACCGGCTCGACGAGGCGTCGCTGACGCAGGCCGAAGAGACCCGGACGTCGCTGTTCCGGCGCTGGTCGGAGCAGGGTCCTCCGGGGCTTTCGGTCACCGAGGTCACGGTGTCCGCACGCGGCCTCGAATGGACCGCCGACGACGTCCGCGCGGCCGTCGCGGACTTCGTGGCGCGGATCCCCGGGACGGCGGGAACCACGCCTTCTGCGAGCGCCTAGCAGCCCGCTTCTTCGAGCGCCTGGCAGCCCGCCGGCCTCTGTCGTGTGTGGGTCAGGCGGGCCAGGGCCGCCCGGATCCGGCCGCGCGCCGGGCGGCCGGCGATGACCGCGTCGAAGCGGCGGTGGTCGCGCAGCTCGCGGATGGTCTTCCAGTCGTGGAGGCCCGGCGCGGGCGGGGCGGGCTCGCCGTGCTGGGAGGCGCGGTAGACATCCAGTGCGTACTGCTGGGTGATGCTCATGACGTACCCCTCGCTCGTCTTCATCATTGTCACGCGATGACCATGAATGCGGCTTTCCATAGCGAATGTTGGTGTTTGCCGCTTCGGTCCGACCTGAACGAGACTCCGCCCGACGACCCCGCCCGGTCACGTCGATTGACGGGAGCCGTCAATCGAGAACTCGGTTGTCCGGCCCTGCGTGCACCATGGGGTCATGAGCGTGAGCATCGACATCAGCAGGCTGGCCCCGGAGCGGATCAGCGTCGTGCCCTCGCCCCTGTCCGAGCTGGGCATGGCGCTGCACGCGCTGGCCGAGCCCGCACACCACCCGGGGCTCCAGGGCTGGACGACCGCGGTGTCCGCACGCCTCGACCCGTGCCTGGCGGACCGGCTCTGCGAGGCGGACTTCCTGTGGCGCGCGACGTTCTCGGACGTGTTCTCGCCGTTCGCCGGGATCCCGGGCCGGGCCGCCCTGCCCGGCGCCACCCTCGCCGAGGAACTCGACCTCCTCGACAAGCTGACCGACCGTCAATTCGTGGACGCCGCACTGGAGTTCACCTGCCAGAACAGCTACGCGACGCGTGAGGCCAACCCGCTGGACGACCCGGACATGCGCCGCCGCGCCATGGACCTCGCGGCCACGCGCGGCCTGCCCCAGGTCCAGTTCACCCAGCGGCTCCTGGACGACCCGCCCGCCGTGCGCGCCTGGTTCCGAAGGCTCGTGGAGGACTGCGAGGAGGCGTTCTTCGCGGACATCTGGGCCCGCGTCCACCACCAGCTGGCGGCCGACGCGCGGCACAAGACCGAGCTCCTGAGACGCAAGGGCCTGGCCGAGGCGCTGACGGCGGTGTCCTCGGTCGTCACACTCGACGAGGCGGCGAACCTGATCACGGTCGACAAGATCACCGTGGGCCGTACGTTCACGGAGGACGGCGGCCTCGTCCTCGTGCCGACCAGCCTCGGCTGGCCGCACCTCATGGTGCTGCACCGCTTCGGATGGCAGCCGGTGATCACGTACCCCGTCGGCTCACCCGGCCTCACCACACCGGCCACCGTCGAGCAGCTCACGCGCCGGATGACGGCCCTCGCACACCCCGTCCGCATGCGGCTGTGCCGCCACCTCGCACGCGGCGCGTACACGACGAGCGAGCTGTCCGACGCGCACGGGATGACGGCACCGGAGATATCCCGGCATCTGACCGTGCTCAAGAAGGCGGGCCTGATCACCACACGCCGCCGGGGCCGCTACGTCCAGCACCAGCTGGACCTGACGGCCGTCGCCCGCCTGGGCAGTGACTTCATCGAGGGCGTACTGCGCTAGGGGCTGGCCGAGGGTGTACTGCGCCAGGAGACGCCGGTCAGGCCGCCCCGCCGCCCGCCCGCACGAGTCCCGTCTCGTAGGCGAGTACGACGACCTGGACGCGGTCGCGCAGGTTCAGCTTGGTGAGGATGCGGCCCACGTGCGTCTTCACGGTCGCCTCCGACAGGACGAGCCGGGCGGCGATCTCGCCGTTCGACAGGCCCTGCGCGACGAGGATCATGACCTCGCGCTCGCGCTCGGTCAGCCGGCCGAGCTCGGCGAGCTGCGGCTCCTTCCCGGAGCTGGGCAGCATCGGCGCGAAGCGGTCGAGCAGCCGCCGCGTCGTCGACGGCGCGACCACCGCGTCGCCGCTGTGCACGGCCCGGATCGCGCCGAGCAGCTCGCCGGGCGGCACGTCCTTGAGCATGAACCCCGACGCCCCGGCCTTCAGCCCCGAGAAGGCGTACTCGTCGAGGTCGAACGTCGTCAGGATGAGGACCTTCGGCGGGTTCTCGTCCATGCAGATCCGCCGCGTCGTCTCCACGCCGTCCAGCTTCGGCATGCGGACGTCCATCAGGACCACGTCGACCGCCGTGCCGCGCAGCACCTCAAGGGCCTCGACCCCGTCGCCCGCCTCGGCGACGACCTCCATGTCCGGCTGGGCGGCGAGCACCATCCGGAAACCGGTGCGCAGCAGCACCTGGTCGTCGACGAGCATCACGCGGATCGCCATGAAGGGGGTCCCTTTCGGTACGTGTACGAGGTCAGTGGGCGGGCTTGAGCGGAAGCAGGGCGCTGATCCGGAATCCGCCGCCGGGACGCGGTCCCGCGTCGAGCGTCCCGCCGACCATACCGACGCGCTCCCGCATGCCGATGAGCCCGTGCCCGCGGCCGTCGGCGCCCCCGTCCTCGTACAGCTCGTGCGGGGCGCCCTTGCCGTCGTCCTCGACCAGCAGGCCGAGGCCGTCGTCGAAGTAGACGAGCCGGACGCTCGCGCCCGCGTTCGCGCCGCCGTGCTTACGGGTGTTGGTGAGCGCCTCCTGCACGATGCGGTACGCGGTCAGCTCCACGCCGCTGGGCAGCGGGCGCGGGGTGCCCTCGACCTTGAAGTCGACGGGCAGGCCCGCGGTGCGCACCTGCTCTATCAGCTCGTCGAGCTGCTCGACGTCGGGCTGCGGCACGTACTCGCCGCTCTCCTGGTGCTCACCGGTACGCAGCACTCCGAGGAGGCGCCGCATTTCGGCGAGCGCCTGCCGGCCGGTCCCTGAGATCGTCTCCAGGGCCTTCCTCGCCTGCTCGGGAGCGGTGTCCATGACGTACGCGGCGCCGTCCGCCTGCACCACCATCACCGACACGTTGTGGGCGACGACGTCGTGCAGTTCCCGCGCGATCCGGGCCCGCTCTGCGGCGACCGCGACCTTCGACTGGGCCTCGCGCTCCTTCTCCAGACGGTCGGCGCGCTCCTCCAGCTGCGCCAGGTAGGCGCGGCGCGTGCGGACGGAGTCGCCGAGCACCCAGGCGAGCGCGAACGGCACCATCTGGAAGACCGTGAGCAGTACGTTGCCCGCGGTGCTCGTCTCGTGCATGGGCCAGCGCAGCTGCGCGAACGGCGCCGCGCACAGGCCGCCGATGAGCGCGAACCTGGACGCCCAGCGCGGACTGTCCGCCGCCACGGTGTAGATGATCACCAGCATCGCGAAGTCGGCCGGCAGCACCCGTACGTCCGCGACGAGCTGGAACACGCCCACGGCGGCGATGAGGATCAGCATCCGCTCGGGAACGCGCCTGCGCAGGGCGACGGCCAGGCTCAGCGCGAGGACGACGGGGATGCCGACGAGGCGGGCGTCGCCCTGCATGTTCTCCTGCCCCGCGACCAGACTCATGCCGGAGACCCCGAGGAGGACGACGGCCCAGAAGCTGTCGACCCACGTCGGGTGTCGGCGGAAAAAGTCGTAGAGGCGCTGCACGTAACCCAGCGTAAAGAAGCGTGCAGTGTGCAGGGGTCAACCGGAGGTGCGATCCGAGTGCCTCCGGCGTACTCCCCAAGGTGGAGGCCGCCCCCTCCTCGACACCTAGCCTTTCCCTGTGACGAACGAGCAGCGGGGTGCGGGGCGTGGGTGGCGCGAGGCGACGGAGGAGGCGCTGTACGGGCCCAGCGGCTTCTATCGCAGCCCTGAGGGACCCGCGGGGCATTTCCGCACGTCGGTGCATGCGTCGCCGCTGTTCGCCGGGGCCGTCGCGCGGCTTCTGTGCCGGGTGGACGAGTCGCTCGGTGGTCCTGCCGAGCTGGCCTTCGTCGACATGGGCGCGGGCCGCGGCGAGCTGGTGACGGCCGTACTGGAGGCACTGCCCGCCGAGGTGGCGGCCCGCACGCGCGCGTACGCGGTGGAACGGGCGGAGCGTCCCGCCGGCCTCGACCACCGCATCGAGTGGCGCGCGCACCCCCCGAGGGGGGTCACCGGACTCCTCTTCGCGAACGAGTGGCTGGACAACGTCCCCCTGGACGTCGTCGAGACCGACGCCTCCGGAGTGCCGCGCCGGGTCCTCGTGCGGGAGGACGGGACCGAGGCGCTCGGGGAGCCGGTGGTGGAAGGCCCGGAGGCGGACTGGCTGGCCCGGTGGTGGCCGCTCGCCGGCGAACCGGGGCTCCGCGCGGAGATCGGCCTCCCCAGGGACACCGCCTGGGCGGCGGCCACGGGGGCGCTGGAGCGCGGTGTGGCGGTCGCCGTCGACTATGCGCACTCCCGGGAGGCCCGGCCACCCTTCGGGACGCTCACGGGCTTCCGTGAGGGCCGCGAGACACCGCCCGTGCCGGACGGCTCGTGCGACATCACGGCCCATGTGGCGTTCGACGCGTGCGCGCTCCCGGGCGCCCTGCTGCTCACGCAGCGCGCGGCCCTGCACGCCCTCGGGGTGAGCGGTGGCCGTCCGCCGCTGGCACTCGCCTCCAGCGATCCTGCGGCCTACGTACGGGCCCTCTCCGGGGCCGGCGAGGCCGCCGAGCTGACCGCGGCGGGCGGGCTCGGCGACTTCGGGTGGCTGGTGCAGCCCGTCGGCGTACGGGTGCGGGACCTGCTGCTCGTCGATGCCACCGACCTACTTGTCGATGTCACCGACGACGAAGAACAGTGACCCGAGGATCGCGACCATGTCCGCGACGAGCGTCCCGGGCAGCAGCTCGGTGAGCGCCTGGATGTTGTTGTACGAGGCGGACCGCAGCTTGAGCCGGTACGGCGTCTTCTCGCCCTTGCTGACCAGGTAGTAGCCGTTGATCCCGAGCGGGTTCTCGGTCCACGCGTACGTGTGGCCCTCGGGCGCCTTGAGTACCTTCGGGAGGCGCTGATTGACGGGGCCGGGCGGCAGCTCGGCGAGCCGGTCCAGGCAGGCGTCGGCGAGGTCGAGCGCGTTGTGGGTCTGCTCCAGGAGGACCTCGAAGCGCGCCAGGCAGTCACCCTCGCTGCGCGTGACGACCTTCAGGGTGTCCTGGAGCTCCCCGTACGCGAGGTACGGCTCGTCGCGGCGCAGGTCGAAGTCGACTCCGGCGGCGCGGGCGATCGGACCGCTCACCCCATAGGAGTGCACCGCCTCCGGAGAGAGCACGCCCACGTCGCGCGTGCGGCCGCGGAAGATCTCGTTGCCGAGGACCAGGTCGTCGTACACGCCCATGCGCGAGCGCACCGAGGCGACCGCCTCACGCGCGCGGGTGGTCCAGCCGGCCGGCATGTCCTCCTTGAGGCCGCCGACGCGGTTGAACATGTAGTGCATGCGGCCGCCGGACATCTCCTCCATGACGTTCTGGATTTCCTCGCGCTCCCGGAAGGCATAGAACACCGGGGTGATTCCGCCCAGTTCGAGCGGGTACGAACCAAGGAACATCAGGTGGTTGAGGACCCGGTTCAGCTCCGCGAGCAGGGTGCGCAGCCACACCGCGCGCTCAGGGACCTCCATGCCGAGCATCCGCTCGACGGCGAGCACGACCCCGAGCTCGCTCGAAAAGGCGGAGAGCCAGTCGTGGCGGTTGGCCAGCATCACGATCTGCCGGTAGTCGCGGGCCTCGAAGAGCTTCTCCGCGCCGCGGTGCATATAGCCGATGACCGGCTCGGCGTGCTGGATGCGCTCGCCGTCGAGGACGAGGCGCAGGCGCAGAACCCCGTGCGTGGACGGGTGCTGCGGGCCGATGTTGAGCACCATGTCGGTGGTCTCGGCGGCGCCGCCGATGCCGACCGTCGTCTCCCTCGTGGGCGTCATGAGAACAGTGTCTCGTACGTAGGGTGGGTGCATGGAAACGGGGACTGAGGGGACGGCGGCTCCGAAGGCGGGAGCCGGGGCGGAGCCGGTGTGGACCGGGCTTCCCAGGGGGCTGCTGAAGGTGCGCAGGCTGCTGCTCGTGCTGTGGCTCGTGCCGCTGACGGTGGCGGTGGGGGTGCTGCTCGGGGTGTTCGCCGGGGGCGTGTGGGCGGTGTTCGCGCTGCTGCCGCTGGCCGGGCTGCTGTGGGGATGGCCGATGCTCGGGCGCAACTGGCGCTCGTGGCGCTACGCGGAGCGCGCCGACGACCTGCTGATCAGCCGGGGCGTCCTGTGGCGCGAGGAAACGATCGTGCCGTACGGGCGCATGCAGCTCGTCGAGGTCACGTCCGGGCCCCTCGAGCGGAAGTTCGGGCTCGCGAGCCTTCAGCTGCACACGGCGGCCGCGGCGACCGACGCCACGATCCCGGGCCTGACGCCCGCCGAGGCCGAGCGCCTGCGCGACCGGCTCACCGAACTCGGCGAGGCCCGATCGGCGGGGCTGTGACGGTCCCGGACGTCCACGAGGACGTACGGGACCAGGGCGCGCCCGCCGAGGCGCCGGAGCGGCGCCTGCACCCCGTCACGCCGCTGCGCCGCGCCTGGGCGCCCGTCGCGATCGTCCTCGGCTGGGCGGCCCACGACCTGAACGAGGCCCAGCGCAGGCTCGCCCAGCTCACCGCGACCACCCTCCTCGTCGGCCTCGCCGTACTGATCCCGGCCGCCGCCCTCTACGGGTTCCTGACCTGGTGGTTCACGCACTTCTCCGTCACCGACACCGAACTGCGCATACGTACCGGCCTGTTGTTCCGCCGCACCGCCCACATCCGGCTCGACCGGATCCAGGCCGTGGACGTCACCCAGCCGCTGCTCGCCCGCTTCGTGGGCGTCGCCAAGCTCAAACTGGACGTCGTCGGCACGGACAAGAAGGACGAACTCGCCTATCTCGGCGAGCGAGAAGCCCGCGAACTGCGCGCCGAACTCCTCGCCCGCGCGGCCGGGTTCGCGCCCGACACCGTGCGCGGCGTCGGCGAGGCACCGGCCGAGCAGATCCTGCACGTGCCGCCCCGCATGCTCGCCGTCGCGCTCCTGCTCACCGGCGGGCCGTGGGCCATGCTGCTCGCCGCGGTCGTCGTGCCGACGCTGCTGTGGTTCGCCACCCACAACCTGTGGACGGTGCTCGCGGTGGCCCTCCCGCTCGTGGGCGGCGCGGGCACGAACAGCGTGGGCCGCTTCATCAAGGAGTACGACTGGACGGTGGGCGAGTCGCCGGACGGCCTGCGCATAGACCACGGCCTCCTCGACCGCGACCACGAGACGGTGCCGCCGGGGCGGGTGCAGACCGTCCGGATCGTGGAGCCGCTGTTGTGGCGGCGGCTCGGCTGGGTGCGCGTGGAACTGGCCGTGGCCGGCTCGTCGAACTCCGTCCTGGTGCCGGTCGCGCCGCGCGAGATCGCACAGGGCTTGGTGGAGCGGGTGCTTCCGGGAGTGACGGTCCCTGGGGAGGAGGCGTTCATCCGGCCGCCGAAGCGCTCGGCGTGGTGCATGCCCTTCTGGTGGCGGGGCTACGGGCTCGCGACGACCGACGCCGTGTTCGCGTCCCGGCACGGCCTGGTGCGGCGGCGGCTCGCGCTGGTGCCGCACGCGAAGGTGCAGAGTGTGCGGCTCACGCAGGGGCCCTGGGAGCGGTTCCGGGGTGTGGCCGACGTCCATGTGGACACGGGCGCCAACAAGACGGTGACGGCCCGGCTGCGGGACGCCGGGGAGGCGGCGGAACTCCTGCGCTCGCAGGCGGACCGCTCACGCACGGGGCGGAAGGTGGCACGGCCGGACCGCTGGATGGCTTCGTGAGGACGACGGCATGACGATGGGGCGGGGCCTCGGTGTGACACACACCGAGGCCCCGCCCCATTCACGTCCTACGTGCTGACGTCTCCGCCGCCGGAACCACGTCCCCGGCGCCGCAACCTACGCCCGCATCGCCGATCGCAGCTCCGCCACGTCGATCTGTTCCGTCTCGTCGTGCGCGGTCAGGTCGATGACCTGGCTGACGCCCTCGCCCGTGGTCGTGGCGTCGGCCTGCTTGAAGTCGGCCTCCGCGTCCGCCTTGTGGAGCGCGAACGCTTCCTCGCCGACGACGTCCGCCAGGTCCGCGTTCTGCACGGCCTCCAGGGCCGCGGGCGCCACGCCCTTCGTACCGAAGAAGTCGAATCCGCCCTCGGCCAGGGGCCGCCGCACCGCCGCGGGCGGCACGACCGCCGCCGCGGCCGGGACGGTGAAGTGGCCGGGGACGCCGGACGGCAGGGCGGCCACGTGCTCGTGCTCCTGTGCGCGGGCCGCCTCGGGCTTCCCCTGCGGCTCACCGCCCTCGGGAGCCTCGGCCTTCGGGCCGTCGCCCCGCCGGGGGTTCGCGGCGCGCGCCATACGGTCGAGCGCGGCGTTCGCCCGCAGGTAGAGGACCGGGGAAGTCACCGGCGCGCCGGCCGACGCGGCGCGCTGCGCCGGGACGACCTCGGCGCCGGGTGCCGGGGAGGGGGCCGCGGGCAGCGCACGCGCCGGGGCCGAGGCCTCTATGGCGAGCTGTCTGCGGCCCTCAAGGGCACTGGCCCGCTCCGTCTCCGCCGTCGCGTAGCGCCGCAGCAGGGCCGCGTGCTCGTTGCGCAGGGCCGCCAGCTCCGTGCGCTTGCCGCGCAGCTTCGCCTCCAGCTTGAGGCGCAGCTCACGCGACTCCTCGAGGTCGGTCTCCAGTTCGGCGACCCGCTCGTCGTGGCGCCACTCGTCGCTCGCCCGCGACCGGTTCAGCTCGGCGACGCGCTTGCCCGCGAGCCGGTCCCAGCGGCGCATGACGACCGCGCCCACCACGGCGGCGCAGGCGGCGGCACCGGCCAGGCCGCGCAGCACGAGCGGCTCCGCGGTCAGCCAGGCGCCGGCCGCGCAGACGAGCGGGACGCCTGCGATCGCCGAGGGGGGAAGCAGCCTGTGCAGGGGTGGGGAATGGCGGTGACGTCCACGTGGCATGGCCAGAAACTTACCGCGCGTAGGCGAATCGTGGTGCCCCGGCAGCCAAAATCCCGTGGTCTTCTGTCCCTCCGCTCCCATTTCACCCCTGCACTCGGCGTGTTTGCCGATCAGTTCCCCCGCGGACCGTTCAGTTCTTCAAGAGGCCCTTCGACTGGAGATAAGCCTTGGCCACATCGGCTTCCTTCTGGCGTTCCGCATCGACCTTCCGGTTGAGCTCGACAAGATCGTCGGTCGTCAGGGTCTTGGTCAGCTTCCCGAGTACGCCGGCTATCTCCTTGTCGCCCGCGTCCTTGGTGTTCACGACCGGAACGATGTTGTCCGCGTTCTGGAGCTTCTTGTCGTCCTCCAGGAGCACCAGGCCGAAGTTCTTCAGCGTGGCGTCCGTGGTGGTCGTCAGGACCAGCTGGTCCTCACCGTTCTTGACGGCCTGCTTGGCCTGCGTGGTGCCGACGCCCTTGGGGTCGATGCCGCTGACCTTGATGCCGTACGTCTTCTCGAGACCCGGGGCGCAGAAGGGCCGCTTCTCGCATTCGTCACCGGCCGCGATCTTGACCTTCTGGCCGGACTTGCCGAGGTCCGAAAGGGTCTTCAGGTGGTGCTGCTTCGCGTAATCCGCGCTCACCGCGAAGGCGTTCTGGTCGACGGCCTCTCCGGCGTCGAGCACGGTCAGTCCCTCGGGACCGGCGAGTCCGCGCAGCGCGGTGACCGTCGCGTCAAGATCACTTGAGGCGACGGGCTTGGCGTCCGCGCCGTTCTTCTTGAGATTGAGGAATTCCGCGAGCGTCGCCGCGTATTCGGGAACGACGTCGATCGCGCCCTTGGCGAGCTGGGGCTCGTAGATCTCGCGGTTCTCGACGGTCTTGACCGAGGCGGAGTATCCGGCGTCGGCGAGAACCTGCTTGTAGAGCTCCGCCATCACCTTCGACTCGGTGAACCCGGCGGCGCCGACGACGACCGTGCCCTTCTTGCCTCCGCCCGCCGAGCCCGAGTCGGCCTTGTCGCTCTTGCCGCCCTCCAGGCTGTCCCCGCCGCACGCGGTGAGCCCGGTGGTGAGCGCGCCGACGGCGACCGCCGCCACGGCGATCCGTCGCGTTCTGCTGTTCATCGTTGTCCACCCAATCGAAAGCCGGAATGATCGAAAAGCCGTAACGAGATGTCAAGTTGGCGTCCCGCCCACCGGGGCGCCCGTCGGGGTTCGGCCCGGCGCACCGCACCCGCCGGGATTCAGCGCGCCGCGCCGGAGCGGCCCCTCATCGGATTCAGGACCCGTCCCGCGCCCGCTAGGACGCCCTCCACAAGCAGCGCGAGCAACGCGACCAGGACGGCGCCGGCGACGACCTGAGGGGTGTCCTGGAGGTTGAACCCGGCCGTGATGATCCGCCCGAGCCCGCCCTTGCCGGCCATCGCGGCGAGCGTCGCCGTGGCGATCACCTGCACCGCCGCCAGCCGGATCCCGGTCATGACCATCGGGTACGCCAGCGGGAGTTCGACCCGGCGGAACACCTGCCCGCCGCTCATCCCCATCCCCCGCGCCGCCTCCACGACGGCCCGGTCGACCTCGCGCATCCCGATGTAGGCGTTGGTCAGCAGCGGCGGCACCGCGAACAGCACGAGCGCGATGAACGTCGGCAGGTCCCCCTGCCGGCCCAGCGGCGTCAGCGTGAGCAGGACGAGCACCGCGAGCGTGGGCACCGCACGGCCCGCGTTCGAGATGTTGACCGCGAGGCCGCCGCCCTTGCCGATGTGCCCGAGCCACAGCGCCAGCGGCAGGGCGATCAGGCAGGACACGGCCAGGGTGACGCCGCTGAAGTACAGGTGCTCGGCCAGGCGGTGCCACACCCCCTTGTCGCCCTGCCAGTTGGCCCCCGTCGTCAGCCAGTCGTAGGCCCCCGATATCGCGTTCATGCCGCCTGCGCCGCCTTCTCCGTACGTCGCTCCGCATCGTCCGGGCCGCCGTCCGGGCGGTCCGGACCGCCGGAGCGGTCCGTGCGTCTGCGTATTCGGGACGTCCCGGACGCGACGCGGGTCCAGGGGGTCAGCCACCGCTGGAGACAGAGCAGCAGCAGATCGGCGACCACCGCGAGGAGCACGCACAGCACGGATGCCGTGAGCACCTGGGCCTTGAAGTCGCTGTCGAGTCCGTCCATGATCAGCGTGCCCAGGCCGCCGTAGTCGACGATCGCGCCGACCGTCGTCAGCGCGACCGTGGAGACCGTCGCGATCCGCACGCCCGCGAGCATCGCGGGCAGCGCCAGCGGCAGTTCGACCTCCCACAGCAGCCGGACGGGCCCGTAACCCATGCCGCGGGCCGCTTCTCTGGCCTCGTCCGGCACGGCCTGGAGACCCGCCAGGAAGTTCCGCACCAGGATCGTCAGCGTGTAGAGGACGAGTCCGGTGATGACGAGCGAGGCGGAGAGCCCGAACAGCGGGAGCAGCAGCGAGAACATCGCCAGCGACGGGATCGTGTAGAGCACCGTCGTCAGGCCGAGCACCGGGCCCGCGAAGGCGCGCCGGTGCCGGGCGAGGAGGGCCAGCGGGAAGGCGATCAGCACGCCGATCACGACGGAAGCGGCCGTGATGCCGATGTGCTGGACGACCGCGTCGACCAGCTCCTGCCTGCGGGTTCGCAGGTATTCCCCGCACACCCACTCGTTGGTCACCATGCAGTTGGGACTGCTCACCCGCCCCACCTCCCCCGAATCCCCGTACATATGTCTTGAAACCGCTCGCGCGAGCGCCTGATTCCGACTGCGGACGACCCTAGCCCCCACCACTGACAATCGCCGAGACCCCTCGTCACGACGCAACATGGCCTTCACACAGCAACCGCCCACAGGCGGCGGCAGCCCGGCACAATGGGGACCCATGATCCGGTTCGAGCACGTCACCAAGCGCTACGCCGACGGGACAACGGCCGTCGACGACCTGTCCTTCGAGGTGAACGAGGGGGAACTCGTCACGCTCGTCGGCCCGTCGGGCTGCGGCAAGACCACCACGATGAAGATGGTCAACCGGCTCATCGAACCGAGCGAGGGCCGGATATTCCTCGACGGCGACGACATATCCGACATCGACCCGGTCCAACTCCGGCGCCGCATCGGCTATGTGATCCAGCAGGTCGGCCTCTTCCCGCACAAGACGGTCCTCGACAACACCGCGACCGTCCCGCATCTCCTCGGCGTCAAGCGCGCCAAGGCCCGCGAGCGCGCCGCCGAACTCCTCGACCTCGTCGGCCTCGACCCGCGCACCTTCGGCGACCGCTACCCCGACCAGCTCTCCGGTGGTCAGCGCCAACGCGTCGGGGTCGCAAGGGCGTTGGCGGCGGATCCGCCCGTGCTCCTGATGGACGAGCCCTTCGGCGCGGTCGACCCGGTCGTGCGCGAACACCTGCAGAACGAATTCCTCCGCCTTCAGCAGGCCGTGCGCAAGACGGTCCTGTTCGTGACGCACGACATCGAGGAGGCCGTCCGCCTCGGCGACCGGATCGCCGTGTACGGGCAGGGCAGGATCGAGCAGTTCGACACCCCGTCGACCGTCCTCGGGGCGCCCGCGACCGACTACGTGGCCGACTTCGTCGGCGCGGACCGCGGCCTGAAGCGGCTCTCCGTCACGCCCATCGAGGAGAGCGACGTGGAGCAGCCGCCGGTCGTGCATCTCGACGACCCGCTGCCGGCGAAGCTCGACGCCCCCTGGGCGGTGGTCCTCGACGGCGACAACAACCTGCACGGCTGGATCTCCGCGGAGCACGCGCGCGTGCAGAGCGGCACGGTCCGCGAGCACGCCCGGCGCATGGAGGCCTGGCTGCCCGTCGGCGCCTCCCTCAAGCAGGCGTTCGCCACGATGCTCCAGCACGACGCGGGCTGGATCGCCGTCATCGACGAGCACAGCGAGGGCCGCTTCCTCGGCGTCCTCACCCCGGCGCGGCTGCACGAGGCGCTGCGCCGCTCGACGGCCGCGGACGCCCGGGACATCCCGCGCGCGGAGGTCGAGCTGGAGACCGTGACGGGGGCCTGAGGGCGCGTGAGGCCCGAAGCCCCCTGCGTTACCCCGTGATGCGTGCGCTCAGCCACGCCAGCGTGGCCGGGATCTCGCGGCGCCAGGTGTTGAAGTTGTGGCCGCCGCTGTCCAGGACGATCGACGAGATCTCGGTGGGCGGCTTCACCCTACGGATGAAGCTCATCGTGTTCCCGTAGTTGCTCTCGCCGTGCTTGCTGGTGGTGACGAGCAACGACGTGGCGGGCGGCGTCCCGTGGGCCAGGGTCCGCATCAGGTCGGCGCGCCGCTCCAGCGCCGCGTCGCCGTGGAAGAGGTCGCCCGTGGTCGGGTCGATGGGCGCCTTGTAGTACGCGGACAGGCCCGCCCCCGCGCCGTAGACACGGGGGTGGTGGATGGCGAGCTTCAGGGCGCAGTAGCCGCCCGTGGAGTCGCCCACGATGCCCCAGCCGCCGGGCTTCTTGGCGACCCTGTAGTGCGCCGAGATCACCTGGGGCAGGTCCTGGGCGAAGAACGTCTCCGTCCGCGGGCCGTCCGGCACGTCCACGCACTCCGTGTCCCGCGGCGGCGCCACGGTCGGGCGCATCATCACCAGGATCATCGGCCGCATGGCCCCCGCTCTGGCCTGCTCGTGGGCGGTGGTCGGGTAGCGCAGTCCCTTGATGAGCGCCTCGGCGGTGCCGGGGTATCCGGTGAGGACGACCGAGGCAGGGAAAGTACGGGTCTTGTCGCCGCCCTTGAAGTATTCGGGCGGCAGATACACGTACGCGGAGGTGGCGATGTGCGAGTGCTGCCCGACGATGTCGACCTTCTGGATCTGGCCGCCGAGTTCGGGCCGTGAGCCGCCCGGCACGTTCACGTACCGCGTACCGACCACCTGCAGGGGCCCCCGGGTGCCGACCGAGCCGAGGTCGGACACCACGCCCTGGGCCTGCTCCCGCCCGAGGAGGTCGTTCCACGTCGCGTAGAACCCGAACGCCTGGTTGACCGCGAGTCCGACCGAGAGGAAGACCGCGAGCTGCGTCGCGAGCAGCACGCCCACCCGCCCGGCGACGGATCCCCAGGTGCGGCCCGCCAGCCGTGGCCACAGCCAGACCGTTCCGGCGAAGAGGAGCACGGCCAGAACGACCGCAAGCGCAAGGACCTTGCTGCTCGTGAGACCCATCGTGCTGAACCCGCCTGCGCTTTCTGGCTTCTGAACCTTTTCCACCGGTTTACCTGGCCGAGTGAACCCGCCTCCCACAAGTCCCGTCCTAGAGGGCGCAATGTGGCCGGATGCCGGAAATGGCACCGGCTTCGAACCCTTTCGCGGAACTACGGGATGCGATGTCTGTCAGGATAGATGCCGATATGTCAGGCGGGGTTCCGGGCAGGACGCGGTACCTGCACCGGATACTGCGCGGCCCCCGGCCCGAGACCGTCCCCGTCCTGATCACCCGGGCCTGCATCCTCGTCGGACTCCTCGACGTCGCGGCGGGCGTCTTCCCCCGGTTCCGGCACAGCCGCATGCACACGCTGGCCGAGGTCCTGCCCGGCGCCCTCGGCCCGTTCGCGGCCGCACTCGCCATCAGTACGGGCGTCCTGCTGCTCCTCCTCGCGCACGGGCTGCGCCGCCACAAGCGGCGGGCCTGGCGCGCCGCCGTGGTGCTGCTGCCGCTCGGCGCGCTCGCGCAGTTCGCGTACCGGCACTCCCTGTTCGGTGTGCTGATCCCGCTCGTGCTTCTCACGCTGCTGCTGCGCCACCGGAGTGAGTTCGCCGCGCTGCCCGACCCGCGCAGCCGCTGGCGGGCGCTCGCGAACTTCGTGCTCATGGGCGCCGGTTCCCTCGTCATCGGCCTCGCCGTCGTCAGCGCGCACCCGAAGAAACTGGTGGGCGACCCGAGCCTGTCCGACCGCCTGGAGCACGTCCTGTACGGCCTGTTCGGCATGGACGGACCCGTCGACTACGCGGGCCGCACCTCCTCGACCGTCGCCTGCTCGCTCGGCGCCCTCGGCCTGCTCACCGCGCTGACGACCGTCTATCTGGCGTTCCGCCCCGAACACCCGGCCGCCCGCCTCACCGAGGACGACGAGGCGCGGCTGCGCACCCTCCTGGACAAGCACGGCGCCCGCGACTCCCTCGGCCACTTCGCGCTCCGCCGCGACAAGGGCGTCGTCTTCTCCCCCAGCGGCAAGGCGGCCGTCTGCTACCGCGTCGTGTCGGGCGTGATGCTCGCGAGCGGCGACCCCGTAGGGGACGTGGAGGCATGGCCCGGAGCCATCGAACGGTTCATGGACGAGGCCAAGGCCCACTCGTGGACCCCCGCCGTCATGGGCTGCTCCGAGACGGGCGGCGAGGTGTGGACCCGCGAGACCGGCCTCGACGCGCTCGAACTGGGCGACGAGGCGGTGGTGGAGACCGCGGATTTCTCCCTGGCCGGGCGTGCGATGCGCAACGTACGCCAGATGGTCAAGAGGATCGAGCGCAATGGCTACGAGACCCGGGTACGGCGCATCCGTGACCTCGGCGACCAGGAACTGGAGCGG
This sequence comes from Streptomyces sp. NPDC090032, assembly GCF_044748025.1. NCBI lineage: Bacteria > Bacillati > Actinomycetota > Actinomycetes > Kitasatosporales > Streptomycetaceae > Streptomyces > Streptomyces sp. NPDC090032. The sequence goes on along the minus strand of NZ_JBIVFF010000020.1, from coordinate 55,574 downwards.
ATCCGGCGCGCCGCCGACGACTGGCGCGGCACCGACAGCGAACGCGGCTTCTCCATGGCGCTCGGCCGCATCGGCGACGCGTCGGACGGCGACTGCCTGGTCGCCACGGCCCACAAGGCCGACAACCCGGCGGGCCCGCACGACGACCTGAAGGCCGTACTCCACTTCGTCCCCTGGGGCACCGACGGCGTCTCCCTCGACCTGATGCGCCGCGACCGCTCCGCCGACCCCGGCATGAACGAACTCCTCATCGTGGCCGCCCTCCACGCCGCCCCGAAGCTCGGCATCACGCGGATCTCGCTGAACTTCGCGATGTTCCGCGCGGCCCTCGCGCGCGGCGAGAAGATCGGCGCGGGCCCGGTCCTGCGGGCCTGGCGCGGACTGCTCGTCTTCCTGTCCCGCTGGTTCCAGATCGAGTCGCTGTACCGGTTCAACGCGAAATTCCGGCCGCGCTGGGAACCCCGCTTCGTGGTCTACCGCTCCCCGCGCGACCTGCCCCGGATCGGCATCGCCGCCCTGCGGGCGGAGGGCTTCGTGAACCTCGGCCTGCCGCCCGTCCTGCGCCGCCGGACGGCCGCGCCCCGCCCCTGCGCGCACGACGGCGGCCGGCGCGGGGTGCGGGCCGCCTGAGGCCCGTCCGCAGTCCGGCCGTGGCACGGCCACCGGGCCGCCGGGCCTAGGCTTGAAGACATGAGCACGTCGCAGGGCCGTCGCGGCCACGTCACAGGCCTTCCCGAATGGGACCGCTGCGCGGTCATGGGAGTCGTCAATGTGACGCCCGATTCCTTCTCCGACGGCGGACGCTGGTTCGACACGACGGCCGCCGTGAAACACGGCCTCGACCTGGTCGCCCAGGGCGCCGACCTGATCGACGTCGGCGGTGAGTCGACCCGCCCCGGCGCCACCCGCGTCGACGAGGACGAAGAGCTCAAGCGCGTCATCCCTGTCGTGCGGGGCCTGTCCTCCGAGGGCGTCGCCGTGTCCGTCGACACGATGCGCGCGAGTGTGGCCGAACGCTCCCTGGCAGCCGGCGCCTCCCTCGTCAACGACGTCAGCGGCGGCCTCGCCGACCCGGCGATGATCCCCGTGGTCGCCGCGGCGGGTGCCCCCTTCGTCGTCATGCACTGGCGCGGCTTCCTGGAGGGAGGCAACGTCAAGGGCACGTACGAGGACGTGGTCTCCGAAGTCGTCGCCGAGCTCCACGCACGCGTGGATGCCGTGATCGAGGGCGGCATCGCCCCCGAGCGCATCGTCGTGGACCCGGGCCTCGGCTTCTCCAAGGAGGCCGCCCACGACCTCAAGCTCCTGGCGCACCTGGAGGAGCTGCGCGCGCTCGGCCACCCCCTGCTGGTCGCCGCGTCCCGCAAGCGGTTCCTCGGCCATGTCCTGGCCGGCGAGCAGGGTGCACCGCCGCCCCCGGCCCGCGAGCGCGACGCCGCCACGGCCGCCGTCTCCGCCATCGCGGCCCACCAGGGCGCCTGGGCGGTCCGCGTCCACGAGGTCCGCGCGACGGCGGACGCGGTCCGTGTCGCCCGCGCCGTAGAGGGAGCCCAGTGACCCCACCGAGGGAGCCCGACGAGCCGCTCGGCGCGGCAGCCCGGCGCACCGACGCGGAGGCCGTGGACCGCGCCAACCGCGCCTTCTACGAGGCTCTGGAACGGGCCGACTTCGATCTGCTGACGACGCTCTGGCTCGCCCCCGAGGATGTCTCGTACAGCGAGGACTCCGACGAGGCCGAGGACACGTCCATCAGCTGCGTGCACCCCGGCTGGCCCGTGCTCACCGGCCGCGGCGGGGTCCTGCGCTCGTACGCGCTGATCATGGCGAACACCGAGTACATCCAGTTCTTCCTCACGGATGTGCACATCAGCATCGTCGCCGACACCGCTCTGATCACCTGCACCGAGAACATCCTCAGCGGCGGCCCGGCCCCCAAGGAGGGCGACGAACTCGGCCCGCTCGTCGGCCAGCGCGTCGTCGCCACGAATGTGTTCCGTCGCACACGTGACGGCTGGAAACTCTGGTCGCACCACGCGTCTCCCGTCCTCGCCGAGTCCGAAGGCGTGGGCGAGGACGGCGAAGAAAGCGACGAGACACCCTCCTGAGCGGCTCTTGACGGGGTAGGCGGGTCCGAACGAGGCCCCCACGGGATTGCCGAAGCGCGCTGGTGGGTAGGGGCGGCTACCAGCGGTGAGCCGTCCTGTCCATAGCCCCCGCGGGCGAGAGCTGTCGGTGCTCGCAGGTAGATTCGAACGAGGCGGATGTGCCGACCGCACTCGGTACGAACCCGCCGCTACCGACGATTGCAGGAGTGATTCGCGTGGATCGTGTCGCGCTGCGCGGCCTCAAGGCCCGCGGGCACCATGGCGTCTTCCCCAAGGAGCGCGAGGAAGGCCAGACCTTCATCGTGGACCTGGTGCTCGGACTGGACACACGCGCGGCCGCGGCCGACGACGACCTGGCGAAGACCGTGCACTACGGCATCGTGGCGGAGGAGGTCGTGGCCGTCGTCGAAGGCGATCCGGTCGATCTCATCGAGACGCTCGCCGAGCGCATCGCCGGGGCGTGCCTGAAGCACGAAGGAGTCCTGGAGGTCGAGGTCTGCGTCCACAAGCCGGACGCCCCGATCACCGTCCCCTTCGACGATGTGACCGTCACCATCACCCGGAGCCGAGTATGACTGCATCTTTCACCGAGGGCCCCAGCGACCCGACCGTACAGCCGGTGCCCGCCTCCGTGGTGGAGCAGGTGGACGCGGCCGACACCACGCTCTCCAACCCCAAAAACGCGGTGATCGCCCTCGGCTCGAACCTGGGGAACCGCCTGGAGACGATCCAGGGCGCCATCGACGCCCTGGAGGACACCCCCGGCGTCCGCGTCAAGGCCGTCTCGCCCGTCTACGAGACCGAGCCGTGGGGCGTCGAGCCGGGCAGCCAGCCCGCGTACTTCAACGCCGTGATCGTCCTCCGCACGACGCTTCCCCCGTCCTCCCTCCTGGAGCGGGCGCACGCCGTCGAGGAGGCCTTCCACCGCGTCCGTGACGAGCGCTGGGGCGCCCGCACGATCGACGTCGACATCGTCACGTACGCCGACGTCGTCTCCGACGACCCGGTGCTCACGCTCCCTCACCCGCGGGCGCACCAGCGGGCCTTCGTCCTCGCCCCCTGGTTCGACGTGGAGCCGGAGGCGCAGCTGCCGGGCCACGGGCCGGTCGCCGAGCTGCTCGCCGCGGTCACCCGCGAAGGCGTCGCGCCGCGCGCCGACCTGGAACTCCAGCTGCCCGAATAGTCGTTAGGGTCATGCGGGCACACGAAGACAGCGCGGGGACTGAGGGGCGACCACCGGAATGAAGCAACTGCGCATCAGGACGCTGGCCGGCCTCTTCCTGGTCGCCGGTGTACTGAGCTGGGCCGGCGCACGCCTGTGGGACTCGATCGGCACGCTGCCGCGGGTCCCGCTGGCGGCGCCGATCGTCCTGGCCGCGATCGCCGTGATCCTGCTGGCGACCGCGCTCTCCATCCGCTCCCGGCTACGCGCCCAGCGCGAGCGGCAGCCCGGTGCCAAGGGCGTCGACCCGCTGATGGCGGCCCGTGCCCTCGTCTTCGGCCAGGCCAGCGCCCTGGTGGCCGCCCTGGTCGCCGGGATGTACGGCGGCACGGGCGCGTTCCTGCTCGAACACCTCGATGTCCCGGCCCGCCGCGACCAGGCCATCTACGCCGGCTTCTCGGTCCTCACCGGCATCGCCGTGATAGCGGCCGCCCTCTTCCTGGAGCGCATCTGCAAGCTCCCGGAGGACGACGACGAAGGCCACGGCGGGGCCGCACCGGCGGCCTGACCCGCCGGGGTCCCGCCTGGGCCCGGGCCGGGGACCGGGGCTGGGTCAGCGCGCGATGATCAGGCTCATCGCCTCGTTGCGCGTCGCCGGGTCGCGCAGCTGACCGCGCACCGCGGACGTGATGGTCTTCGCGCCCTGCTTGCGCACCCCGCGCATCGTCATGCACATGTGCTCGCACTCGATGACCACGATCACGCCGCGCGGCTCCAGGATCTCCATCAGGGAGTCGGCGATCTGCGTGGTCAGACGCTCCTGCACCTGCGGACGGCGGGCGTAGACGTCCACGAGGCGGGCCAGCTTGGACAGACCGGTGATCTTGCCGTCGCTCGACGGGATGTAGCCGACGTGGGCGACGCCGATGAACGGCACCAGGTGGTGCTCACAGCTGCTCTGCACCTCGATGTCCTTCACCAGGACCATCTCGTCATGACCGAGGTCGAACGTCGTCGTCAGAACGTCCTCGGGCTTCTGCCGCAGCCCCGCGAATATCTCCTTGTACGCGCGCGCCACCCGCGCCGGCGTCTCCTTGAGGCCCTCGCGGTCCGGGTTCTCACCGACCGCGATGAGGAGCTCACGCACAGCGTTCTCGGCCCGCTTCTCGTCGAACTCGCCGATCGGACCCTCGCCGTTCAGCGTCACCGGGTCGGTCATCTGTGCCTCTTCCTTGAACAAAAAACCGCGTCCCCCACACCGTAAGGCGTGGGGGACGCGGCATCCATTCCGGGGTGATCAGGCCTCGGGGCTGTCCGTAGGAGCGATGTCCAGACCGGACTCGACGGCCGGGACCGCACCGTTCGAACCGTTCGTCAGTGACAGCTCCTTGGGGGAGAGCACCGGCGGGCGGGTCGACGGAGTACGCCGGGAGGAGCCGGTCCACGCGGGGCGGGCCGGGCGCTTCACGATCGGAGCGAAGATCTCGGCGATCTGCTCCTTGTTCAGCGTCTCCTTCTCCAGCAGCTGGAGGACCAGCTGATCGAGGACGTCGCGGTTCTCGACCAGGATCTCCCAGGCCTCGTTGTGCGCGTTCTCGATGAGCTTCTTGACCTCTTCGTCGACGAGCGCGGCGACCTCTTCCGAGTAGTCGCGCGGGTGCGACATCTCCCGGCCCAGGAAGGGCTCGGTGTTGTCGCCGCCGAACTTGATCGCGCCGAGCCGCTCGGTCATGCCGTACTGCGTGACCATGGCCCGCGCGGTCGCGGTCGCCTTCTCGATGTCGTTCGCCGCGCCCGTGGTCGGGTCGTGGAAGACCAGCTCCTCGGCCGCGCGCCCGCCCAGCATGTACGCGAGCTGGTCGAGCATCTCGTTACGCGTGGTCGAGTACTTGTCCTCGTCGGGCAGGACCATCGTGTAACCGAGGGCCCGTCCACGGGACAGGATCGTGATCTTGTGCACCGGGTCGGAGTTGGGCGAAGCCGCCGCGACCAGGGCGTGTCCGCCCTCGTGGTACGCGGTGATCTTCTTCTCCTTGTCGGACATGATCCGGGTCCGCTTCTGCGGGCCCGCCACGACGCGGTCGATCGCCTCGTCCAGCATCGAGTTGTCGATGAGCTTGAGGTCGCTGCGCGCTGTGAGGAGCGCAGCTTCGTTCAGCACGTTCGACAGGTCGGCGCCGGTGAAGCCCGGGGTACGCCGGGCGACGGCCGACAGGTCGACATCGGGTGCGACCGGCTTGCCCTTCTGGTGAACCTTGAGGATCTCCAGACGGCCCTGCATGTCCGGACGGTCGACCGCGATCTGCCGGTCGAAACGTCCCGGGCGCAGCAGCGCCGGGTCGAGGATGTCGGGCCGGTTCGTGGCGGCGATCAGGATGACGCCGCCCTTCACGTCGAAGCCGTCCATCTCGACGAGCAGCTGGTTGAGCGTCTGCTCGCGCTCGTCGTGACCGCCGCCGAGACCCGCACCGCGGTGCCGGCCGACGGCGTCGATCTCGTCGACGAAGACGATCGCCGGGGCGTTCGCCTTGGCCTGCTCGAACAGGTCACGGACTCGGGAGGCACCGACACCGACGAACATCTCGACGAAGTCGGAACCCGAGATCGAGTAGAAGGGGACCCCCGCCTCACCGGCGACGGCGCGCGCGAGCAGCGTCTTACCGGTTCCGGGCGGGCCGTAGAGCAGCACACCCTTGGGGATCTTGGCGCCGACGGCCTGGAACTTCGCCGGCTCCTGGAGGAACTCCTTGATCTCGTGGAGCTCCTCGACGGCCTCGTCCGAGCCCGCCACGTCGGCGAACGTCGTTTTCGGGGTGTCCTTGGTGATGAGCTTCGCCTTGGACTTCCCGAACTGCATGACTCGGGAGCCGCCGCCCTGCATCTGATTCATCAGGAACAGGAAGACGACGACGATCAGGACGAAGGGGAGCAGGGAGAGCAGGATCCCCACGAAGGCGTTCTGCTTCGTCGGGGCGACGGTGTACCCGTCGGGGATCTGCTTGTCCTCGAACTTGGCCTGCAGATCCTTGGCCACCTCGACGCCCTGGTCGCCGATGTAGCTCGCCTGGATCTTGCTGCTGCCCTGGACCTTCTGGCCGTCCTTGAGCTCGACCTTGATGTTGTTTTCGTCGCCGGTGGTCAGCTTGGCCGACTGCACCTTGTTGTCGTCGATGGCCTGAATGACCTGGCCGGTGTCCACCGTCTTGTAGCCACCGGACGAACCGACGACCTGCATCAACACGACCACGGCAAGGACGGCCAGCACGATCCACATGACCGGCCCACGGAAGTATCGCTTCACGTCCATCCATACGGAGCGATGCCGCCCCGTCCCTCCTGCCATAGTGAGTTTGATAAAGGCTGTTTTGAAGACTGTTCCTCGGACGGTACCCCAGCATTGTCACCCGAAGCCGCAGGGGACGACTGGGAATCTCGCCTACGCATGCTCCAACGGCGGGAAACCCGCTGGGGTTCCCGACCGTCTCACATGGCTTCTACGACGGTTCAGCCGCCGTAGACGTGCGGAGCCAGCGTGCCGACGAACGGCAGGTTCCGGTACTTCTCCGCGTAGTCCAGGCCGTACCCGACGACGAACTCGTTCGGGATCTCGAACCCGGTCCACTTCACGTCGATGGCCACCTTCGCCGCCTCCGGCTTGCGCAGCAGCGTGCAGACCTCGAGGCTCGCGGGCTCGCGGGTGCCGAGGTTGGTGAGCAGCCACGACAGCGTCAGGCCGGAGTCGATGATGTCCTCGACGATCAGGACGTGCCTGCCCTTGATGTCGGTGTCGAGGTCCTTGAGGATCCGCACGACGCCGGACGACTGGGTGCCCGCGCCGTACGAGGACACCGCCATCCAGTCCATCGTGACGGGGGTGGACAGCGCACGCGCCAAGTCCGCCATGACCATCACGGCGCCCTTGAGGACACCGACGATCAGCAGGTCCTTGCCCGCGTATTCCGCATCGATCTTCGCGGCCAGCTCGGCCAGCTTCGCGTCGATCTCTTCCTTGGTGATGAGCACCGACTTGAGGTCGGTGCCCATGTCTTTCGCGTCCACCCGCATCACTTTCGGTCGTCCCACCGGCCGCTCAAGGACTCGCGTCCCGCGTCAGCCTTGCCGGATGACCAGTCTGCCACCCTGCCGCTGAGCCACGACCTTGCCGGGGAGGTTGATCTCCCCCTGGCCCCGCCAGCCGGTGATCAGACGGTCGACCTCTTCGATGTGCCGGGCGAACAGAGACCCCGCCGGGGCGCCGGCCTCGATGGCCGCGCGACGCAGTACACGGCGGCGTACGGCGGGCGGCAGCGCGTAGAGCTTGGCGCACTCCAGGAGGCCCGCGGGGTCACGCACCATGGCCTCGGCCTGCGCGGCCCACGTGTCCAGGGCATCGGCGTCGTCCCGGGACAACTGGGCCGTACGGGCGAGCGCCTCGACGACGCCCTTGCCGAGCGCCTTCTCCAGGGCGGGCAGCCCCTCGTGGCGCAGCCGGGAGCGCGTGTACGCCGGATCGGTGTTGTGGGGGTCGTCCCAGACCGGCAGCGACTGGGCCATGCACGCCTTGCGGGCGGTCTGGCGGTCGAGGCGGAGGAAGGGCCTGCGGTAACGGCCGTCGACCCCCGAGGTCGCGGCCATTCCTGACAGGGAGCGGATGCCGGAGCCGCGGGCGAGGCCGAGCAGGACCGTCTCCGCCTGGTCGTCGCGGGTGTGGCCGAGCAGGATCGCGGCGGCGCCGTGGTGGTCCGCGGCGGCGTCGAGCGCGGCGTATCTGGCGTCCCTCGCGGCGGCTTCGGGCCCGCCGTCGCGGCCGACGTGCACGGCCGCGGACTCGACGGGATCGAGGCGCAGGGCGCCGAGCCGCGCGACGACTTCGGCGGCGCGCAGATCGGAGCCGGGCTGCAGACCGTGGTCGACGGTCACGCCACCGGCTCGGATGCCGAGCTTGGGGGCCTCGAAGGCGAGGGCGGAGGCGAGCGCCATGGAGTCGGCACCGCCGGAGCAGGCGACAAGCACCAGGGGCGGGGTGCGCGGAGAGTCTGACGCCGCGTGGGGGGCGTCGTGGTCGGTGAGTACGTCGTGGAGTACGCGGCGGACCGCCAGGCGTATCGCCGCGACCGCAGGATGGGGACCCATGTCCGGTTCCCTTCATGAAGTTTTCGGTGGGGGTGTGGCTCGGACCAGTCACTCAACAGCGACTCGGTGATATCAGTCACTCAGAGTGTGTCGATGGTGACAGAGCCGAGCCATTTCCCCGAGCATTGCACGCCTACCCACGGCTCACGGTCCCTCGGATGGGTGATTACAGGGGCGTTCTCCTGCCGTTGGCCGTATTTGTTTCACGACCCTGCCTTACGGTGCACCCTCAGCCTTGCGGTGCACCCGCGCGACCCAGTCCGCCGGTTTGGCGATCTCCGCCTTGGTGGGGAGCGTGTTCGGGGACGTCCATACGCGGTTGAATCCGTCCATACCCACCTCGTTCACCACGGCCCTGACGAACCGCTCGCCGTCGCGGTACTGGCGCAGCTTCGCGTCGAGGCCCAGAAGCTTGCGCAGCGCCAGGTCCAGGCGGGACGCGCCCTTCTGGCGGCGCTCCTTGAACTTCTCCCTGATCTCGCCCACCGACGGCACCACCGAGGGCCCGACCCCGTCCATCACGAAGTCCGCGTGCCCTTCGAGCAGCGACATCACCGCCGTGAGCCGGGCGAGGATCTCGCGCTGGGCCGGGGACTGCACGAGCTCGACCAGGGAGCGGCCCCCGTCGTCGCCCTCGCCCTGCTCGCCCTCGGGACGGGCGCCCACCAGGGACTGGGCGGCCTCCCGGATGCGCTCCAGGAACGTCGTCGGGTCGATATCGGTCTCGGCGAGGAATGACTGGATCTCGCCCTCGAGGTGGTCGCGCAGCCAGGGCACGCCCGTGAACTGCGTGCGGTGCGTCTCCTCGTGCAGGCACACCCAAAGCCTGAAGTCGTGCGGATTCACGTCGAGTTCGCGCTCCACATGCACGATGTTCGGCGCGACGAGGAGCAGTCTTCCGCCGCCGTCCGGCGCGGCCGGCAGGTCTCGGGTGGCGGGGGCGAAGGTCTCGTACTGCCCGAGCACGCGGGAGGACAGGAACGACAGCAGCATGCCGAGCTCGACGCCCGTGACCTTGCCGCCGACGGCGCCGAGGACCGCTCCGCCGGGGCCCGAGCCGCGCCGGTCCTCCATCTTGTCCAGGAGAGGCTTGAGGAGTTCCCTGAACCCCGCCACGTTCGCCCGGACCCAGCCGGGGCGGTCGACGACGAGGACGGGCGTGTCGTGCGCCTCGTCGGTGGTCATGCGCGTGAACCCGCGGACATGCTCCTCCGAGGCCTTGGCGTGCCGGCGCAGCTCCGCGACGATCGCCCGCGCCTCGTCCCGGCTCACCTCCGGACCCGGCCGCACGAGTCGGGTCGCGGTCGAAACCGCGAGATTCCAGTCGACCATCCCAGAAGCACCACCGATGCTCGTCATGCGTCAACCGTACGTGCTCGGGTCCTGGTGCACAGGGGCTTGGCCCCGGACGGCGCCCCGGTTGTGCCCCCTAGGGGATACGGCCGGGACGGGCGGGGCAGCGGTGCGGGGCGGGTCAGCGGCAGCCGCAGTTCGCGACCGTCGACGCGAGCCGGTCCAAAGCCGCCTGGGCCTGTCCCGGGTTGACCGTTCCGTCCGTCATGAACGCGAAGACCAGGAGCCGTCCGTCCGCGTCCACGACCGTGCCGGCCAGCGTGTTCACCCCGGTCAGCGTGCCGGTCTTCGCCCGCACGAGGCCGATGCCCGCCGCGTCGGCCTCGTCGGTGTACCGCTTGGTCAGCGTGCCCGTGAAGCCGGCGACGGGCAGCCCGGTGAGGACCGGGCGCAGCCCCGGGCGCTCGCGTTCGACGGCGTGCGCGAGGACCTGGGTGAGCAGGTCCGCGGAGACCTTGTCGGCGCGGTCGAGTCCGCTGCCGTCCGCGAAATGGCTTCCGGAGAGCGGGAGTCGGAGCTTGGCCAGCTCCTTGCGGATCGCCTTGCCGCCGCCGTCGAAGCTCGCGGCCTCGTCCGTGGCGAGGGCCACCTGACGGGCCAGGGCCTCCGCGATGTCGTTGTCACTGTGCGTCAGCATGCGCTCGACCAGGGCGGACACGGGCGGCGACGACACCTTGGCCAGCTCCTCGGCCTTGCCCGACGCCCGGCCGGGTCCCGGCTCGCCCTTCGTCCTGATGCCCCGGTCGTGCAGCAGATCCGCGAACTTGCGCGCGGTGGCCGCCGCGGGGTCCGACTCCCGGGGCGCCGGACCGCTCGACGAGTCGTCCATGCGCCCCTCGTCGGCCATGAGGGCGCTGACCGGCGCGATGTTCTCGTTCGGCCCGATGGGGTGCAGGAGCGGCCCCGAGTAGACCGAGGTGTCGTACGAGAGGGTGACCTCGTCCGCGTCCCGGTCCTTGAGTTCCTTGGCGGTGGCGTCGGCGAGGGTGCGCAGGCTCGCGTTCGGTCCGGCGTCCTTGTGGGCGGTGAGCGTGGGGTCGCCGCCGCCGACGAGGACGACCTTGTGCGCCTTCGAGCCGGGCTCGATCACGGTCTTCGTGTCGATGCGGTGGTCGGACCCCGGCATCGACAGGGCGGCGACCGCCGTGGCGAGCTTGGTGGTCGACGCGGGTGTCAGGGCGGTGCCGGAGCTCTTGCCGTACAGCCGCTCGCCGGTGGCCGCGTCGACGACGGCCGCGGTGCGCCGCTTGCCGAGGGCCGGGTCGTTCAGGAGCGGGTCGAGGACGTCGGCGAGCGCGTCCTTCGCGGGGCCGGGGACCGAGCCGGCCGGCGCCGCGAGGACCGCGCGGGCGCTCGGGGCCGCGTCCGGCTCCGCGGAGCGCCCGTCACGGCCGTGATCTGTGCCACCCCCGGCCTCCTGGGAGGCAGCCCGGCGCGCCTCCGCCGTACGCTGACCGCTGGAGTCCCACGGACCGGCCGAGGCCACCGCCACGGCCGAGAGCACGAGGCCCAGGGTGGCAGCGCCCGCCGTGAGCTGCCAGGTCTTGACCTTCGTGAGCACCTTCACTGCCTGTGAAACTGCCTGCGAAGCCTTGAGCTCGGGCACCACGGACCAGCCCCTTTCGCGATCACACACGTGCGTGAGGGACACTTAACCACCAGTCGTATGTGTTGATCATGGAGGAGCCACCGGTGGAGTTCGACGTCACGATCGAGATTCCGAAGGGTTCGCGGAACAAGTACGAGGTGGACCACGAGACCGGTCGGATCCGCCTGGACCGTCGACTCTTCACCTCGACCAGTTACCCGGCCGACTACGGATTCGTCGAGAACACGCTCGGTGAGGACGGGGACCCGCTGGACGCGCTGGTCATCCTGGAGGAGCCGACCTTCCCCGGCTGCCTCATCAAGTGCCGCGCCATCGGCATGTTCCGTATGACGGACGAGGCCGGCGGCGACGACAAGCTGCTGTGCGTCCCCGCCTCGGACCCCCGCGTGGAGCACCTGCGGGACATTCACCACGTGTCCGAGTTCGACCGCCTGGAGATCCAGCACTTCTTCGAGGTCTACAAGGACCTGGAGCCCGGCAAGTCCGTCGAGGGTGCCGACTGGGTCGGCCGCACCGAGGCCGAGGCCGAGATCGAGCGGTCCTACAAGCGCTTCAAGGATGAGGGCGGTCACTGACCTCCCCCGCCACGCACGGGCCGTCCGACCCCAGTGGGGGTCGGGCGGCCCGTTGGCGTATCTGTGCTCATACTGAGGCGTACCGGAGGTGCGCAAGCGTCATACGAAGGGCGAGTTGGTGACGGAGCGGGAGCCGGAGGCGGCCGAAGACCGCAAACCGCAGTCGGACGAGGCACGCAGCGCCTTCACCCCGCCGCAAGGGGTGGTGCCGACGGCCCAGGCGCCCGAGCAGGACGAGTCGCAGACGACGTCCGAGTTCGCCCTCCCGGACGGGCTCAGCACGGTGGCCGCCGCCCCCGTCGACACCAGCGGTTCGGCCTTCACTCCCCCGCAGACCTACAGCTCCCGGCACGCGCCGCCCGCGTTCACGCCCGCCTACGGCGTCCCCATGGTCAAGCTGACCAAGGAGGCGCCCTGGCAGGACCGGATGCGCACGATGCTGCGCATGCCGGTCGCCGAGCGCCCGGCGGCCGAGCCCGTGCAGAAGCACGACGACGAGGGGCCGGCCGTCCCGCGCGTCCTCGACCTGACCCTGCGTATCGGCGAGCTGCTCCTCGCGGGCGGTGAGGGCGCCGAGGACGTGGAGGCGGCGATGTTCGCCGTGTGCCGCTCCTACGGCCTGGACCGCTGCGAGCCGACGGTCACCTTCACGCTGCTCTCGATCTCGTACCAGCCGTCCCTGGTCGACGACCCGGTGACCTCGTCGCGCACCGTTCGGCGGCGCGGCACCGACTACACGCGCCTCGCGGCCGTGTTCCAGCTGGTGTACGACATCAGCGACGCGGAGGTCGACGTCTCCCTGGAGGAGGCCTACCGGCGCCTCGCCGAGATCCGCCGCAACCGTCACCCCTACCCGGGCTGGGTGCTCTCCGCGGCCACCGGGCTGCTGGCGGGCGGCGCCTCGATCCTCGTCGGCGGTGACCTGATCGTGTTCGTCGCGGCGGCGCTCGGCGCGATCCTCGGCGACCGGCTGGCCTGGCTGTGCGCGGGCCGCGGGCTGCCGGAGTTCTACCAGTTCACCGTCGCCGCGATGCCGCCCGCCGCCATAGGGATCCTGCTGACCCTCGCGCACAATCTCGTGGACGTACGCGCCTCCGCGGTGATCACCGGTGGGCTGTTCGCGCTGCTGCCGGGGCGGGCCCTCGTGGCGGGCGTGCAGGACGGTCTGACCGGCTACTACATCACCGCGGCCGCGCGCCTGCTCGAAGTCATGTACTTCTTCGTCGGCATCGTCGTCGGCGTCCTGGTCGTGCTCTATCTCGGCGTCCAGCTGCACGCGCAGCTGAACCCGGAGGCGGCCCTCATGGTCATCGACCGGCCGTACTGGCAGATCGCGGCCTCGATGGCGCTCTCGCTCGCCTTCGCCGTCCTGCTCCAGCAGGAACGCTCCACCGTGCTCGCGGTGACGCTGAACGGCGGTGTGGCGTGGGTCGTGTACGGGGCCATGCACGTCGTCGGCGGGATCTCACCGGTCGCCTCGACCGCGGCGGCGGCCGGCCTCGTCGGCCTGTTCGGGCAGCTCTTCTCGCGCTACCGCTTCGCGTCCGCGCTGCCGTACGTGACGGCGGCGATCGGGCCGCTGCTGCCGGGTTCCGCGACGTACTTCGGGCTGCTTGCCATCGCGCAGAACGACGTGGACGCGGGGCTTGTGTCGCTCACGAAGGCGGCGGCTCTCGCCATGGCCATCGCGATCGGCGTGAACCTCGGGTCCGAGATCGCGCGGCTGTTCCTGCGCTCGCCCGGCACGGAAGCGCGCCGGGCGGCGAAGCGGACCCGAGGGTTCTGAGGCACTACGACGCCAGGACCTGCGCAGGTCCGGCGGGCTAGCGCTTCGACCTGCGCAGGTCCGGCGGGCTAGCGCTTCGCGTGACGCCCGCGCTGGCCCTGCGGCGGCGACTGCGGCTGCGGCTGGGGCGTCGCCGCCGCGGCCTTCTTCGACTTGCTGCGCGCCCGCAGGAACTCGATCGCGATGGGGACCACCGAGATCAGGACGATCAGAATCAGGATCGCCTCGATGTTCTTGTGGACGAACTCGATGTTGCCCAGCCAGGAGCCGAGGAGCGTGACGCCCGCGCCCCAGAGCACGCCGCCGATGATGTTGAACGTGATGAACGAGCGGTACTTCATGCCGCTGACGCCCGCGATGATCGGCGTGAACGTGCGCACGATGGGCACGAAGCGGGCCAGGACCAGGGACTTCGGGCCGTACTTCTCGAAGAACTCGTGGGCCTTGACCACGTTCTCCTGCTTGAAGAGGCGGGAGTCCGGGCGGTTGAACAGCGAGGGGCCGACCTTCTTGCCGAAGAGGTAACCCGCCTGGTCACCGAGGATCGCGGCGACGCAGATCAGGCCGACGGCGCCCCACAGGGGGAAGTCCAGCGTGCCGGCGGTGATCAGCAGGCCGCAGGTGAACAGCAGGGAGTCGCCCGGCAGGAAGAAGCCGATGAGCAGGCCGGACTCCGCGAACACGATCAGGAGCAGGCCCCAGATGCCGAACGTGTTGAGCAGGTGGTCCGGGTCCAGCCAGCTTGGTCCGAGAGCAAGCGTCGTCACGGTTCCGGACTCCTGAGGGGTGGTGAAGCGAGGGCAATGGCGGTGCAAAGTTATCAACGCCGGATGACGCCACCAGGTTCCAGCGGCCCTCCCAGGATGCACTGTGCGTCAACTGTGGCAAACCTGTGTCTATGGGTATCGAAGACTACGGCGGCGGCCAGAATCCGCAGACGGATGTGCTCGTCGTCACCACGAACGACGTGCCGGGCTACCGGGTGGAGAAGGTGATCGGCGAGGTCTTCGGCCTCACCGTCCGCTCCAGGCACCTGGGCAGCCAGATCGGCGCGGGCCTGAAATCGATGATCGGCGGCGAGCTGAAGGGCCTCACCAAGACGCTGGTGCAGACCCGTAACCAGGCGATGGAGCGGCTCGTCGAGCAGGCCCGCTCCCGCGGCGCCAACGGAGTGCTGATGTTCCGTTTCGACGTCACGGAAGCGGCGGACGTGGGCACCGAGGTGTGCGCGTACGGCACGGCCGTGGTGATCGCGCCCCTGTAGGGCCTCGGACGGCCAGGGCCCCTCGGACGGCCAGGGCCCCTCAGACGTTGCGGACGGCGTTGGCGAGGATCGCGTCGCGCAGGTGCTCGGCGAGGCCGGGGCGCATGGACTCGTAGAACTCCTTGAAGCGTTCGTCGGCCACGTACATCTCGCCGAGGCCGCAGTGGGTCTCGAAGTCGCACGCGTAGAACCACTTCGTGATGTGCTGCCGGTGCTCCTCGGCCATGTCCATGGCCCGTTCGCCGTTCGCGGGCTCACCGGCCGCCATCAGGGCGTCGTAGCGCTCGCCCCAGTCCGCGACCTCGGCCTGCATCCTCTTCCAGTCTTCCTTGGTGTAGCGGGCGGCGCGGCGCTGCGACTCGGCGTACGAGTCCGTGCCGCCCCAGCGCTCCCGCGCCTCGTCGGCGTACTGCTCCGGGTCCTTTTCCCCGAAGACCTCGAACTTCTCCTCGGGCGTGAGGTTGATGCCCATCCTGCGTGCCTCCATGGCGTGTTCGACGGCCTCGGCCATCTTCTGGAGCTTGCCGATCCGGGCGGTCAGCAGTTCGTGCTGGCGGCGCAGATGCGCGCGCGGATCCGCGTCCGGGTCGTCGAGAAGGACCGCGACCTCTTCGAGGGGGAAGCCGAGCTCCCGGTAGAACAGGATCTGCTGGAGCCGGTCCAGGTCGGCGTCGCTGTAACGCCGGTGCCCGGCGTGACTGCGCCCGACCGGTGCGAGCAGGCCGATCTCGTCGTAGTGGTGCAGCGTGCGCACCGTGACGCCGGCGAACCCGGCGACCTGCCCCACGGAGTAGCTCACGGCTCCCGCCCCCTCCCTGTCGTCGACGGTTCGTCGTCGGTCCGTCGTCGGTACAGGTCCCAGCGTGCAGCCTCACGCCACGTGAGGTGCAAGCAGGAATCCTCCGGATGTTGTGCGGCTTTCATCCACTTATGGTGAGCCGGTGAGCACTGACGCACAGGCGGCGCCCCAGGAGACCACCCCGGCACGGACGTTGCTGCCGCTGGTCGTCCCCGCGCTCGTCACAGGCGTCGCGTGCAGTCTGCTGTTCCTCGGCGTGAGCGAGCTCGCCGAACAGCTCCAGAACGTGCTGTGGAAGGACCTGCCCGACGCGCTCGGCATCGGCGGGTACTCCTCGCTCTGGATGATCGTCATGCTGACCGCGACCGGCGTCCTCGTGGGCCTCGTCGTGTGGAAGGCGCCCGGTCACGCGGGGCCCGACCCGGCCACCGTCGGGCTCGCGAGCGGCCCGCTGCCGCCGCTCGTACTGCCCGGCCTGCTCGTCGCGACCGCGCTGATGCTGGCCGGCGGCCCCAGCCTCGGCCCGGAGAACCCGATCATCGCCGCCAACGTCGGCCTCGCGTTCTGGCTCGGCTCGAAGGCCATGCCGACCGCCCCCGCCGTCCTGTGGGGCACGCTGGCCGAGGCGGCGACGCTCGGCGCACTGTTCGGCACGCCCGTCGCCGCCGCCCTCGTCATCTCCGAGGCCCTCGCGGGCAAGCCGATGAAGGGCTCGCTGTGGGACGCCCTGTTCGCGCCGCTCATCGCGGCCGCCACCGGCGCGCTGACCACGACCCTCGTCGCACACCCCACCTTCGACCTCGGCCTGCCCTCCTTCACCCGGCCGGGCTGGGGCGACCTCCTCGCCGCGCTGGTGATCGCCTCCGCGGCGGCGGTCCTCGGCATGGCGGCCGTCTACGCCTTCCCCTTCACACACACCGCGTTCGGACGCCTCAGGCACCCCATGCTGATGCTGCCCGTGGGTGGGCTCGTGCTCGGCCTGCTCGGCGCACTCGGCGGACCTCTCACGCTCTTCAAGGGCCTCCACGAGGTGGCCGAGCTGGCCGCGGACCCCGACGGCTGGTCGGCGGGCCAGTTCGCCCTGATGACGGTGGTGAAGCTGGCGGCCCTGCTGATCGCCGCCTCCTGCGGCTTCCGCGGCGGCCGGATCTTCCCCGCGGTGTTCATCGGGTCAGCCTTCGGCCTCCTCGCCCACGCGCTCGTGCCGGGCGTACACCCCGCCGTCGGCGTCTCGGCGGGCGTCCTCGGCATGCTGCTCGCCATCACACGGCAGGGCTGGGTCAGCCTGTTCACCGCGGCGATCCTCGTCGCGTCCCCCGCGATCCTCACCCTGCTGTGCATCGCCTCGCTGCCGGCCTGGCTCCTGGTCACCGGACGCCCCCAGATGCAGCTCCACGACGACGGCACGGCCCTGCGCTGAGCGGCGCGGCGCCGCCGGGCGGCACGCCCCACTCGTCCGTATCCTCGCGATGAGGCCACGACCCCGTATCGAGGGAGCCCGCGACGATGCCGCTGCACCACGGTCCCGCCCATCACGACGAGCGCCCGACGGCCGTCAATCCCTTCTACGGGGAGGCCAATCCGGTCAGTGGCATGACCGACGCCCCGCCCAAGCACCGGCTGCCCGACAACCCCATGCCGCCCTCCACGGCGTACCAGCTGGTCCACGACGAGCTGATGCTCGACGGCAACGCACGGCTCAACCTCGCCACGTTCGTCACCACATGGATGGAACCGCAGGCCGGCGTCCTGATGGGCGAGTGCCGCGACAAGAACATGATCGACAAGGACGAGTACCCGCGCACCGCCGAGCTGGAGCGGCGCTGCGTGGCGATGCTCGCCAACCTGTGGCACGCGCCCGACCCGGACGGCGCGATCGGCTGTTCGACCACCGGGTCGAGCGAGGCCTGCATGCTCGCCGGAATGGCCCTCAAGCGGCGCTGGATGAAGCGGAACGCCGACCGCTACCCCTCCAAGCACGCCCGCCCGAACCTCGTCATGGGCATCAACGTCCAGGTCTGCTGGGAGAAGTTCTGCAACTTCTGGGAGGTCGAGGCGCGCCAGGTCCCCATGGAGGGCGACCGCTTCCACCTCGACCCGCAGGCCGCCGCCGAGCTGTGCGACGAGAACACCATCGGTGTCATCGGCATCCTCGGCTCGACGTTCGACGGCTCCTACGAGCCGATCGAGGAGCTGTGCGCCGCCCTCGACAGCCTCCAGGAGAAGACCGGCCTCGACATCCCCGTCCACGTCGACGGCGCATCCGGCGGCATGATCGCGCCCTTCATCGACCCCGAACTGGTCTGGGACTTCCGCCTGCCGCGGGTGTCGTCCATCAACACGTCGGGCCACAAGTACGGCCTCGTCTACCCGGGCGTCGGCTGGGCCCTGTGGCGTACGGCGGACGACCTGCCGGAGGAACTGGTCTTCCGGGTCAACTACCTGGGCGGCGACATGCCGACCTTCGCCCTGAACTTCTCCCGGCCGGGCGCCCAGGTCGTCGCGCAGTACTACACGTTCCTGCGCCTGGGCCGCGAGGGCTACCGCGCGGTGCAGCAGTCGACGCGCGACGTCGCCCGGGGCCTCGCCGAACGCATCGAGGCCCTGGGCGACTTCCAGCTCATCACGCGCGGCGACCAACTACCCGTCATCGCCTTCACGACGGCGCCCGAGGTGAAGGCGTACGACGTCTTCGACGTGTCGCGCCGCCTGCGCGAATTCGGCTGGCTGGTGCCCGCGTACACCTTCCCCGCGCACCGCCAGGACCTCGCGGTACTGCGGCTGGTGTGCCGCAACGGCTTCACGGCCGACCTGGCGGCGCTCTTCCTCGCCGACCTCAGGCGGCTGCTGCCCGAACTGCGCCAGCAGCCGCACCCGTTGACCCGCGACAAGGACGCGGCGACCGGGTTCCATCACTGAGAGGTACTTACAGAGAGGTGTACTTACAGAGAGCTACTTGCTGAGCGCTACTTACTGAGCGCCGCGAACTTCCGTACCGCCGACGGGAAGAACACCGCGAGCAGCGCGAGCGGCCACAGCACCGCGGCCCACAGGTGTCCCGGCTCCCCGCCGGGCCCGCCGAACAGGTCCCGTACGGCCGTCGCCGTGTGCGACATCGGGTTCCACCCGACCACCGTGCCCAGCCACCCGGGCATCGAGCCGGGCTCGGCGAGCGCGTTCGACAGGAATCCGACCGGCCAGACCAGGATCTGCACGGCCTGCACCAGCTCCGGCTTCCCCGCCACCATCGCCAGGTGGATGCCGATCCACAGCATCGCGAACCGGAAGAGGAGCAGCAGCCCGAGCGCGCCCAGGAACGCCCCGGCCGAGCCGTGCGGACGCCACCCGATGGCTACCCCGGCGCCCGTCATCACGACGAGCGCGGCGGCCGACTGAAGCATGTCGGCCACCGAACGGCCCACCAGTACCGCCCCGTTGACCATCGGCATCGACCTGAAGCGGTCGATCACGCCCTTGTTCAGATCCTGCGTCACGGCGAGCATCGTCGCCTCCAGGCCGAACGCCATGGTCAGCGCGAGCATGCCCGGCACCAGATAGTCGACGTACTCGCCCTCGACCCCCTTGCCACCACCGATGAGGAAGCCGAACATCAGCAGCAGCATCACCGGGAAGACCAGGCCGACCACGATCTGCGTGGGCTGCCGCGCCCAGTGCGCCAGCTCGCGCCGCGTCATGGTCCACGAATCGGCGACGGCCCAGCTCATCGACGTACTCACGCCTTCACCTCCGGCCGGTCCGATACGTGTCCACGTTCCGCCGCACCCTTCTGTCCCGATCCCGTGAGATGCAGGAACACCTCGTCCAGAGTCGGCCGGCGCATCACGATGTCCTCCGCCTCCACACCCGCGTCCTGAAGCGCACGCACGACTTCGGTGAGCGCGGCCATCCGGTCGGCGACCGGCACGCTGACCAGCCGGCGGTCCGCGTCGACCACGGCACCGTCGGCTCCACCCGGACCACCCGGACCACCCGGATCACCCGGATCACCCGGACCGTGAGGCAACAGCCCTGCCACTACGCCCAGTTGGGACGAGTCCCGCACGACGACGTCGATCCGGTCACCGCCGAGCAGGGCTTTCAGCTCGTCGGACGTGCCCTCGGCGACGACCCGGCCCCGGTCCACGACCGAGATGCGGTCGGCGAGCTGGTCGGCCTCCTCCAGATACTGCGTCGTCAGCAGCACCGTCGTACCGCCCCCGACGAGCGAGCGCACCGCGTCCCACACCTCGGCGCGCCCGCGCGGATCGAGGCCCGTCGTCGGTTCGTCCAGGAAGAGCACCTCGGGGTCCGTGATGAGCGAGGCGGCCAGGTCGAGCCGGCGCCGCATGCCGCCGCTGTACTGCCTGACCGCCTTGCGCCCGGCCCCGGCGAGCCCGAACCGCTCCAGGAGTTCACCGGCCCGCACCCGCGCGCGGCGGGCACCCAGGTGGTGCAGGCGCCCGAACATCTCCAGGTTCTGCCACCCGCCGAGCTCCTCGTCCACCGCCGCGTGCTGGCCGAGGAGCCCGATGCGGCGCCGCACCTCACCCGCCTGCCGGCGCACGTCGTACCCCGCCACCCCGACCCGGCCCCCTTCGGCCCGCAGCAGCGTCGTCATGGCGCGGACGGCCGTCGTCTTGCCCGCGCCGTTCGGCCCGAGCAACCCGTGCACGGCGCCTCGGGCGACCCTGAGGTCGAGCCCGTCCAGCGCCCATTTGTCCCCGTACTTCTTCCGTACGCCTTCGACGATGATCGCGTCGGCCATCCGGCTCCTCCCACCGAGAACCCCGGTAATCACCTGTAATCAAATTTGACTACAGCGGGAAAGGTATGCCCACTCCCACCATTAGTCAAACTTGATTAACGAGGATCCTCGGGGTGCGGCTCACCCGTGGCGAAGGGATTCTCCTGCCCCTCGGCCAGCACACCGACGAAGGGCTCACCCTCCCCCGCGAACGTGTACGCGCCGCCCTCGATCCGGCCGATCAGCCCCCGCGTCCACTCCGCGCCCGCGTCTGCCGAGTGCACCCAGAAATTCATGATCTCGCCGATGTGACCGAGCTGTTCGGGCCCGTCCTCGGGCGTGTAGTGCTCGGTCACCGAGCGGCGCCACGCCTCGATGCCGGCCACGCGCCGCCGCAGCAGCTCCACCGCTTCCCGCCGCGGCAGATCGACGATGAAGCCGAGCGCCGCCGAGAGGATGTCCGGCTTCTGGTCGTACGTCACGAGCGCCTCACGCAGCAGCGCGCGGAACTCCTCGGTCCCCTTGTCCGTGATCTCGTACTCGGTGCGCGGCGGGCCGCCGGCCGTGGAGGGCGCGATCTCGTGCGCGACGAGAAATCCCTGCTTCGCCATCTGCTTGAGGGCGTGATAGATCGACCCGGGCTTGGCGTTCGACCACTCGTGCGCGCCCCAGTACTCGAGGTCGTTGCGCACCTGGTAACCGTGCGCGCGGCCGTGCTGGCGTACGGCCCCGAGGACCAGGAGGCGGATCGCTGACATGGGCCCCAGCGTAGGACGTCGCTTCCGCACCACCGCCACCAGCTCGGGCGCGGCCCTCCCGTCCAGGAACTCGCGAAGGACGTCCGCGCGCCCCGCGCGCTGCTCCGTCTCCCGGGTCAGACGGAGCAGCATCCACCGCGCGGAGGCCTCCTTTTCGTCCACTCGAGAACGCATCCGGCGCCACCGGAAACGCATCGCGTAGGAATTTCCCTACGATTGACACGTAGGGAAATTCCTACCTATATTGCGGGCATGAGCAGCCACTCGAACATCACGCACGCCTCTTTCATCACCCTCCCCGTCGCCGATCAGGACCGCGCTCTGCGCTTCTACGTCGACGTACTCGGCTTCGAGGTCACCGCCGACCGCGAGATGCCGCCGGGCCGCTGGCTCCAGGTGGCACCGGCGGGCGCGCAGACCGTCTTCACGCTGGCCGGGCCGGGCATGGGAGATTTCACCCCGGGTTCGGCGCGGGGGATCATGTTGGTGACGACCGATGTCGACGCCGACTGCGCGCGCCTCACCGCCGCCGGAGCCGAGGTCACCGGCCCCGACGAGCTGCCGTGGGGGCGCATGGCCGCCGTCAGCGACCCGGACGGCAACTCGCTGATGCTCATCACGGAGAAGGAAGGCTTCTGACGCCGATGGCGACCACGAGCGCGACCGACAGCGCCGGCCAGGACCGGCTGTTCGCCGCGCTCGCCAACGGGACACGACGCGAGGTGCTCCGCCTTCTCAGGGACGACGGCCCGCAGCCCGTCCAGGCCCTCGCCGACCACTTCGCGATGCGCCGGCCCAGCCTCTCGGAGCACCTCAAGGTGCTGCGCGACGCCGGCCTCGTGTCGGAAGAGCGCGCGGGACGCCAGCGCATCTACCGCCTCGAGGCCGCCCCCCTGACCGAGGTGCAGGACTGGCTCCATCCGTACGAGCGGTTCTGGCGCGGCCGGCTGAAGGGGCTCGGCGAACTCCTCGACCGCATGCCCGACGATGACGCGTCATGAGCCTCACGAGCATCACGGTCGACCAGTTCTTCCCCCACCCGCCCGCGAAGGTCTGGCGCGCCCTCACCGAACCCGAGCTGATCACCCAGTGGCTGATGCCGGGCAGTGAGGACTTCCGCCTCGAGGTCGGCCACCGGTACGTGATGACGGCCGTACCCCGCCCCAACACCCGCTTCTCCGGCACCGTCGACGTCGAGGTCCTCGCGTACGAGGAGGAGCGGATGCTGAGCGTCCGGTGGCAGGACCGGGATCCGGCCAATTCTGCGGACTGGACCATTACGTGGAACCTGGAGCCAGAAGGCCGCGGTACGCGTCTCTTCCTTGTGCACGACGGATTCGATCCGGACGATCCGGCACAGATGATGGCGCGGAAGATCATGGACGGGGGCTGGCGTTCGCATGTCATGCGGGCGCTGGGGCACACGCTCGAAGAGCTGTAACCGTGGGAACACCCCCCGTGCACGTGCATCTGCCCATGCAACGGCATGTGAACGCAGCTATGATCCAGGACAGTTGACCACTACACCTGACTCACTGGCCACATCAGCCTCAGGGGCCACAGCACGACCGGGGGAGCGACTGTGCACCACGCATACAACGGCATGGCGGCCACGGAGCTTCACGGTGTGGTCTGGCAGAAGAGCAGGCACAGCAACTCGCAGGGCTCCTGCGTGGAGTTCGCGAAATTGCCGGGGGGCCGGGTGGCGATGCGCAACTCGAACTTCCCGGAGGGCCCGGCACTCGTCTACACGCCGGCCGAGATCGAGGCGATGCTGCTGGGCGTCAAGGACGGAGAGTTCGACCACCTGATAGCCGACAGCTGACGGCTGACAGCCATCAGGTGACGGCTGGCGGCCATCGCCATCTGCCCGACAGCGACGGTCAGTTGCCGACGGCCAGCTGCCGGGCCCGGGGGGCCTCACAGGCGGAACAGCGCCCACACCACTTTCCCGTTCAGCGTGCCGGCCAGCGGGTGCCAGCCCCAGCTGTCGCTGAACGAGTCGACGAGGAACAGACCGCGGCCCGACTCGGCGTTGAAGTCGTCCTCCGTCTCGCGGGCGACGGGACTCTCGTCGCTGGGGTCGCGCACCGCGCACACCAGACGTGAGGTCCAGCGCATCAGGTGCAGCCGCACCGGTGGGTCCTGCGAGCGCGGAGTGTCCGAGGGCAGCGCGTGCCGCAGGGCGTTGGTGACGAGTTCGGAGACCACCAGGCAGACGTCGTCGAATCTGTCCGCCACGTCCCAGCCGTCGAGCGTCCCGCGCGTGAACTTACGGGCGCTGCCCACCGCTTCGTACTGTGCGGGAAGGGCGCAGGAGGCGGAGCTGGAAACGCCTGAAGGGTCGAGTGGCGGAAGCCCCTGCCTTAACGGCTCGAGCATGGCCGGTCCATTCGTCCCCATCCGAGGCACTCCCGGGATTCGCGGTACATAGCGAGTGGAGCGGTGGTGCGTGGGCCATCGTTCCGAATGCGTACAGCAGATGCAAGGGCAGATGCACGTGCACGCGCCCGGCCTGTCCCCCCACGTACCACTTCTTGCTCATTTCTTCCCACGACTTCTTGTGGAGACCTTTCGCAACCTTTCCGTTTCTGTAACCGAACGAGTACAGGCCGGAGCGTTTTAATGGCAGACTTCGGCTTCTGAAGCGATGGGGAGGGTGCAGCGACGTGAGTGCGGGAGAGTCGAGCGGCTCAGTGGTACGACGCATCCTGCTGGGCTCGCAACTGAGGCGCCTGCGCGAATCGCGCGGCATCACCCGGGAAGCGGCCGGCTACTCGATCCGCGCATCCGAATCGAAGATCAGCCGCATGGAGTTGGGACGGGTGAGCTTCAAGGCCAGGGACGTCGAGGACCTGCTGACCCTGTACGGCGTCGCCGACGAGGCCGAGCGCGGGGCGCTCCTCTCCCTCGTCAAGGAGGCCAACGTCGCGGGCTGGTGGCATACGTACTCGGACGTCCTGCCCGGCTGGTTCCCCACCTATGTCGGCCTGGAGGGCGCGGCGTCGCTCATCCGCGCCTACGAGGTGCAGTTCGTGCACGGGCTCCTGCAGACCGAGGGATACGCCCACGCGGTCGTCGCCCGGGGCATGAAGGGCGCACCGAAGGCGGACGTCGAGCGGCGTGTGGCGCTGCGCCTCGAACGGCAGAAGCTCCTCGTCTCCGAGCACGCCCCCGAGTTCCACGTGGTACTTGACGAGGCGGCGCTTCAACGCCCATACGGTGGATCCAAGGTGATGAAGGGTCAGCTCCAGCATCTGATCGACATCTCCGAGCGGTCCAACGTCACGCTCCAGGTCATGCCGTTCGGGTTCGGTGGCCACTCGGGTGAGACCGGCGCCTTCGCGATGCTCACCTTCCCGGAGTCCGACCTCTCGGACATCGTCTACATGGAGCAGCTGACCAGCGCCCTGTACCTCGACAAGCGCGAGGACGTCACGCAGTACGCGCGGTCGATGGAGCAGCTCCAGGCGGAGTGCCCGACGCCCGAGGAGAGCGTGGACATCATCCGCGGCCTGCTGACCAAGGCCGCCTGAGAACCACTCCTTCCTGCCCGTTTCCTGATCGGCGGCGACCGGTATGCGATCGGCCGGACGTCTTAACCAGGCCACAACTCGACTGGTACAGACGTAAGATGACGAGCCATTAGGTGTCTGCCGGCAGCAGCAAGGGATCCCATGTCCTACTTCACCGAACTGGCCCAGCAATACATCGACGGTTCATGGCGTCCCGGCCGAGGGGCGTGGGACATCATCGACTTCAACCCGTACAGCGGCGAGAAGCTGGCCTCCATCACCGTGGCGTCGGCCGACGAGGTCGACGAGGCCTACCGTGCGGCCGAGCGGGCGCAGAAGAGCTGGGCGGACACCAACCCGTACACGCGCCGCCTGGTCTTCGAGCGGGCCCTGCGCCTGGTCGAGGAGCGCGAGGACGAGATATCCGACGCGATCGTCGACGAGCTCGGCGGTACGCGGCTGAAGGCCGGGTTCGAGCTGCATCTCGCCAAGGAGTTCCTGCGCGAGTCGATCCAGCTGGCGCTGCGGCCGCAGGGGCGGGTCATCCCGTCGCCCGTGGACGGCAAGGAGAACCGGGTCTACCGCGTTCCCGTCGGCGTCGTGGGCGTCATCAGCCCCTTCAACTTCCCGTTCCTGCTGTCGCTGAAGTCGGTCGCGCCCGCGCTGGCCCTCGGCAACGGCGTGGTGCTCAAGCCGCACCAGAACACCCCGATCTGCGGTGGCTCCCTGGTCGCGAAGATCTTCGAGGACGCGGGCCTGCCGGCCGGTCTGCTCAACGTCGTCATCACCGACATCGCCGAGATCGGCGACGCGCTCCTCACCCACCCCGTGCCGAAGGTCATCTCCTTCACCGGCTCCGACGCGGTGGGCCAGCACGTCGCCACGGTGTGCGCCTCGCAGTTCAAGCACGCCGTCCTGGAGCTGGGCGGCAACAGCGCGCTGACCGTGCTCGACGACGCGGACGTCGACTACGCGGTCGACGCGGCGGTCTTCAGCCGGTACGTGCACCAGGGCCAGGTCTGCATGGCCGCCAACCGGATCCTGGTGGACCGCAAGGTGGAGAAGGAGTTCACCGAGAAGTTCGTCGCCAAGGTCAGGTCCCTCAAGGTGGGCGACCCGCGCGACCCGTCGACCGTCATCGGTCCGGTCATCAACTCCACGCAGGCGGAGGCCGTTTCGGGCGCCGTCGACCAGGCGCTCGCCGAGGGCGCGACCGCGCTGCTGCACGGCAAGGCCGTCGGCAATCTGGTCGAGCCGAGCGTCCTGACGGGTCTGCCGGCCGACTCCCCCGTGCTGCGGCAGGAGATCTTCGGACCGGTCGCGCTCCTCATCCCCTTCGACGGGGACGAGGCGGCTGTGACGATCGCGAACGACACCCCGTACGGGCTGAGCGGGGCCGTGCACACGCGGGACGTGGAGCGGGGCGTCGCGTTCGCGCGGCGCATCGACACCGGGATGATCCACGTCAACGACGGGACGGTGCACGACGAGCCGCTCGTCGCGTTCGGCGGTGAGAAGCGGTCCGGGCTCGGCCGGCTGAACGGCGAGGCGACCGTCGAGGCGTTCACCACACAGAAGTGGATCTCCGTGCAGCACGGCCGGAGCCAGTTCCCGTTCTGACGCCGGCCCGCCTTCGGCGGTCAGCGTGTTGCGGTTCCGTAGGGCAGCAGCGCCATCTCGCGGGCGTTCTTGATCGCCGCGGTGAGTTGGCGCTGCTGCTGCGCCGTGACGCGGGTGACGCGACGGCTGCGGATCTTGCCGCGGTCGGAGATGTACTTCCGCAGCAGGTCCGTGTCCTTGTAGTCGATGTACGTGATCTCCGCCTGGTCCAGGGGATTGGGGCGGGACTTGGCCGGCTTGCGGTCACTTCTGCCGTCGGTCCTGCGGGCGGGGTTGCGGTCGGGGTTGCGCGAGGGCATTCAGGCCTCCAGGAGGGTGTCGAAGGCGCGGGGCAGGCCCTTCCAGGACTCGCGGCCCGCGCCGTACTCGGCGTCGGTGAGCAGGCAGGACTCGAGGATCTCGGCGAGGCCGTCGCGGTCGAGTCCGGGTGACGTGAAGACGAGGTGCTGGCAGCAGTCGCCGTGCTGCGGGTGCCAGTCCAGGGCGGCGGCCGCGCGGCGGACCGGCGGGACCAGGTCCCAGGCGGCGTCCGGCAGGGACACCAGCCACGGCCCCGCGCTCTCGACGCACAGCGCGCCGCCCGCCGCGTCCCAGTGCAGGAGCGTGTCCGGGCGGTCCGCGAGCCAGAACCGGCCGCGGCTGCGGGCCGCCGCGCAGGTCAGGTCCTCCAGCGCCGCGTAGAGCCGCTCCGGGTGGAACGGCCGGTCGCGGTGCCAGACGAACGTGGAGACGCCGGCCTCGTCCGCCTCCGCGGGCAGCAGGGCGCACGCCGGGTGCTGGGCCGCCGCTGCCGCCTCCACGTCGAATCCGGCGAGCGCGGCGCCCGCCAGGTCGCCGTGTCCGATCCGGACCTGCCGGGCTGTCGGGTGGAGCTGGGCGAGCAGGGCCCGGTCAGCGTCGTCGGCCTCGGGGGAGTCCACGAGGGCGAGCACCGGAGCGTATTCGAGCTGCCTGGCCCAGGTGTCGGCGACGGTGCGCAGGTCCGTGGCCGCCGCCGCGAGTCCGGCGTCCATGAGGTCGTCGCCGTTCCCGAGGCAGGGCAGCAGGAGCGCGGGATCCACGCCGGTGATGACGCCGGTGACGGGGAGCGCGGGTCCGCCGTGCGCGGCGATGACCTCGGCCATCGCCTTGGGCTCTACGGAGTCCCACAGTTCGACGACCGCGATGGGGGTCCGCCCTGCTCGAGCGGAGCCGGGAGCAGCGGAGCCGGGAACTTGGGGGACGGTGAGCCCGGCCTCCGCGAGCCGCTCCAGTTCGGGGACGAGGTCCTCGCGCAGGGCGCAGCACGCGCAGTCGTTGACGAGGGGTGCCTCGCCGGTGTCGAGGATCCCGGCGGCGTCACGCAAAGTCCGTACGACCGTTCCCTGTACGGCAGTTGAGAGGTCGTGGTGGAGCGCGACGCTGCCCGGGATCGTGGCGAGCAGTTCCTCGACGGCGGCCCGGCGCGCTTGAGCGTGCAGGCCGCCGACGATCACCACGGGCAGCCGGGTCACCGGCCGCCCCGCTTCCCGAAGCGCCGCTCGAAGCGCTCCACGCGCCCGGCGGTGTCGAGGACGCGTGCGGTGCCTGTGTAGAAGGGGTGGCTCACGTTCGAGATCTCGACGTCGATGACGGGGTAGGTCCGGCCGTCCTCCCACTCGACGGTCTTGTCGCTGGTGGCGGTCGACCGGGTCAGGAAGGCGTGGTTCGCGGCACGGTCACGGAAGACGACCGGGCCGTAGGAGGGATGGATGTCCTTGCGCACGGGGCTCAGCGCTCCTCTCGGAAGTCGACGTGCCGGCCTGCGAGCGGGTCGTACTTGCGCAGGGTCACGCGGTCGGGGTCGTTACGGCGGTTCTTGCGGGTGACGTAGGTGTAGCCCGTACCCGCGGTGGACCTGAGCTTGATCACTGGGCGGAGTTCGTTGCGTGTCATGTGGCTAGTATATGAAAATGAATCCCGTTTCCAAAATGATCCGGGTCACAGCCAACGAGAGAGGTACGTCGCCTTGTCCGCGCACTGCATGCTGACCGGAGCCGCCCCCGGCTTCGGCAACCGCATCTCCCACTCCCACCGGCGCACGCCACGCCGCTTCGACCCCAACGTCCAGCGCAAGCGCTACTGGCTGGCGAGCGAGGGCCGGCACGTACGGCTGCGGCTGAGCGCCAGGGCGATCAGGACCGTCGACGCGATCGGCGTGGAGGCCGCCGTCGCCAGGATTCGTGCCCGAGGAGTGAGGATCTGATGGCCAAGAAGAGCAAGATCGCTAAGAACGAGAAGCGCCGGAAGGTCGTCGCCCGCTACGCCGCGCGCCGGGCCGAGCTCAACGAGATCGTCCGCCGGATGTCGTCCACCGACACGGAACGGGCCGCAGCACAGCGGGAGTTGGCACGTCAGCCGAGGGACGCGAGCACCACGCGCGTACGCAACCGCGACAGCGTCGACGGCCGGCCGCGCGGATATCTGCGCGCCTTCGGCCTCTCCCGGGTGAACCTGCGCGAGCAGGCGCACGCGGGCTTCCTGCCCGGGGTGCGGAAGTCTTCCTGGTGACGTGAGGGGCGGCTGGTAGCTTGCTGCGGGCCGGGCCACGTACCGGCAGCCACATCCGCAACGTAGGGGGATCTTGTGCTCAAGCGCGTACGGATCGGTGCCGCCGCGGCGGGAGTTGCCGCGGCGCTCGTGATCACCGGATGCAGCAGCGACAGCGGTGACGGGGGCGACGGCGGCAAGTCCAAGGAGACTCCGCAGGCCTCGGACAGCGCCTCCGCGGGGGCCGACACCGGCGGTTCCGGTTCCGGTTCCGGCGGGAAGTCCGGCAGCCTTCAGGGAAGTTGGGTCACCACGTCCCAGGGCAAGAGTGTCGCCCTGCTCATCAGCGGCAAGAAGGTCGCACTGGTCGGCGAGCACGTGTGCAGTGGAACCGCCGGCGACGAGACGGGCATGCGGTCGCTCACCCTGAAGTGCGCCGACGGGAACACCGACCGGACCACGGGCCAGGTCAAGTCCGTCGACGCCACGACCCTGAAGGTGTCGTGGGAAGGGTTCGGGGACGACACGTTCCGCAAGACGGACAACGGCAAGCTGCCGTCGGGGTTCCCGACGATGGGGCTGCCTACGTCCTAAGGGGGGCGGTTCCCTCTCTCCCTCGCGGCTGCCTCGTATGCCGCTCTCCCGTCATCGGGCCGCTCGATCCTCCGGACCGGGCGGCCCTTCGGGTTTCCGGTCGCCGAGATTCCGGTCGTCGAGATCCCGGTCCTCGGGTGCCGGCGGGTCGTCGGACTTCCGGTCGTCGACATCCCGACCGTCGGGTGCCGGCGGGTCGTCGGACTTCCGGTCGTCGACATCCCGACCGTCGGGTGCCGGCGGGTCGTCGGACTTCCGGTCGTCGACATCCCGACC
>NZ_JBIVFF010000020.1:0-25674 GCF_044748025.1 Streptomyces sp. NPDC090032 | reverse complement strand
CGCCGGGTGCCGGCGGGTCGCCGGGTTTCAGGGTGATCGGGGGTACGTCGGTGTCGAGTGCGTCGGAGAGTTCCTCCAGGGCCTCCAGGAGCAGGCCGGCGCCCCTGCGTACGACCCGGTCCGGCACGCCCTCGCCGTCCCAGTCCGCGAGGGCGTCGCGTACCGCCTGCCAGCTCGGCACCCGGCGCTCGCGCACCGCACGCGCGCCGTCCTCCGTGGCCGCGCTCAGCGCCTTCGCCAGGCGGGCGGCGGCCGGGACCGGGGTCGCCTCACGTTCGGGGAGGTGTGCCTCCATCAGCATTTCGACCCGGCCGATGTGCTGCAGGGCGTGTTCGGCGTCGTCGGCCGCTGCGCGGGAGAGGCCGCGGTGGCGCACCGGTTCGGTCCACGCCCTGGACGCGGCTTCCTGCCAGGCGAGTTCGGCCGTGCGGGCGGCGAGCAGGGCCTCGCGCACATCGGGCAGGTTCCCGCCGTCGGGCTCCGCGTAGCGGCCGATCACAGCGGCGCCGTACCGGCCGAGGGCGAGCAGCCAGTCCGCGAGCCATGTGCGCAGGCGGGGTGTCTCCCAGGCCGGGTAGAGCGCGTACGCCAGCATCGCGAGGAGGCCGCCGACAAGCGTGAGGACGACCCGCTCGAGGACCGTCTGGCCCCATGCCTCGCCCCCCATGCCGAGCAGGAACACGACGTACGCGGCGATGCAGGCCTGCGCGGCGAGCTGGCCCGTGCGCATCACGAGGTACATCAGGCCCGCGCAGACGACGGCGAGCGCCGCGGAGAGGCCGGTGCCCGGGTGGGCGACCTGGACGAGCCCGGTGGCGAGGGCGACTCCGATCAGCGTGCCCGCGAAACGGGCCACCGCGCGGGAGTAGGTCTGCGAGAAGTCGGGACGCATGACCATGACGGCGGCCATCGGCGCCCAGTAGCTGTGGCCGAAGGGGAGGGCCGTGCCGATGAGGTAGCCGACCGCGGCGACGGCCGACACCCGGATGGCGTGCCTGAGGATCGGCGACCCGGGGTGCATCTCCTTGCGCATCGCTCCGGCCGCGATGGGGAGCAGCCGGGCGAGGGTGGGACGCGTGAGGGCGGGCCGGGCGAGGGCGGGGCTGGTGAGGGCGGGGCTGGTGACGGTGGGGCGAGTGACGGTGGGGTGGGTGAGGGCTGGGCTGGTGAGCTGGGCGTTCTCGTTGAGGGGCTCGGGGTGCTGGGTGTCGGGGGTTTCGGGGTGCTGAGTGTCGGGGTGCTGAGTGTCGGGGTGCTGGGTGTCGGGGTGCTGGGTGTCAGGGTGCTGGGTGTCAGGGTGCTGGGTGTCAGGGTGCGCGCCTGCGGTCTCCAGTACGTCCCTCAAGAGCGAGCCCAGGCGCGCCGCCGCCCGCTTCGCCGGGCCGGAGAGGATCGCCCCCGTGTCGGGGGTCTTGAACGTGGCGATCGCCGCCGGGGGCACCTGGACCGGGGCGCCGTGGCGGATCGCTCGTGCCGCCGCGTCCAGGATCGAGCCCGCCGCGCCCAGGAGTTCCCGGACACGCTCGCGTTCGGGCCCCTCGTCAGGGACGCCGACCGCCGGGTCCGCAAGGGAGGCGAGAACCGGACGGATGCGTTCGGCGAGGCCGCGGGTGCCGTGCAGCTGAGCCGGGCGAGTGCGGGCCTGGCGCGGGGTGAGCGCGGCGGCGTTGCGGGCCAGCATCAGCGGTTCCCCGTCGAACGGGGCGACCGGGTCGTGGCGCAGCCTGCGCGCGTAGTCGGCCTCCGCGGCGAGCGCGTCGGCCAGGGCGTCGCGGTGCGCCCCCCATCTGCGTACCGGGAAGAGGATCACGAGCGCGGCCTGGACGAGACCGCCGAAGACCATCATCGCGGCGTGGCCGGCGGCGGCCGCGACCGAGGTCGGCAGGGTGATCGTGACCAGCATCATCGCGACGTTCGACGACGCGATGATGCCGATCGTCGGGCCTGCCGCCCAGGACAGGCCCGCCAGGAACGTCCACAGGACGAGGAGCGCGAGGAAGGCGACGAGGTGGCCGCCGGTGAGGTAGCCGAGGAACGTCGAGACGCCGAGGCTCGCGCCGGAGGCCACGGCCAGCTCGGGGCGGGGGCGCCAACTGCGCTGGAACGTGGCGATCGCCGCCTGGAACGCGCCGAACGCGGAGCTCGCCGCGACCGCCGGGCCGAAGAACGTGAGGCTGACCGTGATCACGATGGCCAGACCGGCGGCGCCACGCAGCGCGACCAGGGGTTCCAGCCGTTGCCGCTCGACACTCAAGCCCGAGCGGGTGGTGTCCTTCAGCGCCCGGAACCAACTCACAACGTCAGGATACGGGCGAGTTTGGATTGTTAGGGGGGGAGTGGGGCATATGGGGTCAGGGGGCTGGCTTGGGGGCGGGGTGGGTGGGGCGATTGAGGGCGGGGTGATTGGGAGGCAGGGGGCTGGGGGGCGGGGTGGCTGGAAGGCGGGCC
The DNA here is from genome assembly GCF_044748025.1 of Streptomyces sp. NPDC090032. Taxonomy (NCBI): domain Bacteria; kingdom Bacillati; phylum Actinomycetota; class Actinomycetes; order Kitasatosporales; family Streptomycetaceae; genus Streptomyces; species Streptomyces sp. NPDC090032. Next base: position 23,226 of record NZ_JBIVFF010000020.1, on the reverse strand, counting down.
GAGTGGAGCGCGATTGGGGCGCGCGTTGGGCTGGGGACTGGGGCGCGTGTCGCGCTCGGGGCGGGTAGCGCGCCAGGCTGAGAGCTCGGGCCCGTGTCACGCTCGGGGCGGGTAGCGCGCCAGGCTGAGGGCTCGGGGCCGTGTCACGCTCCGCGCCCGGCCCGACGCCGCGCCCAGGCTGGGCCACGCGTCACGCTGCTCACGCAGCACCGCCTCACGCAGCACCCCCTCGATCAATGCCGCCTCGCGCAGCCCCGCCCCGCGCAACACCGCGAACTGCCAGCTCGGCGTCGCCTTCGTGTCCGGCACGTCGCAGCTGCCGCAGCCTCGCTCCGAGTCGTCGCTCCCCCGTTCACCGCGACGCGCCTCCCCCGTTCACCGCGATGCGCCTCCGCCGCGTACCTCGGCGCGGTCCGAGACGCGGGCGCGGTCCGCTGCCGCCACTCCCTCCGCCCAGCCGGCTCCGTCGCTGACGCCTCGGACCCTGGTCGTAACCGTCTGCGGGAACATGTCGTCGGCCCGGTCGGCCACCGCGACATCGCGCGCCGCCAGAACCGGCAGGAGCCCGCCCTCCTGGCTCCGGCCGGTCACCTCCTCCGCAACCGCCGCGAGCCGGTCACCGATGCGGTGCGCGTACGCGGCGAGGAACGCCTGCCGGAACGTCTTGGTCCGCTTGCGTCCCCCGGCGCGCTGCTCGGCCTCGGCCCGCGTCATGGCGGCCGTTCCCTGCACCAGCAACGACGTATGAAGCAGCTCCACTGCCTCCAGATCGGACTCGAAGCCGACAACCGTGGAGAAGCCGAAACCGCTGTTCCACACCGCGCGGCAGCGGTTCGCCGACGCGACCGCGTCGAGGAGGGCCGCCTTCGCCGTCTCGTACGGGGCGTCCACACCGATCCGGCACGCGACAGGCGTGTCCTTCGCGTGCGTACGGGCCGCGAGCAGCGCCGCGTCGACGCTGTGCCTGGTCATCAGCTCCTGCGCCTTCGCCGCCAGCGCCTCGGCCTCCGGCGGGTAGCCGGTCGCCTCGGCCTTGGCGAGCAGCGCGCGGATCCGGGCGAGCTCGCGCGGCTCCCCCGCGACGGGCCGCGCCACGGACTCGCCCGGCACGGGCCCCACGGCCTCGATCTGCGGGAGGCGCAGGAGCAGGCGGTACAGCTCCAGAACGGCGGTCGCGTACGAGAAACGGTCCAGACGGGGCAACCCTGAACCCGGCCCCGATCCCGGCCCCGCGTCCCGCGGCAGCTCGGCGAACTGTGCGTCCCAGCGCGGGGGCAGGTACTCGTAACGTGCGGTCTCGGCGCGCATAAGGCGGGCCGCGATGTGTCCGTGCGGGGCCTCTTCCAGGTCGCGTACGACGATGCGCATGACGTCGGCGGGTTGCCAGCCGCGCTCCCAGGCCCGACGCACGAACTCCTGTCCGCGCAAGGCGAGTTGGGTGTCGGCCGACGGATCTGCGGCGAGCAGGGACGCGCCCGTGTCGAGCCCGGCCTCGGCGCCCTCCCCGTACAGGGCGGCGGCGAAGGCCCGCTCGACCGTGGTCCGCGTCGTACGTTCTGTCATGCGGGAGCGCCGCCTCCTTGCCTGTGTACCTATGTGCCTATGCGCCTGCGTGCCAGCTCGCCGGTCTGGTTCGCCGTGCAGTCCGTCGCTCGGTCCACCGCTCGGTCCGTCGCTTGGCCCGTCGCTCGGCCCGTCGTGTCCTCCATGGTCTCAGGCGCGTACGGGGGTATGGCTGGCCCTACCCCCGGGACGCCCCCCAGTGGTCGTGTTCGCGGGGCTCCACGACGCTTGGGTTGAGGCATGACCACACCTGCCGTGCGCCTCACCGCCGTACGCCGCGAGTACCGCGGCGTCACCGCCCTCGACGGGGTCGACCTCGACTTCCTCGCCGGGACCTTCACCGCCGTGATGGGGCCCTCCGGGTCCGGTAAGTCGACGCTCCTCCAGTGCGCCGCGGGCCTGGACCGCCCGACGTCGGGCACCGTCACCGTCGCCGGGACCGACCTCACCGGACTCGGCGAACGGGCGCTCACGCTCCTGCGCCGGGACCGGATCGGCTTCGTGTTCCAGTCCTTCAACCTGCTGCCCTCACTGACCGCCGCGCAGAACGTGGCACTCCCCCTTCGGCTCGCCGGGCGGCGGCCCTCGCGCGCGGAGGTACGCGAGGCGCTGGGCCGCGTCGGTCTCGCCGACCGCATGGGACACCGCCCTTCGCAGCTCTCCGGCGGCCAGCAGCAGCGGGTAGCCCTGGCCCGCGCCCTGATCACCCGGCCGGCCGTCCTCTTCGGCGACGAGCCGACGGGTGCGCTCGACACGACCACCGGACGCCAAGTGCTGACTCTGCTAAGAGAGTTGGTCGACCGGGAGGGTCAGACGACGGTGATGGTGACGCACGACCCGGTGGCCGCGGCCCGCGCGGACCGGGTGGTGTTCCTGGTCGACGGGAGGGTGGTGGACGAACTCCTGACCCCGGACGCGGAGACGGTCGCGGCACGGATGACGGGGCTGGAGGGGGGTGCGGGGGCTCGCGCGGGTACGGATTCCGGAGCCGGTACGGGTACGGGTTCGGGGACCGGTACGGGTATGGGTTCGGGGACCGGTACGGGTTCGGGAGCCGGTACGGGTTCGGGGGCCGACGCGCGTACGAGTGCCGGTACAGGTTCGGGAGCCGGTGCCGGTACGGGTTCGGGAGCCGGTACGGGTTCGGGAGCCGGCGCGCGTACGAGTGCGCGTACAGGTTCGAGAACCGGTGCCAGCGACATGTCCGCCGCCGCTGGCAGCCCTCCCCTGTCCGCCGGCAACGCGCTCGGCGAGGAGGTCGACGCATGCTGACCACGCTCGCCTCCGTCCGGGCGAACCTGCGGACGCGCCGGCATCTCTTCGCGGGAGTGTTCGTCGCCGTCGCGCTCGGGGTGGCCCTGGTCGCGGTCATGGGGCTGGGGCTCGCGGCGGCCGCCGACCCGCCCCCCGGCAAGCCGGAGCGGTTCGCCGCGCAGCCTGTCGTGGTCATGCCGCACGACACCCTGACCGTAGAGGTCGACCGGGGCCCGCACCGTACCCCTGACTCGAAGAAGATTCCCTATCCACAGCCTGTGGATAAAGAACTGCTCCGCGAACTGGCCGATGTGGGCACCGTCCATCGTGATCATCTCGCGCCGGACGCGGTCGGCGTAGACGCCTCGGCGACCGCCGTACGCGAGGTGGTCGGCGACCGGGCGCAGGTCCTGACCGGCGCAGCCCGCCGCCAGGCCGACCCGAGCGCGGAGCGCGACGCGCAGGCCGTCGTCGCGGTGCGGGCGATGCTGGGCACGGCCGGCGGAGTCTCGGGCTTCGTCGCCGTCTTCGTCACGGCATCGACGTTCGCGTTCGTGGTCGCCCTGCGCAGGCGGGAGTTCGGGCTGCTGCGGCTCGCGGGCGCCACGCCGGGACACGTGCGGCGACAACTCGTCACCGAGGCCCTCGCGGTGGGGGGTGCGGCGAGCGCCACCGGCTGCGTCCTCGGCTCCTGGGGCGCGCCATTACTCGCCCGTGCCCTGATCAACAACGGCATCGCACCTGGGTGGTTCACCATGAGCGCCAGCAACACGTCACCACAGTGGACCTCCTGGACCTCCTGGACTTACTGGACCTACTGGACCTCCTGGCCGTTTCAACTCGCCTTCTGGACCGGCCTGTTCGTGGCGGTCACGGGAGCATGGGTCGCGTCGCGCCGCGCCGGACGCATCGGCCCGGTGGAAGCACTGCGGGACGCCGACGTGGACACGGATGTCATGCCGTGGAGCCGCCGGATCGTCGGCGCCGCACTTCTCGCCCTGGGGCTCGGCCTGACGGTCCACACCCTCTGGACCGACCCGTCGGCGCTCCTGAAGCGCAAGACGTACACCACCCAGCCGATGATCCTCATCACCGCGGCGGCCGCGCTCGCCCCACTCCTTGTGCGCCCGGTGCTGCGGCTGGTCCGGCTGCCGGGAGCGGTCGGGCTCCTCGTCCGCGAGAACGCCACCGCCGCCGTCCGCCGCACCGCCGCGATCGCCGCACCCGTCCTGGTGACGGTGGCGCTCGCGGGCTCCCTGATGGGCTCGGCGGAATCGGTGAGTGCGGCCAAGGCACAGGAGGCGAGCGAGCAGACGCAGGCCCAACTCATCGCTACCGGAGATGATTTGAGGATCTCGCGCCCGGTTCCGGGTGCGGCCGCCGTCTCCCCATCCGCCTCCACTGCTGTCTTCGTACGGGAGGAGGGCACCGCCCTCGTCCGCTCCGAGGCGCGGGCCGTGAGCGACCCCGCGGCCCTCGCCGCGACGAGCCGCCTCCCCGTCGTCGCCGGTGACATACGCCGCCTCGACGACCGTTCCATCGTCGTCAACGAGGAGTGGGAGCACCACCGCGTCGGCGACCGCCTGACCGTCTGGCTCGGCGACGGACGCCGCACCACTCTCCGTATCGCCGCCGTCCTGGCGCGCGGCACCGGCGACAACGGCGCGTACGTCACCCTGGCCAACGCGGGCGCGGCCCCGGTCGACCGGATCGACGTACGCCTGCCGCCGGACACCTCACCCTCGGCAGTGGCGGGCGCGCTGCGCGCGGCCACGTCCGGGCACGACCTGCGCATACGCACCGCAGCCTCCTGGCTCGACGCCACCCACCCCCGGGTCAAACCCCAGACCCGGCAAGGGATGCTGCTGCTCCTGGGCATCGCCCTCACCTATACGGCGATCTCGCTGGCCGGAACGCAGCTGATGGCCGCGTCCGTACGGGACGGGGAACTGCGGGTCTTGCGCACGGCGGGGGCCACGCGGGCTCAGGTCAGGTGGATGCTCGCCGGCGAAGCGCTGGTCGCGGTCGCGGCAGGCACGGCCCTCGGACTGGCCGTCATCGCACTCAACCTGGGCGGACTCGCGGCTGCGCTCGGCCGGCTCTCGCCGACGGGGGCGGGAGTCCTGCCGGGGCTCGAGGCCGACGTCGTGGTGCCGTGGGGTGTCGTCGGCGGGGCCGTGGGGCTGTGCGCGGTGGTCGCCGTGGGGGCGGGGGTTCTGGGCGCGGGATGGGGGCGCCGGAATGGTGTGCGGGGTGGTGGGTGAGGGCCCGGGTGACGGTCGGTGGGTACCTCCGGGACGGACGGCGTCGGCCGCCCGGGGCGTACGCCGGTCGGCCGGTCTTTCGGACAGGCGGAACCGTTCGAAGGGCGAGCCGGCCCGCCCCCGGCGACGATCGACTCTGGGACTCTGCGTGAACGAACGGACGAGATCACCAGAGATCGCCAGAGGACAACCAGCAGGACGCCAGAGCACACCAGCAGGACCAGGACCAGGACCGGCCCGCGTGGTCCAGGACAGCCCGCCTGGTCCAGCCAATCCGACCAAGCAGTGAGAGGCAGACACCGGCATGGAAGCCATCGTTTTCGAGGAGTTCGGCGGACCCGAGGTACTGCGCTTCAAGGACGACGTCGAGGAGCCGCACGCGGGTCCCGGCCAGGTCCGCGTGAAGGTCGCGGCGGTCGGGGTCAACCCCATCGAATACAAGATCAGGAACGGCTGGATGGAGCAGGCCTTCCCGACCTCCCTGCCGGCTGTACCCGGCAACGAATTCGCCGGAACCGTCGACGAGATCGGCGAGGGCGTCACCGGCCTCTCGGTCGGCGACGAAGTCCTCGGCTGGACCGCGACCGGCGCGTACGCGGCCTACGCCCTGGCCCAGGCCTCCGCCGTCGCCCCACGACCCGCCGCCCTCGAACCCACCGAGGCCGCCGCCCTCCCCGTCGCCGGCGAAACGGCCCAGCGTGTACTCGACCTCCTCGGCGTACGCACCGGCGAGACGCTGCTGATCCACGGGGCTGCGGGCGTGGTCGGCTCGATGGGCGTACAGCTGGCCGTGGCGCTCGGCGCGACGGTGATCGGCACGGCCTCGCCCGCCAACCACGACTACCTGCGCTCCATCGGCGCCGTCCCCGTCGCGTACGGGAACGGGCTCGTGGAGCGGGTGCGCGCGGTGGCCCCGCAGGGCGTGGACGCGGTGTTCGACGCGGCGGGCAAGGGGGCGCTGGCGGACTCGGTCGAACTCCGCGGCGGCACCCCGGACCGAGTCGTCACCATCGCCGACCCTGACGCGGCCAAGTACGACGTGGTCTTCTCGTCCGGCGGCGGCGACCGCGCCAAGGCCCGCGAGAACCTCACCCACCAGGCCGCACTCGCCGCGGACGGCAAGCTCCGCATCTCGATCGCCGACACTCTCCCCCTCCGTGACGCGGCCAAGGCGCAGACCCTGAGCGAGGGAGGCCACGTGCGGGGGAAGCTGGTGCTTCTGGCGGGGTGACGTGACTGGTGGTCCTGATGAGGTGAGGCCTCCCCGCCCCGGGATGCGCAGGGACACCAGTCCCCGCCGCCCACGGGGAGCCCACCTCCGCCAACCACCACCCGCCGATCCGCCGATCCGTCGATCCGCCAGCCGCCACCCATCCCTGCGGATACATCGACCTCCTTGAGGTCGCCGGCAGCACAGGTGGCCCGGGCCTACACCCGCGCGAGCACCCACCCCCCACCGCCACTGCCACCGCCAATGCCACTGCCACCGCCCATCCCGACGACCCCGGCGCTGTCAGTGCCAGGTGTAAGACTCACCGGCATGACCGAGAAGTGGGCCATCGCGGCCACCGAGGACGGCGGAGCCCAACTCGCGCCGCTCGGTGCCGACGGCACACCCGCCGCTCCGGTCCGCAAGGAGCCCAGCCTCGCGGAAGCGGTCCGCTCCCGTCCGGACGTCACGCGCTGGATCTGGCGATCGACAGCAGCTGTCTACCCCGGGCTGCTCGCCGCGGGAGTCCGCGTGCCGCGCTGCTACGACATCGAGGACGCCGAGACCCTCCTCCTCGGCCATGCCGGCCGCTTCGGGGAACCCCGCTCCGCAGCTGCCGCCCTGGCCAGAATCCGCGGGACGGCCGTCCCTCCGGACCCCCCGCAACGCGCCGCGACCCCCGGCTCCCAGTCCTCGCTCTTCGAACCCCAACCCGTCCATGTCCCCCTCGAAGACCTCATAGAGGTGTACGCCGATCAGCAGCGCCGCCACGACGCCACCGCCCACCCGGGCCGGATGCGGCTGCTCACCGCCACCGAGTCCGCGGCCATGCTCGTGGCGGCCGAGATGAACGCGGCGGGCCTCCCCTGGAGCGCCGACGTACACCGCTCCGTACTGCACGAACTGCTCGGCGAGCGCTACGCGGGCGGTGGCGAACCACGCCGCCTCGCCGAACTGGCCGACGAGGTGTCCGAGGCGTTCGGCCGCCGCGTGCGCCCCGAACTGCCGGCCGACGTGGTGAAGGCTTTCGCCCAGGCCGGCGTGAAGGTCACGTCCACTCGCCGATGGGAGATCGAGTCGATCGCCCATCCGGCGGTGCGGCCCCTGATCGAGTACAAGAAGCTGTACCGGATCTACACCGCACACGGCTGGTCCTGGCTCCAGGACTGGGTCCGCGACGGGCGCTTCCGCCCCGAGTACCTGCCCGGCGGCACGGTCACGGGACGCTGGGTCACCAATGGCGGTGGCGCACTCCAGATCCCCAAGGTCATCCGCCGTGCCGTCGTCGCCGACCCGGGCTGGCGGCTCGTCGTCGCCGACGCTGACCAGATGGAACCCCGCGTCCTCGCCGCGATCTCCCGCGACCCCGGCCTGATGGAGGTCGCCGGGCGGGAGACCGACCTCTATCAGTCCGTCTCCGACCGGGCCTTCTCCGGCGACCGTGACAAGGCAAAGCTGGCGGTGCTCAGCGCGGTGTACGGCCAGACGTCCGGCGACGGCCTCAAGAATCTCGCCGCCCTTCGCCGCCGCTTCCCCCGGGCCGTCGCCTACGTCGACGACGCGGCCCGCGCCGGCGAGGAGGGCCGCCTCGTACGGACCTGGCTCGGCCGCACCTGCCCACCGGCCGCCGGCGCCGTGGACCAGGACGAGGCCGGCATCCCCCAGGACGAGCCGTCCCCCGAACAGCCCTCGGGAGACACCGAGTTCACCCCCGGCTACGCCTCGGTGAACTCCCGCGCCCGCGGCCGCTTCGCCCGCAACTTCGTCGTCCAGGGCAGCGCCGCCGACTGGGCCGACCTGATGCTGGCCGCCCTGCGCCAGTCCTGCACCGGGATGGCAGCCGAACTGGTCTTCTTCCAGCACGACGAGGTGATCGTGCACTGCCCGGAAGAAGAAGCGGAAGCAGTGACCGCGGCGATCCGCGAGGCCGCAGAACTGGCCGGCCACCTCACATTCGGCGACACCCCGGTCCACTTCCCTTTCACCACCGCAGTGGTGAAGTGCTACGCCGACGCGAAGTAACACCCCTCCAGGCCCCAGGCCCCAAGCCCCGAGCCCCGAGCCCCGAGCCCAAGAGCGGCCCCAGCGCCGGCCCTACCCCCGCCACCTCTCACTCGTAACTATCGCCTTGAGCTGTGTCATGGTCAGCGCGGGCGTGGTCCTCGTGGCCGGGGTGTTCTGCGTGCCTGAGTTGAACGCCGATATCACCACGTGGAGCCCGTCCTTGCGGAGCGTGTCCACGGTCCACATCACCACGCCCTGGCCTCCCTTCTCACCGGGCCCCTGATGCGTGACGACCTTCGTGCCGTCCGGCAGGGTCTGTGCACCGGAGCCGAAGAGCTCGCCCTCCACGTCGGACATGTTCGGCTGCACATTGATCTGGACGAGGCTCGCCCCCTTGCCGTCGTTCACCACGATGTACGCGAAGCCGTCTTCGCCATGGCGGGTCGTCACCTTGGCGCTCTTCGGCAGCAGTGAGGTGAGGTTCTTGAGGATGGTTTCGCCGCCGGCTGCCTGCGGGGCCAGCGGCTCCACGGGCTCGTCCTGCGGCTTCGGCAACGCCCGCAGTATCGGACGCCACTCCTTGGAGGTCACCAGGGCCTTCAACTGTGCGGTGCTGAGCGGCGGTTCGTCCCGGGAGACGGGTTCGCCCTTCTCCGCCGGCGCGTTCCACTCGCTGGCGTCGACAGTGAAGCCCTCCGGCGTCACCACGTACGCGTGCCACCACTTGGTGTCCGCGCGCTTGTCCGGGTACTCGTAGCCCTGCAGGAGCAGCAGCCGGGAGCCATCGGCCAGCGTCTTGCTCGAGCAGGAGTCGTACCGCGTGTAGACCTTCTCGGGGCAGGCGAGCTGTTCCGCGGCCCTCGTGCCCTCAGGGTCGACCCGGCCCAGACTCAGCCCGATCGCCGCCTTGCCCTTGCCGTCGTCGAAGACGACCGAGGCGAGCGGCCCGAGCTCGTCCTCCGTGCCGCGCCCCGACTCGCTGCTGAACTTGCCGTCGGGCAGCAGCTCTTCGAGGGTCTTGATCAGATGGCTGGCGGGGAACTGCGGCCCCTCACCGGGCATGCTGGTCTTCCCCTGAGTTGTACTGCCCGGCTTGGGTTGCGCGGCCACCGGGCTGCCGTGCTCCGCCTCGGCCCCGAAAGCCCCGGCAGCGTATGACGCGCCGAATCCGACCGCGGCGAGCGCAGCGAAGCTCCCGGTGACCGTCGCGGCCCGCCGACGCCGCAGCCTGCGCCGGCCGCGCACCACGCCACCGTCGACCAGAGGCCCGCCCGGGGCATTGAACGTCTCACCAGCTATCCGCAGGGCCTCTCCGAGGCCACCCACGAAGGCTTCCTGGTCACGGTCTTCGTCTGTTCCTGACATGCCGAACCACCACTCCTCACACAAGATCGAGTCAAGCTCATGATGTGGCGAACTCGGCCACGCTGCCGCCCAGTTGCTCCCGCAGCCGGGCCAGCGCCCGAGTGGTCCGCGTACGCACCGCCGCCGAGCTGACGTTCAGAATCTCCGCGGTCTCCATCACGGATCGGTCCTCCCAGTACCGCAGCACGATCACCGCCCGGTCCTTCGGCGGCAGCTGCCGCAGCGCATCGAGAAGAGTGATCCGCAGCGAGGCGTCACCCGGCGCGCTGTCCGTGGTCTCAGGGAGCTCGTCGCTGGGCCGCTCCTGCGCGGAACGCCGCCGCTGGTGCGCGAGAAAGGCACGTATGAGGACGGTCTGGGCGTACGCCGCCGGGTTCCCGACCCGTGACGACCGCCCCCACACCACGTACATCCGCCCCAGCGTCTCCTGCACCAGATCCTCGGCGAAATGCGTGTCGCCACTGGTCAACAGGCATGCCGAACGGAACAGATGTCCTGTCCGGGCCTCCGCGAACTCCCGGAACCCGCTCTCCTCGGACCGCCTCATCAGGCGCCCTCCCCCTCATCTCCCCACACCTTTTAGATGCGGTGAGGCGGGTGGGATGTTTCAACGGCGCCAGGATTCACGAGCGCCTCAGCAGCGGCCGCACTCCACGATCCGCGGCCACGCCAGAGGGGCCCTCCGCGATCTTCCGTTCGCGGATGGCCCCTCTACATCAAGACAAGCAAAAGCCCCAGATCACGGCGAGTGAGTTCTGGGGCTTCCACAGAGCCGCCTTCGGGATTCGAACCCGAGACCTACGCATTACGAGTGCGTTGCTCTGGCCATCTGAGCTAAGGCGGCGCGCTGTCTGCACCATGGTGCGGTCAGCAACGTCGCCAAGTCTACACAGTTTTCGGGGGTGCTCCGCACACCCCCTGCCAAGGCCCCGGGACGGGCGTCCCGGGGTGCCGAAAAGTGTCCTCGCACCCCTTATGAGCAGCGCTTTCCGTCTTTGGGCGGGGTGCCGTCGAGGAGGTACGCGTTGATCGTGGAGTCGATGCAGGCGCTGCCTCGGCCGTACGCGGTGTGGCCGTCGCCCTCGTAGGTGAGGAGCGTGCCGGACTCGAGCTGGCCGGCGAGGGCCTGTGCCCAGCGGTACGGGGTGGCCGGGTCGCGGGTCGTGCCGACTACGACGATCGGGGCGGCGCCCTTCGCCTCGATGCGGTGGGCCTCTCCGGTCGCCTTCACCGGCCAGTACGCGCAGTTCAGCGCCGACCACGCGAGGCCGTCGCCGAAGACCGGGGACGCCTTCTCGAAGGACGGCAGGGCCGCCTTCACGTCGTCGGGGCTCTTGAAGGACGGCGGCAGGTCGAGGCAGTTCACGGCCGCGTTGGCCGCCATCAGGTTCGCGTACGTGCCGTCGCCGTCGCGCTCGTAGTAGCTGTCGGAGAGGGCGAGCAGACCCGAGCCGTCCTTGTCCTTGATCGCCGAGCTGAGCGCGGAGCGCAGCTGCGGCCACGCCCCCTCGTCGTACATCGCCGCGATCACTCCGGTCGTACCGAGGGCCTCGCCGAGCTTGCGGCCCGAGGGGTCACCGGTGGGGATGGGGGTGCGGTCCAGGTCGGCGAAGAAGGCTTCGAGGCGCGCGCCCGCGTCCGCGGCGCTCCCCGTGCCCAGGGGGCAGTCGGAGCGCCGCACACAGTCCTTCGCGAACGACTGGAACGCCGTTTCGAAGCCGGCTGTCTGGTCGCGGTTCATCTCCTCCGAGGAAAGGGACGGGTCCATCGCGCCGTCCAGGACGAGGCGGCCGACCCGATTCGGGTAGAGCCCCGCGTAGGTCGCCCCGAGGAACGTGCCGTACGACGCCCCGACATACGTCAGCTTTTCGTCGCCGAGCGCGGCGCGCAGGACGTCCATGTCGCGGGCCGCCTCGACCGTGGAGACGTGCGGCAGCACCTCGCCGGACCTCGTCTCACAGCCGGCCGCGAACTTCTTGAAGGCCGCCGACAGTTCGTTCGTCTCCGCCTGGTCGTCGGGCGTGACGTCGGTCTGCGCGTACGCGTCCATCTGCTTGCCGTCGAGGCACTTGACCGGTTCGCTGCGGGCGACGCCGCGCGGGTCGAGCGCGACCATGTCGTAGCGGGCGCGGACCGCCGCCGGGTAGCCGAGGGCGGCGTACGACTGGAGGTAGCCGATCGCCGAGCCGCCGGGCCCGCCGGGGTTGACCAGGAGTGAGCCGAGGCGCGTGCCCGGGCCGGTGGCCTTCTTGCGGGCGACGGCCAGTTTGATGTCACCGGCCTCCGGCTTCTCGTAGTCCAGCGGCGCCTTCATCGTGGCGCATTGGAAGCCGGGGACGCCGCAGTCGCGCCAGGCCAGCGACTGCCCGTAGTAGGCGGACAGGTTGGCGGGGGTCTCCTTGGGCAGCGCGGCCAGCGAGATGTCCGCCGTCCTTGTGCTTCCCGAACTCCCAGGTGAGCAGGCGGACATGAGGAGTCCGGCGGCGAGCAGGGTTCCACAGGCCCGCAGGCCTCGGACAGGGGAATGATGGCGCCTGAAGTACATCAGTCGAGCCTAACCGTCCGCGTTCGATCGATCGCAGTGTGTGGTGACGGCGCCCCGTACGAGTTAACCGAAGGGTGTGTCAGCCCGCCCGCAGCGCCATCGTCATCGCTTCCACGGCGAGCAGCGGCGCCACATTGCGGTCGAGCGCATCGCGGCATTCGGCGATCGCGTCGATGCGACGGAGCGTGGACTCGGGCGAGGCCGCGCGGGCGAGGCGCTCCAGGGTGTCCTGCGCGTCGGTGTTCGCGAGGGCTACGCGGGAGCCGAGCTGCAGGGCGAGCACATCGCGGTAGAACGCCGTGAGGTCCGTGAGGGCCAGGTCGAGGCTGTCGCGCTGCGTACGCGTTCTACGGCGCTTCTGGCGGTCCTCCAGCTCCTTCATCGCGCCCGCCGTGCCGCGCGGCATCCGGCCGCCGCTCTGCCCGCCGAGCGCCGCCTTCAGCTCCTCGGTCTCCTTGGCGTCGACCTCCTCGGCGAGCTGCTTCGTGTCCTCCGCCGCGGTGTCGATCAGCTCCTGCGCGGCCTTGAGGCACCCGCCGACATCCTCGACGCGCAGGGGCAGCTTCAGCACCGCCGCCCGGCGCGCCCGCGCGCGGGGGTCCGTGGCGAGGCGCCGCGCGCGGTCGATGTGGCCCTGCGTGGCGCGGGCCGCCTCGGCGGCCACGGCCGGCTCGATGCCGTCACGGCGTACGAGCATGTCGGCCACCGCCTCGACCGCGGGCGTACGCAGCGTCAGGTGGCGGCAGCGGGAGCGGATCGTGGGCAGCACGTCTTCGAGGGAGGGCGCACAGAGCAGCCAGACGGTCCGCGGGGCGGGCTCCTCGACAGCCTTCAGCAGTACGTTCCCCGCGCCTTCCGTGAGGCGGTCCGCGTCCTCGAGGACGATGACCTGCCAGCGGCCCACGGCGGGCGACAGCTGAGCTCTGCGGACGAGCTCCCGGGTCTCCTTCACGCCGATGGAGAGCAGATCCGTACGGACGATCTCCACGTCGGCGTGCGTGCCCACGAGGCTCGTGTGGCAGCCGTCGCAGAAACCGCAGCCGGGGGCTCCGCCCAGCGCCCGGTCCGGGCTGACGCACTGGAGGGCGGCAGCGAACGCGCGCGCAGCGGTCGCCCGGCCCGAGCCGGGCGGCCCCGTGAAGAGCCAGGCGTGCGTCATCTTGGAGGCTTCGGGCGGCGGAGCGTTCGTCGCGTTGGCCGTGACGAGTGCGTCGGCGTCCCGCGCGGCGGCGTCGAGCTGCGCGGCCACGCGCTCCTGTCCCACCAGGTCGTCCCATACGGGCATGGACTACCGCCTCACCGTCGAACTCCGGCACTTCGCTCTACCGGATTCATTGTGCGGGACGGCACTGACAACCCCGTCCCGCGATCGATCCGGCCGCCACCCCACCAGCCGGGCGGCCGGCCATCGGTCATCGCGCGGTCGGCTCAGCGCCGGCCCCGGCGCCTGCCGCCCGCGCCCGCGTCACCCTCACCGTCGTCGTCATGCCCGCCGAGCAGTTCGTCCGCCAGCGACGGCAGGTCGTCCAGCGGGGTCTCCTCCGCCCAGTCGGGCCTCGGCCGCTGACGAGGCCGGCCCTGCTCGTCGACCTGGGGCAGCTCGCGCGTCCGGTCGTTCGAAGCGGCACCCGTGCCCGCGCCCCCGGCCGACGGCGCCGACGACTGGCGCTCATCCCGGAAGTAACCCGGCGGAACCCGGTCCGCCGGTCCCCCATCGGCAACACCAGCACCAGATCCGGCACCAGCACCCCCACGCACCGAGTCGTCACGCACCGGCGGCAGCACCGCCGTCTCATCGGCGGCCCCAGCCTGGTGCTGCGTGGGGTGCGGCGGCATCGGCAGCTGAGTCGTCTCGTCGTTGTCCCCACCACGCCAGGCACCAGCGTCAGGGCCGACCCCGGAACCCGTACCGGCGTCCCTGACCGGCGGCAGCACTGCCGTCTCGTCGGCCGCGCCACCCGTGGGCTTCACCACAGGCGTGGGAACCGTGGTCTCGTTGTCGGCCACCGGACGCCCGGCGGCACTCGCGGACCCGGCCCCCGCCGCAGCGGCAGACGCGGACTCGGCCGCCGCGGAAGCCGCCGCCGCGGATGCCGCCGCGAGCCGGCGGGCCTCCTCCGCCCGCAGCAGCGCCTCTTCCGCCTTGCGCTGCTTCTCCAGGCGCCGTTCCTCGGCCTCCGCGCGCAGGCGCGCCTCTTCGTCCGCCTGACGACGGCGGCGCTCCTCCTCCTCGGCCCGGGTCTGCTCCTCGGCGAGGACCCTGGCGCGCTCCTCCTCGGCACGGCGGCGGGACGCCTCGGCGCGCTGCCGGGCCTCTTCGGCCTGGCGCTCGGCCTCGCGCCGCTGGGCCTCCTCCAGCTCGCGCTGCTTGCGGGCCTCCTCCTCGGCGCGCAGCTTGGCGAGCTGTTCCAGCCGCTCGCGTTCGACGCGCTCCTCCTCGGCCTTGCGGGCGGCCTCGGCCTCGGCCTTCCTGCGGGCCTCCTCCTCGGCGGCCTTACGGGCCTCTGCCTGGGCCTTCACCTCGGCCTCGGAGAGCGGCAGCACCGTGTCGAGCCGGTGCCGGACGACGGTCGTGACGGCTTCCGGCTCCTGGGCCGCGTCGACGACGAGGTAGCGGCCGGGGTCGGCGGCGGCGAGCGTGAGGAAACCGGAGCGCACGCGCGCGTGGAACTCGGCCGGCTCCGATTCGAGCCGGTCGGGCGCCTCCGTGAACCGCTCGCGCGCCGCCAGCGGGTCGACGTCGAGCAGGACGGTCAGATGCGGGACGAGCCCGCCGGTCGCCCAGCGGTTGATACGGGCGACCTCGGTCGGCGACAGGTCGCGGCCGGCGCCCTGGTAGGCGACGGACGAGTCGATGTAGCGGTCCGAGATGACGACGGCGCCGCGCTCCAGGGCGGGCCGTACGACGGTGTCCACGTGCTCCGCGCGGTCGGCCGCGTACAGGAGGGCCTCGGCGCGGTGCGAGAGGCCCGCCGACGACACGTCGAGGAGGATCGAGCGCAGCCGCTTGCCGACGGGGGTCGCGCCGGGCTCGCGGGTGACGACGACCTCGTGGCCCTTGCCGCGGATCCACTCGGCGAGTGCCTCGGCCTGGGTCGACTTCCCGGCGCCGTCGCCGCCCTCCAGTGCGATGAAGAAGCCGGTGGGGGCGGGGGCCTGTGCCGGATCGTTCCCTCCGAGCAGCGCGTCGCGCAGGTCGTGCCGCAGGGGCACTCCGCTGCGGTCGTCGGCCTTGGCGAGGACGAGGGCGGCCACGGGCAGCAGCAGGGCGCCGACGAGCATCAGCGTGAAAGCGGCGCCGCCGTGCGCGAACACGAACTTGCCGTTGACCAGCCGGTGCGGGCCGATCGCGGCCGCGAGCAGGGGCGCCGCGACGGCGGCGACCGCGATGGACACCCGTACGACCGCCTGGAGGTGCTCAGTGGTGCGGGCGCGCCGGTAGTCCTCGGACTCCTGGTCGAGGAGGGTGTGTCCGGTGTTGGCGGCGATGCCGGCCGTGACGCCGGCGAGGGTGACGATCAGCAGGACGCTCGTGACGTCGGGCACCAGGCCCGCGGCGAGCAAGGCGATACCGGTCAGGGCGATCGCGAGCGCGAGGAGCCTGCGGCGCGACAGCGACGGCAGCACGGAGGGCGCCGAGCGGATGCCGACGACGGTGCCGCCGGTGAGCCCGAGCACGAGCAGCCCGAAGGTCACCGGGCCGCCGGACAGGTCCTTGGCGTGCAGTACGGACACGGCGACGGCGGCCGAGATCGCGGCGGCGACGGCGGCGCAGGCGAGGACGAGGAGGGGGATGGCACCCGTGCGTCCCTTGTCGACACCGCTGCCGGTCTTGGGGCGGCGCAGGCCCTCGAGCGGGGACCGCGCGCGCGGGGTCTGCGTGTCGGGCAGTTCGAGGAAGAAGACGACGGAGAGCGAGGCGGCGAACAGACCGGCCGCTACGTAGGAGGCGAGTGCGGCCTGGTGCAGGCCGAACCAGTCGACCCCGGCCCCGATCAGGTTCCCGACGAGGGTGACGGCGACGAGCGCAGCGGCCGCGAGGGGCAGCGCCACGAATCCGGTGCGCAGGGAGAGGCGCCGCAGCGCCTCCATGTGGTCGGGAAGCGGGCGTACGGCCGCGCCTTCGAGGGGCGGCGCGGGCAGCAGCGCGGGCGCCGCGCTCTCGCGCGACACGGTCCAGAAGCGCTCGGCGACACCGACGACGAAGGCGGTGACGAGCAGGACCGCCAGTGCGTTGTCCGGGGTCCAGTCGATCCACAGGGGCGCGACGATGAGGAGGGCGGCCCGCACTCCGTCCGCGCCGACCATCGTCCAGCGCCGGTCCAGGGGACCGTCCTTGGAGGTCAGCGAGGAGAGCGGGCCGAGCAGTACGGCTCCGAAGAGCAGCGTCGACAGGACGCGCGCAGCGAACACGGCGGCGACAGCGAAGGCCACGCCCCGGTACCCGCCCCCGAACGAGCTCTCGGCGACCGCTGTCTGAAGGGCCAGCACCACGAGCACGAGAAGCCCGAGTGCGTCACCGATGCCGCCCACGAGCTGGGCGCTCCACAGTCGTTTCAGCTGCGGTACCCGCAGCAGGGCGCGGACGGCGCGCTCCCGGGAATCTGCGACCAGGGCGTCGTCGGGGGCCGGATTCTGGGCCGTTGGCTGCTCGGCTCGCGTCATTCGTCCAGCCTATCCGGACCCACTGACTCCCCGAGGGCCCACCCGAACATACGGCCGCCGGGGCACTCGCCCCGGCGGCCGTTGTGACGTTCACGCGCGTGCACACTGCCGCGCTGATCCTCCATGGAGGGCGACCGGAGGATGACAGCTCCCCCGGTCATGACTACTCCTCCGTAGAGGCCGACTTCGAAGCCGTCGCCTTCTTTGCTGTCGTCTTCTTCGCAGCGGTCGTCTTCTTGGCAGCCGTCGTCTTCGAAGCGGCGGTCTTCTTGGCAGCCGTCTTCTTGGCGGGCGCCTTCTTCGCCGGAGCCTTCTTCGCGGC
Source organism: Streptomyces sp. NPDC090032 (assembly GCF_044748025.1). Classification (NCBI taxonomy): domain Bacteria; kingdom Bacillati; phylum Actinomycetota; class Actinomycetes; order Kitasatosporales; family Streptomycetaceae; genus Streptomyces; species Streptomyces sp. NPDC090032. The sequence continues at coordinate 6,034 of NZ_JBIVFF010000020.1, read as the reverse complement.
CTTCTTGGCCGTCTTCTTGGCGGGGCCCTTCGCCCGCTTCTCGGCGAGGAGTTCGTAGCCGCGCTCGGGCGTGATCTCCTCGACGGAGTCGGACGACCTGAGCGTCGCGTTCGTCTCGCCGTCCGTGACGTACGCGCCGAAGCGGCCGTCCTTGACGACGACGGGCTTCCCGCTGACCGGGTCCTCGCCGAGCTCCTTCAGCGGCGGCTTGGCGGCCGCGCGCCCACGCTGCTTGGGCTGCGCGTAGATCGCGAGGGCCTCTTCCAGCGTGATGGCGAAGAGCTGGTCCTCGGTCTGCAGGGAGCGCGAGTCGGTGCCCTTCTTCAGGTACGGCCCGTATCGCCCGTTCTGCGCGGTGATCTCGACGCCCTCGGCGTCGGCGCCGACCACGCGCGGCAGGGACATCAGCTTGAGGGCGTCGTCCAGGGTGACCGTGTCGATGGACATCGACTTGAAGAGCGACGCCGTACGCGGCTTGACCGCGTTCTTGCCAGTCTTCGGGGTGCCCTCGGGAAGCACCTCGGTGACGTACGGCCCGTAGCGTCCGTCCTTCGCGATGATCTGGTTCCCGGAGACGGGGTCCACGCCCAGCTCGAAGTCGCCGCTCGGCTTGGCGAGGAGCTCCTCCGCGTACTCGACGGTGAGCTCGTCCGGAGCGAGGTCCTCCTGCACGTCGGCGCGCTGGTGGTTCTCGGAGTCACGTTCGCCGCGCTCGACGTAGGGGCCGTAGCGGCCGACCCGCAGGACGATGCCTTCGCCGACGGGGAAGGACGACACCTCACGGGCGTCGATCGCGCCCAGGTCGGTGACGAGTTCCTTGAGACCGCCGAGGTGGTCGCCGTCGCCGTTGCCCGCTTCGGCGGCGCCCCCCGAGCCCTCGCCCTCGCCGAAGTAGAAGCGCCGCAGCCACGGCACGGCCTGCGCCTCACCGCGGGCGATGCGGTCGAGGTCGTCCTCCATCCGCGCGGTGAAGTCGTAGTCGACAAGCCGCCCGAAGTGCTTCTCCAGGAGGTTGACCACGGCGAAGGACAGGAAGGAGGGCACCAGAGCCGTCCCCTTCTTGAACACATAGCCGCGGTCGAGAATGGTGCCGATGATCGACGCGTACGTCGACGGGCGGCCGATCTCGCGCTCTTCCAGCTCCTTGACCAGGCTGGCCTCGGTGTAGCGGGCCGGCGGCTTGGTCGCGTGGCCGTCGACGGTGATCTCCTCGGCGGACAGCGCGTCGCCCTCGGTGACCTGCGGAAGCCGGCGCTCGCGGTCGTCGAGCTCGGCGTTCGGGTCGTCCGCGCCCTCGACGTAGGCCTTGAGGAAGCCGTGGAAGGTGATCGTCTTGCCGGACGCGGAGAACTCGGCGTTGCGGCCGTCGGCGGAGGTACCGCCGATCTTGACCGTGACGGAGTTTCCGACCGCGTCCTTCATCTGGGAGGCGACGGTCCGCTTCCAGATCAGCTCGTAGAGCCGGAACTGGTCACCGGTCAGGCCGGTCTCGGCGGGAGTGCGGAAACGATCACCCGAGGGACGGATCGCCTCGTGCGCCTCCTGGGCGTTCTTGACCTTGCCGGCGTACGTGCGCGGCTTGTCCGGCAGGTAGTCGGCGCCGTACAGCTGCGTGACCTGCGCACGGGCGGCCGAGACCGCCGTGTCGGACAGGGTCGTGGAGTCCGTACGCATGTAGGTGATGAAGCCGTTCTCGTACAGCTTCTGGGCCACCTGCATCGTGGCCTTCGCGCCGAAGCCGAGCTTGCGGCTCGCCTCCTGCTGGAGCGTGGTCGTACGGAACGGGGCGTACGGGGAGCGGCGGTACGGCTTCGACTCGACGGACCGTACGGCGAAGTTCGTGTTCTCCAGGGCGGCGGCGAGCGCGCGGGCGTTCGTCTCGTCCAGGGCCAGCACGTTCGCCGACTTCAGCTGGCCGAGCGAGTCGAAGTCGCGGCCCTGCGCGACGCGCTTGCCGTCGACCGCGCTCAGGCGGGCCACGAGGTTCGACGGGTCGCTGGCGTCGCCGGAGCGGCCGGTCGCGAAAGTGCCGGTCAGGTCCCAGTACTCGGCGGAGCGGAAGGCGATGCGCTCGCGCTCCCGCTCGACGACGAGACGGGTGGCCACGGACTGGACGCGGCCCGCCGACAGCTTCGGCATGACCTTCTTCCACAGGACCGGCGAGACCTCGTAGCCGTAGAGGCGGTCGAGGATGCGGCGGGTCTCCTGCGCGTCGACCATGCGCTGGTTGAGCTCGCGCGGGTTGGCGACGGCGCTGCGGATCGCGTCCTTGGTGATCTCGTGGAAGACCATCCGGTGGACGGGAACCTTGGGCTTCAGGACCTCGAGGAGGTGCCACGCGATGGCTTCGCCCTCGCGGTCCTCATCGGTGGCGAGGAAGAGTTCGTCGGAGTCCTTCAGCAGGTCTTTGAGCTTCTTGACCTGGGCCTTCTTGTCAGCGTTGACCACATAGATCGGCTGGAAGTCGTGCTCGACGTCCACACCGAGCCGGCGCACCTCGCCGGTGTACTTCTCCGGCACCTCGGCGGCGCCGCTCGGGAGGTCGCGGATGTGCCCGACGCTCGCTTCGACGACGTATCCGGGGCCGAGGTAGCCCTTGATCGTCTTCGCCTTGGCAGGCGACTCGACGATGACGAGTCGGCGGCCGCCGTGTGCGGTCTCGCTGGTCGGGGACAACTTCGCTCTTCTCTCCGGTCGGCGCTGGGGATCCCCCGCGCCCTACGGGACGTGGGGGTCGGCACTGCGGTACGTGCGGTGTCGCTGCGGAGTGTGACGGTACCTCCCGCCCCCGTGTCAAACGGGAAAAGCCCGCAACGGCCACTCGAACGGTAACCCGACTACCGACGATCCTGCCGCCCGGAGTGCCCACAGGGTGTCCGGAACGTCCACCGGGCCCTGCCCGGGACTCCCCCTGCGGGCCGCCGCTCAGAACCGGCCGAAGCACCACACCCCGAGTACCAGGGAGACCACCGCGGCCAGTGTGGCGAGCGTCGCCGATGCGACGGGGTTCACACCGTCGGCGACGGGTGCGCGGTGCGTCACACGCACCCCGGTCCACAGCAGAAGTCCCGCTCCGAACAGCGTGAACACGGTCCCGGCGAAGATCGCTGGTCCGCTCTCCATGGCTTTCCCTCCCGGTGCTGGGGTCCCAGGCCGGTGAGGCTGACACGCGCGGGAGACGACAGGGCGAATCCCGGGTGAACGACCGCCATGCATGCCTCTGGCAACGATGTCGCGATGCGCCACCGGAGATCTTTTGAGATCTCTCGGAAGATCTTCAGAGTCCTACCTGAGATCTTCCGCTCTGAGACTTCCGAGATCTCCCGACCCGCGACTTCCGAGATCTTCCAACCTGAGACTTCCGAGATCTTCCGCTCTGAGACTTCCGGGATCTTCAGAAAGAAAAGCGGAATCGCCTCAGCCCCGCGCGTCACACCTGAGCCGGCTCCAGGAACCCCTGTTCCACCAGCATCCTGATCTGCGCGGGCGTGCGGTCCCGCAGCAAGACCGGGTCCTCCCCGACCAGTTGCGCGATGGCGTCGAGGATCCGGCCGGCGCTGAGAGTGCCGTCGCAGACGCCCGCGAACCCGGCGCCGATCGTGTCCACCTTCGTGGCCCGCCGCATCCCGCGGTGCTGGCGCAGCACCACATGCTCCGGATCCTCGGCCCCCGGCAGCCCGACCTGCTCCTGCACGACCTCGCCCGCGAGCTTGAAGTGGGCACCGAGCAGGGCGGCGTCGTCGTGCGTGCGCAGATAGTCGAGGCGCTCGAAATGCGCTCGCACCGTGTCCCCGAGGGGTTGTTCGACGGAGTGCGGCCACTCCTCCACCGTGACGGACGGCTCGACGCCCTCGGGCGCCTTGCGCAGCGTGATCCACCCGAATCCGACGCCGCGCACCTTGCGGGCCTCGAACTCGTCGAGCCACGCGTCGTACCGAGCCGCGTACTCCGCCGGGTCCGTGCGGTGATCCCCCGCGTCCCGCAGCCACAACTCGGCGTACTGCGTGATGTCCTGCACCTCACGCTGCACGACCCACGCGTCGCATCCGCGCGGCACCCAGGACCGGAGCCGGTCAGTCCACTCCTCTCCGTCGACGTGCTGCCAGTTGGCGAGAACCTGCGCGTACCCGCCCTCGTTCAGCCGTGCCCCCGCCTCTTGAACGAGCGTGCGGCACAGATCGTCCCCGGACATCCCTCCGTCGCGGTACGTCAGCCGCGCCCCCGGCGAGATGACGAAGGGCGGATTCGACACGATCAGGTCGTACGTCTCCTCACCCACGGGCTCGAACAGTGAACCCTCGTGCAGTTCGGCGGGGCCGGCGCCGGAGAGGGCAAGGGTCAGCGCCGTCATGTGGAGGGCGCGCGGGTTGAGGTCGGTGGCGACGACACGCGTGGCGTGCCGGGTGGCGTGCAGGGCCTGGATCCCGGAACCCGTACCGAGGTCGAGGGCGCTCGCCGCGGGCGCACGCACGGTGATCCCGGACAGCGTCGTGGACGCGCCGCCGACGCCCAGGACGACGCCCTCGGCGTGGCTGCCGATACCTCCGGCGCCGCCGACGGCGCACCCGAGGTCGGACACGATGAACCAGTCCTCGCCGTCGGGCCCGCCGTACGGGCGCACGTCGACGGAGGCGGCGACCTCGTCGTCACCGGCGCGCGTCAGCCACCCGCTCTCCAGACACTCGTCGACCGGCAGAACGGCCGCCACGCGCGCGTACTCCGCGGGCTGCTGCAACAGGAACAGCCGTACGAGCGTCTCCAGCGGGCTGTCCCCGCGGGTCGCCCGCAGGGCGGGGACGGTCTCGCTCCGCGCGAGCGCCGCGTAGGCCGGCGCCCCGAGCAGCTCGAGCAGGCCGTCGGCGGTGAACTCGGCCCCCAGCAGGGACTCACGCAGCCGGGCGGCGACATCGTCACGGTCAATGGACGGCAACTTGGACAGACTGGAGCTACTCACGCCCCCATTGTCACCCCGGACCCCCGATGGCCACCCACCTACGACGTGTCCCCGGCACCGCGTGAAGACGGCACCGGGGACACGGGGGAAACGTCAGCGCTCTGAATCAGCTCCCGGAGTCGGCTCACTCGGAGCCCGCCCCCGGAATCAGCTCCCGGAGTCAGCTCACTCGAAGCCCGCCCCCGGAATCAGCTCCCGGAGTCGGCGCACTCGGAGCCGGCCCCGGAATCAGCTCGCCTGCGTCAGCTCTTGGAGGGAGCCGGGGAAGAGGACGCGCTCTTGCAGCTGTCCTGCTTCGCCATCGCCTTGCCGACGTCGCCCTCTTCCAGCTTCTTGAGCGCGTCGCTCCCGCTCTGACTCAGCTTGTCGAGCTCGCCCGCGATGCCCTTGAGGCCGTCGGCGAACTTCGCCTGGTCCTTCGTGTCGAGCTTGTCGACCTGCTTCTTCAGGTCCGCGTACGAGGCCGAGATCCCGTTGAGCTCCTTGACCGCGTCCGTCTGCTTCTTGGCGCCGCCGTCGACCGGCGGGGCCCCCGCCTTGTCCACGGCCGAACCGATCGACTTGTAGGCATCGGACATGTCCTGGAAGGCCTGCGAGTCGGTGCTCTGGACGTCCGCGGGCTTGCTGTTGTCCGAGGTCTCCTTCTGGATCGCGGCGTTGGCGTTCTCGATCTTCTTGGCCTGAGGCTGGACCTCGTCACAGACCGTCTTGGCCCAGGCGTCCAGCTTCTCGTTGCCGTCATCGCTGCTGCATCCCGACAGCGCAAGCACCAGTACCGCACCGCCGGACAGTGCGGCTGCAAGCTTCTTGTTCACCGGATTGGTCCCTTCCATGGCTCTCGGCCCCGGAACATACACGCCAAGTGGGCGACAATCGCCTGCCAGGCGTCCGGTTTGGATGCTTTATCGGATTTTTGCAACCATTTGCACCAAGAGAGATAAGCCTCACTGAAGGGCCGTCATCTGACACGGGCGGGGGGGGGGCGCGGGCCGCCCCCCCGCGCCCCCCCCCCCCGGGGGGGGGGCCCGCCCCGCCCCCCCGGGCACCCCCGGGCCCGCACCCCCCCCCCCCCCCCCCCCC
>NZ_JBIVFF010000019.1:0-148566 GCF_044748025.1 Streptomyces sp. NPDC090032 | reverse complement strand
GCTTCTCCACCGCGCGCGCGGAGCCGGCGTGGGTGGCCTCTTCGATCCGGCGCTGCAGGTCCGCGAGCTTTCCCGCGGTCGTGTGGATGTCGATGTCGTTCACTGATTGCTCCACCGGGGCTGACTGGTCATCGGAATGATCGGACGGTATCGAAGGGGACAGGAGGAAGGATCAGAACGTGTCGTGAGGTACGTGCACGCCCCAGACATCGCGCAGGGCGTGGGAGACCTCGCCGACGGTGGCGCGCAGGCGCAGCGCCTCGCGCATCGGGGGCAGGACGTTGTCGGTGCCGCGCGCCGCGTCGCGCAGTGCTTCGAGGGCTCGCTCGACGGCGTCGTTGTCGCGCTCGGCGCGCAGGGCCGCGAGGCGTTCGCACTGGTCGATCTCGATCTGGGGGTCGACCCGCAGCGGCTCGTACGGCTCTTCCTCGTCGAGTGCGTACTTGTTGACGCCGACCACGGTGCGTTCCTGGTGGTCGATCTCCAGCGCGATCCGGTACGCGGACTTCTCGATCTCGGACTTCTGGAAGCCCTGCTCGATCGCCGCCACCGCGCCGCCGCGGTCCTCGACCGCCTGGATCAGTTCAAGGGCGGCCGCCTCGACGTCGTCCGTCATCGACTCCATGACGTAGGACCCGGCGAACGGGTCGACGGTCTTGGTCACATCGGTCTCGTAGGCGATGACCTGCTGTGTGCGCAGGGCGAGCCGCGCCGCCTTCTGCGTGGGGAGGGCGATGGCCTCGTCGTAGGAGTTGGTGTGCAGGGACTGCGTGCCGCCGAGGACCGCGCCGAGGCCCTGAAGGGCGACCCGTACGAGGTTGACCTCGGGCTGCTGCGCGGTCAGCTGCACCCCGGCGGTCTGGGTGTGGAAGCGCAGCATCTGCGACTTGGGGTTCTTGGCCTTGAACTCGTCGCGCATGATGCGGGCCCAGATGCGGCGGGCGGCGCGGAACTTCGCGATCTCTTCGAGCAGGGTCGTCCGGGCGACGAAGAAGAACGACAGGCGCGGTGCGAAGTCGTCGACGTCGAGGCCGGCGGCGAGCGCGGCGCGTACGTACTCCTTCGCGTTGGCGAGGGTGAAGGCGATCTCCTGCGCGGGCGTGGCCCCGGCCTCGGCCATGTGGTACCCCGAGATGGAGATCGTGTTCCAGCGGGGCAGCTCCTTGTGGCAGTAGGCGAAGATGTCGCTGATCAGCCGCAGGGACTGCTTCGGCGGGAAGATGTACGTGCCGCGGGCGATGTACTCCTTGAGCACGTCGTTCTGGATGGTGCCGGTCAGCTGGTCACCAGAGATGCCCTGCTCGGCCGCGACGAGCTGGTAGAGCAGGAGCAGTGTCGAGCCGGGGGCGTTGATCGTCATCGACGTGGACACCTTGTCCAGCGGCAGGCCCTGGAACAGCGTGCGCATGTCCTCGATCGAGTCGATGGCCACGCCGACCTTGCCCACCTCGCCGCGGGCGATCGCCTCGTCCGAGTCGTAGCCCATCTGCGTCGGCAGGTCGAAGGCGACGCTCAGGCCGCCCGTGCCGGCGCCGACCAGCTCGTGGTAGCGCTCGTTGGACTCCTTCGCCGTGCCGAATCCGGCGTACTGCCGCATCGTCCACGGGCGGCCGGTGTACATCGACGGATACACGCCACGCGTGTACGGGAACTTTCCCGGGGCGCCGAGCTTGGCGTCCGCGTCGAAATCCGTCAGCGACCAACCGTCGTAGAGCGGCTGGATGGGCAGGCCGGACTCGCTCTGTGCCTCGGAACCCACGTCGGGCCTCCTTCGGTACTCGATGTCATATTGACGGTACTCAGTACCATCGACTCCGGCAAGTGGCTTCCGGGCACCGGGACAGGGAAGGATGGGCCGTCATGGGTGAGGATGAGTGGTCATGAGCAAGCCAGCCGCGCGGATCCGACTCGCGGACGCCGCCTTCGCGCTCTTCGACGAGCGCGGATACGAGCAGACCACCGTCGACGAGATCGCCGAGCGGGCCGGAGTGGGGCGCACGACGTTCTTCCGGCACTACCGGTCGAAGGAAGACGTGATCTTCCCCGACCACGACCGGCTGCTCGCGCTGATCAAGGACAGGCTGGCGACCTCCAGCCACAGCACCGGCCTGATCGCCGTGTCCGACGCGGTGCGCCTGGTGCTGCTGCACTACATCGACGAGGGTGACCTCGCACGGCGGCGGTACACGCTGACCAGCCAGGTGGCGGTCCTGCGGGACCGGGAGATCGCCAGTGTGGCCAGGTATCAGCGGCTGTTCCGCGAATTCATCGCGGACTGGATGGGCGACCCCACGGAGTCGGCGTCGCTGCGCGCCGAACTCATGGCGGCGTCCGTGGTCGCGGCCCACAACCACGTACTGCGCCGCTGGCTCCGGGGGGAGACCTCCGATCCGGTGGCCGAAATGGACGAGGCGATGCGCGAAGTGCTCGCGCTCTTCCCCGCGCCCTCCGGTGCCGGGGACTCAGGTGAGGCCGGCACCACGCTCGTGGCCTTCCGAACCGGACAGGATCTCGATGCGCTGCTGCCCTCGCTGAGGCGTCTCGTCGAGGGTGACGCGGGGCGCTGAGCGCTCGCGGGGCCTGGGGGCAGTCCCGTGACTGGACGGTCTCCTGGACGGGCTCTCGTCGAGGTATCCCGAAGTGCGGTTCGTGCAGGGCGGTCAGGGCTTGTGGCCCGTCGTCGGCTCCGCGCCTGTCGACTGCCCCCTCGGTGTACGTAGCAGGCGTAGGCCGGCGAGGCCCTGGAGTGTCATCGCGGCGGCGGCCGCGGCGGTGACCGCGAAACCACCGCGCGCCCCGAGCGAGTCGATCGCCCAGCCGGAAACTGCCGCCGCGGCGGCCGAGCCCGCCGCGCCGGCGGAGCCGAGCCAGGAGAACGCCTGGGTCAGAACGGCCTGGTGGACGGTCGACTCGGTGAGGACCGGGAAAAGTACGAGAAGGGGCGGAATCGTGGCGCCGGTCAGGGCCACGACCAATCCGAGGCCGAGCGGTGAACCGACCGTGAGCAACAGCAAGGTGCCGAGCGTCAACGCACCGGTGGCCGCGAGCAGTTGAGTCGCGGGCGTGGCACGCCACCGGCGCAGCCCGTACAGCCATCCGGCCAGCAGGCCGCTGCAACTGGAGACGGTGAAGATCGGGGCCGCGGCGCCGGGTGCGCCGTGCTCCACCACGAAGGCGGTCACGGACACCTGCATGGCGCCGAAGAAGATCCCGATGGCGAGATTGAGGCCCATGAGCAGAAGGACGGGGCTGCGCAGCAACGAGCGGTCGCTGCGGGTGAGTGCGGCGTCGCCGGTCTTCAGCGCGGGTGCGCTGCCGCGCTGCGCCGCGAGGACCAGACCGCCGACCACCGACAATGAGGCGGCCAGCACCGTCCCGGCCACGGGATACCCGGCGGCTGCGAGTGCGCTGACCAGCATCGGGCCCACGAGGTAGGCCACCGCGTTGCCGATCGACTCCAGCGCGAAAGCGGTGGGCAGTTCCGCCGCTCGGTCCGTGCGGAGCAGTGCCGCCCAGCGCGCCGCGGACATCGCACCGAGCTGGGGAACGCTGGCCCCGACCAGTGCGCCACCCAGGACCAGCAGGGCGTCGGAGGCATCGGCGGCGACCAAACACACCAGACCGGCCACCGCCACGGCGTGGGCGGCCAGTGAGGGCGGCAGGGTCCGGGTCTGCCCGAACCGGTCGACGAGCCGGGCCAGTTGAGGCGCCACGAGCGCGTCGGCCACGGCGAACGCACCCGTGACCAGGCCCGTCGTGGCGAACGCACCGGTCCGGTCGTGCACGAGCCAGACGATGCTGAGGCTGGTCATCGCGACGCCGACCCGTCCGAGCGATGCCGGCAGGAAGAATGCTGCGGCGCCAGGCGTCCGCAGGAGGGAACGGTAGTTCGCCGATGGCACGGCGAGTCCTGTTCGCTGCCCGGCGGGACGGCACACCAGGGCCGTCGGTGCCCGAATGTACCGACCCGTGTCGCCGCCTGGAACCGTCCAGTGGTGGCGCGGAGAAGGGGCACGCCCCCGCGCCGACTCCATCACCGGGCAGAATTCTCGATGTGTGGTTGGTCGCTGCCCGAGGCGTGAGCCCCGAGCTGTGAATCCCGAGCTGTGAATCCCGTACATTCTTGTCGCCGGGGCCGGCGAAGTCCATCACGCTGCGGACCGCACCCGCCGGTTCGGACGCTCGGCGCAGCGGCACGCCCACCGCCACCACGTCACCCTCATCCTCATGGGCAGAAGCACCGGCACCACGTCCGAGGCATGCCGTACGGGCGTGGACACCGACGCGCTCCCGGCCGCCATCCCCGGCGACGACCTGGATGCGGGGAAGACACTCACCAAGGGCATGGTGTTGTGCACCGTCACCAGCGACGACAACCTGGCGATGCTGCGCATCACGGACGTCCTGCCCGACACCAAGCAAGGCCGGTCCATCGACATGCCCGACTACGTCACCACGCTGACCCTCTGGAAGAGCAACGAGTAACGCCCCCCTTGCGGCTCTACGGAGTCCGGGCCAGGCGTTCGAGCAGGTCGGGGAGCGCGGCGAAGGAGTCGAGCACATGGTCCGGTGTGCCGTCGGCCGAACGGTGGGTCTCCGGGAGGTATTTGCCGGTCTTGACGAGGGCGCCGGTGACGCCGCTGCGCTGGGCCGCGAGCACGTCGGACTCGATGTCGTCGCCCACCATGAGCGTCGTGGAAGCATCGGCGCCCAGATGGGCGAGCGCGGCGGCGAAGAACGCCGCGGACGGTTTGCCGGTGATGCGCGCGGTGACCCGCGCGGCCCGCTCGAGGCCGAGGAGGAAGGCGCCCGTGTCGAGTTCGAGCCCGCCGGCGGTGCGCCAGTAGAGGTTCCGGTGCATGGCTACGAGGTGTGCTCCGCGCTGGAGGTGGTGGAAGACGCGGTTGAGGGCGGCGTAGCCGAACTCGTCGCCGGCGCCCCCGACCACGACGACATCCACGTCTACATCCACGTCTACGTCCGACTCCGCGCCTGAGCGTTGTTCCGGCTCATCGACGAGCGTCACGCCTGTCAGGTCGTCCCGGATGTCACCGGCGTTGAGCAACAGGCAGCGCGCGCCCGGGTGGTTCTCGCGAAGGTAGGCGGCAGTGACGGCCGGGGCGGTGAGGATGTCGTCGACCGTGACGGGGAACCCGGCCTCCGCAAGGCGTGCGCAGATCGAGGCGCGGGTACGCGAGGTCGTGTTGGTGACCAGCGCGAGCGGAAGCTCCGCTGCGCGCAGTCGCTCCATGGCCTCGACGGCGCCGGGGAGAGGCTCCCAGGACACCGTGAGCACTCCGTCGATGTCGATGAGGACTGCGCGGATCGCGCCGGTTCGCTCAGGCTCCATAGGGCGACGGTAGCCGCCGCCCGAGGCGAAACGGCGGTGCGAGCACGCCGAGTCGCCGGCGAACGCCTGACTCCTCGGGTGACTCCTTGGGCGCGACCTCGGGTGACACCTCCGATCCGACCTCCGGTGTGACCGAGCTTCGGCGTGTGCCGAATAATGCTGGCGTGAACCCTCTTCAGCTTCCCAATACCCCTGCTCCACAACGTGTTTCGGTAGTCGTGGTGGGCGCCGGTCCCGCCGGGCTGACCATCGGGAACATCCTCAGACGTGCCGGCGTCGACTGCGTGGTCCTCGAGACCGAGACGCGGGAGTTCATCGAGCAGCGGCCGCGCGCCGGGGTCATCGAAGAGTGGGCGGTTCGCGCCCTGGAGGAACGAGGTCTCGCCGAGAACCTTCTGCGGAAAGCGCAGCGGCACACCGCGTGTGAGTTCCGGTTCGACGGCCGTCAACACCGCTTTTCTTACACCGAATTGACGGGACGACACCACTACGTCTACCCGCAGCCGTTGCTCGTCGCGGATCTGGTGCGTGAGTACGACGACGGGCGGGGCGGCGACATCAGGTTCGGCGTCCGGGACGTGCAGGTGCACGACGTCGACACCGATCAGCCATCAGTTTCGTACACCTGCCCGCGGTCGGGTCAACGGCAGGTGGTTCATTGTGACTTCATCGCAGGCTGTGACGGTGCGCGTGGGGTGACGCGGCGCACACTGCCCGCCGATCGATTCCCGGTAGCGCGCCACGACTACGGAATAGGTTGGCTCTCCCTGCTGGCCGAGGCGCCGCCTTCCTCCGACTGTGTGCTCTTCGGTATCCACCAGGACGGATTCGCCGGACAGATGCCTCGCAGTCCCGAGGTGACCCGTTACTACCTCCAGTGCCTGCCCGGCGACGACCCGGAGAACTGGTCGCACGAGCGCGTATGGGCTGAGCTGCGCCGACGGCTCGCCGCGGAGGGTGCCCCCGAATTGGTCGAGGGGCGGTTGATCGAGAAGCGGATGCTCGACATGCACGACTATGTCGTCGAGCCGATGGCTTCCGGACGCCTGTTCCTGGCCGGTGACGCGGCCCACCTCGTGGCGCCGATCGCGGCGAAGGGCATGAACCTCGCACTGCACGACGCCTTCCAGCTCGGCGACGCACTGGTCGCCCACCTCACGCTGGAAGCCGACAGTAACGGCAGAGGCCTGGAGAACTATTCGGAGGCATGCCTGCGTCGCGTGTGGGACTACCAGGAGTTCTCACAGTGGCTGTCCGACGTCTATCACGGGGCGGCCACGGGGGAGCCGTTCCGGACAGGTACCACACTCGCTCGGCTGCGACGCCTGTTCACCTCGCCGGTCGCGGCGGCCGCCTTCGCGGAGCAGTACCTGGGCACAGCCGAGCGCTACTGACCGGCAGTCTGCGAGCCACTCGGCATCGCCCGGCCTGGAGCGGGTGGCCCTGACCAGCCGCTCGTACCACGGCCGGACGGCTGCGAACATGACGAGGCGTCCCCGCCACGGGGCCGCTCGGTGATCACGTGGCCGCCGGCCCGGTCACGTGATCACCGGAGATTCGAAGAGCCATCGGCCGACGGTGCGGCTGCGGCGTGTGCGGTGATCTCGATGCGCATGCCCTCCGCTGCGAGGGCTGCGACGGCCACGCAGCACCGGGCCGGCACCGGCTGAGGGATCCGTGCCGCATAGACCTCGTCGAACACCTCGCGATCCGTCATGTCCGTGAGGTAGATGGTCAGATGGAGCAGCCGGGACATTGAACTACCCGCAGTCTGGAGGCTTTCTGACAGGTTGTGGAACACCTGCTCGGTCTGGCGTCTGATGTCGCCGAGTTCCAGGGAGCCGTCGCTGCGGTCGGGAATTTGCGTGGTGAAGATGACCCCCGCGTAGGACACGGCGTCGGCCGAGAGCACGGTGTCGGGCTCATCCGAGGGCGTCGGGATGCGCGTGATGGCGCTGCTTGTCATGGTGGTCCTTCATCGGGGCAGCCTGGTGTGGGCATGGACCCATCGACCAGGGGGTTGATCGCGAGGTGACCTACGCGGGATGGGGCGCGGTGTCGATCGACCGTTCATCGCCGTGATCCCGTGAGCCGTGGTGAGCCGGGCTGTGCTGCTGTGGTGAGTGTGCCGTTGAGGGCGAGTGTGCCGGGGCCGACGTCGGCGAGGCTCGTCGCGCCGGTGAACGCGAGTGCGGTGGCGAGTTCGTCCGTGAGGATGTCGAGGATTGCGGCGGCGCCACGTTGGCCGGACTGGACTGCGCCGTACACGGCGGGCCGGCCGATCAGGCAGGCTGTGGCGCCGAGGGCGCGCATCTTGACGATGTCGCTGCCACGCCGGATCCCGCTGTCGACGAGTATGTCGGCCTGATCGCCGACCGTCTCTGCGATCGCCGGAAGAGCCGAGAACGTGGACGGCTGGGCATCGAACTGACGGCCCCCGTGATTGGAGATGTAGATGCCGTCGACGCCTGCGTCGATGGCGAGTTGGGCGTCGGCCGGGCTCATGATGCCCTTGACGACGAGCTTGCCGGGCCAGCGTTCGCGGATGCTGCGAACGTCGTCCCAGGTGACGCGGTCGTTGTCGGCCTCCATGAACTCGCCCATCTCCTGGATGGTCATCGGGCGGCCTTCGGTGGACTGATCACCGAAGGTGATCTTCGGCCCGAAGAGAAAGTTGCTGACCCAGCGGGGTTTCCGGACGGCGTTGAGCACTCCGCGGACCGACGGACGGGCGCGCATCGTGAAGCCGTTGTGCAGGTCGCGTTCGCGCTTGCTGGACACCGATACGTCGCCGGCGATCACCAGGACGTCGACTCCGGCGTCAGCGGCACGTTCAAGGTGCTGGTCGACGAGGCGTGGGTCGCCCCACAGGGCGGCCTGGCACCACACCGAGCCCGGCGCGGCCGCGGCCACGTCCTTGAGCGGAGTGCCGGACCATGCGCTGTGCACAAAGACGGTGCCGGCGGCTTGAGCGGCCCGGGCCAGGTGGATGTCGGCCTGCGGGTGGAACAGGGAGAGCAGGCCCATCGGCGCGATGAGTACGGGAGTTCGCAGCCGGTGGCCGAGGACACTGGTGCTCAGATCGATGCCGGAGACGTCGCGCATGATGCGCTGTTGCAGGGGCAACCCGGCCAGGTCGGCGGTGTTGCTCGCAAGAGTCTGTTCGTCGAGCGCGCCGCCCTCGAGGAAGTCGTAGACGATGTGGGGCAGGCGCTTGCGTGCGGCCTTGCGGTAGTCGCTGACGTTGATTCGCTTGGGCATCGTGTTACTCCGTGGGGGCTTCGGCGGAGAGTGCTGCCGCCGGTACGTCCGTTACGTGGGACATGAACGCGGTGACGTGTTCATCGGTGGTCGACCTGAACTGGCTCGGGGGAGCGTCGTAGACGACGGTGCCGTCTGCCATGAGCACGATGCGGTCGGCGACCTCCAGCGCGAAATGCACTTCGTGGGTGACGATGACCATCGTGATGCCGGTGTGCGCCAGTGCGCGGATCACCCGCAGGACTTCGCCGACCAGCTGCGGATCGAGTGCCGAGGTGGGTTCGTCGAACAGCATCAGCCGGGGGTGCATCGCGAGCGCGCGGGCGATCGCCACACGCTGTTGCTGACCGCCGGACAGCTGGCGGGGATAGGTGGCGGCGTGGTCGCCGAGACCCACCTGAGCCAGGAGATCGCGCGCCTCGGCCTCGGCTTCCTCGCGTCGGAGCCCGAGCACTTTGCGCGGGCCGAGCGTGATGTTGTCCAGCGCCGTGAGGTGGCCGAACAGGTTGAAGTGCTGGAAGACCATGCCGATCCCGCGGCGCTGGCGGCACAGCTCGGCTTCGCGGATCTCGTGCAGGTGGTTGCCGCGCCGTTCGTAGCCGACGAGTTGGCCTTCCACGCTGATGGTGCCCGCGTCCACCGGTTCGAGGTGGGACACGCACCGCATGAGCGTGGACTTCCCGGCCCCTGAGGAACCGAGGACGCACACCACCTGCCCCAGGTCGACGTCGAGCGTCACATCGCGCAGAACGCTGACACCGCCGTAGGCCTTCTTGACATGCTGGACGGAGAGCATGGCGGTCATGAAGCGCGCCTTCCGATGGTTCGGGTGAGTTGGCCGGTGTGCGCAAGCAGTCGGCTCGTCCAGCTCTTGGGGCGCACGCGCAGCACGACCTGGAGGCGGCGTTCGAGGTAGCCCTGGCCGATCGACGCGAGGGTCGACATCGCCAGGTACCACAGGCTGGCCACGATCAGCAGCTCGACGGTGAGGAAGTTGACCGCGTAGATGTGCTGCGATGCGGTGAGCAGTTCCTGCGCGGCGATGACGCTGACCAGCGAAGTGCTCTTGAGCATGTTGATCAGTTCGTTTCCCGTGGGCGGGATGATGGTGCGAAGCGCCTGGGGCAGGATCACGTACCGCATCGCCTTGCCTCGGGACATGCCGATCGCGCCGGCCGCGTCGTGTTGCCCTTGCTCGACGGAGATGAGGCCGCCACGCACGATCTCGGCCATGTAGGCGGCCTCGTTGAGGCCGAGCGCGATGATCGCGGCGGTGACCGGGGTGATGAGGGAGTTCGTCGGGCTGCTGAATCCCAGTGAGGTGAAGGGGATGTGCAGTGAGACGGTGGGGAAGACCAGGGCCAGGTTGTACCAGAGAATGATCTGGATCAGCGCAGGTGTGCCCCGGAAGATCCACAGGTAGGCGGCGCCGGCTACGCGGAGTACGGGGTTGTCCGAGCCTCGCATCACGGCCAGGACGATGCCGCCGATGACACCGATCCCCTGCGCTGCCACAGTGAGGACGACCGTAAGGCGGATGCCGGTCAGGATCGAGTCTTCGGTGAGGTAGTGGCCGACCTCGTTCCACCTGATGTTCGGCGTGCCTGCCAGTGCGTACACGAGCCCTGTGCAGAGGCCGAGCACCACGATCGCCGACACCCACCGCCATGGATGACGGCGCCGGATCACTCGCAGCGTGCCGGCTCCGTCCTTGATGTCCGGCGCCCGTGTGCCGGTCCGGGTCGCTGTGGAGACGGCCATGTCAGCCCTCCTTCCGTGTTCCCGCATTGAGGGTCGCCTTCGTGAGCAGGGAGCTGCCGGTGATGCCGTAGCGGGCGCAGATCCTGGCGTACGTGCCGTCGGCGATGAGTG
The DNA here is from genome assembly GCF_044748025.1 of Streptomyces sp. NPDC090032. NCBI lineage: Bacteria > Bacillati > Actinomycetota > Actinomycetes > Kitasatosporales > Streptomycetaceae > Streptomyces > Streptomyces sp. NPDC090032. The sequence goes on along the minus strand of NZ_JBIVFF010000019.1, from coordinate 138,083 downwards.
AGTTCAGTGCCTTCATGACGGCCTCGGACAGGGAACGGTTGGTCTTGCCGACCACGAAGCCGTACAGGAATGCGGGAGTGGCCTTGTCGAGAACCATGGTGTAGCGGCCGGCCTGGGTGGCTGTGAGGTGTTCAGCCACCACACGGTCGTCGAGCACCATGTCGATGCGCCCGCTCTGCAGTGCAACGACGGCGTTGGAATCGGATGGGTAGACGCGCGAGGTGACTGCGGCTTTGCCGGCCTTCGTGCAACGGGCCGAGAGGGTCCGAGCCACCTCGACCGTGGCCGAGCCGTTCTCGACTCCCACGGTCTTTCCGCACACCGCAGCGGCGTCCGGGTACTTCGCCTTGTTCGCGGAGGGAACGACGCCGGCGATACCGCCCTCAAGCATGTCGACGAAGTCGACCTGCTTCCGGCGCTGAACGAAGTCCCCGAACGAGGAGGCCAGTACGTCGTACCGGCCGGCGCTCAACGAAGGAATCAGGCTGTCCCATGACGCGTTGGTGAACTGGGCCTTCAGCCCCAGCCTGACTGCGACAGCCCGCATCAGGTCGATGTCGATACCGGTGAACGTGGAGTTGTCCGGCTTCATGTACTCCATCGGCACGAACGGCACGTTCGTGCCTACACGCAGGACACCGCTTTGACGAATCGATGCCGGAATGCCTTGTGCGGCCGACGTCGAACCACCTGGGCCGGCACTCTTGGCCGGTCCGGCACCGCATGCCGTGAGCGTCGCCGTGGCCGTGACCAACAGGCCCGCCAACAGTCGCCGCAAGGATCTGTTCATGAGTTGTTCCTATGGCTCGGGTGTTGCTGTGGCCACAAAAGTAGGAGCCATCCCGCCCAGGAGCCATGGAGCTGACTCCAAGCATCACGCCATCCAGTAGTGCCCAGCTCCAAGCATCGCCATAGGGTGCTGTGCCATGAGGAAGGCTTCGTCCACGAAGGTGGACCCGTGCGGACCGACGCTGTCTGAACTCGTCGAGCGCGTCGGTGACGACGCGTGGCTCGTGCACCGCGCCCAGGATGAGCGTGTGCAATCGATTGTGTTGCGTGAGCCGGGCCGGCTCGAAGAGCGGATCCCGCCCCACGCCGTGCTGCTCGCCGTGGGGTACCGCAACGGTGACCCGGCGTTCGCCGATTTCGTCGCGCGAGCAGGTGAGGCGCGCGCCGCGGGGGTCATCGCCAAACCTGCGAGCATCGACGCCGTCGAGTTCGGTGCGCTGGGTCGCCTGCACGACGTCACAACGGTGCTCGCGCGCGATTCCAGCGACTGGCTGCAGCTGGCCTCACTTCTCAAGAGCGCAGCCGCGCTCTCGGCCACGGATTCCATCGCCGGAGCACGGCTGGGCGATCTCTTCACCTTTGCGAACGCCGTTGCCTCCATGACCGGCGGTGCCACCAGCATCGTCGACCCCACCGGCCGCGTCCTCGGCTTCTCCAACCTGCCCGGGCAACCCATCGACCAGCAACGCCGCGACGCCACACTGCTGATGAGCGAGATCGACTCACCCGCGACCGACCCCGACTACCGGACGGTCTACGCACGCACCGGGTGCCTGTACGTGCCGGGCGGCACCGGTGTGTTCGGACGAGTGGCCGCCGCCGTGCGCAGCGACGGAGAAATCCTGGGCACGATCTGGGTCATCGCCGACGCCAAGGACGCTCGAGCAAAGGCAACCGCCGTGCTACCGGGACTGCTGGACACGGCCGCGCTTCACCTCCACCATGCACGGGCCGAGCTGGACCTGCGGCGCACACGGCAGGCCAATCTGCTCTCAGCTCTGGTACGGGCGCCCGACGAGTCCCTCGCAGCCGCGCTTCCGTTCGACATCTCACAACGGCGCTGGTTCGTCCTGGCCATGCTGGCACCGACGTCCGGCGACTCCGCGAGCGCGCCCAGGGACCGGCTCGTCCGCCGCCTCTCGGCGTGGCTCCACATCATTCATCCAAGTGCGCTCCTCGCCGAGGTCGACGCCCACCTCGTCATACTCTTCAGCGGCAGCGCCGAGCACGACTGGGTTCAGACGGAGCGAAGTCTCGAAGACTTCTTCCAAGGTGCGCACCCGAACGTTGGGTCCATGACTGTCATCGCCGGATCCCGGCTCGGCAACGTGGGCGATATCAGCGCCGAGTTCAAACAGATGCAGACCTTGGCCGGGCTACTGCGGGCGCAGGTGGTCACCCTCCGACCCGGTGCGTACGTAGTCCATCTGACACATCATCACCACCACGTCGACCTCGCGGAAATGGCCGGCATCAGACGCAATACAGACCCCCGGCAGCCGGCTGTCCTCCGCCGCATCGAGGAGCTGGACAAGCAGTCGGGAACGGACTACTTCCGGACCCTCCAGGTCTACGTGGACAACAACCGCAACATCGCCGCAACCGCCGCGGCACTGGGCGTCCACCCCAACACCGCCCGATACAGGGTGGAAAAGATCCAGGCGACGTTCAACCTCGACCTGGCCGACCTCGACACGTTCACCTGGCTCGTCCTCCACTGCCGCTACCTTTCGCGCTCGACCGCAGGGGCCAGGCCTGCGAACTGAGGGCCGCCGGCGGGCGGCGTTGACCGCCGTGACCGGCGGCAGCCGGGGCGGGAGCGTTCGGCCACTGCCGGGGCCGCTCGCTGGCGCCGTGCGCATTCCCTTGACCACCTACCGACTGGACGGTATGCCTAGGGCCGCAAGGGACTGCCCGGGAAGATCCTCAAGAAGGAGCTGCGCTGATGGCCATGGTGGAGACCGTGCGGGGACCGGTGGATTCGGCTGCGTTGGAGCGCACCTACATGCACGAGCACATATTCGTGCTGAGCCCGGACGTGCAGCAGAACTACCCCCGGGAGTGGGGCGACGAGGACACCCGGGTCACCGACGCGGTGGACAAGCTCGGTGCGCTCCGCGCCCAGGGCGTCCGCACCGTCGTCGACCCCACGGTGATCGGCCTGGGCCGCTACATTCCGCGGATCCAGCGCGTCGCCGAGCAGGTGCCCGACCTCAACATCGTTGTGGCGACGGGCTGTTACACGTACGAAGATGTGCCGTTCTTCTTCCATCACCGCGGTCCGGCGTTGAACGAAGCCGCGGGGATGGAGGTGCCCGACCCGATGGTGGACATGTTCGTCGGCGACATCGAGGACGGCATCGCCGGCACCGGCGTCAAGGCCGGGCTGCTCAAGTGTGCCATCGACGAGCCGGGCCTCACACCCGGTGTGGAGCGGGTGATGCGTGCGGTGGCCGAGGCACATCTGCGCACCGGCACCCCGATCACCGTGCACACCCATCCGGGAACGCGCACGGGGCTGGAGGTCAAGCGTGTGCTGTGCGACGAGGAGGGTGTGGACCCGAGCCGCATCGTGCTCGGGCACAGCGGTGACACCACCGATGTGGACCACCTCAGCGAACTGGCCGAAGCCGGGTTCGTGCTCGGGATGGACCGGTTCGGGATCAATCTCGAGACCACCTTCGAGGCCCGGGCCGAGACGGTGGTGGAGATGTGCCGACGGGGGTACGCCGACCGGATGGTGCTCTCGCAGGACGCCTCCTGCTACATCGACTGGATCGACCCGGCCGTCATGCCGCTGCTCCCGCAGTGGCACTACCTGCACATCCAGGACGAGGTGCTGCCCTATCTCGAACGGCGCGGGGTCACCGAGGAGCAGGTCGACACCATGCTCGTCGACGTACCCCGCCGCTACTTCGAGGCCGACGCGAAGGGGTAGAAGCCGACGCGAAGGGGTTGAAGGGGCAGCCGTCAGCCCATCGTCCTGGCCCCGTCGAGGGACTCGCGGATGATGTCGGCGTGGCCGCAGTGCTGAGCGGTCTCGGCGACGATGTGCATCAGTACCCGTCGGGCCGACCACCGCCCGCCCGGCTCGGACCAAGGGGCCTCCGGCAGCGGCCACGTGACGTCCAGGTCGGGCAGCGCGGCGACCACATCGTCGGTTCGGCGGGCTTGCTCGGCGTAGACCGCCAGTACACCGTCCAGGGTCTCACCGGGCAGCATCCGGAATCCCTCGGCCCGACGGGCCCAGTCGGCCTCGGTCATGGCCATGTAGTCGACCTTGTGGGAAGGGCCGTTGAGGATGAAGTCCACCCAGCCCCGCTCCACCTCGGTGACGTGCTTGACGAGACCGCCCACGCACAGTTCGCTCGCGGTGGTCCGCATCCCGGCCTGCTCGTCGGTGAGGTCGCGGGCCGTGAAGCGCAGGAAGTTCCGCTGCTTGTCCAGGGCCTCCAGCCACTCGGCACGCTCGCCGGTGACGGCCGGGGCCCCTGCCTGGTCCTGGGTGTCCAGCTTGTTGGCAGCCATGGTCTACGCCTCCACGTGGTTCTGTTCCGTCGGACAAAAGCCACGCTATGCGGCATCGAGGTCAGGACCCGTCCTAGATCAGCCCATGGTGGGTAGAAACCACGCCGAAACCCCTCGACCCAGTGACGCGTAAGCCCCGGGCAGCCGCAGTGCGACTGGTCCGGGGCTTCAGGCATCAGGCATCACGCGCCACGCGTCAGGCGAGCTCCACCAGCAGGTCGCCGCCCTCCACCTGCTGGATCGCGTTGATGGCGAGCCGGGACACCGTGCCACCCTTCGGAGCAGTGATGGACGCCTCCATCTTCATCGCCTCGATCGTGGCCACCGTCGCACCGGCCTCCACCGCGTCGCCCTCGGCCACCGCCAGCGTGACCACACCGGCGAACGGCGCCGCGACATGGTTCGAGTTGGTCTTGTCCGCCTTCTCGGTCACCGGGATGTCGGACGCCACGGAGTGGTCCCGGATCTGGATCGGCCGCAGTTGACCGTTCAGGGTGGCCATCACGGTGCGTACACCGCGTTCGTCCGCCTCACCGATGGCCTCCAGCTCGATGAGCAGCCGGACGCCGGGTTCCAGGTCCACGGCGTACTCGCGCCCGGGGCTGATGCCGTAGAAGAAGTCCTTGCTCGCCAGCACGCTGGTGTCGCCGTACGCCTGCCGGTGGCTCTCGAAGTCCTTGGTCGGGCCGGGGAACAGCAACTGGTTCAGCGTCGCCCGCCGGTCCTTCGCAAGCCCGGCGCGCTCCTCGGCGGACAGCTCACGCATCGGCTCGGGGCCGGCGCGTCCCTGCAGCGCCTTGGTGCGGAACGGTTCCGGCCACCCGCCGGGCGGCAGGCCGAGCTCGCCGTGCAGGAATCCGATGACCGAGGCCGGGAGGTCGAAGGTGTTCGGCTCGGCCTCGAAGTCCTTCGGCGACACCCCGGCCCCCACCAGATGCAGGGCCAGGTCACCGACCACCTTGGACGAGGGCGTGACCTTCACGAGGTGGCCGAGGATCCGGTCGGCGGCTGCGTACATCGCCTCGATGTCCTCGAAACGGTCGCCGAGCCCTAGGGCGATGGCCTGCGTCCGGAGATTGGAGAGCTGGCCGCCGGGGATCTCGTGGTGGTACACGCGTCCGGTCGGTGAGGACAGGCCCGCCTCGAACGGCGCGTAGATCTTGCGCACGCTCTCCCAGTACGGCTCCAGATCGCAGACGGCCTGAAGATCCAGGCCGGTCGGCCGTTCCGAGTGATTGGTGGCGGCGACGATCGCCGAAAGGGACGGCTGCGAGGTGGTGCCCGCCATCGACGCCACCGCCCCGTCCACCGCGTCCGCGCCGGCCTGGATCGCCGCGAGATAGGTGGCCAGCTGACCGCCCGCGGTGTCGTGCGTGTGGATGTGCACGGGGAGATCGAACTCCCTGCGCAGCGCGGAGACCAGCTTCGCCGCCGCGGGCGCGCGCAGCAGCCCCGCCATGTCCTTGACCGCGAGCACATGGGCGCCCGCGTCCACGATCTGCTCGGCGAGACGCAGGTAGTAGTCGAGCGTGTAGAGCTTCTCCGCCGGGTCGGACAGGTCGGAGGTGTAGCAGAGGGCGACCTCCGCGACCGCCGAGCCGGTCTCGCGTACGGCGTCGATCGCGGGCCGCATCTGGTTGACGTCGTTGAGCGCGTCGAAGATCCGGAAGATGTCGATCCCGGTCGCGGCGGCCTCTTCCACGAAGGCGTGGGTCACCTCGGTGGGGTACGGCGTGTAGCCGACGGTGTTACGGCCGCGCAGCAGCATCTGGAGACAGATGTTGGGCACGGCCGCGCGCAGTTCGGCGAGCCGGTCCCACGGGTCCTCGGCGAGGAAGCGCAGCGCGACGTCGTAGGTCGCGCCGCCCCAGCACTCCAGCGAAAGGAGCTCCGGCACCGTCTGTGCCACGGCCGGCGCCGCGGCGAGGAGGTCCTTGGTGCGGACCCGGGTGGCGAGCAGCGACTGATGCGCGTCCCGGAACGTGGTGTCGGTGACGCCGATGGTGGGGGAGGCGCGCAGCCATCGGGCGAAGCCCTCGGGGCCGAGCTCGGTCAGCTTCTGCTTGGAGCCGGCGGGCGGTTCGCGGTCGGGCAGCGGCGGCAGCTTGGTGGCGGCATCGATCAGATGAGGCCGCTCGCCGTGCGGCTTGTTGACCGTGACGTCGGCGAGGTAGGTGAGCAACTTCGAGCCACGGTCGGCCGAGTGACGCGCCGTCAGCAGATGGGGCCGCTTCTCGATGAACGAGGTGGTGACGCGTCCGGCGGCGAAGTCGGGATCGTCGAGAACCGCCTGGAGGAAGGGGATGTTCGTCGACACACCGCGGATGCGGAACTCGGCGACGGCGCGCCGGGCCCGGCCGACCGCGGTCTCGAAGTCCCGTCCCCGGCAGGTCAGCTTGACCAGCATCGAGTCGAAGTGGGCGCTGATCTCCGTACCGGCATGGGTGGTGCCGCCGTCCAGCCGGATGCCGGAGCCGCCCGGCGAACGGTAGGCACTGATCTTGCCGGTGTCAGGGCGGAAGCCGTTGGCCGGGTCCTCCGTGGTGATCCGGCATTGCAGCGCGGCGCCGTGGAGACGGACGGTGTCCTGCGACAGACCGAGGTCTTCCAGTGTCTCGCCGGCGGCGATCCGCAGCTGCGCCTGGACGAGGTCCACGTCGGTGACTTCCTCGGTCACCGTGTGCTCGACCTGGATCCGCGGGTTCATCTCGATGAACACGTGCTGTCCGGCGGGGTCGAGGAGGAACTCCACCGTGCCCGCGTTGCGGTAGCCGATCTGCCGGGCGAACTTCACGGCGTCGGCGCAGATCCGCTCACGCACCTCGGGGTCGAGATTCGGCGCGGGGGCCAGCTCGATCACCTTCTGGTGGCGGCGCTGCAAGGAGCAGTCGCGCTCGAAGAGATGGATGACCCGGCCCTCGCCGTCGGCGAGGATCTGTACCTCGATGTGCCGGGGCTCGACGACGGCCTTCTCCAGGAAGACGGTCGGGTCGCCGAACGCCGACTCGGCCTCGCGGGCCGCCGCCTCGATCGACTCCCGCAGCGTCGTCGCGTCCTCGACGCGCCGCATGCCGCGCCCGCCGCCACCGGCGACGGCCTTGACGAAGACCGGGAAGCCGAGGTCGTCGGCCGCCCGCACCAGCTCGTCGACATCGGTGGAGGGCTGCGAGGAACCAAGGACCGGGACGCCGGCCTCGCGGGCCGCGGCCACGGCACGGGCCTTGTTCCCCGTCAGCTCCAGCGTCTGCGCGCTCGGCCCGACGAACGTGATGCCGGAACGCTCGCACGCGAGCGCCAGCTCGGGGTTCTCGGACAGGAAGCCGTACCCGGGATAGATGGCATCGGCGCCCGCCTTGCGCGCCGCACGGATGATTTCCTCGACGGAGAGATAGGCGCGCACGGGGTGCCCGGCCTCGCCGATCTCGTAGGCTTCATCGGCCTTCATCCGGTGCAGCGAGTTGCGGTCCTCGTGAGGGAACACCGCGACGGTTCGAGCCCCCAGCTCAAAGCCGGCGCGGAACGCCCGGATCGCGATCTCTCCGCGGTTGGCAACGAGCACCTTACGGAACATGCGCATGTCCTTCCGTCGCCCGGAATGGGCGAACTGTCGGGTTGCGGGGCGTCACGCTCCCGGATCATGCCACCTCTGCACTCCTGGCATCCAGGTGCACTACGTCACACGCCGTAGTGCCGGGCGGCGGCGACGTCAGGACCGGTCAACGCTGAAACGGTCGATTCTGCCTTTGAGTTGGCCCAGGAGGGGATCACCGATATTTCCGCCCGCCGCGATATGAACGGTTAGTGAGCTGTTCACATGAAGACATCACGAGGGGCGCACGGAATGGGCACACGAGTGTGAGGTGTTCGACAGTGAAGCGGATCCCAGGCTCGAGCATTTAGGTAAGTTGCCGATTACCTGGCCATATTTGGGATATTGCGAGGGCGCTGTAACGCGACGGCGGTTGATTGACGCAGAGTTGTACGGGCCCGTGCGACGCCTTGTGTGCGTGGTGCGGCAGGCGATTGTCCTGAGAGGGATTCAGGGGCGTTGTCCGCCCCTGTCTCGGCCTGCAGAGCGACGCGTCAGATTGGATTCCCGTGAGCAATACCGACCCGATGGCCGGCCCCCACCCCTACGACCAGTACCAGCAGCCTCCGCAGCCGCCGCGACGCCCGGAGCGGCGCGAGGGCGGCGCTCGACGGGCGGGTCTGGTCATCCACACCATCGCCGACATAGCCGCCGCATTCCTTGGTCTGTGGATTCTGCTCTACCTGCTCGAAGCCAACGAGGGCAACGTCTTCGTCGGGTTCGTACACGGAACGGCCGACTGGCTGGCCTGGTGGTCACAAGACGTTTTCACCATGGACACAGAAGGCCTTCGCGTTCTCCTCAATTACGGTCTGCCGGCAGTGATTTACCTGCTGATCGGTCATGGGATCGCCGCGCGGCTCAACCGCGTGTGACCGCGATCAAGCTCCATGAAGGACGACAGATACCGAGAAGGGCCAGCCCTGTGAATCTCAACTCAACCGGAATCGACCATCTGCCGGTCTACGACAGCCTGGTACGTGAACGCGGTGATGTCGTGGCAGAGGCGCGCTCGGTGGCGGAAACGGCGCTGTACCAGGCGGCCTATGCGCTCAGCGGTCACGGCCAGCCGGCGCCCGGTCCGGCCGAACGCCCTGCCGGGGCGGAGGGGCGCGCCGGCGGCGCCTGAGGGGTGAAGACATCGGCGCGCCCCTGACTCGGCTCAGCTCAGGTCGGCTCAGCTCAGCTCAGATCGGGTCGGCTTGGGTCAGCTCACGAACTCCCTGTCGCCGTAGTGCACTTGGGCCTTCTGCCAGTCGACGCCGAGCTTCGCTGCGAACTCCCGGGCCAGTGGCAGGTCGGCGAGCGGGGCGATGAGGATGAGCCGGCCGTCGACGGTGACCGAGCCGCCGCCGAGTTTGTCGCGGGCCACCGGGTCCGCGACCAGCTCGTCATGCAGTCGGCTCGCGCTGACGCCGGGCGCCTCGATTTCGAGCGCGTCGGTTTCCGGCGAAGTCCGCGGCAGGCAGCGGAAGGTGAGCACGGACTCCTGGTGGTACGTCTTGGCGATGACGCCGGCCATGTGGTTCAGCCCGTCGCGACTGACCCTGTTGATGTCGAACTCGCGTGAGCGCTCGTACGTGGCCTGCTTGAGGTCGCCGGACCAGAAGACGCCCTGCAGGAGCTTCGATGTGACGGGCGTGGACCCGTGGGCACGGATGATTCCGCGTACTTCGTGGTCGAAGCGTGTCAGGTGGGTGTGGAGTCTGGGGTCGGCGGGGTCGGTGATGACCGCGGTGTTGCTGGTGGCGAAGAGCTCCGCCGTCGGACAATCGGCCGCAGCGGAGGTCGCGGCCGGCGAGCTTCCGGCGCCGGTGAGTCCCAGTGCCAGGGCGGCGACGGCTGCAGCCATGAGGCGCAGCTGCCGCCGCGCGATGGTGATCTTCATGGGTTGATCAACGACATGGGCCGGGCTTCGTTGCGGCAGTTGCCCGATCACGCCCCTTGCCCGATCACGCCGGGGCGCGGGCTCTACGGCGCAGGGTGTGCCTGCTCAGGTGTCGTACGACGTAGCCGCCGGACCAGGTAGATACCCGCGGTCGAGACCAGGACCGCCATGACCGCGATGAACACCAGCCCGGCACCTTCCAGGCCGATCGGGCCCGTCAGCACTCCGACACCGATGACCGGTACGGAGATGCCCGCGTACGCCACCACGAACAGCGTCGAGATCACTGACGCGCGCTGGTCCGGGGGAGACGCCTCGGCCACCGCGGCGAGTGCGGCACGGAACGCCAGCCCTTGCCCCGTGCCGCCGACGAGCGCGCTCAGCACCACCAGGAGCAGCAGGTCCCAGCGCAGTGCGCCCGCGAGCAACGCCAGACCGGCGAGGAGCGTGGCACAGCCCAGCGGCAGGGATCGCGCCATCCCGACCCGGGTGACCGCCAGTTGGCCCACGGTCGAGGCGAAGAAGGCGAGTGCCACGACCAGACCGCTCACGGCGTGGTTGTCCACGTTCAGGGACTCGGCGAGGAACGCCGGACTGACCGCGGTGAACACCCCGAACAGCGCGAAACCCACGAATGACGCGATGGCGGCAGGCCCGAACACCGGCCTCACCTGAGGGGGAAGGCTGGGCCGCTGAGGTCGTACGGTGCTCAGCGGCCGCCGCGCGCCCACGGTCTCCGGCAGCCACAGCAGGACGGCGGCCGAGCCGGCCACCAGTACGAGGTGTACGGCGAAGGGCAGGTACAGCGGCCAGTCGGCGTACTGGGCGAGCAGTCCGGCGAGCAGCGGACCGCACCCCAGTCCGCCCATGTTGGCGGCGGTCGCCATGAAGGTGGCCCGGGAGCCACCGCCGCGCGGTGCCAACTCGATCACGTACACGGTGGCGGCCCCGGTGAACAACCCGGCGGCAAATCCCGAGAGCAGGCGACCGGCATACAGCCAGCCCAGCCCCGTGGCACTCAGGAAGCAGACGGCGCTGGCCGCCGCGAACCCCAGGCCCCACAGCAGGACGGGCCGCCGGCCCACGGCGTCCGAGGCGTTGCCGGCCAGCAGCAGCACACCGATGACCCCGAAGGCGTACACGGCGTACACGACGGTCACCGTCAGCTCGGAGAACCCGAACTTGTTCTGATAGAGCCCGTAAAGCGGCGTCGGCAGGGTGGTGCCGGCCATACACACGGCAAACACCGCGCCGGCGAGAGAGCACTTACGCCATGCTCGGCGATCACCGTCCATGGCGTCGACAGTAGTTCCGCCTCCCCGCCCGGCATCGCTACGGCGTGGCCGACGCGCCGCGGGCAGGTCTGGCACGCCGGCTCGGTGAAAGCGGCTCTCTCCGGTGGCCCCGTCGTGACGTGGTGCGCCGATACGGCACGGTGCGCGCTCCCCGACCCTGGCGGGAACATCTGAATGGTGGTTCACTTCTTTCATGGCCTACCGCAAGACCCCAGCCGAAATCAGCCGGCTCCAAGCCGCAAGAGAGCGCCTCATTTCCTGCGCCACCTCGGTCGTGGCCGAAGTGGGCTGGTCACAGGCATCCGTGACCGCCGTCGCCGACTCGGCCGGCATCGCGGCAGGCTCCGTGTATCAGCACTTCCCGTCCAAGGCGGCCCTCGCCGTGGAGGTGTTCCGGCGCGCCGCGGGACGCGAGGTCGACGTCCTGGACGAGGTGCTGCACGGTCCGGGCGACCCCGTCGAACGGCTCCGCCGCGGCGTCGAGGTCTTCGCCCGCCGCGCCCTGGAGAACCGCGGCCTCGCCTACGCCCTGCTCGCGGCCCCCGCCGAACCCGCGGTCGGCGCCGAACGGCTCGACTTCCGCCGCCGCTACCGCGCGCTGTGGGCCGAGGTGGTGCGCGAGGGCGCGGCGACGGGCCAACTGCCCCCGCAGAACGCCGAGATCACCGCGGCCGCCTTGACCGGAGCCATCGGCGAAGTGCTCGTCGACCCGCTCGGCACACCCGACGAGAACGCCACCGAGGAACTCCTCACCGACCTCACCGCCGCGGCGCTGCGCTGCGCGGGCGCCCCGACCGCCTGATTCCACCGCTCCTCAGAGGAGGCAGCAATGCCCAGCAACCCCACCGCCGTGACGCACGAAGTGACCAACCAGGCACCGCCGTTGACCGGTCACGACATCGCCGACGACGCGGTCCTCGTCGAGGGCGTGCGCCGCGAGGGCGCCGCATGGTCTCTCGACGACCTCCACCGGATCGGCCGCCGTGCGGGCAGCGAGGAGGTGCAGCGCTGGGCCGAAGAGGCCAACCGCTACGAGCCGGTGCTGCGCACCCACGACCGCTACGGCAACCGCATCGACGAGGTCGACTTCCACCCCTCGTACCACGCCCTCATGGACGTGGCGGTCGGCGAGGGCCTGGCGGGCACCGCCTGGGCGGACGAACGGCCGGGCGCCCATGTGGCGCGTGCCGCCGCCTTCATGGTGTGGAGCAGCACCGAGGCCGGGCACGGCTGCCCCGTCTCCATGACGTACGCCGTGGTCCCCGCCCTGCGCCACGCCCCCGACCTGGCGAAGATCTACGAACCCCTGCTCACGAGCCGTGTCTACGAACGCGGTCTGCACACCCCGGGCGAGAAGCGGGGTCTGCTCGCCGGCATGGGGATGACGGAGAAGCAGGGCGGCACCGACGTGCGCGCGAACACGACCTCCGCCGTCGAACAGGCCGACGGGACCTGGCGGCTGCGCGGGCACAAGTGGTTCACCAGCGCTCCGATGAACGACCTGTTCCTGGTGCTCGCGCAGGCTCCTGGCGGCCTTTCCTGCTTCCTGGTCCCGCGCGTCCTGCCCGACGGCAGCCGCAACACCTTCCGCATTCAGCGGCTCAAGGACAAGCTCGGCAACCGCTCCAACGCGTCCAGCGAGCCCGAGTTCGACGACACCGTGGCCTGGCTCGTCGGGGCCGAGGGCAAGGGTGTGCGCACCATCATCGACATGGTGACGATGACGCGGCTCGACTGTGTCCTGGGCTCCGCCGCGGGCACCCGCGCCGCTCTCGCCCAGGCCGCCCATCACGCCTGCCATCGCTCGGTGTTCGGCGCCAAGCTCATCGACCAGCCACTGATGCGCAACGTGCTCGCGGATCTGAGCGTCGAGTCCGAGGCGGCCACGACCCTGGCCCTGCGTCTGGCCGGCGCCGCCGACCGCGCTCAGCGCGGCGAAGACGGGGAGCGCGCCTTCCTGCGCCTGGCGACGGCGGTCGGCAAGTACTGGGTGTGCAAGCGACAGCCCGTCGCCGTGGCCGAGGCCCTGGAATGCCTCGGGGGCAACGGATATGACGAAGCATCAGGCATGCCGCGGCTGTACCGCGACGCCCCGCTCAACGGCATCTGGGAGGGCTCCGGCAACGTCAACGCCCTGGACATGCTGCGGGCACTGGCCCGTGAGCCCGAGTCCCTGGCGGCGTTCCGTACGGAGATCGAGGCGGCGGCGGGCGGCGACCGGCGACTCGACGCGGCCTGGCAGGAGTTGCAGGGCGAACTCGTCCTGACCGAGGATGCGCCGCTGCGGGCCCGCCGGGTCATCGAGCGAGCGGCCCTCGTGCTGCAGGGTTCGCTCCTGGTCCGGCATGCGCCGTCCGCCGTCGCGGACGCGTTCTGCGCGTCGCGGCTCGCCGGGGACCGTGGGCTCGCCTTCGGGACCCTGCCGCCGGGGACGGACTTCACGGCGCTGCTGGAGCGACTGCCAGCCTGACCGTTGCCTCCACGTCGTGGCAGGCCGGAATGCGTGAATTGGTGTGGGTGCCCCGTACCGACGCCCTCCGGCCCGATGGAAGCACCCCTTCCCCTTGCGGTTAAGGTAAGCCTTGCCTAATTAATCACGGGGAGAGCTGGAGGTGTGCCGTCGTGCGCGCTGGTGGTGTGAAGGTCGTGCTGGCCGCGGCGGTCGTCGGAGGGCTCCTGGCGGGTTGTTCCTCGTCCGGAGGCGGGAGCGAGGCGACGAAGAAGGGTGGCGAGGGGCGCAAAAACGCCGTCGCGGGTGCAGCGGACGGGAAGGGCCCCCTCGCCGCACCGAGTGCCCTGCCCGACGGCATGGCGAGCGACGTGAAGGACGGCGTCTTTCCGCGCACCGTCAGCCACTACAAGGGCAAGTCGGCACTGAAGCGGGCTCCGCAGCGCATCGCCGTACTGTCCACCGGGCAGCTCGACGACCTGCTCACCCTCGGGACCGTGCCGATCGCCGCCACGCGTGCCGACAACGCGGGCCTCGTACCCGACTACCTCGCAGACGCCTTCCCGGAGGACAAGAAGAGGCTCGGGGTCATGACCGACGCGGGCACGCGGACCGCGCCCAACCTGGAGTCCCTGGCCCGTGCGAAGCCGGACCTGATCCTGGCCAACTCCTCGCTCGGCGACCTGTATCCCAAGCTCTCCGCCATCGCCCCCACCGTCGTCACCAAGGGGCAGGGGATCAACTGGAAGAGCGACCTCCTGCTCGTAGGTGCCGCCATCGGCAAGCAGGAGAAGGCGCAGCAGCTGCTCGACGGCTTCGCCGCCGACACCAAGGAGCAGGGCGCCGAGGCCAAGGGTGCCGAGGTGTCCATGGTGCGGTTCTCGCCGGGTCGTACGCGGATGTTCGGGGTGTCGTCCTTCACCGGTTCCATCGCCGTCGACATGGGGCTCACCCGCCCCGAGTCCCAGCAGTTCAGGGCCATTTCGCAGGACATCGGGGCCGAGCGCATCGACACGGCGGACGGGGACTGGATCTTCTACTCGGTGCAGGGCAAGGCGGCCAAGACCGATGCGGTGAACGTGCTCGCCGGGCCGCTGTGGAAGTCGATGCGGGGTGTCAAGGCCAAGCGTGCCGTGCAGGTCGACGACGACCCCTGGTACCTGAACGCCGGCCCCACCGCCGCCCGGCTCGTCCTCGACGAGCTCTCCGAGCACCTCGGCTGAGACGTGCCCGTGCCCGATTCCGCCCCCACCGTGCGACGCCTGGCCTGGCCCGCGGTCGCGCTCACCGCCACCGTCGCCGTGGTCGCGCTCAGCCTGGCCGTCGGGTCGCGCCCCATACCGCTGAGCACCGTCGTCGACGCGCTGGTGCACTCGGCGACCGGTCCCGACGCCCTCGTCGTACGTTCCCTGCGTGTGCCCCGCACAGCCGTCGGTCTCGCCGCGGGCGCCGGGCTCGGCCTCGCGGGCGCGGCGCTCCAAGGGGTGACGCGCAACCCGCTCGCCGATCCCGGCATCCTCGGGCTCAGCCAAGGAGCGGCGGCCGGCGTGGTGCTGGCACTCGCGACCGGGCGCGCGGACGGCTTCTCCGGCTATGTGTGGTGGGCCTTCGGCGGCGCGGTCGTCGCCGCGTTCCTCATCTACGTGATCGCCGCGCGCGGCCGGGGCGGGGCGAGCCCCGTCAAACTGGCGCTGGCCGGTACGGCGTTCTCGGCGATGATCGCCGGCGGTACGACGGTGGCGCTGACGTCGAGTTCGGCGACGCTCGACCAGTTCCGGTTCTGGCAGGTCGGCGCGATCGACGGGCGGGACGCGGACACCGTCGTGCAGATGCTGCCGTTCCTCGGCGCGGGGGCGCTGCTCGTCCTGTGCTGTGCGCGTGGCCTCGACGGGCTTGCCCTCGGTGACGACACGGCCCGCGCGCTCGGGCACCGGGTTCACCGGGTGCGGATCGCGGCGGCGCTCGGAGCGACGCTACTGACGGCCGCCGCGGTGGCCGCGTCCGGACCCATCGCGTTCGTCGGCCTCGCCGTACCCCACCTGGCCCGGCGGCTGGTGAACGGCGGACACCGCTGGACGCTTCCGCTGTCGGCGCTGCTGGGTGCCTGTCTGCTGGTCGGTGCCGATGTGGCGGGGCGCGTGGTGCGGCCCCCGGGCGAGGTGCCGGCCGGAGTGATGACGGCGCTCGTCGGAGTGCCGGTGCTGATCTGGCTCGTGCGGGGCCGCCGGACAGTGGGGGAGGAGTGAGCGTGGGACCGTCGACCTGGGCCGCAGATACGCCGTCCGCGCGTCCTGGGCCCCCCGGACCGCACTCCTCCTATCCCCGGTCCGCGGGGCTGCGCGTTCTGCGCGCACGCGGCAACTCCCTTCTCTGGCACCGGCGTTCCGCAGTCGTGGCGGCCGGGCTGTGCCTCCTGCTCGCCGCGGTGATGACCCTCGCCGCCTGTGCCGGGCAGGGCTGGGTCTCCCCGGCGGAAGTGCTCCACATCCTGCGCGGCGGCAAGGGGCCGGACGCCCTCGTCGTACGTGAACTGCGCGTGCCGCGGATCGTCCTCGGGGCGCTCGTGGGGCTCGCGCTCGGGGCGGCCGGGGCGCTGGTGCAGTCCGTGACCCGCAATCCGCTGGCCTCACCCGACGTCATCGGGGTCGGTCACGGGGCTGCCGCCGCCACGGTCCTCGCACTCGCGACGGGGATCGTCTCGTCCCCGGGCGCACTGCCCGTCGTCTCCGTGGCAGGGGGGATCGCTGCCGCCGCCCTCGTGTGGGCCGTCGCGTGGCGGGGCGGGATGCGGTCGAGCCGCTTCGTGCTGACGGGAGTCGGCGTAGGGGTCGCGCTCTCCGCCGTGGTCCAGCTCTATCTCACCGACAGCGAGCTGGAGCAGGCCGAGATCGTCAAACTATGGCTGACCGGCAGCCTGAACGGGCGCGGCTGGGACCAGGCGGGGCCGCTCGGACTCGTCCTCCTGCTCAGCCTGCCGGCCCTGGTGTGGGCGAGTCGCGCCTTGCGCCCCCTCGGGCTCGGCCCGGACATGGCCGCCGCGCTCGGCTTCCGGGTGCGCCGGGCCCAGCTCGGCCTGACCGCGATCGGCGTGGTCCTCGCGGCGAGCGCGACCGGCGCCGCGGGTCCCATCGGGTTCGTCGCCCTCACGGCGCCGCAGCTCGCGCGCCTACTGACCCGCACACCCCAACTCCCACTCGTCTGCTCCGCGTTGACGGGGGCAGTGACGCTGACGGCGGCCGACCTCGCCGCCCGCCTGGTCCTCGTACCGCTCGAAGTGCCGGTGGGTGCGCTGACCGCGCTGGTCGGGGCGCCGTATCTGCTGTGGCTGCTCGGCAGGTCGCACCGCTAGTCCACGAATCTTTCGCTGTGTCATGGGAGTTGGTCCGCGGATCCTGCGTTCTGCTTCACGTCCTCGGGGCTTGCGTGTCGTCCCGGTAGAGGTCGGCCAGCAGGGCGACGGCGGCGTGGGTGGCGGGATGCGGGCTCTGCTGGGGCCAGATGAGGTGGACCGGGACGGGTTCGGTGTCGCGTACAAGGCGATAGGCGATGCCGTCGCGACGGTACTGCGTGGCCGTGGACTGCGGAGTGACGCCGACGCAGCGGCCGGTGGCGATGGCGGCGAGCCAGTCGTCGACGTCCTGGGTGTACTCCACGTCGGGGCGGGCCCCGTCGGGCCACAGGTCCAGAGTGGTGGTTCCGGTGCGGCGGTCCACCACGACGGTGCGCTCGCGGATCTCCGACAGGCGGATGCTGCGGCGTCTGGCCCACGGGTCGTCGGAGGCGAGGGCGAGGTAGCGGCGCTCGTACCCGACCAGGGCGTGAGCGTAGCGCCGGGAGTCGATGGCGGTACGGATGACGGCCATGTCGCACAGGCCCTCGGCGAGCCCGCCGGTGGGGGTGTTGTGGCGGATCAGGTGGAGCTCCACGTCCGGGTAGCGGTCGCGCCAGCGGCGCTGGAACTCGCCAGTGTGCCGCCCCATCGCGGACCAGGCGTGTCCGATGCGCAGGCGGGTGTGACCGGTGGTGGCCCGCCGGACCAGTTCGTCGGCCTCGGCGAGCATGTGACGGGCGCCGGCCAGGACCTCCACGCCGGCGGTGGTGGGGGTGACCGTACGGCTGGTGCGGTGCAGGAGTCGTACGCCGAGGATCCTCTCCAGGGCCAGCAAGGTGCGGGAGACCGACGCCTGGGAGACGCCCAGTTCGATCGCGGCGTCGGTGAAGCTGCCGGTGTCGACGATCGCGACCAGACAACGCAGGTGCCGTAGCTCCAGATCCGGAGAACCATCCATACGTCCAGCGTATAGGTACGCCATCAGATGCATTTTGCGTATGAGGGCGGGAGGCGGATGGTCGCGTCATGGAGACCGACGCTCGCGCGGAGCCGACCGTGACCACCGCACCGCAGGTGACCTCCCCTCGCTGGTCCGGGGTGGCCCTGATGCTGGGCAGCGGCCTGTCCAACCAGCTAGGAGCGTCTGTCGCCGCACTCGCCTTCCCGGTTCTGGGGCCGGTGGGCGTGGTCGCGGTGCGCCAATGGGTGGCAGCCGGCGTGCTGTTGAGCGTCGGGCGGCCGAATCTGCGCACATTCACCGCCGCGCAGTGGCGGCCGGTGGTGGGACTCGCGGTGGTGTTCGCGACCATGAACCTGACGCTGTACATGGCGATCGACCGGGTCGGCCTCGGCCTGGCGGTGACCCTGGAATTCCTCGGGCCGCTCACCGTCGCCCTGGCGGGCTCCCGCCGTCGCGTCGACCTGGTCTGCGCCCTCGTCGCCGGCGCGGCAGTAATGGTCCTCACCCGACCTCAGCCCAGCACGGACTACCTCGGCATCGCGCTGGCTCTGCTGGCCGCCGTGTGCTGGGGGTGTTACATCCTGCTCAACCGCACCGTGGGGCAGCGCCTGCCCGGGATCGGGGGATCGGCGGTCGCCGCACTGGTCTCCGGCGCGCTCTACGTGCCGGTCGGCATCACCGTGCTGTGCCTGCACCGGCCCACCGCGGCCTCGCTCCTGTGCGCCCTGGCAGCCGGCGTGCTGTCCTCCGCGGTGCCCTTCCTCACCGACTTGCTCGCACTGCGACGCGTCCCCGCCCACTTCTTCGGGATCTTCATGAGCGTCAACCCGGTGTGCGCCGCACTGGTGGGCCTCCTGGTACTCGGCCAGCACCTCGACCCGCTGTCATGGACGGCCATCGCCGTGATCGTCGCCGCGAACGCCGCGGCGGTGGGCACGGCAGCGCACCACCCTCCGGCCCGTCGCGGCCACCCGGGCGCCGGGTGAATAGAGTGGGCGGGTGGATCTCAACGCTGTGCGCACCTTTGTCGCGGCTGCGGACGCCGGCCAGTTCCAGGAAGCCGCGGCAGCCCTTTCGATCACCCAGCAAGCCGTCTCCAAGCGCATCGCCGTGCTGGAGAAGTATCTGGGAGTGCGCCTGTTCACCCGCACACCGCGCGGCGCCGAGCTCACCATCGACGGCCAGGCGTTCCTGCCCCACGCCCGTGAACTCCTGAGGGCGGAGGACCGGGCCGACGCCTCCGTGCGCCCCGGCCGGCGCGCCCTGCGCGTCGACGTCATCAACCGGCGGATCTCCGCGGCGGTGCTCCTGCAGGACTTCTATCGCACGCGTCCTGACATCGAGCTCGACGTCGTGACCCTGAACGCCGACGTAGACACGGCGATCGCCGCTGTCGTGGCCGGGACGATCGATGCCACGTTCCACGCGATCACAGTCCCGGAGCATCAGCTGCCGGCCTCGATCAGGACCGCCCGGGTGGTCGACGACGCTCACGAGCTTCTCGTCGGACCCTCCCACGCCCTGGCCGACGCCGACAGCGTCACGCCCGCCCAGCTCGCCGGACACCGTATCTGGATGCCCGGCATGGCACCCGGCACCGAGTGGGCCGACTACTACGACGAATTCGCCGCCGCGTTCGGACTCACGATCGACGTCGTCGGGCCCGTCTTCGGGAACGAGGCGCTGCTGGACGAGATCGCCGACTCCGCCGACCTGGCGACGCTGGTGGGTGAGGGGTCCCGTTATCTCTGGCCCGACAGCTACGACCTGCGGCGCATTCCGGTGCGGAACCCGACGCCCGTCTACCCGATGTCGCTGATCTGGCGCGGCGACAATCGGCACCCGGCGCTCGACGCGTTCCGCGCCCACCTGGACGCGACGCGAGCGAAGACCCCGGACGCCGACGTCTGGGAACCGACTTGGAGAATGCGGACGGCCAGAAGGTCGTGAGACCCGAGGCAGGTGTCCGCCCCTCAGCGGAGTACCACCGTCCGCCTTCCCTTGACGAAGACGCGGCCTTCGCAGTGCCAGCGGACGGCTCGGGCCAGGGCTGCCGATTCCGCGTCGCGGCCGATGGCGGCCAGGTCCTCGGGGGTGTGGCTGTGGTCGGCGCTGATGACCTCCTGGGCGATGATCGGGCCTTCGTCGAGGTCGGCTGTGACGTAGTGGGCCGTCGCGCCGACGAGCTTGACGCCGCGCTCGTGGGCCTGGTGGTAGGGCTTGGCACCCTTGAAGCTCGGCAGGAACGAGTGGTGGATGTTGATCAGTCGGCCGGGCAGCTGCGCGCACAGGCCGTCGGAGAGCACCTGCATGTAGCGCGCGAGGACGACCAGGTCGACGTCGAACGAGTCGATGATTTCCAGGAGTTGGGCCTCGGCCTGGGGCTTGATCGCCGCCGTGACCGGCACGTGGAAGAAGGGGATGTCGTGCCAGGTGACGAGTGCCTCGTGGTCGCGGTGGTTGGAGACGACCGCCACCACGTCGATGGGCAGGTCACCGCTGCGGGTGCGGAAGAGCAGGTCGTTGAGGCAGTGGTCGTAGCGCGACACCATGATCAGCACGCGTCGGCGGGTGCCGACCGGTTCGAGGTGCCACCGCATGGTGAGCGGGGCGGCCACGACGGCGAAATCGTCACGCATGGCCTGCGTGGTGTTCTCGCCGCCGGCTGCGGCGAAGTGCACCCGCATGAAGAAATGGCCGTCCCGGCGGTCGCCGAACTGCTGGTTGTCGATGATGTCGCTGCCGTGGTCGACGAGGAACTGCGAGACGGCGTGCACGATGCCGGGCGCCTCGGGGCAGTCGAGGGTGAGAACGTGCTCGACTGTTGCCGAGGCGGGGTCCCTCGGCGAGGAGGCGGTCGGCGAGGGGGCGGGGGACGCGGCGGAAGCCGGGGCATCAGTCATGGTGTGAGCATTCGGTGACGTTGACGGCGAGGCCGCCACGGGCGGCCTCCTGACATGCGGCCTTCCTGTTCCGGCCGGTGTCGCGCAGGGACGTGCTGACCACGTCGAGACGGTCCGTTGGCGTGAGGTGACCGGGCCGGCGTCGGCGTGAAGTTGGCGTCCGGCGAAGCGCCGGGCCGTCCGCATCGGCCCCACCGTGCGGGAGGAGGGGCCGACGCCGACCGCCTGCACGTCGAAGGGCTCGACGCGGTCAAGGCAGCTCCGGGCCGCGGTATTCGCTCATCGCGTCGATGAGCCAGCGCGCCAGGTAATCGGCGAAGGACGAACGCGGCAGCAGCCGGTACGTCGGCCCGTCGTCGACCTGCCAGAGCAGGAGGGTGATCGGCCCCACCGTGGTCGACACCGCCCGGCCCGGACCGAAGACCCGAGGATGCAGGTCCAGCGGGCAGCCCTTCTCCAGCACCTGCCGGGCGACCGGGCCGCTCAGTTCGAGGGTGGTGCGGTTCGCCGAGACATCGACGACCGACCCCGGATCCGCGGCGAGCGCCTCCCTCAACTCGGCGGCCACAGACGTCGCTTCCGCCCGGGACAGCACGAGCCACTCGTCGGGGCCGAGCCAGAACGCCGTGTGGGCGCCGGATGAGGTGGTCTCGCCGTACTCGCGGGGGAGCGGTGCTCCCAGCGTTTTCTCCAGGCGGGCCGCCGCCGCGGAGGCGGGGCTGACGCGCACGTTCACCATGGTGGCGAAGGGCCGTTCGGTGAGCGTGATGCCGCGGGACCCGGTGACGGCGGCGTCGTTCATGCGCTGCGCCAGGTGCGCCAGCGGGCTCACACGCAGCGCCAACGGGCCGGTCCTCGCATCGTTCTGGGGCTCAGCCATCGCGCTTGGTCCCTTCGGGGTCGTAGAGGACGGAGTCGGTGACCTCGACGGGCACCAGGTCGTCGCCCACCGGGGCGAGCAGGGTCGAGCCGATCCTCGCCCGGCCCCCGGCGACGAGAGCGAGGGCGAAGGGACGGCCGAGGGCCGCGCTGTGGTAGCTGGAAGTGACGTGGCCGAGCATCGGGACCGGCCCGGCCTCGGGCGTCAACGGGGTGTCCTGAGCGATGAGTTGGGAACCTTCGGGCAGCCGCGTCGTACGGTCGGCCGGCAGCAGGCCGACCAGCTGCTTGCGGTCGCTGCGCGCGGTGTCGGCACGCGAGTAGGACCGGTTTCCGATGAAGTCCTTGCGCTGGGAGACCACCCAGTCCATGTTCGCGTCCTGAGGGGTGACGGTGCCGTCGGTGTCCTGGCCGACGATGATGAACCCCTTCTCGGCCCGCAGGACGTGCATGGTTTCGGTGCCGTACGGAGTGATGTCGTACGGCTGCCCGGCCTCGTACACCTGCTCCCAGACGGCCCGGCCGTACCAGGACGAGACGTTGATCTCGAAGGCGAGTTCACCGGAGAAGGAGATCCGGCAGACGCGGGCCGGGATGCCCGAGGCCAGCGTCGTCTCGCGGAAGGCCATGAAGGGGAACGCCTCGGCACGGACGTCGAGTTCGGGGGCCAGTGTCGCGATGACGTCACGTGACTTCGGGCCGACGACGGCGACCGTCGCCCACTGTTCGGTCACCGACGTGCAGTGGACGTCGAGCTCGGGCCACTCGGTCTGCAGCCACTCCTCCAGCCAGTCCAGGACCCCGGCGGCACCGCCGGTCGTGGTGGTCATGAAGTAGCGGTTCTCGTCGAGGCGCAGTGTCACGCCGTCGTCGAAGATCATGCCGTCGGGCTTGCACATCACGCCGTAGCGGGCCATGCCGGGCTTCAGCTTCTTGAAGGCGTTGGTGTAGACGCGGTTGAGGAACTCGCCCGCGTCCGCGCCCCAGATCTCGATCTTGCCGAGGGTGGTCGCGTCCATGAACCCCACGCCCTCGCGGGCCGCACGGCACTCGCGCGCGACGGCCGCGTCCATGTCCTCGCCGGACCGGGGGTAGTACCAGGGCCGCCTCCACTGCCCGACGTCTTCGAACTCCGCGCCGTGGGCGACGTGCCAGCCGTGGATGGAGGTGGTGCGCTCCGGGTCGAAGAGGTCTCCGCGCTCGCGTCCGGCCAGTGCGGCGAAGGCCACGGGCGTGTACGGCGCCCGGTAGGCGGTGGTGCCGATCTCGCCGGGTGACGCGCCCGCGCCGAGGGCCTCGGCGATCACGCCGATCGCGTTGACGCCGGACGTCTTGCCCTGGTCGTTCGCCGTACCGAGGGAGGTGTAGCGCTTGACGTGCTCGACGCCGCGCATGCCGGCGCCGGTGGACCGCCAGACGTCGGCGACGGTGACATCGCGCTGGAGGTCGACGAAGTGGGTGTCCCAGCCGCCGGGTTCGCCGGCGGGGGAGGGCACCAGCCACAGGGCGCGGACATCGGGGCGTGGGTCCTCGGACGCCGCCGCGGGTACCGGGACGGGGAACCCCGCCTCTGTCGCCGCCAGCGCGCCCGCCCGTGCGCCTTCGGCCAGAGCCCCGTCGAGACCGTACGTCCCACGCGCCGCGCCGACGATCTGCTGGTCGCGTACCGTGCCGTCGGGGACGAAGGCGACCAGGTCGTCGTCCCAGCGCAGCTTGCCCTGGCGCTGGCTGTGCAGGTGGACGACCGGGCTCCAGCCGCCCGAGACGGCGAGCAGGTCGCAGTCGAACGCCTCCCCCTCGCCGATGAGTTGACCGTCGGAGTCGAGGGCTTGGACGGTCACGCCCGTGAGACGGGACTCGCCCGCGGTGTCGACGACGGCGCTGCCCGTCAGCACCCGAACCCCGGTCGCCGCGGCGGTCTCGGCGGCCCGCTGGGACAGTTCGGGGCGTGCGTCCACGACGGCGGCGATGTCGATCCCGGCGGCGCGCAGATCGGCGACCGTGTCGTACGCGCTGTCGTTCGTGGTGGCTACCACGGCTCGCCTGCCCGGGGCCACCCCGTACCGGTTGAGATACGTGCGCACGGAA
The DNA here is from genome assembly GCF_044748025.1 of Streptomyces sp. NPDC090032. Classification (NCBI taxonomy): domain Bacteria; kingdom Bacillati; phylum Actinomycetota; class Actinomycetes; order Kitasatosporales; family Streptomycetaceae; genus Streptomyces; species Streptomyces sp. NPDC090032. The sequence continues at coordinate 114,383 of NZ_JBIVFF010000019.1, read as the reverse complement.
GCGGCCAGCATCACGCCGGGGCGGTCGTTCCCGGCGAAGACCAGCGGGCGCTCGTGCGCGCCGGTCGCCAGGACGACCTGGCGGGCGCGGATGTGCCACAGCCGCTGGCGCGAGACCCCCGAGGACGGGTCGGGGGCATCGGCTCCCAGGTGGTCGGTGCGCCGCTGAAGCGCGAGGACGTAGTTGTCGTCGTAGCTGCCGAACGCGGTGGTGCGCGTCAGGACGGTGACCTCGGAGGCGGCGTCGAGCGACGCGCGGAGGCCGGAGACCCAGTCGAGTTGCGTGCGTCCCGACAGCAGTGCTCCACCGAGATCGGGCTGGTCGTCCACCAGGATCACGCGCGCGCCGGAGTCCGCGGCGGCAGCGGCGGCTGCGAGCCCGGCCGGTCCGGCTCCGACGACCAGGACGTCGGTGTGGACGTACTTCTTGTCGTAGACGGCGGAGTCGGGGGTCGGGTCGAGCCGCCCCATTCCGGACAGGGTCCGTGCGGACAGGCCGTCGTACAGCTCCACGGTCGTCGCGGGGAGCATGCCCTCCGAGTGCGAACCGTCCAGCTGCACCAGGGCGTTGGGCTCCTCGACGCCTGCGGAGACGATGCCGCGCGGGCGCCCGAGGTAGAGCGAAGGGGCGGCTTCCACGATGCCGTTGGCCAGCATGGCGGAGGCGAGGGTGTCGCCGGGATGACCGGTCAACTCCCGTCCGTCGAGGGTGAAGTGGACGAAGGTGGTGCGGTCGACGCGGCCTTCGTCGCCGAGCCGGAACTGCTGGTCGGTCATCGCTGCTCTCCGGCCGGGTCGGTGACGCGGGGTTCGGGACGCGGCTCGTCGAGCCGGTAGGTGGCGAGCACCTCGTAACTGACCGTGTCCCGCAGGGCGTTGAACCACCGGCGGCAGCCGTGGCTGTGCATCCACCGCTCGGCGAAGGGACCCTTCGGGTTGTCGCGGTAGAAGACGTACTCGGCCCACTGCCGGTCGTCGAGGTCGGCGGGGTTCTCGGGGTACGGGACGTGGGCCTGGCCCCCGTAGTGGTATTCGCTCTCGTTGTGCGGACCGCACCATGGGCAGGTGATCAGCAGCATCGCGGTGCCTCCTCTCAGTGGGCCACGGCCGCGGCGCCGTGTTCGTCGATCAGCGCGCCCGTCGTGAAGCGGTCGAGGGCGAAGGGGGCGTTGAGCGGGTGCGCCTCACCCGTCGCGACGGTGTGGGCAAAGGTCCAGCCGGCGGCCGGGGTCGCCTTGAAACCACCGGTGCCCCAGCCGCAGTTGACGAAGAGGTTCTCCACGGGAGTGGCGCTGATGATCGGCGAGGCGTCCGGAGTGACGTCGACGATGCCGCCCCAGGTCCGCAGCACATGCGCACGGGCGAAGACGGGGAACAGCTCGACGGCGGCCGCCATCTGTTCCTCGATCACGTGGAAGGAACCCCGCTGGCCGTAGCCGTTGTACGAGTCGACGCCCGCGCCCATGACCAGCTCGCCCTTGTGCGCCTGGGAGACGTAGACGTGGACGTGGTTCGACATGACGACGGTCGGGTGCACCGGCTCGTGGAGCTCGGAGACCAGCGCCTGGAGCGGGTGGGACTGGACGGGGAGGCGGATCCCGGCCCGTTCGGCGAGCACGCTGCTGTGCCCGGCCGCCGCGAGGCCGACCCGGCCGGCGAGGATACGGCCGCGGTTGGTCTCGACGCCCACGACCTTCTCGCCGTCCTTGAGGAAGCCGGTGACCTCGCAGCCCTGGATCAGGTCGACGCCCATCTCGTCGGCGCGGCGGGCGAGCGCCCAGGCGACGTGGTCGTGCTTGGCGATGCCCGCGCGCGGCTGGAACGTGCCGCCGAGCACCGGATACCGGGTGTCCGGGGAGACGTTGAGGATGGGGCAGACCTCGGCGACCTGGTCCGGGTCGAGCCACTCGGCGTCGACTCCGTTGAGGCGGTTGGCGTTGGCGCGGCGCATGCCTTCGCGGACGTCCTGGAGGGTGTGCGCGAGGTTGAGCACCCCACGCTGGCTGAAGAGGAAGTCGTAGTCCAGCTCCTGCGGGAGCCCCTCCCACAGCTTGAGCGCGTGCTCGTAGATCGCCGCGCTCTCGTCCCACAGATAGTTGGAGCGGATGATGGTGGTGTTGCGCGCCATGTTGCCGCCGGCCAGCCAGCCCTTCTCCAGAACGGCGACATTGGTGATGCCGTGTTCCTTCGCGAGGTAGTAGGCGGTGGCGAGGCCGTGACCGCCCGCGCCGACGATGACGACGTCGTACGAGGAGCGCGGCTCGGGATTGCGCCAGAGGAAATCCGGATGCTCCGGGAGCGGCTCGGCGGTCATGCCGTCTCTCCGTTCGGGTGGGACGGGTGCGGCAGGGGGGACGGGTTGTTGGGCAGGCGGGGGTAGAGGGGGAACGCTCCGGCGAGCTTCTCGACCCGGTCGCGCAGCAGGTCCGCGCGCTCCTCGCTCAGCCGCTCGGGCTTGAGCGCCCCGGCGATGATGTCGGCGACCTCACGGAACTCCTCGGCGCCGAAGCCGCGCGTGGCGAGCGCCGGGGTGCCGATGCGCAGGCCGGACGAGACCATCGGCGGGCGCGGGTCGAACGGCACCGCGTTGCGGTTGACGGTGATGCCGACGCGGTGCAGGCGGTCCTCGGCCTGCTGCCCGTCGAGCGCGGAGTCGCGCAGGTCGACAAGGACCAGGTGGACCTCGGTGCCGCCGGTCAGCACGGTGATCCCGGCCTCGGCCACGTCGTCGCTGAGCAGGCGCCCGGCCAGGATGCGCGCGCCGTCCAGGGTGCGCTGCTGGCGCTCCTTGAACGCTTCGCCCGCCGCCACCTTGAAGGCCACCGCCTTCGCCGCGATGACGTGCTGGAGGGGGCCGCCCTGCTGCCCGGGAAAGACCGCGGAGTTGATCTTCTTGGCGAGAGCGGCCCGGCTGAGGATCACCCCGCCGCGCGGGCCGCCGAGAGTCTTGTGGGTGGTGGTCGTGACAACGTCCGCGTACGGAACGGGACTTGGGTGCAGGCCCGCCGCGACGAGCCCCGCGAAGTGCGCCATGTCCACCATCAGGTACGCGCCCACCTCGTCGGCGATCCGCCGGAACGCGGCGAAGTCGAGGCGGCGGGGGTAGGCCGACCAGCCGGCGACGATCAGCTTGGGCCGGTGCTCGCGCGCGAGCCGCTCGACCTCGTCCATGTCGATACGAAGGTCGGACTCGCGCACGTGATACGGCACGACGTTGTAGAGCTTGCCGGAGAAGTTGATGCGCATGCCGTGGGTCAGATGACCGCCGTGCGCCAGGTCGAGGCCGAGGATCGTGTCCCCCGGACCGAGGAGCGCGAACATCGCGGCGGCGTTGGCCTGGGCGCCCGAATGCGGCTGCACGTTCGCGGCCTCGGCGCCGAACAGGTCCTTGACCCGGTCGATGGCCAACTGCTCGATGACGTCCACGTGTTCACAGCCGCCGTAGTAGCGGCGGCCGGGGTAGCCCTCGGCGTACTTGTTGGTCAGCACCGAGCCCTGGGCCTCCATGACGGCGGCGGGAGCGAAGTTCTCCGACGCGATCATTTCCAGCGTCGACTGCTGACGGAGCAGCTCGGCGTGGATCGCGGCGGCGACGTCCGGGTCGAGCTCGCTGAGCGGGGCGTGGAGTGAAGCGGGAATCGTAGGCGTGGTGATCGACTGGGCTTCCGTTGCCATCTGCGCACCATTCTGAGAGCCGACTAATGAGCAACTGATATATCAGTCTGTGCGGTAAGGTATGGGACCTCGATGGACGGGTCAAGGGGGCCAGCCTCATGCAGCACGTGGCGACCGAGCCGGCGGTCGGTGGAGAGGAACTGTCCCTCGCCGAGCGCGCCTACCGCGCCATCCGCGACCAGCTCGTGATGCTCGACATCCGCCCCGGCGCGCCCATCAACGAGGACCAGCTGGCGCACTCCCTCGGCGTCGGCCGCACGCCGGTGCGCGAGGCCCTCAAGCGGCTCCAGTACGAGCGCCTCGTCACGACCTACCCACGACGCGGCACCTTCGCCACCGACGTCAACATCACCGACCTGGCCCATATCTCCGAAGTCCGCCTGGAGTTGGAGCCCCTGGCCGCCGCACGGGCGGCGCGGCGGGCCACGGCCGAGGACCGTGCGGCCCTGACGGCCGTCCGGCGGGAGCTGGAACGTGTGGACCCCCGGCAGGGCGACGCCGCCGAGCTGATGCACCTGGACCTCAAGGTCCACCGCGCCGTCTACGCCGCCACGCACAACCCGTACCTGGAAGACACCCTGATCCGCCACGACAACCTGGCCACGCGTATCTGGTGCCTGTTCATCGACCGGCTCGCCGACATGGCCGGTCACGTCGAGGAGCACGGGCCGCTGATCGACGCGATCGTCGCCGGTGAGCCGGAAGCGGCGGCCCAGATCGCCCGTGCGCATGTCGAGGGATTCGAACGGGCTGTGCGCGACGCCATCTGACCAGGGTTCGTGCCGCGTCGAGCTGTTCGTCGGCGAGGCCCGCTCGCTGATCGTCGGTCGCGGAGGGGGCTACGGTCCTTGCGTGCTCACTGCTCGGTTCCGCTCACCCGTATCAGTGTCTGCTGCCCGTTGGCCACGAGCTTCCGTGTGCCGTCCTCTTGGACGGCGAAGACCTCCAGCTGACACACGGTCAGGAGGCGTCCGGCCTTGAGGACGGTTCCGACGGCCTCAAGGTGATCGCCGACGGCGGGCGCGACCAGGTTGATCTTGTATTCGACGGTGAGCACTTCGCTGTTCTCAGGCTCAGGAAACAGCGTGGAGGCCGCGTAGCCGCCGGCGCTGTCGGCGATGGCGCTGGTGGCACCGGCGTGGAAGTAGCCGTGCTGCTGGGTGACTTCAGGCCGGGCCGGAAGCGCGATGTGCACGACGCCCGGCGCGATGCGGGTGAGCCGTGCGCCGAGGTGGGCCATGAGCCCTTGCCGGTCGAAACTGGCCCGGATGCGCTCCTGCACCTCGGTGCTCGCCTGTTCCTGCAGCTCATGGCCTTTCACATGTTCTCCTTCATCGGATGTGCGGTTCTGTCTGTGAGCGCTGTGAGCCCATTTGGAGCAGCACACTACAAGTGGGGCGGGACCACGGCGTCGATCAGATGGGGGCCCGGTTCCGCCAGTGCGCGGCGGAGCTGCTCGGCGAGTTCCTCGCAGGTCGTCGCCCGCGATGAGGGGATGCCCATGCCTTCCGCGATCTTGGCGAAGTTCAGGTCGGGGGAGGAGAGGTCGAGCAGCGTCTTCGCGGCAGGGCCAGAGAGGTCGGCGCCGACCCGCAGCATTTCGAGGCGCAGTACGGCGTAGGCGCTGTTGTTGAGGATGACGGTGGTGACGTCGAGGTTCTCGCGTGCCTGGGTCCACAGGGCCGAGATCGTGTACATCGCGCTGCCGTCGGCCTCCAGGTTGATGACCGGCCGGTCCGGGGCCGCGATCGCCGCCCCGGTGGCGACCGGGATGCCCTGCCCGATCGCGCCGCCGGTCAGCGTGAGGACGTCGTGCCGGGGTGCGCCGGCCGTCGCCGCGGGCAGGGCCGCGCCGGACGTGTTCGCCTCGTCCGAGACGATCGCGCCGGCGGGGAGCAGCGCGCCGATGACTTCGGCCCAGTTGTTCGCGGTGAGGGGGCCGCTCGGCAGCGGCGGGCGGTCCGGCTCGGCCAGGGTCGGCAAGGTGTCCGCCGCCACTTGGTCGGCCAGCGCTTCCAGCGCAGCGACCACATCCTGGGAAGGATCGGCGAGGGTGTGCACCTGGGCGCCCTCCGGAACCAGGTCGCTCGGCTTGCCGGGGTAGGCGAAGAACGACACCGGGGAGCGCGTGCCCGCCACGATCAGGTGCTTGACGCCGTCGAGTTGGCGGACGGCCTGCTCGGCGAGGTAGCGGAGGCGCTCGATGGCGGGCAGGCCCGCGCCGCGCTCCAGCCGCGCGGGGAAGGTTTCCACCAGTGCGCGCACACCGGTGGCATTCGCGATGCGGCTGGTCGCGAGGAGCCCGGGCGCACGGCAGGCCTCGCCGCCGATCAGCAGCGCGGCGGGTTCGCCGCTGCGCAGGATGTCGGCGATGGACGACACCGTCTGCGGGTCGGCAACCGATGGCGTACGCAGGGACACCGGTTCGGCGACCAGGCCGCCCTCGTCCCAGGACGCGTCGGCGGGCAGGACCAGTGTCGCGATCTGTCCCGGTGCCTCCATCGACGCCGCTACGGCGGCCGCAGCGTCGGCCCCGACCTCGGCGACCCGGTCGCTGCGCCGTACCCAGCCGCTGACCGAACCGGCCACCGGCTCGATGTCGGACTCCAGTGGGGCGTCGTACTTCTTGTGGTGGGTGGCGTGGTCGCCCACGACGTTCACGATGGGGGTGTGGGCCCGGCGCGCGTTGTGGAGATTGGCCAGCCCGTTCCCGAGGCCGGGGCCGAGGTGGAGCAGGGTGGCGGCCGGCTTCCCCGCGATACGTGCGTATCCGTCGGCGGCCCCGGTGACGGCGCCCTCGAACAGGCCGAGCACGCCCCGCATATCGGGCACGGAGTCGAGCGCGGCGACGAAGTGCATCTCCGATGTGCCGGGGTTGGCGAAGCACACTTCGACACCGGCGCGGACGAGGGTACGGATCAGCGACTGCGCGCCGTTCATGGGCGGCCTCTCCGTCGGGACCGCCCGCGCTGATTGCCAGGGCTGACGGCCGGCGACTGTCTGTTGGGGGTACGCGAGGGGTTGCGTGCGCTGCCTGCGGATACTAAGCGGTCGGTAATCTTGTGTCGAGGTGTTGACCTTGGTGCGCGCCTCGTATCCCGGACTTCGAAGGGGTGGCCCGCGGCGGCGCGGGCGTGCGGACGTAACCTCCCGGTATGTCTCCCGTTCCCGCCGCCGCCCAGGTGCTGGCCATCCTCCGCTATCTCGCAGGCCAGGCCGGGCCCGTACCCGCCGCGGCGATCAGCCGCGACGTCGGGCTCCCCCGCTCGACGACGTACCACCTGCTCGACACCCTGGCGCGCGAAGGCTTCGTCGTGCACCTGCAGGAGGAGCGACGCTACGGACTGGGTGTCAGCGCCTTCGAACTCGCCTCCGGATACAGCAGGCAGGCGCCCTTCCAGCGCCTGGCACGGGTACCGCTGGCGAAGCTCGTCGACAGCACGGGCCACAACGCGCACCTCGCCGTACTCCACGGCCGGGAGGTCATCTACGTGATCGAGGAACGGGCGCCGGGACGTTCCCCCCTGGTCACCGAGGTCGGTGTGCGGCTGCCGGCCCACCTCACCGCAAGCGGCCGGGCGGTCCTTGCGCGTCTGCCGCAGGCACAGGTGCGGGCCCTGTTCCCGGACGCGTCGGCCTTTGTCCTGCGTAACGAGTTCGGTCCCGGCTCGCTGACCGCGCTCCGCCAACTCCTTGTGGAGGTACGCCGACGCGGGTACGCCACCGAGGACGGCGAGGTGACACCGGGCTTCGCGTCCGTGGCGGCCGCGGTCCTCGACCACAGCGCCCACCCCGTCGCCGGTGTGGCGGTCACCTTTCCCGGCGACGAGGTCGGTGCGGAGCAAGAGCGGCGGATCGCCGCGCAGGTGACCCGTACGGCGAACGAACTGAGCCGGCGCATCGGCGGGGTGGCCGACGCAACCGCTCGTACGCAGGTGGCGGGACGCCTCACGTAGAAACCGAACTCCCGCCGCCGGACGGGCCGACGGCGGGAGTTCGGTCTTGTTCGGACCAGGTCGGCCCGTCACATGGACCAGGTCCGGACGGTCACAGGAACCAGGTCCGGACGGTCACAGGAACCAGGTCCGGACGGTCACAGGAACCAGGTCCGGACGGTCACAGGAACCAGGTCCGGACGGTCACAGGCACCAGGTCCGGACGGTCACAGGTACCAGTCCGAACGGTTCAGCTCAGCGGGCCGGTCACCGACTCGGCGGCGGCGAGGGCACCGCCGGTGGCCACGAACTGCACGGCGGCCTCGATCTCGGGAGCGAGGTAGCGGTCGGTGCCGGGGCCCTCGACGTCGCGGCGCAGACCGGCCAGGACGGCCGCCGTGGCGGGCGCGGGGGCCAGGGGGCCACGAAGGTCGAGCGCGCGGGCCGCGGTCAGGATCTCCACGGCCACCACGCGGGTCAGGCCGTCGATGGCGCGCCGCAGCTTGCGGGCCGCGGCCCACCCCATGGAGACGTGGTCCTCCTGCATGGCGCTGGAGGGGATCGAGTCGACCGAGGCGGGCGCGGCGAGGCGCTTGAGCTCGGAGACGATGCCCGCCTGGGTGTACTGGGCGATCATGTGGCCGGAGTCCACGCCCGGGTCGTCGGCGAGGAACGCGTTCAGGCCGTTGTTGCGCGCGACGTCGAGGAAGCGGTCGGTGCGGCGTTCGCTGACCGAGGCGACGTCGGCGACGGAGATGGCCAGGAAGTCCAGGACGCAGGCCACGGGCGCGCCGTGGAAGTTGCCGTTGGACTCGACGCGCCCGTCGGGCGTGACGACGGGGTTGTCGATGGCGCTGGCCAGCTCACGCGAGGCGACCGTCTCGGCGTGCGCCAGCGTGTCGCGGGCGGCGCCGTGGACCTGCGGGGTGCAGCGCAGCGAGTACGCGTCCTGGACCCGCGTGCACTCGGGACCGCGGTGGCTCGCCACGATCTCCGAACCCTTCAGAAGGGCGGTGAGGTTGGCGGCACTCGCACCCTGGCCCGGGTGCGGGCGCAGGGCCTGGAGGTCGGCGGCGAACACGGCGTCCGTGCCGAGCTGTCCCTCGACGCTCATGGCGGCGGCGATGTCGGCGGTGCGCAGCAGCAACTGCAAGTCGTGTGCGGCCATGACGAGTTGGCCGAGCATGCCGTCGGTGCCGTTGATGAGGGCCAGGCCCTCCTTCTCGTGCAGCGTCACGGGGGAGAGTCCGGCGGCGGCGAGGGCGTCCGCGGCAGGCATCAGGTCACCCTTCGCGTCACGCACCTGGCCTTCGCCCATGACGGCGAGGGCGCAGTGGGCGAGCGGGGCGAGGTCGCCGGAACAGCCGAGCGAGCCGTACTCGAGGACGACCGGGGTGATGCCGGCGTTGAGCAGGTCGGCGTAGGCCTGGGCGGTGTCGGGGCGCACGCCGGTGCGGCCGGTGGCGAGCGTCGACAGGCGCAGCAGCATGAGGGCGCGGACGACCTCGCGCTCGACCTCGGCGCCGGACCCGGCGGCGTGCGAGCGCACCAGGCTGCGCTGGAGCTGCGCGCGCAGCTCCAGCGGGATGTGGCGGGTGGCCAGGGCGCCGAAGCCGGTGGAGACGCCGTAGTGGGGCACGACGTCGTTGGCGAGGTTCTCGACCACCTTCCGGCTCTGGGCTATCTCTCCCAGGGCTTCGTGGGTGAGGGTCACGCGGGCCCCGTGCCGGGCGACGGACACGACATCGGCGACGGAGAGGGGGCCGACCCCTACGAAGGTTTCGTTCATGACTCCATCAAGCCCGAAAGCGGAAGGCCTTCGTCAGTGGCTGCGGAGGGTTACTGTCTGGGATTCCAGACAGTTGACCGTTGCGCCGGAGTTCCGTGCTGATCGCGAGTGTGCGGAGTGTCTGTGCGGGGCTCCCGGCTCTTCTCGTACGAGGCCTGCGGCGGGGGTGTCGACCGCTGCCACCCGCCCGGCACGCAGAGGTGACAGCCGATGCTGAGAAGATCAGGGCATGCCGATTGCCGAAGTCTCGCCCGGAATGTCCCTCGCGTACGAGACGTTCGGTGATCCTTCCGACCCACCCGTTCTACTGGTGATGGGGTTCGGTGCCCAGATGATCGCCTGGCACGAGGACTTCTGCCGTGCACTGGCCGCCCGTGGTCGCTACGTGATCCGATACGACAACCGCGACTGCGGCCTGTCCACCAAGTTCGACGGCCACCCCGTCGACATGGGCCGGTTCATCGCCGCCGTGAGCTCGGGAGACATTGCCTCCGCCCTCGCCGTGATGCCGTACACGTTGGCGGACATGGCGGCCGACGGCCTCGACCTGCTCACCGCGCTCGGCATGGAACGCGCCCACGTGGTCGGGACCTCGATGGGCGGCATGATCGCCCAGAAGATGGCGATCACCCGGCCCGCGCGGGTGCTGAGCCTGACCTCGATGATGTCCTCCACCGGCGAACCCGAATACGGCCAGGCCGCTCCCGAGGCCCAAGCGGTACTCCTGAGTCCGAAGCCGGCAGACCGCGAGGGGTACGTCGCAGCGGCGGAGCGGGAACTGGTGTGGGCCTCCCGACGATATGGCGACCCCGCGCTCCTTCGTGAACTGGCCGCCGACAGCTACGACCGCGCGTACTACCCGGCAGGCGTCGGGCGTCAACTCGGAGCGATGATCCTCGACGGCTCGCGAGCGGAGGCACTTCGGCCCCTTCGGCTGCCGACTCTGGTGATCCACGGCCTGGACGACACGCTGATCACCCCGAGCGGAGGGGAACGCACCGCGGAACTCGTACCCGGAGCGAAGCTCCTGCTGATCCCGGACATGGGCCACGACCGGCCGCGGGAGCTCTGGCCCGAGATCATCGACGCGGTGCAGGCGCACACCGCCTGAGCACACGGTCGGGGCAGGGTGGTGTGCCGTGTGGGAGTGCTGCACACAAGCTCTGCTGACGGCAGGAGCGCGAGCGGTGAGCGCGCCGTGCCCAGGCGTCAGGTCGCGGCCGGCCGCCCGTGTCACCCCAACGCGTCCAGCTGCCGGTGCACCGCCGAGGTCGTGCGCGCGGTCTCGCCGGTGGCGAGCAGGTCCAGCATCGCGCCCCGCAGGACCGCGAGTACGAGGGTGCGCTGGGTGAGAGCGGCCTCGGTGTCACGCAGCGCGGCGGACTGGCTGGAGGCGAGCAGCGCCAGCCAGTCGCCGACCGTGTCGCGGGCGAAGCGGGCCCACGGGCCGTCGGGTTCGATGAGGGAACGGGCGTAGCTCTCGACCCACAACGTCAGAAGCCCGCGGTGAGCCTCGTCGGAAAGCCATCGCCACAGCTCCCGAGCGACCGACTGAAGCCCCTGCGACCCGTCCTGTGAGGCGTGGACCTGCTGGATGTGTGCGAGTTCGTCGGCTCTGGCTCGCGCGAGCAGGGCGCGGATCAGGCCGTCCTTGCTGCCGAACAGGTAGAGCAGTACGCGCGGGCTGGAGTGGATCTCCTCGGCCAGCGGACGCAGGGACAGCTCGCCCAGGCCGCTGCGCAGGGCATAGGCGTACGCCGCTTCCAGCAGTTCCTGCCGTCGCGGTGAGGGGGGTGAGGGGGTTGGGGCGGATCGGCTCATCGCGTTAGTCTACTGAAACAGTCGTTTCAGTGAGACAGAGGCGGGAGGCGAGGGCGAAATGGCGCAGCGTGACGTGGTTGTCCGGCCGCTGGGCCGGCCCGGCGACCTGGGCTGGGTGGTGATGGCGCACGGTGAGTTCTATGACCGGGAATTCGGCTGGGACGCCGGCTTCGAGACATTGGTCAGCCGGATCGTCGCCGACTACGCCGAGGAGAAGGACCCCGGTCCGCAGTCGGCTTGGATCGCCGAGGTCGACGGAGCGCGGGCCGGCTGCATTTTCTGCGTCCGCCATGACGACCGGACGGCGAAGCTGCGCCTGCTGCTCGTCGACCCGCACGCACGCGGCCTGGGACTGGGAGCGCGCCTGGTCGAGGAGTGCCTGACGTTCGCGCGGGATGCCGGGTACGAGGCGATCACCCTGTGGACCAACGACGTGCTTGGTTCGGCTCGGCGGATCTACCAGAAACACGGCTTCGAGCTCGTCGACGAAGAGCCCCACCACAGCTTCGGCCACGACCTCGTCGGCCAGACCTGGCAGCGCAGTCTGTAGGGGCCCGCCGTCAGGGGCTGGTGGTGGGGGTGGGGGTTCGGTTCGGTTCGGTCTTCACGTTCGGGTGCTCTCGCAGGAGTCAGTGGTGTGCCGTCATGTGGGCGAGGGTCTGTTCGGCGGAGTCGGGGGCGAAGGCGCTGTCGAGTCCTTCGGCGGCTCCTTCCGCCGCTTCGGTGGAGCGGGGCAGCATCGCGTTCTCGTAGGCGGTGATGGCGTCGTCGATGGTGGGCTGGACGCAGAGGGCGTGCGCGAGGTCGGCGCCGTCGAGCATGGCGAGGTTGGCGCCCATGCCGGAGAAGGGCGACATGACGTGGGCGGCGTCGCCGAGGAGGGTGACGCCGGGGGTGTGGGACCAGGTGTGGGGGACGGGCAGGGCGTACAGCGGACGGTTGGTGTATCCGCAGTCGGTGTCGCTGATGAAGCCGGTCAGGCTGTCGCTCCAGCCGGCGAACTCCTTGAGCAGCAACTGCCGTACGGCGTGGGTGTCGGCCAGGTCGAGGCCGGCCTGCTGGTGCCAGTCCTCGTCGGTGCGCATGCCCAGGTAGATGCGGATGTGGCCGCTGCTGTTGCGCTGGGCGACGAACCCCTGGTTGTTGTCGAGGGCCATCATGGTGCCGTTGCCGGTGAGTTCGGCGAGACGGCGGTGGCGGGTGTCCGCTTCGTCGAGGCCGGTCTCGACGAAAGTGACGCCGGTGTAGACGGGTGTGGCGTCGGACAGCAGGGGCCGTACGCGTGACCAGGCGCCGTCGGCGCCGATGACGAGGTCGGTCTCGATGGTGGTGGCGTTCGTGAAGTGCAGCCTGTGGGTGCCGCCCCCGAGCGGCTCGGCCTTCTCCAGCTTGTGGCCCCACTGGACGGTGTCAGGGGCGAGGGTGTCCAGCAGGATGTCGCGCAGCTGGCCGCGGTCGATCTCGGGATTGCCGTCCGTGGTGTCGGCCTGTGGCGGGACGGCGTCGAAGAGGACCTGGCCGTCGCGGCCGACCAAGCGCATCTGCTGGCCCTCGGGCCGTGCCAGCCTCCGGAAGTCGGCCCACAAGTCGGCTGCGCGCAGGGCGTGTTGGCCCGAGTCGGGGTGCATGTCGAGGGTGCCACCCTGATTTCGGGCAGTGGGTGAGACGTCCAGGTCGTGGACGGTGACCGCTATGCCGCGTCGCTGGAGGATGCGAGCGCAGATCAGGCCGCCGGGACCGGCGCCGATGATCGCGATACGTGGAATGTCAGTGCTCATGACTTACTCCGGAGGTCTCGATGGTTCGGTGATCTGCGGCATGACGGGCTGACGGCATGACGGGGCCGGTCGCCTCGATCACAAAAGCACGCTCACCCAAAAAGTGCAACGACACAACTAAGTTAGTCGAGCAACTTAAGGTATGATCCAAACATGACTGCAACCATCGGCCGCCGCGAGCGGAAGAAGGCCGCCACCCGCCAGTCCCTGGCGGACGCGGCCCTGAGCCTGTTCCTGGAACACGGCTACGACCAGGTGACGCTCCGGGACATCGCCGAAGCGGCCGACGTGTCGACCACGACCCTGCTGAAGCACTTCCCCGGCAAGGAGGCCCTGGTCTTCGACGAGGAAGCGGACCAGGAGGCCCACCTCGTCGCCGCCGTACGCGACCGCGCACCCGAGGAGTCCGTCCCGCAGGCCTTGTGCGCGTACATCAAGCGGACACGCAGCGGCGACAGGAACTCCGACGACCCCCGGTTCGCCTCCTTCGTCGAACTCGTACGGAACACGCCCGCGTTGGACGAGTACGCCCACCGCATGTGGATCCGCCACCAGGGCGCTCTCGCGCAGGTCATCGCCGAAGAGACCGGCGCCGACGACCTGCGCTGCGCCGCGCTCGCGCGCTTCGCACTCGAAGCCTCGGCCCTGGCCGACCGCGCCGGCGATCCCGAGCAAGCCGTCGACGCGGCCTTCGACCTGCTCGAGAACGGCTGGAAAGCCTCCGCGGACACTCCCTGAGACTTGTCCGGACGATCATGCCGGGCTGCTCGGCGGATTTCGGCCCGGGGACGACGGCCGGCCACCCGCCGCTCCCGATGCGCCGCGTTCCCGTGGCACCCGGCGGCGGTGGCGGCGTCGAGCTGCCGTCCGCGCAACTGTCCGCCGGTCGAGCCTCAAGTCGCCTACCGGCCCAGCTTGGTGAACATCTTCAGCATGGCCCGGGCCGTGTTGTCTTCGGAGTCGATCTCGTGGACCTCGGCGCCTTCGAACGTGACGGCCTCGGCGCTGCGGGCGAACATGGCCTGCTCGTACTCGGTGAGGGCGGCCTCGAAGTCGTCGGGGTGCGCGGCGAGGGCCCTGCCGAGCTCGGCGCCGTCGAGCATGGCCAGGTTGGCGCCCTCGCCGTTCGGGGCGGCGAGGTGCGCCGCGTTGCCGAGCAGGGTCACCCCCCCCGGCACCCGGTCCCACCGGTGCCCGGTCGGCAGGGCGTGGAGGGGGCGCAGGACCGGAGGGATGTCGGTGTCGGTGATCAGCGCGGTGAGCTCCGGCGCCCAGCCGCCGAACTCCTGCACGATCCGGGCGGTGGCCACCTCGGCATCGGTGAAGTCGATGGCGGCGAACCATTCCTGCGGCTCGGACAGTCCCACGTAGGCGTGCAGGGTGTCGCCCTTCTCCCGGTGAGCGAAGATCTCCCTGCCCGGCCGAGCCGTGAAGGCCGGGCGCGTGCAAGCCGGTGCCGTGAAGCCGAGTCCGACCGCTGCCCCACGGCACGTCGCCGTCTCAGCTGAAGACGGCGACGTGCTCAGTGGTCGCACGGAGTCGTACGGATCAGTTGATGCCCTGAGCGAGCATCGTGTCGGCGACGCGGATGAATCCCGCGATGGCCGCTCCGGCGACGTAGTCATCCGCGTCACCCGTGTGCGCTGCGGCAACACTCCTAGACGTCGACACCATCGTCTTCGGTGGACCGACCTGGCACGTGCTCGGCGACCGTCTCCTGGCCACCATCGAGCCGATGGTGGCCAGGTCCCCGTTCGTCAGAGCGTCCCACGCCACGATCGTCGCCTCCACCACACTGGGCGAGAACGTGGCCGCGATCGGGGCGGCCTCCCTCGTCCTCGACCAGGCCCTCTCGGCCCAGCCGAGGTCCCTGCTCCTGGGCTGAACGTGGCCGGCCGGAAAACGGATGCGCGTCGGCGGTGCGGTGGTGTGTGATCGAGGTATGGCGATTGTGTTGCGCAAGCCGGGAGTTGACGGGCTGAGCGAGGCTGTGGGTGTGCTGCGCCAGTGGCAGTACGACGGGGCACCGATGCAGCTGCATCCGGGGGACCTGGGCTGGTTCTGGCGGTTCGGCGCCGAGGCGACGGCCGCGGCCGTCCGGACGTGGCGCCGGGACGGACGGATCCTCGCCGTCGGGCTGCTGGACGGGCCCGAGCTGCTGCGGCTGACGATCGCGCCGGACGCCCAGCAGGACGAGGAGCTGGCACAGCAGTTGGTCGAGGACGTGACCGGGCCGGAGCGCGGGGTGTTCACCAAGGGGACGGCGTCCATCGAAGCACCGGTGGGCGCACTGATCCAAGATCTGCTGTTCGAGCACGGCTGGAAAAGCGCCGAGCCGTGGACGCCGCTGCGCCGCGACCTCACGCAGCGGGTGCCTGACGCGGGCGTGCGGATCGACGTGATCGGGCCGGATCAGGCGCACGTGCGGACCGCCGTACAGCGGGCAGCATTCGGGAAGCCGACGTTCACGGACGAGCGCTGGCACGCGATGGCGGGCGGACCGGCGTACGCCGACGCCCGTTGTCTGGTCGCGCACGACGACCTGGGCAACGCGGTGGCGGCGGTGACGGTCTGGTCGGCCGGTGCGGGGAAGCCCGGCCTGCTCGAGCCGTTGGGCGTGCACCCGGACCACCGCGGCCACGGCTACGGCAAGGCCATCACCGTCGCCGCGGCCGCCGCACTCCAGCAGCTGGGCTCGTCGAGCGCAATCGTCTGCACCCCGAGCCTCAACGTCGCCGCCGTCGCCACCTACGCGTCAGCCGGCTTCCGGCAACTCCCCGAGATCAGAGACCGATCCCGAGAAGTCCAGGCCTGAGTTCAGGGCAACAGTCGAGGCCGTCGCTTCGCCGCGACGTCCTCCACCCACCCCACCAGCGGGATCGCCACGGCGATCAGCACCCAGCCGACACCGAACATGAACCACTGGCTCTCCAGCGGCAGGTACTTCTCGAACGCCGGCACGTTCCAGAACCGGTCGATGAGCGGCACCGCGAGGATCAGCGCGATCTCGTGCCAGAGGTAGATCGTCATCGCCCGCGCGTTGAAGACCGACACGATCCGGTCGAGCCGTTCGAAGCGGGCCAGCCACGCGAAGTCGACCTCGAAGTACGCCTTCGAGTACATCAGCAGTGTCACGAACCCGGCCGACCAGAAGGCCTGCGCGAGCGGGATGTCGTCCAGGTCGTAACTCCCGTACTCCACCTGGTGGGTGAGGGCGAACCAGGCACCGTAGGCCAGGGCGGCGAGGGACAGTACGACGACGGGTCCCGGGCGCAGCCGGGCCAGGACGCCGTCACGGTGCGCGATGCCGACGAGCCAGCAGAACAGGAACGTGGCGAAGTCGAGGAGACCGCTGCCGAACCGGTTGTCCGGCGGTTGCCATACGAACTGGAGCACCACGATCGGCGCGACCGAAGCGAGGAGCACCGCCACGGGCGCCCACCGGAACACCTTGAGGAGCAGTGGCGACAGGATGACGAACCACAGGTAGGCGCGCAGGTACCAGAGGATCTCCCAGGCCTGCATGCCCCAGCTGTTACCCGGCGGGTCGCCGAGGGGGACCACCCAGTACACGACCTGCCACCCCGGCATCCAGCCGTGCAGCAGCATCGCTAGGACGACGAAGAGTCCCCAGAGCCAGAAGGGCGGCAGCAGCCGTCGCATCCGGCTTCTGATCACCGAAAGGGCAGGCCGCTCAAGGGACTTGGCCATCAGCGAGCCGGCGAGCGCGAACATGACGCCCATGGAGGGGAAGACGAGGCCCGCCCACACCCAGCCGAAGGTGTGGTAGGCCACGACGCGTATCAGCGCGAGGGCGCGCAGCGTGTCGAAGTAGCGGTCGCGGCCGCCTGCCCGGGGCGCAGATCGTTCGGGCACGGTTTCCCGGTCCGGTTCGGTCACCCGCAGAAGTGCGGTGTCCTGATCCAGGCCCTGCGTCCCTTCAGTGGTTCCGCGCGTTCGGCGGGCGGCTCTGTGGCGATTGCCCTGTGCCTGCGAGGTCACCGCCCCACCCCCGTCGGAGTCCCGACCTCGCCGGTGCGCTTGAGTTTCTGCCAGCGCAGCCGGCCACCCGTGAGAGCGGTGATGGAGGAGTGGATGAGGACCAGGTACATCATCTGGCGGTACGCGATCTGCTGGAGCGGGAGCATCCACAGGTAGCGGTACTTCTCTCCGTCGAGGCGGAACGCGTAGGCGGCACACACGAGTTGGATGCCGAGTACGGCGAGCCACGCGAGCAGGGACGCCTTGAAGTCCACGAAGATCATCGAGTAGACGGTGAAGAGGTCGATCAGCGGTGCGAAGACCGGCGTGACGATCTGGAAGAGCACCACGAGCGGCATCCCCACCCGCCCGAAGCGGCCCGAAGGTCCCTTGTCCACCAGGGACTTGCGGTGCTTCCACAGCGCCTGCATGGTGCCGTACGACCATCGGTAGCGCTGGCTCCACAGCTGCTTGAGCGAGGCCGGCGCCTCCGTCCAGGCCCGTGCGTGCTCCTGGTACACCACGCGCCATCCGGCGCGGTGCATCGCGACCGTGATGTCGGTGTCCTCGGCGAGGGTGTCCTCACTCATGCCGCCCACCTCGAGGACGGCCTGGCGCCGGAACGCTCCGATCGCTCCGGGGATGGTGGGCATACAGCGCAGCAGGTCGTACATACGGCGGTCCAGATTGAAGCCCATCACGTACTCGATGTGCTGCCAGGCACCGATGACGGTGTTGCGGTTGCCGACCTTGGCGTTGCCCGCGACCGCGCCGATGTCCGGGGCGGCGAAGGGCTGCACGAGCTGCCGGACGGTGTCCGGCTCGAAGACCGTGTCGCCGTCCATCATCACGACGATGTCGTAACTGGCGTTGCGTACACCGTTGTTGAGCGCCGCGGGCTTGCCCGCGTTCTCCTGCCGGATCACCCGCACGTTGGGCAGGCCGAGGGACTCGGCGATCTCCTTCGTGCCGTCCGTGGAGCCGTCGTCCACGACGATGATCTCGATGGGATGCGTGCTCTGTGCGAGGGACTTGAGGGTGTTGGCGATGCACTCCTTCTCGTTGTACGCGGGGACGATCACGCTCACGGGCCTGGTGACGGGCGGCCCCCAGCTGAACCGGCGCTTGTTGCGCTGCCGGTAGTGGCGCCTCGCGAGGACCAGCATCATCGCGAATCGCGCCATGACCGCGACTCCGACGACCGCGAGGAAGACGGCCAGCGCCGGCACCGTCCACTCGGCGAGGGCGACCGCCGCGATGAGCGCCTTCCCTTCGTAGAGGGTGGTGCCGGCGGCTTCGGCGTGGGCGGCCTGTTCGACGTTCAGGGTGCTGCCCGGAGGGTTCGTCCCGGAGGAAGGCGGGATACCCGTGCCCTGCCGGGCCGCGCCGCCCGGGACCTGACCGGACCGCTGCTCCTCGCCGGGCTGGGCGGAATCGTCCTGCGCGGAGCCGGCCTGTGCCGCGGTCTTGGCCATGGCTCCGCTGACTGTCGTGAAGGTGTACCCCTTCGCCTTCATCTTCTTGATGTACTTCGGCAGTGCCTTGAGCGTCTGGTCACGGTTGCCACCGGCGTCGTGGAAGAGCACCGACGCGCCCTTGCTCTTCTTCGGCGTCGCCCACTGGACGATCTCCGAGACGCCCGGCTGCTTCCAGTCGTCGCTGTCGGTGTCGACGAAGACGCTGGTGTAGCCCATGGCGCCGAGCTTCTTGTAGACCGGCCAGCTGTAGTTGTCGATCGCGGCGGCCTCGGACGAGTAGGGCGCGCGCACCAGCTTCGTGGTGATGCCGGCCGCTCCCGCCAACGCCAGCTGGGTCTGGGTGAGTTCGCGCGCCACGCGCGCGTCGCTCTGGTAGGAGAGGTCGACGTGGGTGAAGGTGTGCAGACCGACCTCGTTCCCCTGGCCGACCATGTCCTTCACGATGCCGGGGTGCCGGGCGATCATGGAACCCACGAGGAAGAACGTGCCGTGCACGTCATTGTCCGCGAGGATCTCGAGGACCTTCTCGGTGTACGTGGCGTCGGGACCGTCGTCGAAGGTGAGCACGATGGTCTTCTTCGGAACGGACTGCGTCCGCATGGACCCGTTCGTCGAGGTCAGAATCGGGCCACCGTCGAGAATGCGCTGAGGCACCTTGTCGTAGGACGCGCCGGTGCGGACGCGGTGGTCGCCCAGAACCTCGGACCGCAGATATCCGTCGAGCATCATCACGCTGACGAGTCCCAGGACGAGAACGAGCGCGAGAACGACGCGTGGGCGCTGCAGGGCGGCGGCTCGACGCCCGGCGCGCTCGAAGCGGGAGGGAGCGGCGCGGCGACGGCGCCGCGCGGAGGTGGTGCGAGTCATGTTTTCCCTAACCTGCGCGTCAGCGGGCGTCGGCGGTGGCTGACACCGAGGGGACGGGCAGCGAAGGACTGGGCGAGAGGGACGGGCGGATCGCCGGAGGCGTGGCCTGCTGCTGACCGGCGCCGCCCGGGAAGCCGTACCCGGCGCCGGCCGGACCACGACCGACGCCGCCCCCGGCACCTCCACCGCCACCTCCACCGCCGAAGGGCAGCAGGTCCGTCGTGCTCACGGACACACCCCACCCCATGAACGACAGACCGAGGACGACCGCGTAGCCGAGGCAGGCGACGACCACGGCAAGGCCGAACCTGCGCAGCAGCTTGGCCCGGCGTCCGGAGCTGTCGACGAAGACGGGGCCCTCTTCGGACCCTTTGCCACGCTTGCGGTGGCTTCCGCGCCCAGCGGCACGGTTTTCGACGGAGGAATCGAAATGCATTCCCGGGACGCTAGACGCTCTTCATGTGGCAACTCCCAGTCATTCCTGTGTGCCCCCTGAGAACGCCCTCAGTTCCCTGTGATGTACCTGCTGACACCTGGATCACAGGCTTCCGTGTTTCAGTACCGGGACAAGACCGAAAGAAATGGGTGCATACGCGATGAGGAATCTTCTGGGGAGGCCGGCCGCCGCGATCGTGTCGCTGGTGGCGGCAGCGACCTGCGCGGGGTGCTCATCGGGGAACTCGGGCTCGGACTCGGCCGACGCGTCACCGCACGGTGCGCCATCACCGGGCGCGACCGCACCCTCCTCGTCCAGCCCGTTCGCCCCCTACGTCAGCGCCACGACCGCCTCCGACCTGGACGCGGCCGGGACCCCCTCCGCGTACAACCTGGCCTTCGCCATCGCGGACGGCAGCTCCTGCACACCCACGTGGAACGGCACGCACGCCATAGGCGACGCGAAGGTGAAGCAGCGGATCTCGGCACTCAAGGCATCCGGCGACGCGACCCTGCGCGTCTCCTTCGGCGGGGCATCCGGCAAGGAACTGGCTGAGACGTGCGGCAGCGCGTCCGCTCTGGCCGACGCCTACGCCGCCACGCTCGATGCCGCGGGCGCCACCGAGGCCGACTTCGACATCGAGGGCGATGCGCTCAAGGACTCCGACTCGGTGACCCTGCGCTCGAAGGCGATCGCCCTCTTGCAGAAGAAGCACACCGGCCTCAAGGTGTCCTTCACTCTTCCCGTGATGCCCTCGGGCCTGGACGCGGACAGCGTGGCGCTCCTCGAGTCGGCCAACGACCAGGGTGTGAACGTGTCCAGCGTCAACATCATGACGATGAACTACGGAACGTCGTACACCGGCGACATGGGCGACTACGCCATTACGTCGGCCAAGGCGGCGCACGCCCAACTCGCGGACATTTTCGGGCTGTCGGACAGGAACGCCTGGCGCGGACTCGCAGTGACGCCGATGCTCGGCACGAACGACATCGACAACGAGACGTTCACCCTTTCCGACGCCGCCCAACTGCGTGCCTTCGCGGAGAAAGAGGGTCTTGCGTGGGTCTCCATGTGGTCCACGTTCCGTGACCAGGAGTGCTCCTCCGCCGACACTTCGTCGGACGACCCGCTCGCCAACTGCAGCGGTGTGCAGCAGAGTTCGGGAGCGTTCGGCAAGGCTCTGGCCGGCTGAGGTGACGCGTTCGGGGGCTGGGTGACGCCGACGCCGATGCCCATGCCGACCGTATCTCTCAGCTCGACGCGCACCCATGCGGCATCATGCTCAGCATGAGCGACGCCCCCCACACGCACGGTGCCGGCGGCAACCTGGCACACAGCCGGGTGCCGATGACCGGCCGCGATCCGGAAGAACCCGGTCGGGTCTCCTCGCCGCTGGAGCTGCTGTTCGACCTGACGTTTGTGGTCGCGGTAGGAACCGCCGCCTCCGACTTCGCCGAGCTGTTCGCCGAGGGGCATCCCGGACCGGCGGTCACCGCGTTCGTGCTGGCGATGTTCGCGATCAGTGTCGCGTGGATCAGCTTCAGCTGGTTCGCCTCGGCGTTCGGTACGGACGACTGGCTCTACCGGGCGCTGACGATGATCCAGATGATCGGCGTCGTCGTGTTCTCGCTCGGCCTGCCCGCGATGTTCCACTCGGTCGACGAGGGCGAACACCTCGAACTGAGGGTGATGGTGCTCGGGTATGTCGTGATGCGGATCGCGATGGTGTTGCAGTGGCGGCGCGCGGCCCGGGAGTCCCCTGAATTCCGGGACGTCGGAAGGGCCAACATCCGCTGGACGGTGATCGTTCAGGTCGGTTGGGTCGTGGTCGCGTTCACGCATCTGCCGCTCACCGCGGTGTTCGTCGCCTTCATCGTGCTCGGCGCCCTCGAACTCGCACTGCCTGTCCTCACCCAGGGATACGCGGGCGGCACCCCTTGGCACCCGCACCATGTCGCGGAACGGTACGGCCTGTTCGCCATCATCGTCCTCGGGGAGGGAGTCGTCGGCACCGTCGCGTCCTCGGGCGAGCTTCTCGGCGGTGCGGACGGGACGCAGTGGAGCGGCAACGCGATCGCCGTGGTCGTCGCCGGCGTCGGACTGACCTTCGGCATGTGGTGGGTGTACTTCGCCACCCCCTTCGGCGACATCCTCGTGCACCGCCGCAGCCGCGGATACCTCTTCGGCTACGGGCACATCCCGCTCTTCATCGGGGTGGCCGGTGCGGGAGCCGGCCTGCACGTGGCCGGCCTGCAACTGGAGCACCACTCGGAGATCACCGATGTCACCGTGGTGCTGTCCCTGGCCGTCCCGGTAGGCCTGTTCCTGCTGATGGTGTATCTCCTCCACGCGCTGCTGCTGTCCGCGACCGAGGGTTTCCAGATGCTGCTGATCTCGCTCACGCTGGCGGTACTGCTCGCGGCGGTACTCCTGTCCGCGGCCGGAGTCGCCATCGCCGCGTGCCTCCTCATCGTGATGCTGGCCCCCTTCGTCACCGTTTTCGGCTACGAGACGATCGGCCACCGCCGCCAGCGGCAGATGCTGGAGGAACTGTCTTCACCTTGAACGAACTCAAGATCGGTTGAACGACCTCGGATCGGCGAATTCGGTCCGACGGCCACCTACGCCGTGTGGACCACCCCGCACCAGCGGGTTGTAGCCTCGCCCTATGAGCTGGCTGCCGGATGACTTCGTCCACCCCGTCCACGTACCCGTGCCCCGGACCGCGCTCCACCTGCGGCCGATCCGCGAGGCGGACACCCCGCTCGACTACCCCGCCGTGATGGGCTCCCAGGAGCGCCTGTGGGAGATCTTCGGTCCGGCCTGGTCATGGCCCATGGAGACGATGACCTATGAAGAGGACCGCCTCGACCTGCTGCGCCACGAGAAGGAGATAGCCGCGCACCAGTCCTTCAACTACGCACTGCTGGACGAGGAGGAGACGGCGATCCTCGGCTGCGTCTACATCGACCCGCCCGAGCGCACCGGCTCCGACGGCGAGATTTCCTGGTGGGTCGTCGACGACCTCGTCGACAGCGAGGCGGAGCGCGCGCTCGACGCGCTGGTGCCTCAGTGGATCACGGTCAACTGGCCCTTCCAGCAGCCCCGTTATGTGGGCCGCGACATCACCTGGCAGCACTGGCTGTCGCTGCCGCCCGCCACCTGACCACCGTTCACTCCGCGATCCGGGCAACTGCGACCGAATCGCCACCTGGGAGACACCAACCAATGAGCACGCCACCATCGCCGGCGGGAACGGGCCGTACTGACGAATCAGCCGTCCGGATCGGTGCTCTCGTTCCGCTCACTCGCCCCGGCTGGGTCGGGGCAGGCCAACACCTGCTCGCTGGACTCGAGTTGGCCGTCCGCGAGGTCAATGACGACGGCGGGATCGGCGGACGACCACTCGAGCTGGTGGTCCGGGACACCGCGGCTGATCCACAGCGGGCCGCGGCGGCCGTGGACGAACTGGCTCGTCTGGGCGTGGCTGCCTTGGCGGGGGAGTATCACAGCGTCGTCGCTCGCACCGCTGCTGCCAGGGCCGATGCCCTCGGCCTGCCCTTCCTCTGCTCGTCAGCGGTGCTCGACGCGCTCACTGAACAGCCGACGGAATGGGTCGCGCGCCTCGCCCCGCCGCAGTCCCGCGGCTGGCAGACCTACGCGGACTTCCTCCTCGGCGCGGGCCACAGCCGAGTCGCCGTAGCGGTCCAGCCGAGTGTCTACTGGGCATCTGGGACCCGCATTCTCCGGGACCACCTCGCTCCACGCGGTGGCACCGTCGTCGAACTCGACATGCAAGAGCTCGACCCCGCGGCGGTGTGTGACCAACTCGCCGAGCATCGCGCCACAGCGCTCCTTCTGCTGGTCGGCCATCCGGAGCCGGCCGTGTCGATCGTCAAGTCCGTCCGCCACGACCAGCGCCTCGCCGAGATGCTGATCGGTGCTCCGGCGGGGCAACCGGAGCTCGCCGAATGGGCGGCGTTGCTGGGCGACGACGGCGCCGGGATCCCGTTCCTGCGCTACCTGCCCGAGCGCCTGAGCCCTCTCGGTGCACGAGTCGAGACGGCCCTCCGCGAGCAGCTGGGCGAAGCGCCCTCCTTCGTCGCCTTCGAGGGCTATGACACGGTCGCCGTCCTCGCCGATGTGCTGCGTTCGCACGGGGTGGACCGGGCGGGCATCGCCGGATCCTGGCCGCGCGTAGCAGTCGAAGGCACCCGAGGACAGATCCAGTTCTCCCGCACGCCAGGCATCAGCGTCTGGCAGTGGACCTGGCCGCCCGTTCAAGTCGTTGATCGAGACCCGGCGAAACCCGATCGCTTTCGGATCCTCCACGCGGGCTGAAGAACACGCAGGCGGGCGGCCTTCCCAGCGCTGGATGCCCCATGGATGTGGTGCATCGACACGCCCTACTCGTCGGGGTCCCAGGCCTGGAGGAGGTCGACGAGATGCCGGTCGCCTTCGAGTTCGAGGGAGTCCACCGGAGTACGCCCGTGCAGGGCGAGTACCAGCTCGCAGGCCGTGCGTGCCCCGGAGTGAGGCGTCGGCTGCGTCCGGGGCCTCGCCGGCAGCGGTGCGGGCATTGTGCCGGGCGTGGGGAGACGGGTGATCCGGGCGCCGCCGGCGGAGACCGAGAGGCGCCAGGAGCGGCCCGCGGTCGCGTGGAGGTCGACGGCACCGGGCGTGTGCGGCCAGGGACTTGTCGTTGCGGAGCAGGTGGACAGGAACTCGTCGACACCGTTGAGTGCCACCTCGTCCGGGAGCGGCTGCGGGGTACCCACGGTGATCTGGGCGTCGTAGGTATCCGGCGAGATCTCCTGGAGCTGGTGCCGAGCGACGGCACCGGCCGTCTGCGACGTACCCCACCACGTCCAGCAACCGCGATCCTGGCCGGCCTCCCGCAGTGCGTCCAGCAGCTGCTGCGTCGACGCGGTCAGCCAGGCCAGCAGTGCCTCGCGCTCCCGAGGCGAACCCAGGACGTCCTTCGACGCGGACTTGGCCGGCGGAGTGGCGGCAGGCCCTGCGGCGACGGTGGCGGCCCAGAAGCGGTGGCTCTCGCCCATGTGCTGCACCAGATCGAAGAGCGTCCACTCGGGGCAGCTCGGCACCTGCACGTCGAGGGTGGGCGCGGAGGTGAACGCGGCGTGGAAGGGACGTGCGCGACGCGACGCTGGGCCGGCTCCCGTGGCTGGTGGCGTTCTACCGGGGCTGCCTAGTGCGAGTGGCGTACGTCGCCCGCGCATTGATCGAGGCTGAGCGACGTCCAATAGTCCAGCGACCGATGTCAGTGGGCGTCGCTATCGTGCTGAGGGTGATCGTGGGAAGTGAACAGACCCGGCTCGTGATCGTGCGGGGGAACTCGGCCTCGGGCAAGTCGTCGGTGGCGGCCGGAATCCGGGAGCGTTATGGGCGCGGCCTGGCCCTCGTGGGGCAGGACAATCTCAGGCGGGTCGTGCTGCGGGAGCGGGACGTTCCCGGCGGTGCAAACGTCGGGCTGATCGACCTGACCGCCCGTTACGCTCTCGATGCCGGCTATCACGTGGTGGTCGAGGGCATCCTGTACGCCGACCGCTACAGCGACATGCTTGCGGGCCTGGTCGGCGACCACCGGGGCGTGTCGCGCTGCTACTACCTCGACATCCCGATCGAGGAGACGCTGGCTCGGCATGCCTCGAAAGCCGATGCGGAGTATCTGGCCGAGGTCACCGATCAACATCTGTGGCAGTGGTACCGGCAGCGCGACCTACTGCCGGGCGGCCTGGAGACTGTCATCGGCCCGGACAGCGGGCTCCAGGCCACGGTGGAGCGCATCATGACCGAGACCGGTCTCGCTCGCCGGGCGGCCAATTAGTTGTCTGCGCGCACTTGTTATGGCCCTGGCGGGGCTGGCCGGGACTAGCGTCGTCGACCATGACTGAGACGAGTTACCTGCAAGCCACTCGGGCGGCCTACGACGCCGTTGCCGTCGACTACGAGAAGCTCCTTCGTGACGAGTTGAGCGCCAAACCGTTGGACCGCGCGATGCTCGCCGCGTTCGCCGAACTCGTACAGGAAGCAGGCACCGGGCCGGTGGCCGACCTCGGCTGTGGCCCCGGCCGCATCACGGCCCACCTCCATTCACTCGGGGTGGACGCATTCGGCATCGACCTCTCGCCCGAAATGGTCGAGGTCGCCTGCCGGACGCACCCCGGTCTTCGATTCGAAGAGGGATCGATGACCTCTCTGGACCTGGCAGGCGGCAGTCTCGGCGGCATCGTCGCCTGGTACTCGACCGTCCACACCCCACCGGAGCTGCTGCCGACCGTGTTCGACGAGTGTCTCCGGGTGCTGGCCCCGGGCGGCCACATGCTCCTGGCGTTCAAGGTGGGGGACCGGCGACGGCAGTTGGACCAGGCGTACGGCCACGAGTTGTCGCTCGATGTCTACTGGATGTCTCCTGAACGCGTGTCTGGACTGATGAGCGAGGCCGGCCTCGTCATGGATGCCCAGATGATCCGTGAACCCGACGAGAGCGAGAAGCCCCGGCAAGGCCGGCAAGGCTTCTTCTTCGCCCACAAGCCCAAAGGACCGGGAGGGGAAGCCTCAGACTGAGCGGCACGGACGACTGGCCGGCGTGGTCGGCGGATCGGAGCGGGCTCGTGCACGCCCTCCCGCACCCCGGAGTTTTCCCGGGGTGCGGTGGCCCGGCATGGCGAGCCCGGGGACCTCAGCGGGTCGCCGTCAGGGCGGACGTGGTGGTGAAGGTGTGGGCCAGGTTCGATGCCGACGTCGTCGCGTCCACGGTGTAGGCGTCGACCGTGAGGCTCTTCTTTGATGCCTTGAGGACCATGAAGCCGTTGTGCGAGAAGTCCTGCCAGCGTGCCGGGTTGGTGCCGTGGGCCTTGCCGTCGCCCGACTTGCCGGCCGTGCCGCACACGATCTGGCGGGTGCCGCGGCTGCGCGCGGTCGGTTCCAGGATCTGCTGGGTGTGGTCGTGGCCGGAGAGGATGAGGTCGGCTCGTCCGCAGACCACCTCCTCGTACAGCTCCTTGAGGTGGATGCCGCTGGTGTAGTTGCCGATGACGAAGCCGTCGTAGGAACCGGCGCTGCCGTGCTTGCCGTTGTTCAGGTACGGGTGGTGGCCGATCACGATCTTCCACGTGGCGCGCGAGGCGGAGAGCGCGGAGTCCAGCCAGCGGCGCTGCTCGCGCATGTACGGACCGTTCCAGTAGAAGTACGGGTCCAGTTGGGCCACGGTCGAGGCGACCGGGTTGGTGTCGATGGCGAAGAACTCGACCAGCGGGACGTCCGAGCCCGCCGCCGACGGCAGCGCGGCGGAGTAGTAGCGGGCCGGCATGTGCCAGCGCCGCGACGTCGT
Organism: Streptomyces sp. NPDC090032; assembly: GCF_044748025.1. Classification (NCBI taxonomy): domain Bacteria; kingdom Bacillati; phylum Actinomycetota; class Actinomycetes; order Kitasatosporales; family Streptomycetaceae; genus Streptomyces; species Streptomyces sp. NPDC090032. The sequence continues at coordinate 87,267 of NZ_JBIVFF010000019.1, read as the reverse complement.
GGAGTAGGCGACCTCGCGGTCGCCTCGCGAGGGGTCGCCGCCGCTGCCGGGGATGAGGCCCGAGCAGTCGTGGTTGCCGAGAACCATCAGCCACGGGACGTCGATGCCGTCGTTGGGCTGCTCGAACTTGGTCGCGAACTCGTCGTCGTGCGCGGACTCCGGGCCGTTCTCGTAGAGGTTGTCGCCGAGGCCGACAGCGAGCGAGACGCCTTCGGTGCGGCATATCGCCTTGGCGGCCGTGGCCACGGCGTGCTGGACGTCGTCGCCGGTGCCCGCGTCCCCGGTCAGCAGTACGGCGTACTCGCAGTCGGGGCCAGGCCGGTGAGGGAAGGGGAACTTGCCCACCGGGGCATCGGCGGTGGTGTTGGATCTCGGCGCGGCTGCTGCGGTCTGCGGCAGCACGGCCAGGGCGGCGGCCCCGGCTACGGCGCCGCCCAGCACGGTGCGCCGGCCGAGCAGAGCGGACGGGGCCCCGGCGGCGGGTACCGGGCGGCCCGTGGTGGTGATGGTCGTGTCCAGGTCCAGCCACTGGGACTCGGTGAGGTCGGGCCGCGGGGGGATGTATTCGTCATCGCACATCCCATGTTTCTCGCAGGTAACTTTGCCCACTCGGTGAACGGTCGGAAAATCTTGAGTGCAGGTCCGACGTAGGGGGCAAGTGCCCGCACGCGCACCGCCGGTGTCCGAGCGGGTCCGGGGGCGGCGAAGCCGTAGCCGTGGCATCACGCGGCGCGTGGCGGGGCGGGCTTGAGGGGCGGGCGTGAGGAGCGTCGCCGTGCGTGCAGCGTCGAAGGAGGTCTCAGTGCCCGATGGCGAACAGGCGGTTCTCCACTCCGTCGAGGGCGAGCCGGAGCGCTCCGTGGGCCACCGCCTCGTCGCCGAGTCGGGAGGCGACGACGGTCACGGGGAAGAGGCAGAGCTCGGCGAGGCGGCTGCGCAGGGGAGCGAGGAGGAGTTCGCCCGCACGGGAGAGACCGCCGCCGATGACGACCGCCTCCGGGTCGACGGTGAGGACCACGGCGGCGACGCCCTGGACGAGGTCGGCGGCGAAGTCGTCGAGGGCCTTGATCGCCGCGGGGTCGTCGGAGCGCGCCGCGTCGAAGAGCCGCTCGGGCGTGCCCCACCGGTCCAGGAGTCGCCGATGCGCGGTGTACCAGCCGGAGCTGGGCAGCATGCCGATCTCGCCGGCCGCGCCGTGCCGGCCGTGCAGCACGGTGCCGTCGAGCAGGATGCCGGCCGAGATGCGGCGTCCCACATGGACGTAGACGACGTCGCGGGCGTCGGTGGCGCCGCCGCGCCAGCGCTCGCCGAGCGCGGCCAGCTTGGAGTCGTTGCCGGCGACGACGGGTGCGCCGAAGGTCGTCTCGAACGCGGACGCGAGGTTCGTGCCCTGCCACTCGGGCAGCACGGAGCTGATCGTGACGGTGTGGTCGGCGTCGACGATCCCGGTGGTGCCGACGCCCACGGCCCGTACGGCGTCGGTCTGGAGCCCGGCGCCGCGCAGCGTCCGGTGGCCCAACGCCCTTGCGGAGGCGATGCGTTGGCCCGGTGAAAGGTCGGGCCCCAAGGCGGTGCGGCGCACCCCGAGCACGGTGCCGGCCAGGTCGCAGACGAGGGCGAGCGCCTTGTGGACGCCTATGTCGAGGCCGAGGACGAAGCCGGACTCGGCGCGGAACCGGTAGCGCTTGGCGGGGCGGCCCAGGAGTCGGGGCGCGTCGGGGTCGGGGGTGACCTCCGCGGCCAGGCCCTGCTCGACGAGACCGGTCAGCGCGTTCTCTACGGTGGCGCGGGCGACTTCGGTGGCCTTGACCAGCTCGGTGAGGGTCAATCCGGTGTCCGCGGCGGCGTGCAGGGCGCGCAGCACGGCGGCCTGGTTGAACCGGCGCAGCAGCGAGGAATCGGCCCCCGATGTGGCAGCGATGTGAATCGGCCCCCTTGACGTGGTGGTGGTCCGGGTGGACTATCGAGCCGCTTTATTTCAGAAGGTAGCAGAAATAAAACCGCAGGTAGCAGAAATGAAACCGCCCGGCGCCGGCGCGTTTCCGTCCGTCGCGGCCGTCGACTTCCGCCCGAAACGAGTGTGATCCGTGCACCGTAGCCACATCGTCGGACGGCCCGTGCACGCCGTCTCCTCGTTCGGTTCGCTGTGTCACTTCCGGCCGGAGAACGCGCCCGCCGGCTCGACCGAGCGCTGCCTCGACTGCCCACTGGTACAGGGCAGTTGCCCCTACGCGGCACAGAAGCTGTACCAGGTGGGGCTGCGCGAGGGCGGCGCCAAGCGTTACTTCACCAGGATCGCGGCCGAGGAACTGACCGAGGAGGCCGTCACCCAGGCCCTGCGCACCGGACCGTACGGACTCTGCGTGTACCGCAGCGACAACGACGTCGTCGACCACCAGGTGGTGAACCTGGAATACGAGGGCGGGATCACCGCCGCGTTCACGCTGACCGCGTTCACCCCGCAGGAGAACCGCCACACCAAGATCTTCGGTACGCGCGGCCAGCTCACCGGAGACGGCCGGACCATCGAGATCTACGACTTCGCCACCGACGAACGCACCGTCGTCGACACGGACAACGGCGGCTCCTCCGCCGCGGGCCACGGCTGCGGTGACGAAGGGCTGATGGCCGCGTTCCTGCGGGCCCTGCACCAAGGGCGTCCCGAGCTGCTCCTGACCGGCGCCCAGGAGAGCCGCGGCACCCACCGCATCGTCTTCGCCGCGGAACACGCGCGGCGCACGGGACAGGTCGTGCGCGCCTGTAGTCCGTGCCACCCACCCCGACCTGTGACCACCGCGGAACCACCCTGGAAGAAGGAGAAGGCCATGAGCACCTACCCCTCCCGAAGAACGGTCCTCGGAGCCGGCGCACTGGCGCTGGGCCTGGGCATCACCGCGACCGCACCCGCCGGCGCCGCCGGACAGTCAGCTGCGCTCGCGCCGCAGGACACCAAGGGCACGCTCACCCTCACCGCGGGACACCTCTCCATCGGCCTCGACTCGGCCGGCACCGTCGTCTCCCTGCGCGACACCCGCACCGGTCACGAGTACGCCGCCGACGGCAGATCGGCCTCGCTCGTCAGCCTCGTCGTCGACGGCAAGCAGATCCGGCCGACCCGCGTCACCCGCGCCGGCCACTCCCTGCTGCGGTTCACCCACGACACCGCGGGAGCGACCGTCGACGTGGAGGTGCGGGCGAAGAACACGTACACCACGCTCGAAGCCGTACGGGTCCAGAGCCCCCGCGGCGCGGACGTACAGACGCTGCTGTGGGGGCCGTTCGCGACGAACGTGACGCAGACGGTCGGCGAGTGCGTGGGCGTCGTACGGGACGACGCGTTCGCGCTCGGGCTGCGCCCGCTCACCGACCGCACCGAGGGCGCCTGGCCCCAGGAGTACCAGAACCTCGGCTGGGAGAGCGAGGTCGCCGACAACCCGTCCGACCTCCAGGTCGCCCCGCACGAGGAGTGGAGCGCGGCCGGGCGCACCCCCTGGGGCTCCGTGCTGCGCGCCTTCACCTTCGACTACACCAAGGAGCGCCCGCGCGGGACCCGCGCCGGATACCGCATCCCCGTCGGCCCGCTGCCCGGCGACCAGGGGCGCGTGACCGGCTCGCGCATCGCCCTCTTCGGCGCCGCGCCGGACCTCACCCCGACCGTCCTGTCGGCCGTCGCCGCCGCCGAAGGACTGCCGTACCCCACGCAGAACGGCCAGTGGCAGAAGACGGCCCAGGCCAGCAGCGAGTCCTTCCTCGTGTTCCACGACCTGAAGACCGCGAGCATCCCGGACGCGGCCCGTCTCGCGCAGGCCGCCGGAGTCAGCTGCGTCTACTCCCTGCCCAACGCCGTCGGCCCCTGGCAGACCACCGGCCACTACCAGTTCGACTCCTCGCTCGGCGGCGACGACGCCGGTGCGACAGCGGCCGTGCGCGCCGCCGAGGCCGGCGGCGTCCGCATCGGCGTGCACACCATCTCCGACTTCATCTCCACCGACGACGCCTACGTCACCGCCCCCGCCGACCCGCGCCTCGCCCTCGGCGGCCGCGCGCGGCTCACCCGCCCGCTCACCGCGACGGACACCACCCTCGCCCTCGACGCCGGCGCACTCCTCGGCGGCGGCCCGTACGGCCAGATGCTGCGCATCGGCGACGAGTTCGTGCAGTACGCGACCGCCACCCGGTCCGGAGACACGTGGGAACTGACGGGCGTCAAGCGCGCCCAGTGGGGCTCGACCGCCGTCGCCCACTCCGGCGGCGACACCGCCGCGCGCGTCCTGCTCAACAGCTACAACAGTCCCATCGGCGGCATCGGCATCATCGACGAGATCGCCGACCGCCTCTCCACCGCCTGGAACACCACCGGCATCCGCGCCAACTCGTACGACGGTGTCGAGTCCGCGGGGGAGTCGGGCTGGGGCAGTTACGGCATGGCGCGCCTCATCAACGGCACCTACAGGAAGAACCGGCGCAAGGACGGCTTCGTCACCGAGACCAGCAGGATGTCGTCCAACACCTGGGACGCGCTGACCCGGGCCAGCTGGGGCGAGGTCGGTGTCACCTCCTGGAACCAGGTCCTCGTCAACAACGACTTCTACCGCGCCAACTTCCTTCCCGGAATGCTGGGCTGGATCAGCCTCAGGTCGTCCGAGACGCTCGTGAGCATCGAGGGCAAGCTGGCGCGCGCGGCGGGCCTGAACGCAGGCGTCGGCTTCCAGGGCGGCATCGCCGACCTGACCGCGGGCGGCGAGAAGGCACTGCGCATCCTCGACGCCATCAAGCAGTGGGAAGCGGCCCGCAACGTCGGCGCCTTCACCGAGGCACAGCGCACGCGGCTGCGGGACCTGACCACGAACTGGCACCTCGACGTCGTCACCCCCGGCAAGGAATGGTCCCTCCAGCAGACCGATGCGGACGGCACCCCGACCGGCACGCCCGAACGCGTCCTCACCCCGACCCCCGTCCTGTCAGCAGACGCCCTGCCCGCGGCACAGCACAACCACCTCTACGGGGCGCGCGTCACCACCAACACCCCTGCGACGGTCCGCTACGAGATATCCGCGGGAGCCCTGCCCGACGGCCTGCACCTCAACCAGGACACCGGAGGCATCACGGGCACACCCACCGCGCGGGGCACATCCCGCTTCACCATCACGGCACGCAGCACGGCAGGCCTCGCGGACGCCTCCCGGACGTACCGGCTGACCATCGGGCGGTGAGCGAGCGACATGTGGACGGCACGGTCCCACTACTGCGGATCCAGGTGAGCCCCGGATTCACCAGCGTGGCACCTAGTGGCCGGCCGACCTGTTCCGTGTCCCTCTGGGCATGTGCCGGTCGGCCCGGCCCTCCTCCACGCACGACCTAGTCCGTGTGCCGCCACAGCGTCATGTCCATGGACAGAAAGGCGACGTCCGGCATCGCGGTCGACTTCGTCTGGATCACGAGCAGTGCGATGTCTCCGTTGCGGTGCCGGACGCAGATCTCGGTACCCGACGCCGCCGCGGCGAGCGGGAGGTGATGTTCCGTCTGGCTTTTGGTGAGGCTGCGGCACTCTTCGAGATTCGCGCCCGGTTCGCCGAAGACCATGGTGAACACGCTGGTGTCGCTCTCCAGCGCGCACCCGGCGTCCTTCGCGCAGGTGAAACGGATGTCCCCCGCGCGGTCCTTGCGCTGGAACGGTTCCCTGAAGCTCAGTGAGTCCTTCGCGTCCAGCCACTGCCCCGAGTGGGGCTCGCCCCGCACCGGCCCGGCAGTGGTGAGGGTGTCGCCCGCCGTGTCCCCAGTCTTGTCCGATTGCTCGTCGGCTCCGCTGCCGTCTGTCCCCGACGCCTTCCCGGCTCCCCGAGCTGACGCCGATGACGACGCCGACGCGCTCTCCGAGCTCCTCGGATCGGCCCCCGCCGACGCGCCCGTACGATCCGAGCCCTTGTCCGCCCGGTCGCGGAACACACCCGTCGCGTCCATGACCGTCCATGCCAGAACAGAGAGGACCAGCACGGCCGCCGTCACGGCCACGCCCACGGCCAGTCCGGCCCCGCGTCTTCGTGACGCCTCCTCGCCCGAGCCCGTCGGCGCCGCCCATGGGTCGCGCACCTGCCGCGGCTCCGTGGCGTCCAACGGCAGCGTGTGCGCCGGCGTCGGGACGGGCACCGGCGGCGGCACCGTCACCTCCGGCCCCATGACCTCTCGCCAGACGGTGGGCCCCGCGCCCGCGTCGGCGTCCTCGCCCAGCTGCTGCCGGCACCACTCCACGACCTCCGCGAGGGTGGCCCGGTCCGCCGGATCGGCGGCCAGGCAGCGGGCGATCAGCGGACGGAGCCGGGCGGGCAGCAGCGACAGATCGGGCTCGGAGTGCACGATCCGGTACAGCACGCTGACCGCGGGACCATCCCCGTACAGCGGCTCACCGAGCGCCGCGAAGGCCGCGGTCTGGCCGAGCGCGAACACGTCGGTCGCCGCCGTGACCTCGCCCGCGGACGCCTGCTCGGGAGCCATGAACTGGGGTGTGCCGATGGTGGACCCGGTGGCGGTGTACGAACTGACGCCCGCGGCCAGCGAGATACCGAAGTCGATCACGCGCGGTCCGTCGGACGAGAGCAGGACGTTCGACGGCTTCAGGTCGCGGTGCACGATCCCCGCGCCGTGGATGGCCTGGAGAGCCTCGGCGACTCCGGCCATCAGCCACAGCACCGCGGACTCCGGCAGCGGCCCGCCCCGGCCGACAGCTTCCGCCAGCGAGGGACCGGGTACGTACAGCGTGGCCAGCCAGGGCGGTGCGCCGTCCGCGTCGCCGTCGATCAGCTCCGCGGTGTACGCGCCCTTGACCCGCCGGGCAGCCTCCATCTCCCGGCGGAAACGCCGCCGGAAGTCGGGGTCGTCGGCCAGTTCGGCCCGGACGACCTTGATCGCCACTGGTCGGCCGCCCTGCGTATGTGACAGATAGACCCGCCCCATGCCGCCTGCGCCGAGCCGCGCGGCCAGCCGGTAACCGGCCACCACGGACGGATCGTCCGCCTGCAGCGGCTCGAACACCTCATGCGCGTCGCACGTCGCCACTCGTCACCCCCTGATCCCCGGGATCACCCGACCCCGGATCCCCTGGCCCCCGGCTCCCCGGATCCCCTGGCCCCCTGGTCAACAAGCGAGTTGCTGCTGACCGACGGCAGCAGCCTATGCCGTCCCCGCCCCCGAGGGATCTACCTGTCGACGTGGCCCTCGGCACCGGGAACGTCGTCGAAGCCGCCGCCACTGGACAGATGTGCGGAACTGGTCCACTCTTCTCGTCCGTGATCACCCCTTCTCAGCCCCACGAGTTCACCACGGCCGCCCGCTCGCAGCAGTTCGAAGCCATCGCGGCCGTGGCGGAGCAGACGGCCGCCCTGCTGCGGTCGTGCGTGGACACCGCGGTGCCCATTCCCGGTGCCCGGTGGACCGTAGGCGAGGCCGCCGCCCATCTGCTGGTGGCCAACGAGCTGATGGCCGGCCTCGCCGAGGGCCGCCAACTGCCGTACGGCGACGGCACCCCGGAGAGCCTCGCCGAGGCCAACGCCGCCTCCCTCGCCGTCTTCACCGAGCGCGACGGCACCGTGCTGGCGGACGGTATCGTCCGTCACGCGCACGCGTTCAACGAGGCGGCCTGCCTGCGCCCCCCGGACGGACCGACGCTCACCCCGCTGGGCCCCATGGACCTGGCGACCCTCGGCTCATACCTGCTGACCCACATGCTCGGCCACGGCTACGACATCGCCGTCGCCCTGCGCCGTCCCCACATGATCGACCGTGAACGCCTCGAACTGGCCCTGCCGTTCCTCACCTTGGCGATGCCCCGGGTCGTCGACAAACGGGCCGCGGCCGGTCACAACGGCTGCTACGAACTGCGCGTGCGCGGCGGCTCCCGGTTCGCCGTGACCTTCGCCGACGGCGTCGCGACCGTGAGCGCCGAACCGCCGCGCCGCCCCGACTGCACGATCGCGGCCGAGCCGGTCACGTTCTTCCTGCTGGCACTGGGCCGGTGCAGCCCGACGCGGGCCATCGCGCGAGGCAAGATACTCGCCTGGGGGCGCAAGCCCTGGCGCGCCCCGGGCTTCCCCACCCTGTTCACGGCGCCGTAGCGCTGTCCGTACGGGAGTCGCTGTGGAGGCATCGCCCGTTCCTGTTGCTGAGGTCTTGCTCAGGTCTTGCTCAACTCGCTTCATCTCTGGCTGGATCACGGTGAAGATCACTCCACCACCAAGCGATCGAGTGGCGGAGCGCTGAGCGCCCGTCGCCCGGTCCCTGAAGCGCAACCATGGGGGAGCGGCAATGGCAAAAGCAGTGCGGGCCTCGTTGGGGGAGATGTGGATCACATGCCAGGTCTGCAAGGGCGATCTCTTCCGTGAGCGAGGCGTCAAGCTCAACAGCACCGGCGGGGAGATGTTCAATCTGGCCTGGGCCGATGAGACAGCGACGGGGCTGATCTGCTGGCGTTGCGGCTTCGTGCACCTCTTCGTGAACCGAGAGATCCAGTTGCACCGCGTCAAGAAGTAGCGGGAGAGGGCTGATCCCTTGACTGACGTGCCTGCCCTGCCTCGGCTCGCCGGCCGTTCAGCCGGTGGCGTGGCGGGGTGCCCTCCGCGGGATGCAGAAGAGCGCAAGGGCGGCGGCCGTCAGGTATGCGGCCGCACCGATGGCCATGCTGGTGCGCAACCCTGTGGTGAAGCTGCCGGTGCCGGCCAGCAGGGAGCCTCCCAGCGCGACGCCTGCGGCACTGCCAACCTGACGGGTGGTGTTGAACAGGGCGGAGGCGGTGCCGGAGAACTTGTCCGGGGTGGCTGCCATCACGGTGGTGGTTGACCCGGTGAGGGCGAAGGACGTCCCGAAGCCGGCCGCCATCATCGGCGCCACGAGCAGTGCGTAGCCCGGGTTCGGTCCGGCCGCGGCCCAGCCGGCCAGGCCTGCTGCTCCGAGGAGCATGCCGGTGACCACGAGCGGGCGGTGTCCCGTACGGGGTGCCAGTCGCCCGGACAGGACGGAGGCGAACATCGTCATCGCCACCGCCGGGAAGAGGGCGAGCCCGGTGCGCAGCGCGGTCAGGCCGCGCTGATGCTGGAAGTACAGGCTGGCGGTGAAGATCATGCCGTAGAAGGCGAAGTTGAACAGCATGCCGATGGTCGCCGCCCCACTCATCTGGCGGGAGCGCAGCAGACGCAGGGGCAGCACGGGGGTGCGGGCCATGTGCTCGCGCAGGACGAACGCGGCGGCTGCCAGCACGCACAGGCCGGCCCCGATCAGGATCAGTGGGTCCGTCCAACCACGTCGTCCGGCCTCGTTGAGTACGGCGGTCAGCAGGGCCACCGTCGCGATGATCGCGCACTGGGCCGGCCAGTCCACGGGGCGGTCCGTCCGCCGGGCCGAAGCGGGCACGCGGCGCAGCGTGAGCAGCAGGCAGGCGCATCCGACGGGAAGGTTGATGAAGAACACCCAGCGCCAGCCCACGGTCGTGACCAGGAGCCCGCCCAGGAGGGGGCCGGCGGAGGCGGCGATGCCTGCCATGGAGCCCCACAGGCCGAAGGCCCGGGAACGCTCGGCGGGTGAGGGGTACGCCTGCTGGAGAAGAGCGAGGGAGGGGGGCACGATCAGTGCCGCACCGAGTCCTTCCAGCAGCCGGGCGGCGACCAGGGTCCCGGTGCTCGGGGCCAGCCCGCAGCCCGCCGAGGCGACGGTGAACACCGCTACCCCGATGCAGAAGATCCGGCGGTTGCCCAGCCGGTCCCCGAGCGCGCCGCCGGTGAGCAGCAGGCCGGCGAAGACCAGGGTGTAGCTGTTGGTGATCCACTGGATCCCGGTCAGCGAGGTCGACAGGTCCCGCCCCATCACAGGAACGGCGACGTTGATGACGGTCACGTCCAGGATGACCATGAAGTAGCCCGCGCAGACCGCGAGCAGCGGGGCCAGAGGCCGGCCCGAAGCCGCAGACCTGTCCGGTCCACAGTCCTGAGGACCACCGCTACGCATCATGGCGACACGCTATTTCAGGAACACGCCGCTCTCGGCAGCCCACGGCCGTGTCGTTCGCATGCTGAACCGCGGCGTCCGGCAGGGCGATGAGGGACGTCCGCTGCGTCCCGTTCGGATACCGCCCCCAGCAGGACCCGCAAACGCCAAGATCCCGTCCGATGGGTCAGATCGGACGGGATCTCGTGCAAAGGTGGCCTCGCCTCGCCCTGCTGTGTCCGTCAGGAGACTCGGACGAGGTGGGATGCGGTCTAGTACGGGCCGTTCACGTTGTCGATCGAGCCGTACCGGGCGGCCGCGTAGTTGCAGGCGGCGGTGATGTTGGCGACCGGGTCGAAGCTGTCCATCGAGGTGCCGGGCACGTGGTAGGTGGCGAACGTGGGGGCGATGACCTGCAGGAGTCCCTTGGACGGGGTTCCGGCGGCAGCGTTGGAGTCCCAGTTGTTGATCGCCAGCGGGTTGCCGGAGGACTCACGCATGACGTTGCGGTGGATGCCCTCGTAGGAGCCGGGGATGCCGTGCTGGGCCATGATGTCCAGCGACTCCTTGATCCAGCCGTCGAGGTCGTTGGTGTACGTCTTCTTCGCCGGGGCAACGGCGGGCTCGGCGGTGAGCTTGGTCGTGCGCTCGGAGCGGTCCGCCCGCTCGGCGGACGCCCTGGTGGCGGCCGGCTTCTGCGTGGACTCGGCCGGGCCCTTCTTACCGAGGGTGAGCTTGACGCCGGGGTGGATCAGCTTCGGGTCGTCGCCGAGGACGCTGCGGTTGTCGTCGTACAGCTTCTTCCACCCGCCGCTCACCGAGTGGTCTCGGGCGATCTTGGAGAGGGAGTCTCCCGCGACGACGACGTAGGTCGTCGAGGCCGCGGCGGGCTTGGCGGCCGTGTCGGCCTGCGCCGCGCTGGCGGCGGTCGCGCCGAGCAGCGGGAGAACGAGCACAGCCCCGCCCGTGCCTGCGGCGGCGAGGCCCCGGGTGAGCGAGCTGGACTTGGCGCGGCGGTGCTTTCCCTTTGCAGGCATGACGAATTCCTCTCCGTCGCCTACGAGGTGAGCTGTCGGGTTCGGACGGGAGATGTCCGGCCGCACTGTGAATGCGACTTCACCCCGAGCCGTTCCGGAATCCGGATCGGCGGCATAACTGGGTTCCCCGCTCCTGCCGTGAGCGTGTGAGTGAGTGGGTGCTTCCGGACAGCGGCAGGATTCGGCGTTCCGTCCGGATTGACCGTGACGTTAAGCGAGAAAGCTCGGAGGGAACAAGACCAAAATTTGAATTTGGAATGCGAGGAGTCTGCTTTCCAGCGACCGGAACCCCGAGCTTCCTTTGATCGAAAAGCTCAACTCTCTTTGCGCAGAACGGAAGTGCGCTCGGCTGTTCTTGGGGGCCAAAGCCGTAGGCGTGACCCATTTCACTGAATGGGAAGCAGGTTGGAATGCGACTCGAAGAGGGTGTCGTAGCATGACGTTTCATGTGAATAACTCATAATTCGGCCAGTCTTGGTATAAGTCGTTAATCATGCCAAGAAGTATGTTTCATGTGCAAACACGGACATATCGCCGAGGGGGCATTGCGTATCGAAACGGACATAAATCCATCAATGTCGGACTGTCCGTGCCCGGCCCTTCCTTCGCAGGAGGCCCTGTTTGTTGGCACGGGAGCGTGGGCGGGACGGCACATGGCGATTCCTCGCCGATCACCGATCCCGAAAGTGAAGGTCGCGTCGAATCCGGGTCATGGCAGTTCCGTCGAGATCGAGATCGAGGTGGATATCGACAGTGACGGGGCGTCAATTCGAGACGGTGTGGGCCCGGCTCTTTCTGCGACAACTCGAACGCAACGGGGAGCGGGGGCGGTTCGTCCCCCGCCTTGCCCGGGACCTGTTCCCCAACGTGGTGAGCGACTACGGCGAGTACGTCTTTTGGCAAACCGTCCCGGCGGGCTCACTCATGGCGTTCCTCGTCGCCGTGCTCAGCGGCCGGCTTGACGTCCCGCTCTTCCCGGACGGCCTGCTCTCGAAAGGCACTACGTTCACCCTCTCGCCGGCAGTCGGAGCGGGCCGGGTCCCCATCCGTGTCACCACGCGCGCCAACAGCGCCTGGCCGAAGGTGCGCCGCCGAACCTGCCAGGGCGTACGGCCGCGCAATCCCACCCATCGGGAAAGCGCCATGGCCGTCGTCCTGCCTCCGGCCCATACTCGTCTCCCGCCGGCTGGCAGCGTGGCAGCGGTGAGTCGATGAACGACCTCCTTGCCCTGCGCCGCCTGGTGGAGACCTACGCGCTCGCCATCGACAGCAGGGGTCCGTTGCTTCTTGTGGACGTTGTCACCACCGACGGGCGACTCGACTCATCGTGCACAAGCCGGACGGCACCGTGGGGCGGGAGCGGACCGGCCCGCAGGAACTGGCAAGGACACTCGACCAGTTGACCGTCTTCGACCGCACCTTCCACCTGGTGGGCAACCACCTCGCCGAGGTGTGCGGCGACACCGCGACCGGCAGCGAGCCTCCGGGGTGCCGCTGCACATCGGCGGCCACTCGGCTGCCGCGGCCCGCCGCGCCGGGCGGCGCGGTGACGGGTTCCAGGCGCTCGGCCTGGCCGGGGGAACTGGAGGCCGCCATCACCCTGGTGCGCGAGGAGGCGCGGGCGGCGGGGCGCGACCCGCAAGACGTGGAGCTGACCCTCGGCTCGACCTGCCGCGTGCGCGGAGAAAGTCGAGTGGGCGCAAAAGCTTGGGACCCAGCGGCTGTTGCTGTCCGGCTCCCGGCACGCCACCATCATCGAGGCGCTGCTGGAGGAGATGACCGACGCCGCGCAGAAGCTGCAGTTGAAGCCGTGACGCCCTTACCGTTCGAGGGGCTGCCCGTACCGCCGGAGCCCCGCTCCGCTCTGCCCCCTCCGCTCTGCCACGCGCTGGCGAGCAGCAGTTGGTCGGAGGCCGCACGGCCGTCGTCACCGGTGAGCGGTCCGTGGCAGTAGCCCCAGGTCTTCAGGGTGAAGCCGGTGGATGTTCCGTCGGCGAACTCGACCGTGGCGGTGCCGCAGGGCGAACCGTAGCCGTCGACGGAGGTGATGCCGAGGACGGTGCCTCGCGCAGCTGAAGCAGGTACGCCGCAGTCAGCGCAACGGCACGGTCCTCGTCACCCGACAGCTCCACGAGGGCACGTGACGCCGCCTTCCCCGGGACGGCGGCCAGCGCCTGAGTGACCCGTCCGCGTGCTGCCGCTTCAGTGGTGCCGTGGGCCAGACGGCCGACGAGCCAGGACGCGATCTGATCGGACCTCGCGGTGTCGCTCGCCAGCACGCTCAGGGCGTCGGCCGCATCGACGTCGTTCCTTCCTTCCACGATCATGTCGATGAGCATCGGGACCGCATCGGCCACGCCACGTGTCCCGAGTGCCAGAGCCGCACACCTGCGGACCACGACGTCCGGGTTCGCTAGGGCCTGCCGCAGCAGCGCGGTGGCCGCACCGCCGGTCATCTCGGCGAGGGACTGAACGGCACGTTCCCGCACCGCGGCCACCGGTGAGCCGAGGCCCTCCGCCAGCAGTGCCGGGCCACCGTCGCCCGATCGCGCCAGCGCCCACCGAAGGGCTCCGGCGACGTTCGGCTCCGTCTCACTCAACGCCGCCTCGACCAGGGCCTCCACCGGCACCGGAACCTCGACCGAGGATAGAGCCGCGCGCTGGCGTGCGTCGGCGCTCTTCGAGCCCAGTGCCTGGAGGAGTGCCACGACCTGAAGGACGTCCTCCCAGGCGGCGGGACTCGCGGCATCGATACGGCGCAGCCGCGTGAGCAACTCCGTCTCGGCCGCGATGCGTTCGCGTGTCTGAGCGATGAGGTCGCCGACGAGCGCCGAGGGCGTGAAGCCGGAGTCGTCGAGTGCGCGCCCGATCTCACGCAGCGACAGCCCCAGAGATCGCAGGCTCTCGATGTGGAAGATCCGCCGGATGTCCTCCCCGGAGTACTCCCGATAACCGGACCCCGTACGACCGGAAGGCCGGACCAGGCCCAGCGACTCGTAGTGCCGGAGCATGCGGGCACTGACCCCGGACCGTCGCGCCACCTCGCCGATCAACACGTCCTATCGTCCCTCCTGGCCGGACCCGCCGAGGGCCACTGCGCGCTTCGCCTCCTCGATCGCGAACTCGAATCCGGTGTCCGGGTCGCGCAGCAGCCGTTGTGTGGCGAGCGCGTGCGCACGCACGCGCGGGTCAGGGACCATCGTCGCAGCACGCAGAGCCGGTACGACTGCTTCACCTAGCGCGACCAGTGCCCGGCTGAGACTCAGCTGTGTCTCCCGCTCACCGCGCCCGAGCTGCGTCGCCAGCACCGCGGCCAAATCGGACTCCTCGCCTTCCGGTACGAGCAAGACCGCTGCCCGCCAGGCGCTCCGCGCCACTTCGTCGTCCGCGTCGGACAACAGCGTCCGTGTGATCGCCGGCCAGGCCTGCCGGTCCCCGATCTTGGACAGTGTGTGCAGCGCCTGGCTCCGTGCCTGCGCACGCGCCGAGCGGACTTCGCGGACCAGCCCCGGGAGCGTCAAGGTCACCGGATGGCGGGTGAGCGCCCAGGTCAGCATGTCGCGGACGAAGAACTCGGGCTCGATCGCGCAACGTTCGATGAGCTTGTCGACGAAGCGCGGGTCGGGCGTCGTGCCGACGGCCAGCGCAGCCCGCAGTCGCACGGATGAACGGCCGTCCTCCAGCCCTTGGAGCGCTCGCATCGCATCCGTGGTCTGTCTCGTGATCGTCATCGAGATCACCTCCTGGCATGCAGTGAATGCCTTGCCACGGTGTCAAGGTCAAAGAGGGCCCGCTGCGTGATCACCAGTCAGCGGCGACAGCTTCGGTGACGACTTCGGTGAAGACCGCCGGTCACTGGGCGAAGCTGAGCCGTCTACTCGGCCGGTCGGGGCGCCTATGGTCCTCAAGCGCACCTCCTCTACGCTCGGTGATCGACGCGGCAGCCGCCGTGAACGGGAGCCATGGGGGAGAACGTGATGGGTGAGGGCCGGCGCAGGCTGTGGCAGACGTTGGCCGTGGGAGGGATCGGGCTGAGTCTGTACGCGGGCCTGCTGACCGTCGACGACATCCGCGACCGGGCTTCCAGCGAGCGCGACATCGCCGCGGCCTGCGACCGCCTGGTGTCGGGGGAGCAGGTGATGGACCTGCAGGGCGGCATGGTCCGGGCGGAGTCCGACGACTACGACGAGTACCGGCTCGATGCACGGCATCTGCCCAGCGCCTGCACCATCTACAAGGTGAGTGGCTCGCACAGGACCACGGACCTGTTCCGGCTGATCGTCGAGAGCAGCGACCGCTCCGAGCCGGTGAACGTGGTCGGCGGCACGGACTCCCCGTTCAGCACGTTCAGCGGCTACCGCCCGAAGGACGACGTCACCGCGGTCGCCGACCGCGAGCCCGAGGCGCGGCCGTTGGGTGACGGCACGCTGGGCTCATACACGAACTTCCGCACCACCATCCGCGCCGAATGCGGTCCCGGCAGTACCAAAGGGGCGCCGAGGCTGCTGAACGTCACCGCCGCGGCCCGGTACTCGGAGGTCTCCGCCGAGGACCGCCGACGTCTGGCCCTCATTGCTCGCTCGGCCATGCAGCAGCTGAACCAACGGATCGGCTGCCGGACCCAACTACCGGCCCTGCCCGACCGGATGACCGCCGTCCCTACGAAGCTGGGCAAGGCCACCTCGGCCACAGGCTCCTGCCGCTGGGCCGGCCAGTTGGTCAAGGAACAAGGGCAGGGCCGGCTGCCCGACCGCGTTCTGGCTGTCCCCGCCCGTGATGCGAACCCCGTCGAAGGCTGCCTGCTGGCGGTCGGCCCCGGCCGGGTCCGAGCCATCGCCGGCGGCCTGGACGACGATCAGCGCGAATACGCCGAGGGCGCGCTCACGCACTCACCCTGGTGGCTGCGCACGGAGTCCTACTTCGGCGCCGAAGCAGAGTCTGTGGGCTACGACGACTTCGGCGACGACGTGATCCTCGAGCCGGGAACGGCGGGAGGCAAGGTGGGCGCCTGGTGGGCGTCCTCGATCTGCGAAGGCAAGCCTGCCCTGCACACCCTCACGGCCGACCACATCTACGACGACGTCCTCGGCCGCAAGACGCTCAGCTCCCTGTTCCGCGCCTACGTCGACGACATCACCACCCGGCGCGGCTGCACCCACGTCACCTACCCCGCCGCCAAGGCCTTCCGCGACTTGTGACCGCCCCGCGTCCGATGCGAGATCGAGCGACCTGCTGAGGCCTCGGTGATCAGCTGGGCTCTTCGGCGAGCACGGGCCTCGGCTGCGCCGGAGGCGATCGGCACCATGCCGTCGCGGGCAGCGGGGTGTGGCCGCGGCGCGCGATCCCGCTCACCGCGACCATCACGGTGAAGTTGAGCACTCCGCTGATGAGGCCGACGTTGATGCCGAAGGTGTCGACATGCCCGTAGTAGAGCACCAGCGCCAAGACCGTGCCGACGATCAGGCCCGCCGACACACCCACCGCGCGGATGCCGTGCATGAAGAAGATGGCCAAGGTGCCGGGCACGAGTTGCACGCCGACGTAGTACAGCAGGTTGAGGATCGTCACCAACAGCGCCGGCGAGGTGTAGAGGGTCAACAGGATCGACAGGCAGAAGAACAGCACGATCCCGGTGCGGACCCAGAACCGCTGCCGGCGCTCGGCGATGTCGGGCACGACATTGCGGCTGATGAGCCCACCCAGGAGGCCGCCGAAGGCCAGCACGAAGATCGGCGACACGAACGCGGCTCCGGCGACGAGCCCGACGAGCCAGGGCGGCAGGATGCGGATGGCTGTCGTGATGAACGCGCTGTTCGGATCCTTCAGGTCCGGCAGCTTGTCGACGCGAAGTACGTCGCGATGATCAGGAACCGGTACATCAGCATGTAGAGCGGGAACCAGACGCTGCCTGCGCTCTAACGCTGCTTGGCCACCCGGAGCAAGTGGAGCGCCGGCTCCGGGAGTTCGCGTCCCTTGGGCCAGACCGCGTGCAGAATCCGGTGCAGCCGGACGGCGGGATCGACCTCGACCTCGACGAGCCGGCCGGACGCCACGTCCTCGCGCACGGCGAGAGCGGAGAGCACCGCGGGTGCCAGACCCCGGGCTGCCGCGCTGCGCAGCGGCGCGGTAGAGCCAAGTTCGAGGACCGGCACCGCGATTCCGTCGTACGGGCGCAGTGCCCGTTCCAGTGTCTCCCGGGTGCCTGAGCCCGCCTCACGCAGCAGCAGTGGGGTGTCGGCCAGCTCGCGCCCGGTGAGGGCACTGCGGCGGTGCGTCCAGGGGTGGCCGGGCGTCACCACGACCGCGAGCCGGTCGCGTCCCACCGCTGAGCTGTGCAGATCGTCCGGGACTCGCGGGCCCTCGACGAAACCCAGATCGCAGCTTCCGCGGCGCAGCGCCTCGACCACGCCCCAGCTGTTGGTCACCGTCAGCCCGACGTGGGCGTCCGGCGCACTGTCCCGCATGGTGACGAGCCAGCCCGGCATCAGTTCCTCCGCGATGGTCAGGCTGGCGGCCACGTGCAGTCGGCTGTCCTGCCGTGAGCGCAGGGCCGCCGCCCCCTCGACCAGTGCCGCGGCTTGTTCGAGCACCGCCCGGGCCCAGTCGGTCACCACCGCTCCCGCCGGGGTGAGCCGGGACCCCGCGGTGGACCGGTCCAGGAGCTGGAGCCCGAGATGGCGCTCCAGCGTGCGCATCCGCGCGCTGGCCGACGGCTGGCTGATGAGCAGCCGCGCCGCAGCCCTGCCCAGGCTGCCCGTCTCGGCGACGGTGACCAGCAGTTGCAGTGACTGCAGGTCGGGCAGCGGCCGTTGACCCCCGTCCGGGGCCTCGCCGCGCTCGCTCATACGACACCTTTCCTATGACGCCGCTCATGCGACGCCCCCTCGAACGACGCCCTTCAGACGACGCCCTCCATGTGGCGGCCTCCCCAAGAGAACCCCATAGGGGAACCCTATGACCTGGGCTCTGATTGGCGTCTACCGGGCCGTGTCGATCCCCCACACGCTGGTGATCATGACAATGAGTACGGAACGCGCCCCGTCACCGTCCCCCGGTCGACAACAGGTGAAGCCTTCACCCGGGGGCAGCGCGCAGGCATTGGGTCCGGTGCGCCGCAACGCTCCCGGCCTCGCGCTCGCCGTCGTAGGGCTCGGCCTCGCCGAGGCGTTGCACGCCCTGCTGCCCGCCGTGCCGATGCTCACTGCCGCTGTCGTACTCGGAGTCATGGCGGCGCACCTTCCCGGCGGCCATCCGTTCGTACGCGGTCGGGGCCGTGCGGGGCTCACGACGGCGGGCAAGCGACTGATGCGCGCCGGCATCGTGCTGCTCGGACTCAAACTCAGCATCGGCGACGTCCTCGGCCTCGGCTGGGCGACGGTGACCATGGTGCTCGGCGTGGTCCTCGCGACCTTCTTCGGGACCTGGTGGCTCGGCCGGAAGCTGGGCCTGCCCGGCGACCAGCCGCTGCTCGTCGCCACCGGCTACTCGATCTGCGGCGCCTCCGCGATCAGCGCCGTCAGTTGTGCGCTCGGCAAGGACGAGGACGACGAGCAGTTGGCGGCCGACGTGGCGACCTCCGTCGCCCTGGTCACCCTGTGCGGCACCCTCGCCATCGCCGTCCTTCCCCTGCTGCACCACCCGCTCGGCCTCGACGACATCCAGTTCGGCCGGTGGGTGGGCGCCGGCGTCCACGACGTAGGCCAGGTAGTGGCCACCGCGCAGACCGCGGGCCCGACCGCGCTCGGCGAAGCCGTGATGGTCAAGCTCATCCGAGTGGCGATGCTCGCACCGCTGGTCGCCGGGGTCGCGGTGGCGTACCGGCGCCGCCGGAACCATGACGCGGCCGGCGGCCCGCAGATGGCGGGCACCCGCCGCCCGGCCGTGGTGCCGCTGTTCGTCATCGCTTTCCTGGCGATGACGGCCCTGCGCAGCACGGGCATGCTCCCCACCGGAGTGCTGGACGCCGCGGACACCGCGCAGCAACTCCTCCTGGCCATGGCACTGTTCGGCCTCGGCAGCGCCGTACATCTGCCGTCGCTCGCCCGCTCAGGCGTCAGGACGGCCCTGCTCGGTCTCGCCTCCTGGGTGGTCGTCGCGTCGGTGAGCTACGCGGGAGTCCTGCTCACCACATGACGCTCACCGCATGACGCCCCCACATGAGCGAGCACACCAGGCGCCAGGCCCAGGCCGCAGCGGCGCCCCGGGGTATTACGCCCCCGGCGCGCCGGCCTGAAGGACCTTGGCCAGGAAGGCTTTGACGCGGGCGTTGTCGTTGGCCGGTGAGAAGAACTCCTCGGGCGGCAGGTCCGCAGCGATCCGGCCACCGTCGATGAATACGACGCGGTCGGCGACTCGCCGGGCGAATCCCATCTCGTGCGTGACCACGACCATGGTCATGCCGTCCTTGGCCAGACCGCTCATGACCTCCAGGACATCGTGGGCCACCTCGGGGTCCAGCGCGGACGTGGGTTCGTCGAAGAGCGTCAGCTGCGGATCCATGGCCACGGCCCGTGCGACGGCGACGCGCTGCTTCTGGCCTCCGGAGAGCCGGTTGGGGAAGACGTCCTCCCGGTGGCTCGTGCCGACCCGCCCGAGCAGGGCACGGCCGCGTTCCTCGGCCTCCTCGCGGCTGCGCCCGAGCACATTCACTGGGCGCGGGTCTGGTGCTCCCTGAGCCACTCGACAGACTTCGTACCGACCCGCACGGCCACCTTCCTGCCGGCCAGGTCGTTCAGCGAGTGCACCGAGTTGTCGTTCTCGGCGACGAACATCGCGAGGCCGCCCGGGTAGTAGACGTCCGTGAAGTCCACGACCTTGGCCCGCTGACGCGTCCAGGTCAGGCCTTGCGCGCGGCCTCGACGAAACGGCGGATCAGGTCGGCACTCTTGACGCCTCTCGACGACTCGACCCCACTGGAGACATCGACGCCGTCAGGGTGTGCCGACCGCACGGCCTCGGCGACGTTCGCGGGATCCAGACCGCCGGCCAGCAACCAGAACCCCCGCGGAGGCCGCGCCCGCAGCACGTCCGTGTCGAAACGGGTACCGCCGCCCGGCAGCGGCGCATCGATGAGCAGACGGTCCGCAGGGTCCGTCTCCGTCGACGGGCGCGCGAGGTATGTGTCCCGGGCCATTGCGCGGATCGTTCGGAATCCCGACGCGCGCAGCCGCTCGAAGTCGCCGTCCGACTCGTCCCCGTGGAGCTGGACCGAGGTGAGGCCCACGGCCGAGGCCGTCGCCAGCACCTCTTCCACCGGTTGCCGACGGAAGACACCGACGGTCTCGACACCGGCGGGTACGCGTTCAGCCAGCGCGCGGGCCGACTCGGCGTCGATCAGCCGCGGACTGCCTGGAGCGAAGACGAAGCCCACGGCGTCGGCACCTGCGTCGACGGCCGCATCGAGGGTCTCAGCGGTGCGCAGACCGCAGATCTTGACGTACATCGAACCTCTTCTCATCTCCCTGATCCTGCACCCCGCCGAACGCCACCCGTCACGCGGGCCCTGCCGGGGTGAGGAGCGTGTGCGTGGCACGTCCGGCTGCGCATGCGGGGCGCCGGGTGTCTGCCCATGACGACCAGCACCGGGTTGAGCATGCTGGCGCTCAGCTGGAAGGCGGTGCACGCGGCGAGGAGCGCGATCACCAACGCCACCACGGACCCCGGGCCTGTCACCCTCTGCGGCACGGTCGCTTCGAGGGTGTCGCCCGCGGGTCGCGTCATCGGGATCCTGCACTTGTGTCAGGGCCGGCTGAGGGATCGGGAGCCATCGTGGAGCCGGGGGAGGCAAGGACGCGTGCCGCGGTGCCGTGGCCGCCGACGCACGCTTCGTGCAGGTCACGGGTCGCGAGGTACGCCGTCAGGAAGCCGGCGGCGAAGGCGTCACCCGCACCGGTGAGGTCGCGGATCCGCTCCACCGGCGGCACCGGTACGACGACGCGCTCGCCTCCGGGTACGTGGACGACGGTCGGATCGGGCCCGGCTTTCGCGACCACGACCGTCTCCGGGAGCAGGTCCCGGCTGGGCCCGGCCACACCGCCGGCCGAGAGGCCGAGGAACGCGGCCTCGCCCTCGTTGGCGATCAGGAAATTCGGCCTCAGGTCAGCCATGAGGTCCAGGAACCGCTGGACGCCGTAGTGCGACAGCATGCCGGTCGACGAGGCGTCGACCGAGACCAGGACACCGCGCTTCTTCGCCCGGCGGATCACCTCGACGACGGTGGTTCCGATGGGCTCGCCGTCGAAGGTGTACGCGGGTACGTGCAGCAGTTGCAACCCGTCGAGCCACGCGTCCGGAACCTCGTCCAGCAGTGTCGACGCGCCTCGGTGCGGCAACATCGTCCGCTCGGCGTTCTCGTCGATGAGGATCACGATCGTGCCGGTGCTTCCGCGGCGCTGGACGCGGACGTCCACGCCCTCCGCGGCCAGACCGTCCACG
Source organism: Streptomyces sp. NPDC090032 (assembly GCF_044748025.1). Lineage (NCBI taxonomy): Bacteria > Bacillati > Actinomycetota > Actinomycetes > Kitasatosporales > Streptomycetaceae > Streptomyces > Streptomyces sp. NPDC090032. The sequence goes on along the minus strand of NZ_JBIVFF010000019.1, from coordinate 65,827 downwards.
AGCGAGTCACCGAGATCGTCGTCGCCGACACATCCGATGAACCGGGTCGGTCCGAGACGCGCCGCGCAGGCGGCGACGTTCGCACCACTGCCGCCACGGGTGTGGAAGATCTCAGCCTCGGTGTCCGTACCGTGTTGAACCGGCTCCGCCGGCCACACGACGACATCCTGGACGAGATCGCCAATGATCCCGAGCAAGGTAGGCCTCCTAGTGCCGCTATTCCACTCGGTATGAGCGGATCAGTGTGTGAGGGCGGTGGCGATGCGGCCGCCGAGGGCGACGTTGCCGCGGTAGACATCGATGTTGACCTCGAGGTTGTGCCCGCCGGTGTCGCGCTGGATGAAGCCCGGGAGGAAGGGGGTGGTGTCGTTGCCGGTGATCCCGGACTTGTCGGCCTGCTCCCACGCGCGGGCGAGGATCGCGTCGAGTTCGGCGGGCGGCATCTGCTTGTCCGCGGGGACCGGGTTGGCGAGCAGGACCGCCTGGGGCAGTCCGAGGGCGTCACGGCTGTCCAGGACGGCGGCGGCCTGTCCGGGGGTGTCGACCGAGTACGCGATCTCGTGTCCGGATTCGGTCACGTAGAAGCCGGGGTACTTGGTGATGCCGAACCCGAGGGCCGGGATGTTCAGCGTCTCGAACCGCTCAAGGGTCGCGCCGTCGTCCAGGATCGACTTCACGCCCGCGCTGATCACCGGTACCGGGGTCTGGGCGAGCGTGGTCATGTCCGCGGACTCGTCGAAGGTCTGGGCCGCGCCATGGTGAACACCGCCCAGACCACCGGTGGAGAACACCTTGACCCCGGCGTGGTGCGCGAGGAACGCCGTGGCCGCCACCGTGGTACCGCCGTGCAGGCCCAGGGTGCTCACGACCGGCAGATCACGCAGACTCGCCTTCGCGATACCGTCCGTCGCGGCAAGCTCGGTGATCTCCTCGATGCTCAGCCCCACCGTCGGCCGGCCCTCGAACACTCCGATCGTCGCGGGCACGACACCCTGCGCACGAAGGCTGTCCTCGGCTTCCGGAGCCACCTCCAGATTCCGTGGACGCGGCAGACCGTGCGTGAAGATCGTCGACTCCAGCGCCACCACCGGACGCCCCTCACGAACGGCCTCCCGGACCTCGTCGGAGACCCGGACAGCGGTTACGGATGCACTCATCAGCTGCAACTTCCCCCTCGGCGCTCGCCGAGGACACCCTAGACCTCCGCCGCCGGCTGGATGCCGGTCTGACGGAGCTGGAAGACGGCGCTGGTGCGCGGGAGTTGGAGGATGGCGCCGGTCCGGGGGAGCTGGAGGAAGAGGCTTCTCCGGTCGCGGTTCGGAGCTGATGAAGCTGTTCAAGGAATCGGCGCTGCGCAGCCCCTGAAGCGCGCGCGGGTGTCCGATGGAGGCCATCTGAACTCCCAGGCCGCCACCGATCCCGCCGCGCGTCGCCATCGTCGGCGGCCGGACGAACTGCCTGTGGCCAGAGGGGACTTGACGAGAACTGAGACGTACGGCGATCCGTCCATCCTGTTGCGCCAAACGGCATTTTATGACTTCTTCCACAGGCCGTTACGGTCGGATTCATGGACTGGAATTTTCAGACGGCCGAAACACTCGTTGCGGCCTTGCGCGCTGGTGAAGTCACCTCGGCGGAACTGACCGACGAGGCGATCACCCGTATCGAGCGGGACGACAAGGCCATCAACGCGATCTGCGTACCGGACTTCGACCGGGCGCGGGCTGCCGCGCGTGATGCCGACCGGGCCCGCGCCCGCGGTGAGGACCGGCCGCTGCTCGGCATTCCGGTGACGGTCAAAGAGTCGTACAACATCGCCGGGCTGCCCACGACCTGGGGCATGCCGCCCCACCGGAACCACATGCCGACCGAGGACGCGGTGCAGGTGTCGCGGCTCAAGGACGCGGGCGCGGTGGTGCTCGGTAAGACCAATGTGCCCCTGGGACTGCAAGACGTGCAGAGCTTCAACGACATCTACGGCACCACCAACAACCCGTGGAATCACGGTCGCACGTCGGGCGGATCCTCCGGCGGATCGGCGGCGGCCCTGGCGTCCGGATTCGGCGCGCTGTCCATCGGCTCCGACATCGGCGGTTCGCTGCGCACCCCCGCGCATTTCTGCGGCATCTACGCACACAAACCCACCCTTGGGCTGGCGGCGAGCCGCGGTATGGTCCCGCCGGCCGCACCGGCTCTGCCGGTCGACCTTGACCTCGCCGTAGTCGGTCCGATGGCGCGTACTGCCCGCGACCTCACTCTCCTGCTCGACGTCATGGCCGGACCGGACCCGCTGACGCTCGGTGTGGCGCATGAGTTGACGCTGCCGCCCGCGCGCCGCGACCGGCTCTGCGACTTCCGGGTCCTGGTCCTCGACGAGCATCCACTGATTCCGACCGGGGCCGATGTGCGGGCGGGCGTGAACCGGGTGGCCGGCGCGCTTGTCGGCGGCGGCGCCCGCGTCGAACGTCACAGTCCGCTGCTGCCCGATCTGACCGAAGCCGCCGTGATCTACACACAGTTGCTGTTCTCGGGTTCCGTTGCACGTTTCCCGGTCGAAGCGTACGAGCAGCTGCGGACCCAAGCCGCCGCACTGCGCGCGGACGACCAGAGTCTCGAAGCGGCGCGGCTGCGCGGCATGGTGTGCAGCCACCGCGACTGGATCGAGGCGAATGACCGTCGCGAGGCTCACCGTCACGGCTGGCGGCAACTCTTCGCCGAGTTCGACGCCGTGGTGTGCCCCATCACGCCCACTCCCGCGTTCCCGCACGACCACAACCCCGATCTGATGGGACGCCAGATCGACATCGACGGCGTCAAGTACCCGTATTTGGACCAGCTCGTCTGGGCCGGCCTGCCCACGATGCCCGGCCTGCCCGCCACCGCCATACCGGCGGGCCGATCCCCCGAGGGCCTGCCGGTGGGAGTGCAGCTCATCGGCCCGATGTTCGAGGACCGCACCCCGCTGCGGCTGGCCGAACTGCTCGAGCAGAAGATCGGCGGCTTCCAGAGACCGGAGTAGTCCACAGACCGGAGTAGCTTCCAGAGACCGGAGTAGGGCGTACTACTGGGTGTTCGTGGAGGACGAGGTGCGGGACCACGGCGAGACCCTCACCATGGGCGCAGCCCGCTGCTTCTTCCACTCGGTGAGAAGGGGGAACGCGATGAGCAGCGCGACCGCGACAAGGAGTCCGCTAGCCCATAGCGGCCCGAGAACCCCGACTTCGGTGCTGAGGGTGGTCGCTGCGATGAGGGGGCCGAGGGCGGCGCCGACGTTGAGTGCCGCGGTCGCGTACGAGCCGGCCATGGCGGGAGCTGCCGCGGCCTCGTAGAGGACCCGCGTGATCAGCGTGCTGCCCAGCGCGAACGACAGCGCGCCCTGCACGAACACGAGGGTGAACAGGGGGACCGGCTGGTCGGCCAGCACCGCCAGGGCCGGCCAGCCGATGAGCAGCAGCGGACCGCCCACAGTGATGACCAGGGCGGGACGCTGGTCGGACAGGCGGCCGGCGATCGTCACGCCGACGAAGGAACCGGCACCGAAGAGGACCAGGACGAGAGAGACCCACCACTCGCCCAGCCCTGCGGTGCCGGTCACAACGGGGGCAAGGAACGTGAAACTTGCGAATGTCGCCGCGTTCACCAGCGAGCCGAGCAGCATCACCAGGACCAACCGTGGCTTTGCGAGCTGGGCGAGCTCCGCTCGCAGAGCCGGTCTGCCGGCTGCCTCGTCCTTCACGCGTCCCGCTGCGATCCCCTTCAGGATGCCGGCAGCCGCAGGCAGGCAGAGAGCGGCGACGGCCCAGAATGCGGCCCGCCAGCCGAGCCACGTGCCGAGCAGCGACCCACCAGGGACACCGGCGATCGTGGCAACTGTCGTGCCTGACAGCAGCACGGCCAGCGCACGTCCCTTCTTGTCGGGCGGGACCAGCGTGCCGGCGGCTGTCAGAGCCACGGCCAGGAACCCTGCGTTCGCGAGCGCCGCGACGACTCGGGTGGCGAACAGGATGGCGAAGCTCGTGGTGACGGCGCCCACGGCGTGAGCTGTCGCGAAAGTGAGGATGAACCCGAGAAGGGTGGAGCGCCTGGGCCAGTTGCGGGCAAGAACGGCCACCAGGGGGGCGCCGACGATCATGCCGGCCGCGAAGGCGGAGGTGAGGACGCCCGCTGTCCCGACGGTGACGTCGAGATCAGAGGCGATGTCCGGCAAGAGGCCGGCGAGCAAGAACTCCGAGGTGCCCATGGCGAAGACCGCCATGGCAAGCAGGTACAGCGGAAAAGGCATCGAGTGGCTCCGAGGTGAGGAGAGGCACGAGAAGGTCATCTCGTCACCGCGGCCAGCCCCAGGAGCACCCTTTTTTTCGTCCCACCGCGGAATGCGGTGCGACGACAGGGCTATGAACTCAGTGGTTCAGGGGGCTGACGGCGTGACCGAAAGCCCCCACCTTGTCTGACTCAGGGCTCGACATGGCCCGCACGCTACCCGACCGATGCCCGCCAAGGCACCTCGGTTTCACGGGCCGGTACCGGCACCGGCCCGTGCCAATGACGTCATGTCCCGCAACAGCCAGGGCCGTTCCCGGCAGCACCTGTCCCCACCGCAACGGTGAACCGGTGGCGAAAACAGTCAGGGCCGTTCTCGGCAGCACCTGTCGCCACCGCAACGGCGAACCGGTGGCGAAGTGGGCGCTCGGCATCGCCTCGCGGTGCGACGACGCCTCGTTGCGCGTCGGGCCCTGCCTCCGGGCGGCGGCGCCAACTCAGCCGAGTGCGCGGTCGAGGTTGAAGGCGGCGCTGATCAGCGAGAGGTGGGTGAAGGCCTGGGGGAAATTGCCGAGTTGTTCGCCGGTCGGGCCGATCTCCTCGGCGAAGAGACCGAGGTGGTTTCCGTAGGTGAGCATCTTCTCGAAAGCGAGCCGGGCCTCCTCCAGCCGGCCCGCGCGGGCCAGTGCCTCGACGTACCAGAAGGAGCAGATCGAGAAGGTCCCCTCGGGACCGTGCAGGCCGTCGGGGCTGGTGGCCGGGTCGTAGCGGTGAACCAGGGAGTCGGAGACCAGGTCTGCGGTGAGGGCGTCCAGGGTGGAGAGCCACTTGGGGTCGGTGGGCGCGATGAACTTGGCCATCGGCATCATCAGCAGCGAGGCGTCCAGCTGCCCGTCGTCCAGTGCCTGGACGAACGCGCCCCGCTCGGCCGACCAGCCACGCTGCATGATCTGCCGGTAGATCGCGTCCCGGGAATTCCGCCAGCGGGGTAGGTCCGCCGGCAGGCCCCGGTGGTTCGCCATGCGCATCGCCCGCTCCAGCGCCACCCAGCACATCAGCCGCGAGTAGACGAAGTTCCGCCGGCCCGAGCGGGTCTCCCAGATACCCTCGTCGGGCTGGTCCCAGTGCTCGCAGACCCAGTCCGCCATCGTGCCGACCTCGTCCCAGCGGTCGCTGCTGATCGGCTGGCCCCACTTGTCGTACAGGTAGATCGAGTCGATCAGGGCTCCGTAGATGTCCAGCTGGAGCTGGCCGGTGGCGGCGTTGCCGATCCGGACCGGTGCGGAGCCGAGGTAGCCCTCCAGGTGCGGCAGCTCGTACTCGGGCAGCTCGCTGCGCCCGTCGATGCCGTACATGATCTGCAGCGGGCCGTTCGCACTGGTACCGCGCTCGGAGAGGAACCCCATGAACGCCTCGGCCTCCGAGGTGAACCCGAGGCGCAGCATGGCGTAGACGCAGAAGGCGGCGTCGCGGACCCAGACGTAGCGGTAGTCCCAGTTGCGTTCGCCGCCGATCTGCTCGGGCAGGCTGGTGGTCGGTGCGGCGACGATGGCACCGGTCGGCACGTAGGTGAGCAGCTTGAGCAGCAGAGCGGAGCGGTTCACCATTTCCCGCCACCGCCCGTGGTAGCGGGAACCGGCCAGCCAGTGACGCCAGAACCTGACCGTCGCATCGGCCTGCTCCTGCGCCTCGAGGCGCGGACAGGCCCGAGGGGCCACGTCGTCGCCGACCTGGTCGAGGGCGAACACGTTGGACTCGCCCTCGAGGAGCTTGAAGTGCGACCACACGTCCCGGCCGTCGGTCTCCAGGGGTGCGGTGGCGGTCAGCGCGAGCGTCAGTGACGGGGACTCGAACACCGCCTCGTGGCCTTCGAGGTGCGTGGTGTGCGCTTCGGTGCCGTAGCCGAAGCGGGGGGCGATCCGCGCTTTGAAGGGGAGGGTTCCGCGGACGCAGATCACCCGCCGGATCAGCCGGTGCCGGGACGCCTCCCGCGACTCGTCGACGACGGGCATGAAGTCCTGGATCTCGGCCACGCCGTCCGCGGCGAAGAACCGCGTGATCAGGACGTTCGTGTCGGGGAAGTAGAACTGCCTGGTGCGTGTCGGGACCTCGGCGGCCAGCTCGAACGAGCCGCCCCGGTCGGCGTCGAGGATCGACCCGAACACGCTGGGCGCGTCGAAGCGCGGGCAGCAGTACCAGTCGATGGTGCCGTTCGTGGCGACCAGGGCGGTCGTCCGAAGATCGCCGATCAGGCCGTGTTCCGAGATCGGTATGTAGCGGCTGTCGGCCTGCTCGAAACCGGTCGTGTCGAACGCCATGACGGCCTCCCTGCCGCTGCGGCGCGGACCTGGAGATGGAGCCTTACGTTTTATGCTAAGCGGCTTTGTTGAACTTCGCTGCTGATGCTTTGGCGGTCCTGCGGCTGCCCCGGCCGGGCGAATCACCGTGATCCGGTGATGCCTTCTCACCTGCCTCGTGGAGACGATGCCAGCGGCCCGTCTACCGGCACCGGCAGGACGTCGCCGACGTCGAGGTCACCCTCGCCCCTGAGCCTGACCCGGATCGTGAACGACAGGAGTTCGACATGAGCGAAGCAAGCGACTGGAACGCGAAGACCATCGCAGAGTTCCGAGCGAACGAGGGCAGGGTCGGCGGGGTCTTCGAGGGCGCTCCGCTGGTCCTCGTCCATCACCGCGGTCGCAAGAGCGGGCAGGAGTACGTCAGCCCGATGATGTACCTCCCGCACGACACCGCGCCGGACATCGTCTACGTCTTCGCATCCAAGGGCGGAGCACCCACCAACCCGGATTGGTACCGCAACCTGACCGCCGCCGGTGAAGGCACCGTCGAACGCGGCACGGAGACCTACCAGGTGACCGTCCGTGAACTGGCCGGCGCCGAACGCGACCGCGTCTACGCCGAGCAAGCGCGGCGTTACCCCGGGTTTGCCGAGTACGGACGCCAGACTGCTGGAATCCGCATGATTCCCGTGCTCGAACTCCGGCGGGCGTAGCCCCCGACCCACGCCTCTGTCAGGTGTCAGCTGTCAGCTTCAGCGAGTCGAAGGAAAGAGATCATGCCCAAGGCGGTCAGGTACGACGAGTTCGGCGGGATCGACGTGTTGCGGGTCGACGAGGTGGAACGCCCGGTGCCCGGGGACGGGCAGGTGCTTGTACGCGTGAAAACGGCCGGCATCAACCCCAGTGAGGCGGTCATCCGCACGGGGGCCTTGGCAGACATGTTCCCGTCGACGTTCCCGTCCGGGCAGGGCAGCGACTTCGCCGGGGTCGTCGAGGAGGCCGGCACCGGGGTCACTGGATTTTCGCCCGGCGACCAGGTGCTCGGATTCACCCAGAAGCGGGCCTCCCAGGCCGAACTGGTCCTGGCCGAGACCGATGACCTCACGCAGAAGCCGGAGACGGTTTCATGGGAGGTGGCCGGCAGCCTGTACGTCGTCGGCGTCACCGCATGGGGGGCGGTACACGCCGTCCAGCTCAAGGAGGGCGAGACCGTCGTCATCTCCGGAGCCGCCGGGGGAGTCGGCTCGCTCGCCGTCCAGCTCGCGCGCCGTACCGGGGCCACGGTCATCGGCCTGGCGAGCGAGAGCAACCACGAGTGGCTGAAGAGCCACGACGTGATCCCCATTGCGTACGGTGACGGCGTCGCGGACCGCATCAGGACCGCCGCGCCCAGCGGAGTGGACGCCTTCATCGACACCTTCGGCGACGGATACGTCGAGCTGGCCCTCGCCCTCGGCGTGGCGACCGACCGGATCGACACCATCGCTGACTTCGCGGCCGCCGAGAAGCACGGGGTGAAGACTGACGGGGGGAGCGCGGCCGGGCCGGGTGCCAAGGTGCTGGCCGAGCTTGCCGCCCTGATCGCCGACGGACACCTCGAGGTGCCGATCGCGAACGTCTATCCGCTGGCACAGGTCCGCGAGGCCTACACCGAGCTCGAACACCGCCACACCCACGGCAAGATCGTCCTCAGGGCCTGGTTGTAGTGCCCTGACCGGGAATGTCCACCGGCTCGGAAGACCACCTATCGCTTTGTCCACGTACGCGATACTCATGGCGAGTTGTCACCGTAGGCGATACCCAAGGCGAGCATGGCGCTTCTCAGCGCGCCGAACGCCACGGGAACGGAAGGAAGCAGCAGCGCGACCAAGACCACGCCCTCCTGGATGGTCACCGCCGGTGAATGTGGGCCAGTTCGAGGAACTCGTGCAGGTCATGAGCGGCTTCCAGTACGCACACGCCGCTGACCGCCACGAGCGCACCCACAGCGACAAGAAGGTGGTACGGGCTGCGCGGGGCAGGCTCGAGCAGGGCGGCGACCCGGCGGGGGATGACGCCCGGGGCAGGGCGACGGCCCAGGACACCCAGAGCGGCGGCGGGCAGGGACCGGGTGCGTTTGGCGGCCACGGCGGCTCTGGCCACGGTCTCGGCCACCGCGCGCCGGTCACCTGTGTGCTGAGCGGCGTACTCGTCGGCCCACCGCTCGACGGTGAACGCGACGGACGTGGCCAGCGGGCGCAGCAGCGGATTGGCGGCGGCCGCGATCTGCGCGAGCGTGACGAACGCGTAGTGATGGTTGTCCAGGTGCGCCCTCTCGTGGGCGAGGATGATGTCGTGGCCGGCGGGATCGAGGGCGTCGAGCATGCCGTGGGAGATCACGATGCGGCCCGGCAGGCCGGGCATCGTGTAGGCATCGGCGTGCCGGTCCTCGGTGACGACGACGGATTCCCGCCCGGGCAGGCAGGCCGCCTCCAGAGCGGCTGACCACAGCGCCCCCGCCCGGCGCACGGTCAAGCGGACGGTGGCCGAGGCGGCGAGGGCCAGCAGTACGGCCCCCGCGACGGCTGCCTGCCAGGTCGCCGGATCATCGCGGGCGATCACCCCGGGCGAGTAACCCTTGAGCGCGGCGATCAGGGGGACGCGTACCAGCCCGGCCAGGGCCAGCAGGCCCAGGACCACAGTGCTGGACGCGGCGAGGATCAGCCCGGCGACGGTCAGCAGCCAGGTCGCCGAGCGAGGCTCCAAGCGGCGGGCGAGCGGGCCCGCGCCCACGCCGGCCAGGGCAGGAAGCAACAACGGCAGGTAGACGGCCAGGTGCATCGGTGTGTGTCTCTCCGCTACCTGTCGTTGCCCAGGAGGCGGCGCAGCAGGTCTTCGTCGTCATCGGACAGCTCGTCCACGAAATGGGTCAGTACCGAGGCGCGGTCGTTGCCCCCTTCCATCACCTGATGCATGTGCCGGGCGGTCATCCCTGACTCGTCGGCGACCGGCGCGTACACGTAACTGCGCCCCTGCGGCGTGCGGTCCAGTACGCCACGGGTGTGCAGTCGGGCGAGCGTGGTGGCCACCGTGGTGTGCGCGAGCGGCGAGGTCAGACGCTCCGTCACCTCGCCAGGTGTCAGCGCGCGTCGGACGGCGTGCAGCAGGGTGAGGATCTCCGCCTCCAGCGCGCCGTTCGCCCGGCGCCTGCCACCCGAACCCGGTGCCTGATCGTGGCCCGCCAACGTCGTCCTCCTGCCTTCGTGGTCTACAGTCACCAGTATCTTCTATTCGCGAATAGAAGATACTGTGTCCGCTCAGCCCCTGCTGCATCGCCCTGCCCGCGGTGGCCCCTGCTCACAGGATGCCTGATGCAACCTTCGCCTGCCTTCAGTCCTCGAAGCCACGGCCCCCCGTACCGGCCGGCGGCGATCACCGCCGGCCGAACCGCTGAAACACCCTCAACTACCCCCTCGATGGAAAGGCAGCGCCCGTGAGCGCCATCAGCATCGGACAAGCAGTGGTCCTCGGCCTGGTGGAGGGGGTGACGGAGTTCCTGCCCGTCTCCTCCACCGGCCACCTGAAGATCACCGAGGGGCTGATGAACATCCCGGTGGACGACAAGTCCGTCGTCGCCTTCACCGCGGTGATCCAGGTCGGCGCCATCGCCGCAGTGCTTCTCTACTTCTTCAAGGACATCGTCCGGATCATGGGGGCCTGGGGGCGTGGGCTCCGCCACCGGGACCAGCGCCAGCACCACGACTACAAATTTGCCTGGTGGGTCATCTACGCCACCATTCCCGTCGTGGTCGTCGGACTGGCCGCCAAGCCGCTGATCGACGGCCCGCTGGCCTCGCTCTGGGTCGTGGCCGGATCGTTGATCGTCGGCAGCGGACTGATGTGGGCCGCCGACCAGATGGGCCGGCACAAGCGTGGCGAGGACGACACCACCCTCAAGGACGCCATGCTCGTCGGCTCCTCCCAGATCCTGGCCCTTCTCTTCCCCGGCTTCTCGCGTTCCGGCGCCACCATGTCCACCGGGCTCATCCTCGACCTGGACCGCCTCGCCGCCACGCGGCTCTCGTTCTTCCTCGGCATCCCCGCACTCACCGGCGCAGGCCTGTACGAACTCAAGGACGCGGTCGGAGCCGGAGCGGACACAGCGCCCCTGATCGTGGGAACCGCTGTCTCCTTCATCGTCGCCTACGCCTCCATCGCCTGGCTGCTGAAGTACATCGCCCGGCACAGCTTCAACGCCTTCGTCATCTACCGGATCGTCGTCGGCGTACTCCTCTTCGCCCTCCTGGCCACCGGAACCGTCAACGCCTGAACCGCGCCCGGACCCGCGGCGGAAAGGCCACCTCTCGCGGTCCCGGTATCACCACCGGCCCGGTATCGATGCCCTTCGTCCGCCGGACGGGGCTGCCGTCAGCCGGCAGGCAGGCTGATCACGAACCGTGCCCCGGGTCTGTGCCCGGGGTCGTACGTCACTTCGCCGCCGGCGGAGCGGGCCAGGCGTCGCGCCAGCGACAGCCCCAGGCCCGCTCCGCTGTGTCCGTCGCCGGGCTCCGCGCGTCGACCGGGCTCGAAGAGCTGTCCCGCGAACGGGGACGGTACGCCCGGTCCGTCGTCGATGACGTCGATGCCCACGCCGTCCGGTGCGCGGTACGAGCGGACGGAGACGCTGGAGTGGGCGTAGCGGCAGGCGTTGGTGAGGAGCGGGCTGACGATGCGTTCGAGGAGGGCCGGTGGGACGCCTGTGATCAGATGCGGGCCGTCGGCTGTGACCGTCAAGTGGCCTGGCGCGTCCCGGATTTCGGCCAGGCGTTGCAGCGTGGGCTGGACTTCGGCGGTGCCCGGAGCGGTGAGGGTGCCGCCCCGGGCGTCGTCCAGGAGGGTGTCGCAGATAGTGCGCATGGACTCGGCGGCGTCCACGATGACCCGATGGGTGGCCCGGGTCTGGACGGCGGTGCGAGGGCGGGTCTGCCACCAGTCGAGTTCGGCGATGATCCGGCTCAGGGGCGTACGCAGCTCGTGTGAGAGTTCACCGGTGAGCTGGCGTTCATGGCGCAGAAGTGTGCGGATGCGGTCCAGTATGGCGTCCAATGACGTGCCGAGACGGGCGAGTTCGGCCGGGTGCCGCATGCTTCCGAAGCGTTCTTCGGAGGCGACGGCGCTCCACTGGGTGGCCTGGTCGGTCATCGTGCGGACGGGGCGCAGCGCGCGGCCGACCGCCATCCGGGTCAGGGCGTAGGTGCAGGCGAGCATCACGGCGTCCAGAGCGAGCGACCCCATGAGCAGCGTGTCGGCCGAACTCCGGTAGGGGGAGAGGTCGAGTGCGGTGACCACCGTGGCCTCGCTCCTCTCTCCGGGCACCGGCTGGGAACACAGCCGCAGGGGGCCATCGACGTCGGCGGTGACGCATCGTCGCCCGCCGCGCCCGGCGAGTGCGTCGGCGACGCGGGTCACGGGGCCGGCGGCCGACGGTTCCTCCAGCAGGCGTCGGCCGGCGTAGATCCACACGTTCGTGTCGAGGAGTTCGTCGTGGGAGGTCTCCAGGACGCGAACCGTCGTGCCGCCGGTGTCGACGGTCGTCGCGACGGCGGCAGCGCGGGTACGCAGTTCGTCGTCCGCCTGGTGCTGCAGGCGTTGCTGGGCCACGGCGTTGAAGGCGACGGTGAGGACCAGCATCAGCAGCGCGGCCGTGGTGAAGGCGACGAGTGAGAGCCGGCCGCGCAGGGTGCGGGGCGCCAGCCGGTGGAGGAAGACGGTCACGGCGGGCCGCAGCCGGCGGCGGATCCCGCTCATGACAGGCGGTGGCCGACCCCGCGGGCCGTGCCGATCGTCCGGTCGCTGCCCGCCTCGCGCAATTTGCGGCGCAGACGGGTCAGGTATTGGTCGAGGGTGTTGTCGTGCACCTGGGCGCCCTCCGGCCAGCCCGCCCGGACCAGCTCGCGGCGGCGCACGATGCCGCCGGAAGCCGACATGAGGGCGGCCAGGAGACGGAACTCGGTCGGTGTCAGATCGACCGGGGTGCCCCGCACGCTGACCAGGTGCCGGACGGCGTCCAGCGCCAGGTCCCCTGCCGTGGAAGCGGGCGGCGGCGCGGCCCGTTTGAGTGCTGCCCGCAGGCGGGCCGCGAGTTCGGCGAGATGGAACGGCTTGGGCAAGTAGTCGTCGCCTCCGGCGGAGAACCCCGACAGCCGGTCGGTGAGGCGGTGATGGGCGGTCAGGAAGATGACCGGGGAGAGGAATCCGTTCGCGCGCATGGCCTGGCACACGTCGCGCCCGTCGGCGTCGGGCAGCCCGATGTCGAGCACCGCGGCGGAGATTCCGGCAGTGGCCAGGCGCAGGGCGGTGGCGCCGTCCGGCGCGGCCACGGTGTCGAAGTCCTCGTCGCGCAGCCCGCGCATCAGCACGTCACGCAGGGCGTGATCGTCCTCGACGACCAGGATGGTCTGGTGCATGGAGCTCCTTCTCGCCTCGTGTCACGTCCGTCTGTTCTCGTGCCACGCCTGTCTGTTCTCGTGCCGTGTCTGTCTGTTCTCGTGCCGTGTCCGTTCGGCTTTCTGCCTCGCCCCTCGGTTCCGTCGTCCGGTGCGCTGTGTCGGTGTCCGGTATGCCGAGGGTCAACCGCTCGGGCAGCCACCAGCCCGCGGCGCACAGGCACACCCCTAGCCATCCCAAGGCGAACAGCCAGCCGCCGACGACGTCGGTGAACCAGTGCACCCCGAGAAAGACGCGGGTCAGCCCGACCGATGCGCCCCAGCCGCCGATGATCAGGACCAGTGGGGCCCGGCGACGCGGCCCCCGCAGACAGACGGCGATGACGAGCAGCCCCGCGGTGAGGGCTGACGTGGTGGCGTGACCGGACGGAAACGACCACCCCGAGGCATGCGTCCCCCAGTCCGCCAGGGGTGGCCGAGGTCGGGCGACCACCGCCATCACCCCGTACCGCAACGCCTGTCCCGCCCCCAGGCAGCCCAGACAGAGCGCGGCGGCGAGCGCGCGCTGCCGCAGGGTGCGGCCCGCGATGATTCCGGCCAGTGCGGCCAGCGCGAACGGGACGACACCCGTCCCGGTGGCGGTCAGTCCGCGGGCGAACGTCACCGCCACGTCCGGCCGGTGGCCGACGGACCACGAGAGAAGGTCGGCGTCCGCGAACAGCGGTCTGCCGTCGCGGCCCGCCACCACCAAGGTCAGCACGCCGAACGCCGTCCACGCGCCGAGGCCGCAGGTGCCTGCCAGGCCGGCGGTGTCGCCGCGCTTCATCCTTCACCCCTCACCCTCACTGTCACCTTCACCCTCACCTTCACCTTCACCCTCACCGTTCGTCCGGACAGTCGGATGCGGGAACGGCGACACCCGATATCGACTACAAGCCTGTAGACGGTCTACTGAACTGTAGACGATGGCGGAGTCGAGGAAGTTCCCCATGGACATGCGCACGGACGTCACCGCAGGTAGTCGCGTAGTACCGCGGTACCACACGCCCGCTGTGGTTCAGCCTTCCGGTACCACGGGATCGGGGGAATCGGCTCTTAGCGTTGCCGGTGTGGCGTCGGAAGCGACGGGCGCCGCAGGCCGACAGGGAGAACGCGCATGATCGACGCACGACAGTTGACCAAGAGGTACGGCGAGAAGACGGCCGTCGACGGCCTGGACTTCGTCGTGAAGCCAGGCACCGTGACCGGCTTCCTGGGGCCCAACGGCGCGGGCAAGTCCACGACCATGCGCATGATCGTCGGACTCGACGCCCCGACGAGCGGCGCCGTCACTGTGAACGGCCACCGCTACGCCCGCCATCAGGCTCCGCTGCAGGAGGTCGGTGCCCTCCTGGAGGCGAAGTCGATCCACCCGGGCCGCTCGGCGTACAACCACCTCAAGGCCCTCGCGCTGACCCACGGCATTCCGGGCCGCCGGGTCGACGAGGTCATCGACCTCGCCGGACTGGGCACTGTGGCGAAGAAGCGGGCCGGTGCCTTCTCCCTCGGGATGGGCCAGCGGCTGGGCATCGCCGCGGCGCTGCTGGGCGATCCGCGGACGGTGATGCTGGACGAGCCGGTCAACGGGTTGGACCCGGAGGGCGTGCTCTGGATCCGCAACCTGCTGAAGGGGCTCGCCGACGAGGGCCGGACGGTGTTCGTGTCTTCGCACCTGATGAGCGAGATGGCTCTTGTGGCGGACCACTTGATCATCGTGGGGCGCGGCCGACTGCTCGCCGACACGACCGTGGCGGACCTGATCCGCGAGGCGGGCGGCGACACGGTGAGGGTGGCGACGCAGGACCCGGCGAGGCTGCGGGACGTGCTGGCGGGGCCCGGTGTCGACGTCACCGGCCGGATCGGCTCCGAGGAACTGCAGGTGACCGGGCTGACCGCCCGCGAGATCGGACTGAAGGCCGCGGAACACGGGATCGCGCTGTTCGAGCTGAGCGCGCGGACCGTGTCACTGGAGGAGGCGTTCATGGACCTGACCAGGGATGCCGTGGAGTACCACGGCACCACGACCGGGATCGAGACCCTCGGGAGGCCCGCATGAGCACCCTCACCGCAACCGCCGAGGAACCCAGGACAACGCCCGACCGCCCCGCATACCGGGTGACCGGACGGCGCGTGCTCTCCTCCGAATGGGCCAAGCTGTGGTCCCTGCGCTCGACCTGGATCACCCTGGGCCTCGGCCTGCTGTTCCTGGTGGCCTTCGGCCTGATCGCCGCGAGCCGCTACAAGTCGGGGATCGGCTCCGGCCACATCGACCGGGACTTCGCCGATTCCACGGCCGTGAGCCTGTCCCTCTTCGGTACGAACTTCGCCCAGCTGGCCCTGGGCGTGCTGGGCGTGCTGGTCACGGCGGGCGAATACTCGACCGGCATGATCCGTTCCACGCTTGCGGCCGTGCCCCGCCGGCTGCCGGTCCTGTGGTCCAAGGCGGCCGCGTTCGGGGTGGTGGCGCTGGCGGTGGGGACCGTCGGCGCGTTCGTCACCTTCTTGATCGGGAAGGGCATCGTCTCGGGTACGCCCGCGGCCATGGGCCTTGAGCACGCGGGTGTCGTGCGGAGTCTGCTGGGCGCGGGGCTCTACCTCGGCCTGGTCGGGGTGATCGGCACGGCCCTGGGTGCCCTGCTGCGGTCGGTGGCCGGCGGGATCTCGGTGCTGGTGGCCACCCTGATGCTGATCCCGGGACTGATCTCACTGCTGCCGAGCTCCTGGCAGGACGACATCAGCCCCTACCTGCCGTCCAACGCGGGCGAGTCGATGTTCGCGCTGACCCACGACTCCACCACTCTGTCACCGGGCGCCGGACTGCTGGTCTTCCTCTGCTGGACGGCGCTGGCGTTGGGCGGTGCGGCGTACCGGCTCGCGCGCACCGACGTCTGACACCTGCACCATGAACAGGTGACGTCCGTGACCACCGATGACATCAGCGGAACGGGACTGCTGGTCGCCCGACTGTCCAGGGGCGGCCAGCGGTTGAAGCAGGCCGACCGGACACATCCGTGGGTGCTGGACACCGCGGTCGTGGTTCTGGTCTTCCTGATCTTCTGCCTGCCCGAACTGCTCCACGGCGGAGTGGACGACGGCGACGGCCCGCGCCGGTTCCGGCTCGCCTTCACCCAGCTGCCCGTCGCGGGAATGCTGGCACTCCAAGCGGGTCTGGTACTGCCCCTGCTGTGGCGGCGGCGTAAGCCTGTGACGGCCTTCGGCGTCATCGCCGCGGTGTTCGTCGTCCAGTGGTTGCTGGGTGCGGCACTGCGCGCGGACGTCGCTCTCTTCGTCGCCCTGTACAGCCTGGCCCTGCACGGGCGGCTACGGCAGTTGCCGTGGGCCTGCGCGGCCATGGCGGGCGCCATGGTGCTGGTGGCGGTACGCGCTTCCCCGGCCGTGTCCGTCTGGGACGCGCTGTTCTTCCTGCTGAGCACGGCGACCGCCGCCCTCGCGCTCGGCCTGGTGGTACGGGTTCGCCGGGCCCAGCTCGCCGGACTGCGGGACCGGGCCGCCCAGCTGGAGATCGAACGCGACCAGCGCAGCAGGCTGGCCACCGCCACTGAACGCACCCGTGTCGCCCGCGAGATGCACGACATCGTCGGCCACAACCTCTCCGTGATCATCACGCTCGCAGACGCCGGCGCCTACGCCACGGACATCGCACCCGAACGTGGCAAGGAGGCACTCGAGCTCATCGGCGACACCGGCCGCCAGGCCCTCGGCGAACTGCGACGCGTACTCGGTGTCCTTCGGGAAGCGACGGACGGTCCTTCGGGCGGCCCCGAACTCAGTCCACAGCCCGGCATCGCGGACATCGGCGCACTGTGCGCCAACGTGCGCGCAGCCGGACTCGAGGTCGTCTACCGGACCTCCGGCGACATGGACACTCTCGACGGCGGGGTGCAACTGACGGTGTACCGCATCGTCCAGGAAGCCCTCACCAACACGTTGAAGCACGCCGTCGCCGACACGCGGGTGCACCTGGCGATCCTCGTCGAGGACGCCCGGCTGACCGTCCGGGTCCAGGACAGCGGCCCGGCCGCACCGCTCGGACCGCCGAACGAGGAAGGACACGGCCTGGTGGGTATGCGGGAGAGAGCGGCCCTCTACGGCGGGGCCGTCAGCGCGGGGCCGGCGGGCGGCGGAGGATGGAGCGTCGAGGCCGTCCTCGACCTCACGCCGCAAGGCGGTGCCGGGTGACGACCGTACTCATCGTGGACGATCAGCCGCTGCAACGCTACGGCTTCCACATGCTCCTGGACTCCGTTCCCGAGACCGACGTGGTCGGTGAGGCCGCCCACGGGGCCGAGGCGGTCCGCAAGACCGCCGAACTGCGCCCGGACGTCGTCCTGATGGACGTGCGCATGCCCGGCATGGACGGCATCGAGGCCACCCGTCGCATCGTCGCCGCCGGCGCCCGCTCACGGATCCTCGTGCTCACCACCTTCGACCTCGACGAGTACGTCCACGCCGCGCTGCGGGCCGGCGCCAGCGGATTCCTCCTCAAGGACGCACGCCCCGATGAACTCGTCGCCGGCATCCGCGCCGTCGCCGCCGGAGACGCCGTCATCGCACCCGCCCTCACCCGCCGCCTCCTGGACGAGTTCACCCGCTACGTGCCCGCCCACCGCACAGACTCCGCCGAGGACCCGGGACTCGGCTCCCTCACCGACCGCGAACGCGAGATCCTCGTCGCCGTCGGTCAGGGCTGGACCAACGGCGAGATCGCCACGCGCTTCGTCCTGTCCGAGTCCACCGTCAAGACCCACGTCGGCCGCGTCCTGGCCAAGATCGGCGCCCGCGACCGCATCCAGGCCGTGATCTTCGCCTACGACCATGGCCTCGCCCGGCCCAACGTGGACTGAACCGGCGAGCGCCGGCCCGATCATGACGGTGCCGGCAGCGCCTGCCGCACCACGAGTCAGGCGAGGCTCTTCTGGACGAGTCCGTAAGCCAGGACGGGCAGGAGCAGATGCGGTTTGTCCGGCCCGGCCGACCCCCGGAGGGTCAGCCGGGCAGCTCCACGGCAAAGCACCTGCCGATCCTCGACGAGACCGGATACGGGCCCGAGTGGAAGTACGCGCCGGACGAGGAGATCCGCCGCCACGCGGTGCGCGTCGCCGAGCGCGTTCAACCGGGACAACGTCACCTCCGGCTACTACAACCGTGAGGGCCGCGGCGGGGCTGGACCGCTCATCGGGAGCCGGGCTTGCGGGCCACACCACCGTAGAACCCGATCTCCTCGGATCCGGCGGGTGGCGGGAGGTCCGGGCGCCAGAACGGGGCCTGGGCCAGGCCGGGTTCGACCAGCTCGAAGCCGGTGAAGAAGCGCTCGACCGCGGTCCGGGACCGCAGGTTCAAGGTGGCCGTGGCCTTGGTGTAGACGGCCTGGGCCGCGCTGCGGTCGGCGAAGTCGCCTGTGGCGTGCGAGAGGACGAGGAAGCTGCCGGGCGCCAGGGCGTCGCGCAAGGTGGCGACGATCCGCTCGGGCTGGTCGGCGTCGGTGAGGAAGTGCAGGACGGCGACGAGGAGCAGGGCGACAGGCTTGTCGAAGTCGATGACCTGGCGGACGCCCGGGTGGTCGACGACGGAGCGCGGGTCACGCAGGTCGGCCAGGACGACGCCGGTGGCATGGGAGCCACTGAGGAGGGCGTCCGCGTGCGCGCTCACGATCGGATCGTTGTCGACGTACGCGACCCGCACGTCCGGCGCGATGGCGTGGGCGGTCTCGTGCACGTTCGGCGACGTGGGCAGGCCCGTGCCGATGTCGAGGATCTGGCGGACGCCGCTGTCCACGACGTACCGGACGGCGCGCCCCAGGAAGGCGCGGTTGGCCCGCAGACCGATGCGTACCTCGGGCGCGGCGGCGGCGAGTTCGTCACCGGCCCGCTGGTCCACCTCGTAGTTGTCCTTGCCGCCGAGCAGGTAGTCGTAGATCCGCGCGGGATGCGGCCTGCTGGTGTCGATGTTCCCGGCCTGGCAGCCGTCCTGTCTCACGCTGAGCCCCTCCCGGCCTCGATGATCCCTCAGCTTGCCACATCAACCGCCGCGCATTTGAGGGGAGTTGATGTGCCGTCACCGATCGGCGAACGCGCCGTCACGGAGAGTACGGGGGCCCAGCGGCAGAGGGAGTCCCTGGGCGGCTGCCCTGGGATTCCCCTACTCCTTGACGCTTCCCTCCGTCATACCCGTCCGCCAGAACCGCTGGAGCACGAGCATCGCCACGGCGAGCGGGATGACGGAGACGAAGGCGCCGCCGATGGTGTACTGCATGAGCTCCGGCACCCGGTCGGCCGCCGTCTTCCACGTGGTGAGGCCGAGGGTGACCGGATACTTCCGGTCGTCGGAGAGCATCACCAGCGGCAGGAAGTAGTTGTTCCAGATGCCGACGAACTGGAACAGGAAGACCGTGACCAGGGCCGGCGACATGATGCGCAGGACGAGCCGGAAGAAGATCCGGCCCTCGCGAGCCCCGTCCACCCGGGCGGCCTCCAGAAGCGTGTCCGGGACCGCCGACTCGGCGTAGATCCGGCAGAGGTAGACGCCGAACGGCGAGGCGAGGCTGGGCAGCAGGACGGCCCAGTACGTGTCGACCAGGCCGATCTTGCTGAACACGAGATAGAGGGGGAGGGCGAGCGTGCTCTGGGGGAGCAGCACCCCCGCCAGGACCGTCTTGAAGACCGCCTCCCGGCCCGCGAAGCGGTACTTGGCGAGCGCGAACCCCGCCGCGGCGGCGAGCAGCGTCGCCACGGCCGCACCGACCCCCGCGTACAGCGCGGAGTTGAGCACCCAGCGGAGGTAGACGTGGCCGTCGTAGGTGAACACCTTGGTCAGGTTGTCCAGCAGCTGGGCGTGGTCGAACCAGAGGCCGGAGCTGCCGTAGACCCGGTCGGTGGACTTCGTGGCCGCGACGACGAGCCAGTACACCGGCAGCAGGAAGTAGCAGGCCGCGACCGTGAGGGAGGCGACCAGCAGGATCCGGCCGGGGCGCAGGGTACGGCGCGGCGCGGCCGGGGCGGCGGGAACGGGGGGCGTGTCGACCCTGGGCAGGTCCGTGGTGGTCGTGACGCTCAACGTCCGCTCCCTTTCTTGCGGTTGACCAGACTGAGGAACGTGAACGACAGGACGCAGGCCACGACGGCGAGGATCACGGACTTCGCGGCGGCGAGATAGAGATTGGCGTTGGCGAAGGCGTCGTTGTACGCGCTCAGGTTCGGCGTGTAGTCGTTGGTGACAGCGGGCGCCTGCAGCTTGATGACGAGCGGCTCGGCGAACAACTGCAGCGTGCCGATGACCGAGAACACGCAGGTGAGGACGAGGGCCGGACGGATCAGCGGGAGCTTGATGTGCAGGGCCGTCTGCACCGGACCGGCCCCGTCGATCTGCGCCGCCTCGTACAGCTCCTGCGGGATCGACTTCAGCTGGGCGACGATGATGAGCATGTTGTAGCCCGCGAACTCCCAGATCACGATGTTCGCGATCGACCACAACACACCGTGGTAGCCGAGGAAGTCGGGGGCGGCGTCGCCGAGCACGTCGGTGATCGGGCTGATTCCGGGGACGTAGAGGAAGCCCCACAGGATGGTGGCGATGACACCCGGGACGCCGTACGGCAGGAAGAACGAGGCGCGCAGCACCGACGACCAGCGGCGGCCGACCTGCTCCAGCATCAGCGCCAGGGACGTGGCGAGGAAAAGCATCAGTGGTACCTGCACGACGCCGAAGAGCAGCACCCGGCCGAACGACTCGAGGAACGCGGTCTGCTGGAGGGCCAGGACATAGTTGTCGAGGCCCGCGAAGCCGACCGATGGCGCGCCGAGGCCCATCGGGCCGTGCCGGTCGACCTTGAGCAGGCTCTGGTAGAGCGCGTAGCCGATCGGTACGACGAAGACGAAGGTGAAGATCGCGAGGAACGGGCCGAGGAATGCCCAGGCGGCGCGGTCGGGGCGGGACGAGCGGCTCTTCGCGGCCCGCACGGGAGTGGCGGTCGTCATCGTGCGCTCCTTGCCTTGAGGCCCTTGGCCCGTAGGTCGTCGACGACTTTGCCCTGCGCGTCCTTGAGCGCCTCCACGAGGGTGCCGCCGGTGGCGACCGCGCGGGCCATCCCGTCCTGGATGTGCGCGAAGGACTGGGTGGTGGTCGGCGACCACTGCCAGGAGGTGTCGACGTTGCGGTCGGAGATCTGGAACACCTCGTTGTAGACCTGCCCGCCGAAGAACGGGTCGGGTTTGCCGAGGGCCGTCTTCTTCAGGTCGATACGGGCCGCGGGCCAGCCGTATCCGGCGGCCACGAGCAGGTCGATGCTGTGCGGGTCGGTGTTCAGCCAGTGCGCGAACTCCAGGGCTTCGACGGGATGACGGCTGCCCTGCAGGACCGCGGTGGAGGAGCCGCCGTAGTTGCTCGACGCGTGCGCGCCCGCCTCCCACTGCGGCAGGCCCGTGACCCGCCACTTGCCCTTGGTGCCGGGCGCGTTGCCGCGCAGCAGCGCGTCGCCCCACTGCGCCGAGAGCCAGCTCGCCAACTGGCCCGTCTGGATGTCCCGGTACCAGGGGGCCTGGGTGTCCGGCATGAGCGCGACGAGGTCCTCCCGGATGAGCCCGTCCCAGTAGTCCGCGACATCGAGCGACTGCTCGCCGTCGATGTCGACGATCCATGTGTCGGTCTCGGGATCGGTCCGGATCCAGTGGGCGCCGCGCTGCCAGACGGCGGTGGAGAACCAGGAGCCGCCGGACGGGTTGAACGAGCAGATCCTCGCTCCGGCCCCGCGCTTCTTGATGGCACGGGCGGCCTGCCGGAACTCGTCCCAGGTGCCCGGGACTTCGACGTCCCAGCGCTCGAAGAGATCCTTGCGGTAGTAGAGGCCCATCGGTCCCGACGCCTGCGGGATCGCGTACGTGCGGCCGCCGAAGACGCCCTGGTTCCACTGCCAGTCGACGTATGACTTCCTGAGTTTGTCGGCGCCGTACCTGCTGAGGTCCGTGAGGCCGTTGACGAGCATGAACTCGGGCAGCGCGTAGAACTCGACCTGTGCCAGATCCGGCGGATTGCCCGCCTTCAGCGCCGAGTGCATCTTCTGGTAGCCGCCGGACGTGTTCGCTGGGACGATCTGCACCTGGACCTGGATGTCCGGGTGGGTCCGGTTCCAGAGGTCGACGGACTTCTGCAGCGGAACCCAGGTCCACAGGGCGAGCCGGACCTTCCCGCCGGGCCGGGGCCGGGTCTCCGCGCTGAGCCGGGCGGCGCCCGGTGACTCGCCGCAGCCGGCGAGCGCTGGCGCACCCGCGGCGGCCGCGGCGCCCCACGCCAGAACTTTCCTCCGAGAGGGCATCCGACCTCCTTGTCAGTGCCAGTGCCAAAACCGCTGCCACTGTTACTGCCAGTGGCTTGGGGCGGGCGCTCCGCCTGGGCGCCGATACCGTCGACGGCCTCAACTATCAATTAATTACTAAGTATTGTGAAGGCTCGTGACCGGACAAGAGCCGGAGCGGGCCCGTGGCAGCCCCCAAACAAGTTCCGAACAAATCCTGAACCAGTCCCGAACGAGTTCTGAACAATCCCTGAACAAATCACATACGGATCCCGAGCGGATCCCGAGCAGTTCCCGACCAGAAGGAGCGCTCATGACAGGCCCTGGCTCAGCCGACCGCTTCACCGGACGCACCGCGGTCGTCACCGGCGCCGCGGCGGGAGCCGGCGCGGGCACCGCGCGCCGTCTCGCCGTCTCGCCGACGAGGGGGCCGCCGTCGTCATCGCAGACGTCGCCGACGAGGAGAGCCGGCAGCAAGTCCTCGCCGCCGCCCGCACGTTCGGTCCGGTCGGAGTCCTGGTCAGCAACGCGGTGAAGGTCGAGGTCGCCCCGGCGCACGCGACGTCCCCTGCGTCCTGGAACCGGCAGTTGTCCGTCGGTCTGACCGCCGCCCTCCTCGGCGTGCGCACCTGTCTGGACGACCTGCGGGCGGAGCGCGGCGCCATCGTCCTCGTCTCATCCGTCCACGCCCACCACGTCATCCCCGGTCACCCCGCATACGCGGCGGCCAAGGGCGGACTCGTCTCCTTGAGCGGTCAACTCGCCGTCGAGTACGGGCCGCAGGCGCGGGTCAACGCGGTGCTGCCGGGGCCGATCCTCACGGGCCTGTGGGAGCGGGTGCCCGAGGACGAGCGTGTGGCCGGCGCCGCCGAGACCGCGGCGGCCGCCTCGGTGACCCGGCGGAGGTCGCGTCCGCCATCGCGTTCCTCGCCTCGCCGGAGGCGTCGTTCGTGACCGGCTCCAGCCTCCACGTCGACGGGGGCTGGAGCAGTCGTCAAGTCCTCGGCGTAGCCGGGGCTGTTCCCGTCGCGACCGGGCCCTCGGCGACGCCGTCCACCACGACAGATCGACAGGTGGACACGTCGGGCTACGTGCGGGGCGGGGTTCACGGGCCGACCGTGGAGGCCATCGCCCACCGGGTGTTCATCGGCCTGATCGGCGAGAGGGCAACGTTCGACCTGGGCGCGCTCCAAGCCGAACTCGGCGTCAGTCTCGCCGCGTTGCGCCCGCCGCTGAAGGTGTTGGAGGATCAGGGCAGCGTCGTCGGCAGGCAGCCGCGCGGGATGAAGTACCAGCTCTGCAGCCCCACACCGTCGGTGCTGCCGCCACGCGGATCGCGCACCATCACGTAGCGGCCGTCGCGACTGACGTAGCGCCACAGCACCGTCTGACCGATGGCGACCTGGGTGTTCAGCGGGGCACTCGGGGTGGTGGGCACCGCCCACGGGCGCACGTTCCCGTAGCCCGTGATGTGGCTGCCGTCGTATGTGGCGCAGCCCGATCCGGCGACCGTGGGTACGGTGGCACCGTCCGACGTACCGCCTCCGATCTGGCCGTTGGTGAACTCCGACGTAGGCATGGTCACCGGGTCGCCGCACTCATTGGCGTGCGCCTCGTCGCCGGAGGCCGCGCCGTCGTAGATCCACAGACATGAGTTGAGGTCGCCGTAGATATGGCCCCAGCGGTAGCCGCCCTGCGGATCGCCCTGGATGTCGACGGTCCAGCCGCGGTAGGCGGTGCCGATGACGTACGAGGCGGGGGAGCGGCGCAGCAGTGTGTAGTCGCTGTCGACCTGCTTGCGGACGGCGGCCTGGGCGGCGGGGACACCGCCGGTGTACGGCAGGGCGAGGCCGACGGCGGCGGCAGCCGCGGCGAGCGCCGCGATCAGGGCCGCGCGGCGGGGCGGACGGGTGGTGCTCCTCTTTCTCATGGCTTCTCCTACCGTGAGGTGACTACGACGGCCTCGCCGGTCGGCCGGGTGCCGTGCGCAGTCAACTGGCTTCTGTGGTTGGGGACTTCGGGTGAGTCGAGAGTGAAGAGCGGGACGATCCCAGGACAATGCCACCCCCCAAGCCCTGGACGGCGCAAGGGATTCACGGAATCCGTGCTGCGGACCGTCACTACCCGCTCGTCGGTGCCCCGCATTGCCCGGCTCGGTGGGCCCGGCGGGGCCGGCCGTCTGTCACCTGGTCCGTGTTGAGCAGGGAGGCCCGTCCCGGACACCCAGACTGGCCGATGCTGAGAAGGGGACTCTCGATGGTGACCCTTGACCACGAAGCGGACCACCCATCCGCCGGCTCACGCCGTCGTTTCGTTTCGGTGACCGGGCGGCACCGGCTGGGTGAGGGGCCGTACGTTGTATCGACATGAGACCCCGTATCGCCGTGATCGGCAGCGGCCCCGCCGGCCTTACCTTCGCCCGCGTCCTGCACCGCCATGGTCACTCTGTCACCGTCCTCGAACGCGATCCCGCCCGCGACGCCCGGCCCGCGGGCGGCACGCTGGACCTGCACGAGGGGCTGGGCCAGCTGGCGCTGGAGAAGGCGGGGGTGATGGCGCAGTTCCAGGGGCTGTCCCGTCCCGAGGGGCAGGCCATGCGCATCCTGGACACGGACGGGACCGTCCTCCGCGACTGGCAACCTCGACCGGGGGACATGGCCAATCCCGAGATCGACCGCGGGCAACTCCGTGACCTGCTGCTCGGACCTCTGGACGTTCAATGGGGGCGAGTCGTGACGGAGGTGGTGCCGGAGAGCCGGGACGGCGTGCTGGTCCACTTCGCGGACGGGCGACAGGAGGTGTTCGACCTCGTGATCGGCGCGGACGGTGCCTGGTCCCGGGTCCGCCCGGCGGTCTCGTCCGCTACCCCGCAGTACACCGGTGTCACCTTGGTCGAGACCTCCCTGGACGACGTCGACACCCGCCACCCCGAGCTCGCCCGGCTGGTCGGCGACGGTTCCATGGCTGCCTACGGCGTGAACCGCGCGCTCGTCGCCCAACGCAACAGCGGCGGCCACGTCAAGGTCTACGCCCAGTTCCGCGCGCCGCTGGACCGGCACACGAACCCGGATCGGCATGGGGACCTGAACCAGCGCGTGGGCCTGGGCCTGGACGACGTCGAGGCCGTGCGATCAAGCCTGCTGGCTCTGTTCGACGGCTGGGCCGCGCCTGTCCTCGACCTCCTCCGCCACGGCACAGCTTTCGTCCACCGCCCCCTCTACGTCCTTCCCGTGTCCCACACCTGGGCCCACGTCTCGGGGGTGACGCTACTGGGCGACGCCGCCCACCTGATGCCTCCGTTGGGTGCGGGCGCTAATCTCGCGATGCTGGAAGGCGCCGAACTCGCCGAGTCCATCGCAGCCGTCGGCCCTGGAGACCTGGACGAGGCCGTCCGCGCCTTCGAGGAACAGATGTGGGCACGGGCCGGCAGGTGGGCGAACATCACGACGTCCGGTCTGGAACGCCTCGTGAGCCCGGACCCCTCCGAAGCCCTCGCCCTCTTCGACGAAGTCCAGCCTTCCTGACCGCCCACCGCCAGAACATGGCCCCGTCCGCCGGTTCCTCGCGCCCGGACTGTCCCGGCGCGAATGAATGAGTTGCTCTGACGACGCGACGACGGATGTGATCAAGGAACTGCGGCAGGTCGTCGGCAACCCTGTCGAACTCCGCGTCCTCCAGGGATGCAGACCGAGACCGGTGGATCGCGCCACCCCAGTCGGCGACGTAGAGGAGGCCACCACCGTTCGAGGCGATCACCATCCCAAGGGGTCATCGGCTTCCGGAACCCCAAGGGGTCATCGGCTTCCGGAACGAAGACCGGCCCTTCCTCTGCGAGCCTGTGCAGGACATCGCGCGCCGAGTGGACGACGTAGCCGTTGCCCACGTCCGGCAGCACGACCTCCCCGACCGACTCATAGAACGTCAGCAGATCCGCAGATCCTCACAACGGCCCGCTGAGCATGGCCGGCGGGACGCTGAAGCCGACCGAGAACCGGATGGACGCCCCCTGTTGCGAGGTGTTCGAGCTGACGGACGGCAAGATCAAGCGCTTCGACTGCTACCCGTCCGGAAGCGTGATTCTCGCCCGGCTCGGCGTCCTCGGCGCCCTCGAGGCCGCCCTTGGCCCGGATCATTGACGGCTCCGTGGTCACTGACCACTCCGCCGTGGTCCTACGCGGCCTCGGAACCGCTCGCCTGCACCGCTGCCAGTTCCCGAAGCCGAGGCGCCGAAGTGTTCGCACCGAAGACGGGGGTGCCGGGTTGCAGGCGTACACCGTCGGCGAGCGTTCCGGCATCGACAGCGTCGAAACCGAGGGCTTCCACCAGCGCGGCGACGGAGGCCACGGCCCGGGCGTCGTCGCCCGCGACGGCGATGGCACGGCGGCCGGGCGCGCCGGCGGGCAGATCGGGTCGGGCGCTGTCCTCCAGATCGTGGTAGCCCATGTGGTTGAAGGCCTTCACCACGCGGGAGCCGGGCAGGTGGGCCTGGACGAGCCGGCTGGAGGAGGTGCCCGGGTCGGTGAGGTCGTCACGGATTCCGTCCACCTCCCACCAGTAGTTCATCGCGTCGACGACGAGCTTGCCGTGCAGCGCCTCCGCGGAAACACTGCGGTACTTGCCGAGCGGCAGGGCGAGGATGACGAAGTCCGCCTCGGTGGCGGCCCGTTCGGCGGTGACGGGCTCGGCGCCGGGGGCCAGGACCTCGACGGTGAGCGCGATGCGCCCGGGGTCGCCCGAGCCCGCGATCAGGACGCGGTACCCGGCCGTAACGGCGAGGCGGGCCAGCACGGTACCCACTTTGCCCGCGCCCAGGATGCCGATCGTGCGGGGGTGCTGTGCGCTCATGGGAATCCTCCTCGGTGGCGATGAGCCGGTCGGTCAGTCGGTCAGCCTGTCCAAGGGCCGCCGGGCCAAATGACCTCCAGGTCAATCGGCCAGCATGTCTCGGACCATCGGCACGACCTTCGTGCCGTAGAGCTCCACCGCCCGCAGCCGGGCGCTGACCGGTTGCGCACCGCTGGTGTAGACGAGGTCGAAGCGGCCGACACCGAGGTTCTTGATGCTGGCTGCCATCTTGCGGGCGACGGTCTCGGGAGAGCCGACGTACGACGAACCGTGCAGGATCTCCGCCTCGTACTCGCTCTTGGTGACCGGCGGCCAGCCGCGCAGTGCTCCGATCGTGTCGCGGATGACCTTGTAGTGCGGCC
Organism: Streptomyces sp. NPDC090032; assembly: GCF_044748025.1. Taxonomy (NCBI): domain Bacteria; kingdom Bacillati; phylum Actinomycetota; class Actinomycetes; order Kitasatosporales; family Streptomycetaceae; genus Streptomyces; species Streptomyces sp. NPDC090032. The sequence goes on along the minus strand of NZ_JBIVFF010000019.1, from coordinate 38,289 downwards.
AGTGCAGGGCGCGGGCCTCGTCGTCGGTGTCGGCGATGAACCCGGGGGAGTGCATACCGACGGGGTGCGCGGTGGTTCCGAACTGGTCGGAGGCGCGCCGATAGAGGTCGATGTAGCGGCTGAAGCGCGTCGGGTCGCCGCCGATGATGGCGAGCATGAGCGGCAGTCCGTAGTGCGCGGTGCGGATGACGGACTCCGGGGAGCCGCCGACGCCGACCCAGGTGGGCAAGCGCCCCGACTCGGTCTTCGGGAAGACGTCGGCGTCCTTGAGCGGGGCCCGCTTGGTGCCTTCCCAGGTGACCGGCTGTTCGTCGAGCAGTTTGACGAACAGGTTCAGTTTCTCCTCGAAGAGCACGTCGTAGTCGGTCAGGTCGTAGCCGAAGAGCGGGAACGACTCGGTGAACGAACCCCGGCCCAGGATGATCTCGGCGCGGCCCTTCGAGAGCGCATCGAGTGTGGCGAACCGCTGGAAGACGCGGACCGGGTCGTCCGAGCTGAGCACGGTGACACCGGAGGCGAGCCGTATCCGCTCGGTGCGGGTGGCGATGCCGGCCAGCACCGTCTCCGGCGTGGAGACGGCGTACTCGGGGCGGTGGTGCTCGCCGAGCGCGAGGGCGTCGACACCGATGGAGTCGGCGAGCACGGCCTCGTCCACGACCTGCCGGATCGCGCGGGCGAAGGAGACGGGACGGCCTTCGTCGTCCTGCGGGACGTCGCCGAAGGTGTCGAGGCCGAAGAGCACATCGGACATGGTGGGCTCCGGTTCTGTGGAGGCACGGGGGAGGGGGGGAGGGTGGAGTGAGGGTTCGGGGATCTACCAGGCGTACGGGCCGAAGCGGCCCCAGGCGATCACGGCCGCGATGACGAGCAGGACGACGTTGATGCCGACGTTGGGCCATTCACTGCGGCGGGCGTGGGTGACGACTGCGCCGATCATGATCAGCGCGACGCCGACGGCCGCGAGCGGCGTGAGCACGGTGGCGATGCCGGTGGCGGCCGGGAGGATCAGGCCGAGTGCGGCCAGCACCTCCAGTGCCCCGATGGTCTTCACCTGGCCGGCGCTGAAGCTCTTCGCCCACGCCATGGATTCGGCGGTCTTCTCGTAGGGCTGGGCCAGTTTGCCTCCGCCCGCGGCGAGCATCGTGGCGGCGAGCAGGCCCTGCAGGATCCAGAGGAAGACGTTCATGACGGGTCCGTTTCGTGTGACGGGAGGGGACGTGGCCCGGCAGCCGGTGCCGCGCACGGAGGCCTGCGCACGGGGGCGCAGAGCCTGGGGCGTGGGTCAGGTGGCGAGCCTCGGACAGCATAAGCGGACTTCACCCCGTTTATATTCCCGTTGGCTGGACGAATGCCGGACGGGTAGTCGGGCGGGTGGCCGGGCGGAGATAGATTTGCCGGATGGAACGATCGCCGCTGCCCCTGGGACGACCCCGCACCGAACGTGCCGACGCCGCTCGCAACCGTGAGCAGTTGCTGGCCGCGGCCCGCGAGATGGTCGCCGAGCTGGGAGCGGACAAGGTCACCATGGACGGCCTCGCCGAGCGTGCCGGATTGGGCAAGGGCACCGTCTATCGCCGCTTCGGCACCCGGGCCGGGATCTTCCACGCCCTGCTCGACGACGACGAACACGCCTTCCAGCGCCAGGTTCTGGCCGGCCCGCCCCCACTCGGCCCCGGCGCGGCCCCTCTCGAGCGGCTGGTCGCGTACGGCCGGGCCCGTATCGCCTACCTCCTCGACCACGTCACGATCGTCCGTGCCGCCCTGGATCGGCACCGGCCCGTCCCGGCCGAGGGTGGCAGCATGTTCACCCAGGCTCACATCCGCATGCTGCTGGGCGGGGCGGACACCGGTGTCGCCGACCTCGACAGCCTGACCGTCCAGCTCACCAGCGCCCTCGAAGGCCCGTTCATGATCTTCCTGGCGCTGCCGGGGAGCGGCCCGGAAACGGATGCCGAGTCCGACGCCGCCTTCCAGCGCCGAGCCCGCCCGCTGGGGGCAGGCTGGCAGACGCTGGTCGAGCGGGTCTGCCACCGGCCTTGAAGCGCGCGCTCCGGCTTGAGTGAGTCAGGTCTGGCGCGGGCCTCGCTCTGGAGGGGATCGGCCTGGGCGGGCATCGGGCTGAAGCTCAAGTTCCCATGGCCGAGGCCTACTTGGACGCCGACCGGCGCGTGGCGCATCCGGGAACGTGAAGCGCGGGCCGTCGCCAATTCATGGTCTATACCAAAAGCGTGCGCCTCGGTATTCTCATCCGTGCCAGTGGTATCCCTTCCCCCCACCCAGGTTGCGTGCTGGCGCGGGCGACGCTGACCCAACACTGCCCTGAGCAGCCGGGTGCCCCCATTCGCCGCCTCCAGGAGGATCACGGTGAAAGTTCGCACGAAGAGCTTTGCGATCATCGGCACCATCTGTCTCGTCGCCTCCCTCGCTTTGACGACGGCATCCGCGGACCAGCGCGAGGCCCAGCCGCGGGCCGCGGAAGTCACGCTCACGAACGTGGCCACCGCGCAGAACCCGACCGCGGGCACCGCCGGTCCCGGAGGCACCGTCTGGATAGCCGAACGGGCCGGTACGATCCGGGTCCTGGGCGATCAAGGGCTAGGCCAACCTGTGCTCGACATCTCCGCCGAGACCACCACCGACGGCGAACGCGGCCTGCTGGGCATCGCGTTCGACAAGCAGTTCACGCACTTCTACATCTCGTTCACGAATCTCGAAGGCACCAGCACCGTCGACGAGTTCGCCGTGTCTGACGGCAAGCTCCTGCCGGACACCCGGCGCACCGTCCTCACCCAGACGCAGCCCTACGACAACCACAACGGCGGCGACATCAAGTTCGGCCCCGACGGCTATCTCTACATCGCGCTCGGCGACGGCGGCTCCGGCGGCGACCCGCACGGCAACGGCCAGAACCTCGGCACGCTGCTCGGCAAGCTGTTGCGGATCGACCCGCGCGGCGGCACGCCGTACGCGATTCCGTCGGACAACCCGTTCGTCGGCGACCCGGACGCGAGGGGCGAGATCTGGGCGTACGGTCTGCGCAACCCCTGGAGGTTCTCTTTCGACGCGGGCACCGGCGATCTGCTGATCGGTGATGTCGGCCAGAGCGACTGGGAGGAGATCGACTGGGCGCCGGCGAGCAGCAAGGGCGGTGAGAACTACGGCTGGTCCCAGATGGAGGGCACTCATCCCTTCAGGGGCGGGGTGGAGCCGGCGAATCATGTTCCCCCGATCCACGAGTACGACCGCACCGGCCTCGGCTGCTCGGTGACCGGCGGATACGTCTATCGCGGCAAGGCGATCCCGGACCTCAGGGGCCAGTATGTGTTCAGCGACTACTGCGACGGCACCGTCCGCTCCCTGCAGTTGGAGAACGGCAAGGTGACCGGAGTGAACGACCTCGGTGTCAACGGCGGCGAGGTCATCTCCTTCGTGCAGGGCTGCAAGGGCGAGCTGTACGTGCTCGCGCTGGGCGGCGGCATCTCCCGCATCGACCCGGCGTAGTGGCCCGGGCGCGCAAGACCGTATGAGCGCCGCGCCGTCCGACTTGCGCCCCCTTGGGAGTCGGACGGCGCACGGCTGCCGGTGGATCTCGTCGACGGCCAGGGGCACATCCGTCAGGTGCGCTGTCCGGGGTGATTCACCGGCGTCGTCAGCGGGACGGTGACGAGCGCGGCACCGGGCATGACGCCTCGGCCCCAAGCAAGGGCTGTCCGAACGCGAACTGACCGCACTCACCGTTGAAGTCACGGGGACCTGGCCCTCGCGCGAGGGCTACTGACCGCCGCGGCCGACCAGCCCATGCGGCCCACGTGATCAGCGAGGGCACCATGCGTGAGCTGAGTGTGCCTGACCAATGGGCAGTTGATCGAACTGCACATGCAGGTGGTCCACTGCATCCTGTTGGTGGGAACCCTCCGACCGAGGACCAGGAGTCCCTGGACACGTACGAGAACGCGCGGGAGCCGCTGGCTGCTCAAGTAGGCCGAGTGTCCAGGTCACTTCTATTTCTTTGTGGCTGGGGCAGCCTCACCCGGCATCTCGGCCTCGGGCCGAACGGAGGTGTCCTGGTCCGAGTGCGGCACGTGGCCCAGGGGCGGCGGAGAGAGTACGAGGTCGGCTCGGGGCATCGTGGCGCTGACAAGGTCGGCGTTGTCCTGGTCGCTGCCGAGAGACCAAGCGCGGGCCTGCGTGGGGGATTTGCCATAGGCCACGTGCCGTTCGATGAGCCGCTGCAGTCTCGTCTCGTGATCAGTGGCCAGGAACCAGACCTGATCGAGGAACGTTCTGACGGACGCCCAATCGCCTTCGTCGAGCAGGAGGTAATTGCCCTCGGTGATGATCAGGGGTACGTCAGCCGGGACCGGAATGGCGCCGGCCACCGCTTCCTCGATCTCGCGGCGGAACTCCGGTGCGTACACGCCGTCTTCGGCGGGATCGCGCAGCCGCTGAAGAAGCGCTGTGTATCCCGCGACGTCGAAGGTGTCCGGTGCTCCCTTGCGCTCCCGGCGGCCGAGCCGATCCAGTTCGCTGTTGGCCAGATGGAAGCCGTCGATGGGAACCACGACGGCTGTACGCGGGCCGAGCTCGGCGACCAGACGGGCGGCGAGGGTGGACTTTCCCGAGCCGGGTGCCCCGACGATCCCCAGAATCGCGCGCTGTCCTGATGCGGCAAGGGCACGCGCACGTTGACGGAGATTGGTGACGGATGTCTCTTCAGGGGTGTCGGCGGCGTCCCGACCGGTCGTCTGGGGGTGAGGGGAGTGCGTCACTGGGACCTCCGGTGCGTCCAACCTGGACATCGTGGCTTCCAGGTGACATTGAACTGCGTCGTAGGTGTCTCATCGGCGTCTTACCTGGCTGTGCGCACGCGTGGGCAATCCAGAGGGCACCTGATCAAGGGGATCCCGGCCTGTGTTCGCGGCGTGCGCAGCCACATGATCTCCAAGGACCGTGCCGGCATGGCGGCGGGAGCAGCGGGCAGATCCTGCCGGTCTACGTCGCCGAGATGGTGCCGGCCAGACGTTGCGGCTGCATGGTGGTGCTGTTCCAACTGGTGCTGGTCATCGGAGTGGCGCTCTTCGCGAACGGCTGCCTGAGCAGGCGGATGAGCGCCCATGCCGAGGCGATGCGCCAACTGGACAAGATCGCCGACTCGTCGCGGAAGGCGTAGCCGGCACTGACGTTCCTCCGCTCGCTCGGTCAAGTGGCACTGGTTTCTGGTGGTTGGTTGCAGTTAGTCGGGGGTTGGGGTGGTGGGCCGGTCGGGCGGGGGCCTGCGGGGGCGGATGCGATCTGTCAGTGGCTCATCCGCGCGGCGAGTGCACCTTGTCGGCGGTGATGGTGAGCATGACGCGCTCCTGATCGCGCCCACCGAACCAGGGATATGGTCCGCCGAGGTACTTGTGGGCCACCTTGTCGATGTGTGTCTCGGCGCCCTCGGTCGTGGACGACACGACGCGGCCGCGGATCGCCCAGTAGCGTGAGGGCTCGGCCGGATCCGCGATGGCGACGGCGACGCGCGGATCACGGTGGATGTTCCTCATCTTCTGATGGGTGGTCACCGTGTTGATGACGACGTGGTCCCCGTCGGTGTCGACCCAGGTCTGGGTGATCTGCGGCGAACCGTCCGGCATGAGGGTCGTCAGGAAGCAGATGGCCGGGCCGCCCAGGACGTCGGTCAGTTCACTAGGCAATGTCATGTCGGGCAACTTTCTCGTGTGACGCCGGAACGCACACCCAATCAGAACCTCCCGCTCTCGTGCCACCACGGCTCTCGTGGCCCACAAGGGCATCGAGGGCTGATGTCCGGTTGCCGTACGAGCTGGGCTGGTTGAACGTCAGGGGGTTGGGCACAGGCATCGGTAGCCGTCCTCGCCGTCCTGCCCCCGGCGCGGTTCACATGGTCAGGCGGCGGCGCTCAAGAGGAGCCACCGATGCGGCAACGTCCGCACGCAGGTGCCGCGCCGGTCATGAATCCGCGCGGAGAACCGGGGACACCCGGCGGCTTCGACGGCACGGTGCCCGAGTCACACGAACGCGATCTCTTCCTCCACACATCATCGAGGTGGGCTGCACCGACGTATGCGTCATCGTGATGTCATCAGTCGACGGCCTCGAAGTCGCCCAGGGCGTCACCAAGGTCGAGCTCGGTACGGCCACGGGTCTGGAAGCCCCGCTTGAACAGTGCTGCCATGCGCTGCTGTGCCGCCTCCCCCCGAACCAGCTGCTGGAACAGGGCGGCATCCGCGCGCAGGGCGACCGGAGTTGGCAGGCTGATGCCATTGATGGCGGCTTTGGCCGTGATCAGCGCATCGCGGGGGAAGTCCCCGATGCGCGCGGCGAGGCCGGCTACGAACTCGTCCAGCTCGGCATCGGGCACCGCGCGGTTGATCCATCCGTAGAGTTCGGCGAGTTCGGCACCGAAATCGGCCGACGTCAGCACGGCTTCGAGTGCTCGGCCCCGGCCCAGCAGGCGAGTGAGGTGCTGGATAGCTCCCGCGCCGGGCGGGGTGCCGATGCCGACTTCGGGCTGGCCCAGGACAGCGTTCTCCCGGGAGGCGAAGCGCATGTCGCAGGCGAGCAGGAACTCGCTGCCCGCCCCTCGTGCACGGCCGCGCAACTTGGCGATGGTCACCACCGGCATCTCGCTGAGCTTGAGGAACAGCATCCCCAGGGAGGCGTCGCCCGGGCCCCCGGCTCTCGCGGCTTCAGCGGTGTATTCGGGCACTTTGGTCAGGTCGACGTGCGGGAAGAAGAAGTCGGGATCCGCACTGTCGAAGACCACCACCCGCGTGGTCACCGACTGGGAAAGCTCCTCGAGCAGATCGACCAGGTCACGGACGACCTCGGGACCGATGAGATTGATCGGCGGGGCGTTGAAGGTGGCGTACAGGACGTTGCCGTCCAGCCTGGTGCTGATCGTTTCGTAGGAGTCGGTCATGTTCTCTTCCTCTCGGCGCACTTCACGGCCCGTGGCAAACCCGGCTGTCCGGCTGTCGAAGCTGGCGCTCATCGAGCCACAGCACGACCGGCGCGCGGCGATCTCCCGCCACTGCCGCTCCATCTGTCGAAGCCCGACCTCAGCAGTTGCTCCAGGCAGAGCATGACCTCATCCAGGACCCAGAACTGTCAGCCACGACATGGCTGCGGACGACTGTCCTTGAGCGACCCCTTCGGACCCCTTCGGAGCCATCACCCAAGACCAACAGTCTCAGCATCGGGTCGACACCGGCCTGGCGTCAGGTGAGATCACCCGGTTCACCGTCAGCTACCTGGGTGACAGAGTGGATAGGCCTGGGGTGGGGCGTGATGTCTTCGACGAGCAGGAGGAGTTGCTCGAACAACAGGTACTGGTGCTGGAACTGGTCGAGATGGAAGTGAACCCGCAGGACCTGCCGTCGGTGGCGGCTGCGGCAGAGTGGTGCGCGCTCCTCCTCGGGCAGGGGCTCGGGCGCCGCCACGGTGGTCATCCTTCGGACCCGAGGGAGCGATGGCCCCGGCGGCGCAGGTCTGCGGAGCGGCTCCCGGCGGGCTGCACGTCAGCCCATGGGCGCAGTTCCGAGCCCGCGGTGCCCAGCCGCTGACCGAGGCCCGTGCGGCTTTCACCCACCTGGAACACGACCACCCGCTGGGCAAGGCCGTCCTCCCGTCGCCGTCCCGGCACTGGAGTGAGCCGGTGCCGGTACCGCCGGAAGGCCTGTCTTTGCTGCTCGGCCGCCTGATCTCGCCGATCGCCCGTTCGGCGAGCGGCTGCAACATGGCTGTCAGCGTCCCGGCAGCGTCTCTTGCAGCCAGTCGAAGACGACGTCGCAGTGCTGCTGCGGGGCCATCGGGGAGCAGTGCAGTTGTGCGCCGGTGGCCGCGGTGAGCTTCACGTAGTCCTTGGGGGACGTCAGCTTGTCGAACATCGTCCGCGGCTGCCCGGGATAGAACTGCTCGTACTCGTAGTCAAGGACCAGGGTGGGCATCGTGATGCGGCCTACCACGCTCGTGACGGTCAGTGCCTCGATGCTTTTGGCGGGGGTGTAGAAGTCCGTGAAGACCTTGCCCTGGCGGGCAGCGAGCATCGCCGGGACGGAGAAGGGCTCGAAGCGCTTCTTCATCGTCGCGGCAGCAGCCGCAGGCAGCTCGGGGACGACCTCTTTGTTCCAGATATTGTTGGTCTGCTCCTTGTTCGGGGTGAGGATCTCCCGAATCTCCTGCGGGAAGCCCAGCCAGGGTTCCAGGCATCCAGGCATCGCCACCAGCGCGGCGATGCGCTTCTCGAAGGCCGCGGCCCGGGGGGCCAGGTTGCCCGCCATACTCAGCCCAGTCAGGGCGATCCTGCCGGCGTCCACGTCGGGACGGGCGACCAGCCAGTCGACGAGCGGTGTGACGACCTTCTCCCAACGCGGTGTGAAAACCGCCCGGTTCACAAAGAGCAATTGTCCCTGGCCCGGCCCGTCGTACACGAGGGCATTCCAGTCACGCTCCAGGGCGGCCGAGACGCCATAGGCCCACATGTCAACGTTCTGTCCATCGCTGCCGTTCGTGAGGATCACAGTGGGGCGCTGTTTGCCGGAGTCGTCCGGGCGGAAGAGCCACACCGGCAGCGGGGTCTTCCCGTAGGGGATGTCCGCCGTCACCGGTGCTGGGTCGCACAGCTCGCAGAATGTGTCCCAGGCACCGCGACCGGCCCTGTACAGCGCTTCCTCGCTCTCGGGGGTGTCGGAGCCGAGGACGAAGAACAGAGCCTGGGCGTAGTACTGCGCCGCCCGCAGTGCGCGCAGGCGCCTGGCCTGCCGGTCGGGCTTGCTGCCCTCGGGCGCGCTCATCAGCTGGTCGCCGAGCTTCTTGAAGGTCTCGACGTACGTCTGCGAGGAGAGGCCGGCCTTGTTGATCGTGTTCACGGCAGTGAGCACCTCGCCCACCTCGCTGCCGCCGAACCCGGCCCCGCCGAGGGCCCAGAGGCCACTGAAGTTGAACGCCGGGTCCCGGAAGAGCGTCATCACCCCAGGCGTGGCACCCGCCGACGAGCCAGTGGCCGATGCCGTGGGCCTGGGCGCGACCCCTTGTGCGGAGGTTCCGTTCGAGGAGGTGCAACCGGTGGCCAGTGCTACCCCGGCCCCACCGACGAGCCCGGCGAGCGCGGTGCGCCGGCTCAGGTGGGATGCGTCCTGCGATTCATGCGTCATGCCAGCTGACCGTAAGGCGCGCCGCCCGCACCTCCCGGCACGACACAGCACGTTCCCCCCCAGCTGGAACATCCGGTCAGCGACCGCGTGCCGCGATCCGGGCGGCCACCATGGAAAGAGGCACGGCGGCGGCCCAACTGTAGATCGCAGCGGTGGGCGAGACCCGCGCGATCCCCACCGAGAGCAGAAACACCACGGCCTGAGCGGGGAGCGGGACGCGGCGCCAGGGCGCGCCGGCGGAGCGGCTGGTGTGCAGGTCCATCGCATACAGCACCAGTGCGGCCGTGCCGATGACGGCCCCGTACAAACCGGGACCGAGGAACTGGTCGCCGTAGTCCTCAAGAACCTTGGTGGGAAAAGGAATCGACGACACCAGTAGCAGGAACGCCACGTTGAGCCAGAACAGGTACGAGTCGATCGGCCCCGCGTGCCGCAGCGCCGCGTGGTGGGCGCGCCAGAACAGCGCGATCACCACCGCACTCAGCAGGAAGGCGCCCGCCTGGGACTGAGCTTCATCCAGTGCCCGGTGCAGCTCCGCCCCGCGAAGGCCCTCGGGCAGCTTGATGTCCAGCACGAGCAACGTCATGGCGATGGCCACCACGCCGTCGGTGAGAGCGAGCATCCTGTCCTTCGATACGCGATCCACCTCGGGTGGGACGAATGGCCGCCCCTCATTTTCGTTCATGGAACCTGTCGTAGCACCCGCCCTTTGAAGGCGGGGCCAACCAGGCACGTGTCGTCCGCTCGTAGCCCGTGGCGCACGGCCCGAAAAACCTCTGTAGGCCGCGCCCGGGCTGCCATGACCCTCACTTGCTTTGGAGTCTTCCCGACGTGCGCAAGGTGGTGCGTGCTTCAGGCCGCCACCCCTGCCGTCCCCTTCGACGCAACTCGGTCGGCCTCCAACCGCCGCCGTCGTACCGGAATGCCCAGCGTCGGGTTGGCGACAGCCCAAGCCGCGCCCTTGCAGACCAACTCCTTGTAGCGGGCCGCGAAGCGGCCGACCAAGGCGCGGTCCACGGAGCGGTCGTCGGCGGTGACGAACTGGATCAGACCCTCCTTGCGGCCGAGCGAGATGCACTGGTTGAAGTAGCGGAGCGGGGCGTTCGGCAGCTTGGTGCCGGTCAGACGGGCCGCGATGGAGTCGGCGGCCTGCCAGGCCATGGGGGCGCCCGAGGCGCAGGACATGCGCAGTGGCTTGTCGCCTGCGCCCAGGGCATGGCCGGAGTCGCCGATCGCGTACACGTCCGGGTGCGAGACCGAGCGCATCGTCGCGTCGACCACGATGCGGCCGGTGTCCGCGAGTTCGAGGCCGGTGGCCTTCGCCAGCGGGTGCACCGCGAAGCCCGTGGTCCAGACGGTGACGGCGGCCGGAATGGTCCGGCCGTCCGTGGTCGTGACCCGGTGCGCCTCGACCGTGGCCACCGAGGCGTTCTCGTACACCGTGACGCCGAGCCCGTCGGTGACCTTGCGCAGGTGTGCGCGGCCCTTCGCGGAGAGCCAGTCGCCCAGGTCGCCGCGCGCGGCCAGCGCGACGTCGAGGTCCGGGCGGGCCTCGGCCACCTCCGTGACGAACTCCAGTCCGGTCAGTCCGCCACCCACGACGACCACCGTCTCGCCCTCGGCGAGCTGGGCCAGGCGCTCTCGCAGCCGGAGCGCACCCGGACGGCCCGCGATCTGGTGGCCGTGCTCGGCGACGCCAGGGACGCCGCCTGCGTTCCATCCGCTGCCGAGGGCGTAGACGAGGGTGTCGTACGACAGTCGTTCCGAGCCGTCGGCGCTCTCCACGGCGACCGTCTTGCGGTCCACGTCGATCGTCGTGACCTTCGCCAGCTTCAGCTCGACCCCCGTGCCCGAGAACATCTCACGCAGTGGGCGCGACTTCAGCTCCTGGCTCACGGCCAGCTGGTGCATCCGGACCCGCTCGACGAAGTCGGGTTCGGCGTTGACGAGGGTGATGGCGGCGTCCTTGCGGCGTAGCCGTTTGGCGAGCCGGCCGGCCGCGATCGCTCCGGAGTAGCCGGCGCCGAGGACGATGATGCGGTGCTGCATTTGCCTGCTCCTGTCTGCGCGGATCCGGCGCCTTCTGGCCGGTCACACCCCCTGAACCGGGCAGCCCGCGGATTCCTGACAGGAGAGGGGTGTGGCCTGCATCACATGGTGGCTCAGAGGGCTTCGGCCACGACCGGAGCACCGAAATCGCCCGCGGCCCAGCGCTCCGTCGCGCGCTCCAGCTTGTCCGGGTTGACCTGGCTGCGGACCGCGACGATGCCCTCCCGCGTCCGCTCCAGGCACATGATCCCGAAGACCCGGCCGTCGACCACCGCGACGACCGCGGGGCCCCCGTTGGCGGTGGTGGCGTAGAGGTCGGGCGAACCGCCGACCAGATCCCGCTTGGCCTGGGCCGGCTTGAACAGCCCGCGCAGGAACTTCGCCACCGCGACCGCACCCCCGAAGGCGCTGGCCCGGGCCGGCACCTTCCCGCCGCCGTCGCCGACCGCGATGGCGTCCGAGGTGAGCAGTTTGATCAGCGGCCCGGTCTCACCGCTGGTCGCCGCAGCGAGGAACTCCTCGACGATACGACGCGCGGCCGCCTCGTCGATCTCGGCCCGTGCCCCGTCGGCAGCCCCGCCCAAAGCTGCCCCATCAGCTGAACCCCCACCAGCCGCACCCCCACCAGCTGCACCACCGCCGGAAGCCGCTTTCGCCCTGCCCTGCGCCACATGCTTCTTCGCGCGATGGAAGATCTGCTGGCTGGCCGCCTCGCTGAGGCCCAGGATCTCGGCAATCTCCCGGTGGGAGTACGCGAACGCCTCGCGCAGCACGTACACCGCACGCTCGTTGGGCGAGAGCCGCTCCAGAAGGACCAGTACGGCGTACGACACCGACTCGCGCTGCTCGGCCGTCTCCGCCGGGCCCAGCATCGGGTCCCCTTCGAGCAGCGGTTCGGGCAGCCACTGGCCGACGTAGGTCTCGCGGCGAGCACGAGCCGAAGCGAGCTGGTTGAGGCAGAGGTTGGTGAGCACCTTGGTCAGCCAGGCCTCCGGCACCTCGATGCGTTCGACATCGGCGGCCTGCCAGCGCAGATAGGTCTCCTGTGCGGCGTCCTCCGCCTCGCTCGCCGAGCCGAGCATGCGGTAGGCGATGGCCTCAAGGCGGGGCCTGGCCGCCTCGAACCGGTCCACGTCACTCAGGGTCAGAGCCATTCCAGGATCCTAACGGGCGGGATGCGCGGTCCCACGGCTGCACGAGAAGGGCACCTCCATCGGCGAACGTCGACCTCGCCGGCACGGCGATCAACGCGTGCTCGTACCCCAAGTCGATGGCGTACGTAGGGTGTTCGGCCGGGGTCCGGTTGGAGGCCCCTGCCAGGCGCGGCCCGCGTACTCGCCCACCAACAGCGAGCGCACCGCCCAGGGTGATGTCGAGAGCGGCAATGGGGGGCAGTGATTGAGGAAACGCATTCACCTTCCGGCCGACAGCCCAAGAGGCGTTCAGGATCTCACCGGTGGGCTTCCAACCGTCTTCGGCGACTGGCTCCAGTGCGCCGCCGACGACATTTTCGACGCCGGCCACCACAACACGGGTCAGCGCAGGTCTCGCGCCAGTCCACCAGGTGAGGCAATTCCGCGTTCGCACCGCCCATGGACTTCGTACAACCAGCTGCACCCTTCGACGGTCACACCAGACAACCCGTACCCCGTCGACCGAGTGGAGCCTCCGTGCCACACAACTGCCGCATCCTGACGTACGCCATCGCAGCCGCCGCCGCGGCCACCGCCGGGCTCGTGTTCCCGTCCGGCGCCACCGCTGCCGCAGCCCCTACCGTCACGAGCGACTTCAACGGCGACGGCTACGCGGACCTCGCCGTCGGCGTCCCGGACGGGACCGTCGGCGGCAAGGCCAAGGCCGGGTACGTGAACGTCGTCTGGGGCGGCCCGAGGGGCGTCGGCGCCCACGGAAGCATCCGTGTCACCCAGGCCACTCCCGAGGTTCCCGGCACTCCGGAGGCGGGCGACCGCTTCGGCGCTTCCGTGGCTCTGACAGACCTCAACGGCGACGGCATCGCGGAACTGCTCGCCGGTGTCCCCGGAGAGGACGTCACCGACCGCGGTACCGATGCGGGCATGGTCATCGCCGTAGGCGGCTCGAAGGGCGGGCCGGGACCGGGGTCGACGGTCCTCACCGGGCCGGCGGCGTCGGCCGCGTACGGCACGTCGGTCGCGGCAGCCGACCTGACCGGCGGCGACAACAAGGTGATCGTGATCGGCGGCACGGACAAGGTCGTCGCCCGTGTCATCCAGGGCGAAGACAGCATGGTCACCACCGTCGTCGCCGCCCCCATGGGCGGCCGCGCCCCCGTCCTGGCCACCGGCGACTTCGACAGCGACGGCATCGGGGACCTGGCCGTGGCGTACTGGACCGCGGGCAATCCCAACACGCAGTCCCACGTACGCCTGTGGAAGTGGGACGCCGACCGGGCCGAGATGGCCAACTTCTGGAACACGGACAACGCCGGCGTGACCGCCCTGGCCGCCGGCGACTTCGACGGCGACGGCCACGACGACCTGGCGCTCGGCGAATGCCGAGAGATCGCCGACGAGAACATCGACGACCCGTGCGGCCCCGAGAAGCTCGCCCAGGGAGGCGGCATCCACATCCACTACGGAGGCCCCGCGGGCGGCTCGTTCGGCAGTCGCGCCCAGACCCTCAACCAGGACACGGCGGGCGTCCCGGGCGTGGCCGAGGACGGCGACCGCTTCGGCGCCTCACTCGCCGTCACCGACGTGAACCGCGACGGCCGCGACGACCTGATTGCCGGCGCTCCTGGGGAGGCCATCGGAAGCAAAGCGGGGGCGGGTGCCGCCTGGCTGCTCTACGGCGGCGCTCAGGGCCTGCTCGACGCAGGGGGTGCTGCCAGGTCCGTTGCCTGGAATCAGGACACGCCCGGCGTCCCGGGCGTCGCCGAGGCGGGGGACGCCTTCGGCGCGGCGGTCGCCTCGGGTGACGGCAACGCCGACGGTGTACCGGATGTCACCGTCGGATCCCCCGGGGAGAACGCCTCCTTGGGCGCCGCATGGCTCCTCCGCAGCGGCTCGGCCGGCGGCTCGACAGCCTTCTCACCTCGCACGCTCGGCCTCCCGGACCTCTCCACGGCTCAGAAGTACGGCAAGCCGCTGAGCAGCCGCTGAGTGCGCCCACCGACGTTGCCCCCCCCCGCACAGCGCTGGCCCGCCCCGCCGTGGAAGACCTTTCGAAGTGGTGGACGATGGATGATCAGCTCCTACCTGGTCGCGGGATGTGAGGGCAAGCCCTCGATGCGGTCAGCTTGGGGGGGGCGTGCCGTGGCCGGAGGCCACAGTCCTGAGAGCGCGAGCTCACGCTCAACGGGTCCGTCCAGGAGGTCCTTGGGCGGACTCGGTCCGCCGGATCCTGCCGGGCCGCTTGCGGGTGGGGAGGCGCCCTCCATGTTCGAGGTCAGGTTGCGTCCCGGAAGTTGGCTGGCCTTGATCTCGATCGTCCGGGTCGCAGCTCCGTGGAGCCTGACACTCTGGCCGAACCAGCATTCCTCGAACCACATGCCGTGCCCGATCTCGGCCCCGCTGAGATGAGGCGACCATCCGCTCGGCCAGTCCCCAGCGCACGCCATGGGCCGGCGGCCGGTTCGCCATTGTCTGCGATGCCGGCCGCCACGCGGGTCGCAAGTCAGGCACGCATTGATGGAGCAAGGCCCTGTTCTGTGCGGGGTGTGTCGGGCGCGGTTCAAGGAGCAGATCGCGCCAGGCCCGACTGCTGACCTCGTCGCGGGTGACGAGGCCGTCGACGGCGGAGAACTGTCCGGTGACTCCGATCGCGGCCCCCACGGTCTGCGCATGGGCGGTGAGGTGGTGGCCGCCGACGCGGGTCTCGCCGGAGGCGGGTCGAGTGCGAGGAGGTTGGAGAGGATCTTGACGGCGGTGGTCTTGTCGGCGCCGTTCGGCCCGAGGGAGAGGATGGTTCCCTCGGGGCCGGCCAGGTCGATGCCGTCGAGGACGGGCTTGTCGCCGTAGGACTTGCCCAGTCTGTTCGCCGCGACGGCCAGGTTCGTCCTGCTGACTGCTCCTCAGAGACTGCGGGCGGTCAGAGGCTGCGGGCGGTGATGTCGCCGTGGGCGGTGGTGGCCTGGATGTTGAGGCCGGCGGTGGAGCCTTCGGTGTTCTTCAGGGTGTTGTGGATGCGGCCGTAGGTGGTGCCGGCGTCGAGGGTGGCGGAGGTGCCGCGGGCGGCGCCGATGGTGATGTCGCCTGATTCGGTGCGCAGTTCGACCGTGCCGCTCGTGGCTTCGGTGATGTCCAGGTCGCCCTTCTGCGTGCTGATCTGCGCGGGACCGCCCAGGCGGCCGATGAGGATGTTGCCGGCCTGAAGGGTGAGGCGGGCGCCGGCAGTCTCGTCGAGCTTGACCAAGGCCTGCGCGCCTTCGAAGGTGACGTCGCCGAGGCGTCCCACGCCCCGCACTTCGGCGGCGGCGGTCTTCGCCTGGACGCGGGAGCCGGCGGGCAGCTGGACGGTCACTTCGACGGATCCGGAGTTGCCCAGGATCCGGTTGTTCGAAGCCGTCGCCTCGATCCGGAGAACACCGTCGGCGTAGGTGACCGTGGTCTGCTCGGCCGCTTTCACGTCGCGGCTCTTGGACTTGTCGGCGGGCAGGATCTCGACGGTGGTGTCGGCGCGGTCGGCGGCGATGAACTGGATGCGTCCCGCGGGGATGTCCAGGACGGCGGTGACGGGGGAGGGGGTGTCGAACTTCTGCACGGTGTGCTCCTTGAATCCGTGGTTTCTGATGGACGAAACGCTACGTTGCATTCAATGATCGAGCAATACCCTTGTTGTGCAAGAACCCTATAAGTACAGGTAGTTGCAGGGATTTCATTGCAATGATCTGGGCTCTAACGCAACGGGTCACACCCCTGTTCGTTGCAATGATATGAGAGTGAACGCTATAGTCGACCCGCCGGACATCGGTCACGGATGCCGGACGCGAATGCCGGCCTCTGGGCACGGTTGCCGGGTCCGAACGCCGGATGCCGCGGATGGGTGCCGGGGTCGGCGCAGGGTTGTGAAGGAGAAGGGGAGCGCAATGCCGGGAGGCAGACTTACCCAGCAGGAGCGTCAGCAGATCGCGCTGGGGCTGGCCGATGGCTTGGCTTATGCCGAGATCGCCAGAAACCTGGCGCGTCCGACGTCGACGGTCACGCGTGAGGTGATGCGTAACGGCGGCCCGACCGCCTACCGTGCGGACCTCGCCCACCGTGCGACGGAACAGCGTTCCCGCCGCAAGCAGCCGGCAGCGCCCCGTGACCCGGGCGCGCCGGCGCAGGCTCATGGGCGTGATGCCGAGGCGGTGCGCGCGTATGAGGAGACGTTCACGACGGTTCTCATACAGTCGGGCGCGCCGAAGATGATGGCCCGGGTGATGTCCTGTCTCACCCTCACCGACACGGGCAGTCTGACCGCGGCCGAACTCGTCCAGCGTCTGCAGGTCAGTCCTGCGTCCATCTCCAAGGCGGTCGCGTTTTTGGAGAGTCAGGGCATGGTCCGCCGGGAGCGCGATGAACGCCGCCGTGAGCGTTATGTCGTGGACAACGACATCATGTACCAGTCGATGATGGCCTCCGCCCGATCCACCGCCCACATGGTTGACATCGCGCGGCAGGGTGTCGGCGTTCTCGGGTCGGGTACTCCGGCGGCGACCCGTCTGGAGAACATCGCCCGGTTCCTCGATTTCGTCTCCGAAAGCATCGCGCGCGCGGCGGAACAGGCCCGCGACATCCTCCATACCCAACCCGAACCACCGAAGGACAGCACTACCTGAGCCGCCCTCAGACCGCAGACACCTAGTCGTCTTCGCCGGCGCGCAGGCCAACCGGCTCAACAGCTTCCGGGCTGTGGCCACGAGGTACGACCAATGGGCATGTTCTCTTGCACGGCACCGTCACCGCCGCAATGAGTGATCCGGCTCTGACTCCGCCCGTGACGACCGGACGGAACCTCGTAATGCTGCGTCAGGTCGGGGCTGTGCTGGTGCTGGTGCTGTTCGAGGTGAGGAGGTGCCGGGATCAACGCCTGGGCCCCCATGGCCGTCACCCCTTGGAGGCGGCTTACCGGATCCGGGGCTCGAACTCCCGTCGCACGTAGGCGTCGAACGGTGCCGTCGACGTACTGTCGATCATCCGCTGCACTCCCTGCTGTGCCGCAAACTCCCTGGTCGCCGCGCGGGAGTCGGGCTTCACGCCCCCGCCGGTGATCAGCACCCCGAAGCCGCCTCCGCCCGGCCGAGGCCTGCCACCCTCGCGACTTGAGCCTTCTCGTTCGGCGGCACTCCGACCATGCACGTCACCCTCAAGTCCACCTTGAGCGGACAGACCGAGCGCACCGTTTCGACGACGCTTTCGGGTCGGTGGAAACTGAGTGAAGGAACGCCGCCACCGGAGTGGAGCCTGGACGGACGATCGAGTGACTTCTCAGCGTCCGGTCGAGCTACGAGCGGTCGTCTGGGGGGTCGCCCTCTCCGCACCTGCGTCTGCGCCCGTGTCCGGGCGGGGGAGGGGCAGTCGTCGGTTCCCGGTGGTGTGCCGCTGTACTGGTCTGCTGAGGAGCGTGGGCGCTCCGCTGAGGCCGAGGCCGAGGCCCTGGAGAGTGCGGCCGTTATCGCCCGAGCCCCGCACCCCGCCGCCGAGGACGGGCCGGTCAGGAACCATGGCTCACCCCCAAGCTGCAGCGACGGCTCGGCAGGACGGCGTTTCGCCCGCCTCCCGGCCCTTCCTGAATCTCTAAGCTCGGCCTGTGGGACAACCTGTGCAGCGCGCCGATGGCGCAGGACCGTTCATCACCCGGCTCACCTGGCACCCGCCCGGCGGCGGCACCGCTGTATGGGAGTCCAGGCTCGCGCGCCGACGCGGGGTACTAGCCGTCCGTCCTCCCGGCACGGGGACCACTCGGCACAACAGTGCGGACGCCGTTGCCATGGCCCGCCTCGGCAGACTCAATGCCATCGCGGCGACCGCCTTCGTCATCGGCGGGGCGTTCTTCGCCGCCGGCGCGGCCTTCGCACAGTTCGGCTCCGGAGACGCCACCCAGTGCGCCTCGATCTACTTCGCCGGCGGCCTGTTCTTCAACACGGGCGGGTACGTCTCGCTGCTCCAGGTGATCAATGCGCCCCGCCACGTGGGCGGCGGCGAAGGCCAACTGGTCACCCCCCACTGGCGGTGGTGGAGTTACGAACCGATGCGGGTGGACTGGCTGAGCACCTTCGTCCTGTTCGCGGGCACCCTCGTCTTCGCCGTCGATCTTCTGGACTCCTTCCTGGAAGGCCTGAACGTCCAGCAGGTCAACCGGCTGATCTGGGCGCCCGACGTGATCGGCTGCTCGCTCTTCCTGGTCTCAGGCCACCTGGGGCTGGTCGAGATCTGCCATGGCCGGCCCCGCCTCCGCCTGGACAGCCTTGGCTGGTGGATCGTCGCCGTGAACCAGCTGGGCTCGGCCCTCTTCATGGTCTCAGCGCTCGCTGCCTACACTTGCCCGGCCACCGAGAGTCTCGTCAACGCCGACATCGCCAACTGGGGCACCCTCACCGGAGCTCTGTGCTTCTCCCTCGCCGGCGTCCTCCAACTCGGCGAACACCCATAGGCTCGTAGGCCGGGTCACGCCGAGTTCAGCGTCACAGCCGCGGTGCATGGAACTCCGCGAAGCCGGCCAACGGCCCCTCCGTTCAAGCGCATCCACGGAAACCAGGGCTTCTCGCTGGACACCCCAAGACGAACCCCGCCCACGACCAACAGCAGCGTCGTCGCCGTCCTCAGCAGCCGGCTGCACGCCCCGCTCGTCCCGGACAGCCTGCTCTTGGATCGAACGGGGTCGCGTCCCAGCCGCGATCAGCGCAACGTGGTGGGAAGCCAACAGCGCTCGACCGAATTCCGGCGTGCTCGGATTGCACCGTGGACGTCAGGTCACAGGTGCGCGGCCGGCGAGGCTGACGTCGCCGCGGACCGCTTCTCCATCGGCGACGCTCTGGGGGAATACCCCTCTGTCGCCCAGCCGTTGGGTGCGATGGCACGGTCGATGTAGCCATCCGGCGCGTGGCCGTCCAAGCCCTGTACGAACGAGGAGAGCGGTGATCACCTGATGAAGGCGGTGCGGTTCCACGAGTACGGCGGGATCGATGTACTGCGGGTGGAGGAGGTGGAACGGCCGGTGCCCGGCCCCGGGCAGGTGCTGGTCGAGGTCCACGCGGCCGGGATCCAGCCGGGCGAGGCACATATCCGCACGGGCGCGCTGCACGAACGCTGGCCTGCGACGTTCCCTTCCGGGCAGGGCAGCGATCTCGCCGGCGTCGTGGCGGAGATCGGTCCGCACGTACGCGGCTTCGCGGTGGGCGATGAAGTGCTGGGCTTCACCCATCGCAGGGCGAGTCATGCGGAGTTCGTTGTGGTCGACGACGTGAACGTGGTCTCCCGTCCCAAAGGGCTGTCCTGGGACGTGGCAGGGTCGTTGTACGTGGCCGGCACGACCGCGTACGCCACCGTGTTCGCGGTGGACCCCGAACCTGCCGACACGGTCGTCGTGTCCGGTGCGGCGGGCGGCGTCGGGTCTCTTGCCGTGCAGCTCGCGCGGCGGCGTGGCGCCACGGTGATCGGGCTGGCGAGCGAGCCGAACCACGCCTGGCTGACGGATCGTGGGGTTGTCCCGGTGGCGTACGGCGAGGGCGTGGCGGACCGGATCCGGCAGGCTTCCGGCGGGAACGTCGACGCGTTCATCGACACGTTCGGCGACGGCTACGTGGAACTGGCAGTGGAGTTGGGCGTACGGCCCGAACGGATCAACACGATCAGCGACTGGCAGGCCGCGGCCAAGGTCGGAGCAGGGACGTACGGAGAAGGTGCGGCGGCGTGCGCGGTCGTGCTCGGCGAGCTGGCCCGGCTCGCCGCGCGCGAGGAGCTGAGAGTGCCGATCGCCCACACCTACCCGCTGGAGCGGGTGCGAGACGCGTTCGGTGAGCTGGAACGGCACCACACCCACGGCAAGATCGTTCTCCGGCCGTAGGCCTCGGGCTCCCCGCTGATCAGGGAGCCCGAGCCCTCCCACATGCTGCGTGCGCCGGATCAGGTCGTCATGAGTCTGCCGCGCTTGAGCCGGACCACCTCGTCGGAGGCGTCGGCGACCTCACGGGAGTGGGTCACCAGGATCACGCACTTTCCGTCGTCGTGCGCCAGCTTGCGGAACACCTCGACGATCCCGTCGGCGGTGTCCTGGTCGAGGCTGCCGGTGGGTGGTGGTCCTGGACCGGGACCTGCCCGAGGTGCACGGCGACGAGGTGTGCCGTCGCATCGTCGCCATGGACCTCGGCTGCCGCATCCTGATGCTGACCGCCGCCGGGCGCCTCGGCGACAAGGTCGAGGGGCTGGGGCTGGGTGCTGACGACTATCTCGCCAAGCCCTTCGACTTCCCCGAACTCATCGCCCGCCTGCGTGCCCTGTACCGCCGCACCCCCATGGCTCACGCCCCCGTCCTCACCTTCGCCGACGTCCGCCTGGACACCCACCGTCGCCTCGTCACCCGCGCAGACACGGAGGTGAGGCTCACACCGAAGGAACTCGCCGTACTGGAACTCCTGATGCGCGCCGACGGCGGGGTGCTGAGCGCCGAGTACCTCCTGGACAAAGCCTGGGACGCGCACACCGACCCGTTCACCAACGCGGTACGCCTCGTCGTTCACACCCTGCGCAAGAAGCTCGGCGAACCACAGCTGGTGCACACCGCGATCAGCGCCGGCTACTACCTGGGGACGGAGTGATGCGGCAGGTCCGCATCCGGAGCCTGAGCATCCACACCCGCCTCTTCCTCGGACTCGGGGCGGCACTCGGGGTGTGCGCCGCGTTGATGGTCACGATCATCTACACCGGGATGCGCTACCTGCCGACGTACGATCTCAGCACGACGGTGATCGCCCCGCCCGGCTCCTCATTCATCGAGGCATCACGCGGAACACCGGCTCAGCCCACGCCCCGAACCCCCACACCACAGCGCTCTCCCATCCAGCCCTCCGACATCCAGCCGGGGTCGAAGGCCAAGAACCTCGGCGACATCACCAGCAAGGAAGACGTCTGGAACACGGTCCTGCTGGTCTCCGTCGGCGGGGTGCTCCTGGTGCTGACGAGCGGCCTCGGCGCCGGCTGGCTGCTCTCCAAGCGGCTGCTCGCACCCCTGCACTCCATCAGCGAGGCTGCGGACGGCAACTTGAAAGACCGCATCCGCGCCGAAGGCCCCGCCGACGAGCTCAAACGCCTGGCCGACACCTTCGACACGATGCTGGCCCGCCTGGAGGAGTCCTTCGCCGCGCACCAGCGTTTCGCCGCCAACGCCTCCCACGAACTGCTCACCCCGCTGGCCACCACCAGGGCCGCGCTCCAGATCGCCGGCGACGACTCCACAGGCGAGTCGTTCGCCGAGCTCGCCCCGATGCTGCGGGAGACCAACGAACGCAACATCAGTGTCGTACGCGCGCTGCTCGACCTGGCAAGCGCCGGCTACGCCCCATTCGACCCGGATCCGGTAGACCTCGCCGAACTCGCGGAACGGGCCGCCGCCGAACGCTCCGCGCAGGCCTCAGCACGCGGCATCCGCCTCGACGTGGACACGGAGTCCGGCTGCGAGACCTGCGAGGTGGCCGGAAACGCCACCCTGCTGCGGCAGTTGGTCCTCAACCTCCTCGACAACGCCCTCCTCCACAACACTTCCCCGAACGGCGATGTGCACCTTTCCGTCTTCCGGGACCGGGACGCAGCGGTGGTCATGGAGGTGGAGAACACCGGCCCGCACGTGGACAAAGCCGTTGTGGACCAGCTCTTCGAACCCTTCTACCGGGCCCGCTCCCGGGTCAGCAGCGACCGTTCCGGGCACGGCCTCGGCCTGGCCATCGTCCGCTCGATCGCCTCGGCCCACCACGGCACGGCCACGGCGAGCGCGAACCCTCGAGGTGGACTGACGGTGCGTGTCGAACTCATAGTGCCCGCGCTCCCAGGGTCCTGGAAGAGGCCCCCGCTCCCTGCGTTACGGCCACGATTGTCGGGGGACGTCGCAGGAGCGTCGCCATAGGCGTACGCGGTGCGGATGTGCCCGTCGCGGGCGTGGACGACGACCTGCGCGGGGGTGTGTTCCCTGGCCCGGTCACGCGCGGAGTCGATCGCATCCTTCTGCGTGCGGTGCGGCTCGTGCAGCAGCCGACGGCCTTCCCTGCCCTCGACCTGCCACTTCACTCCCGCGTCCGCAGCCCGTTCGCCGGACGGTTTGAGTGGTAGACGGTCTGCTTCGCTGCCATGATGCTTCTCCTCGCCGTACAGGCGGACCTCCGGCGCCCGGACATCGCCGCCTTCTTCGGAGCCGTCTTCTTGGCCGACGCGATGATCTCGTCCTTGGAGACCTGGTAGCCCTTGCCGTTCTCGGCCTCGATCAGCTCCTGGCCGACCAACTCGCAGACTTTGCGGTAATGGATACGGCCGCCGTCCTCAAGGCCTCACGTGTGATCGCGGCACCCTCGGGCGGAGTACCCGGCGCAGAGATTCGACCCCCGCCCCAATTGCCGTAGCCCTCGACATCCACGCCGGACCCGTCCAGTTTGCCGCTCGCCTGCCGGCCCCCGGGTCGAGGCGCGAGAAGCTGACCAGTCCCGGCGGAGCCGACATCAGCCCCGGGAAACCGCGCCCTGGCACGTAGAGGCGGCGTGAACCAGGCCCCCGGACCCGACCGCGAGAGATCACCGAGCAGGAGGGCCGGTCGGCAGGGCTGGGCTGCAGGGCGGTGTAGGAAAAATGCCGAATGAGCGAAGAAGCCGCAGGCTGGATGGGAACAGCTCGCCCGTGTATCTGCTGATCAGCCGCGAAGCCGCCCCTGCTGTCACTCTCCGTAGCAGCAGAACACGGCCGCGCGGCGCGACGGACACCGATCGAAAGGCGCACGCAGCTCATGAACGACGTCACAGGTAAGGCGACCACCTCGGATGCCGGAATTCCGGTCGAGAGCGACGAGCACTCGCTCACCGTCGGCGCCGGTGGCCCGATCCTCTTGCAGGACTCCTATCTGATCGAGCAGATGGCGCAGTTCAACCGGGAGCGCATTCCTGAGCGGCAGCCGCACGCCAAGGGGAGCGGTGCCTTCGGCCACTTCGAAGTCACCGGAGACGTCAGCGCCTACACGAAGGCCGCGGTCTTCCAGCCGGGCACGCGCACCGATCTGGTGACCCGGTTCTCGACCGTCGCCGGCGAGCGCGGGAGCCCGGACACCTGGCGTGACCCGCGCGGATTCGCGGTGAAGTTCTACACCACCGATGGCAACTACGACATGGTGGGGAACAACACCCCGGTCTTCTTCGTGAAGGACCCGATGAAGTTCCAGCACTTCATCCGCTCCCAGAAACGCCGTGCGGACAACAACCTCCGTGACCATGACATGCAGTGGGACTTCTGGACCCTCTCGCCCGAGTCCGCGCACCAGGTCACGTGGCTCATGGGCGACCGGGGCATCCCGCGTACCTGGCGCCACATGAACGGCTACACCTCGCACACGTACATGTGGATCAACGCGCAGGGCGAGCGGTTCTGGGTGAAGTACCACTTCAAGACCGACCAGGGCATCGAGTTCTTCACCCAGGACGAGGGTGACCAGATGTGCGCGGCCGACACGGACTACCACACCCGGGATCTCTTCGAGCACATCCGGGACGGCGATCACCCGAGCTGGACGCTGTACGTGCAGGTCATGCCGTACGACGAGGCGGCCACCTACCGCTTCAACCCGTTCGACCTGACCAAGGTGTGGCCGCACAGCGACTACCCGCTGATCGAGGTCGGCAAGATGACCCTCGACCGCAACCCCACGGACAATCACGCCGAGATCGAACAGGCTGCGTTCCAGCCCAACAACCTGGTGCCCGGCATCGGCCCCAGCCCTGACCGCATGCTGCTGGCGAGACTCTTCTCCTACGCCGACGCGCACCGTTACCGCATTGGCGGCAACTACCAGCAGCTTCCGGTCAACGCTCCCATCGTGCCGGTGAACACATACTCCAAAGACGGAGCCATGGCGTACCGCAAGACCGAGGACCCGGTCTACGCCCCCAATTCCAAGGGCGGCCCGGCAGCCGACGCGGGCCGCTACTCGCCGCCCAGTTGGTACGCGGACGGCGACATCACGCGCGCTGCGTACGTCGACCACGCCGAGGACGACGACTGGGGCCAGGCGGGCACGCTGGTACGCGAGGTCCTCGACGACGCCGCGCGCGGGCGTCTCGTGGACAACGTCGTCGGGCACCTGCTCAACGGGGTGAGTGAGCCCGTCCTCGCAAGGGCCCTGGAGTACTGGTCCAACATCGACAAGTCGCTCGGCGAGCGCATCCAGCAAGGCGTGCGAGCCAAGGCGGACGAGAAGGACCCCAAGGCGGCGGAACAGGCAAACCCTGCCCGGAGCGGTATGCAGAGGAAAGCCTGAGCTATCGAATTCGTAGCCCGCTCCGAGACGAGTAATCGGTCTCGCTCCATGGCCCGCACGCCGCCGGCGGGCGCCCGCCGGCGGCGTGCGGGCCAAGCATCAGAGCTTTCGCCAGCGGGCGCTGGCCCAGGAGAACATCCCGTAAGCCATGAGGCCGACCGCGATGAACATCAGAAGCCAGGGCCCGACTGGTGTATCGGCGAAAGAGCGCAGAGTGTCGTCCATGCCCTTGGCCTTGCCGGCCTTGTGCTGGACGGCCGCCGTGAGGGCGAACCCGCCTGCGGCAGCGAAGACGACACCCCGAGCCGTACCGCCGAACACCCCGAGCACAGTGACCACCTGACGGATCTTCGGAGACATCCCGGACATCTTCAGATGCTTCTGGAACTTGCGCCTCAGGGCCCTCACCGCGATCCATACGCCGGCCGCGGCCACCGCGGCGCCGGCGATGGCGACGATCCACTGGCCTCCCGGCCAATCCAGAACCTTCGCCGTGACGTCGCGGGAGTTCTCGTCCGAGGCACCGCTTCCGCTGCTCTTGTCCCCGGCCGCGTAAGACAGCACGGAGTACGAGACGAACCCGTAGAAGACAGCACGACCTGCGGCCATGGCCCGCTTGTTCGCCCTCCTGCCATCGGGCCCCGCCTGGCCGAACGTGGCCCCGGACAGCCTCCACAGGGCCATGCCGGCCAGGGCTGCGCCGAGGAGCCAGAGCAGCGCGGCACCGAAGGGCTTGCCCGCGATCTCCGCGATGGCCCCGCCCCGGTCCGCCTGCTTGCCACCCCCGTCCGAGAAGGAAATCCGCAGCGAAAGAACGCCGATCAGTACGTAGATGATCCCGCGAGCGACGAACCCCGCCCGGGCTCCCGCTGCAACTGCCGTGCTGTTCGCGGCGCGTCGTGCCTGACCGCGCCCGCGTGCCGCTGTCGATCCTGGAGTCATGTCCACCGTCTGCCCCCGCTGGAAGAGTCGACCCCTGGCACATTGCACATTCCGAGTCGTGTCTTGCTCGCTGGAGATGACAGGAAGAGCAACGCGGTGACGCCGCTGGGCTACGGTGCCGAGATGTTTTCTGCCGGTCATTGCCCCTTGTCACGTCGACGGAGCAACCTCGGCGAAGGAAACAGTGCGGGTTGTCGACGCATGGGCCGCAGAGAGACGGGCACACGGACAAAACATGGAGCGACCAAGCGCCCGCAAGATTTGCTGGTGGCGGGGTTCTTGACCCCTTCCCGGCTATGCAGACGGCGGGAAGCGGATGCCGTCGGACAGACAGAATTCCGACGCATCCCGACGAGACTTGATGAGAGGAACACCCATGATTGTGCTCGGAGCCATTCTGCTCGTAATAGGCATGTTGGTCGGTATTTCGTTGCTGACGACGGTCGGCGGCATCCTTGTCGTTGTCGGTGCGGTCCTGTGGATTCTCGGCGCCAGCGGGCGTGCAGTGGGGGGACGTAGGCACTACTTCTAGGGAAGCGTTGATCGGTGTCCACGGGGACACCGACACCACGCGCCCTCAGAGCGTGTCTCTTTGATGGGTTGGCGCCCTGACGCTCGACTTCGCCGAACAGCACGACCCGGCAGGTGTGCCGCGCGAGGCCGATGGCAGTGCCGCCCGGGAGACGACACGGGAGCTCGGGCCTGCTCACGGGAGTGACTCGGCTGCCGAAATGTTGCTGTCCTCCTCACCGAGATTGAGGAGGACAGCAACGGTTTGTGGGGCTCAGACCGACGAGAATGCGCGGCCCTTGACGCTGGTGATGAACATGGACCGTATCCAGACCTGCGGCGGAAGGAGATCGCTGGTCATCGCTGGAGGGGGAGGCACATCCTGCCTCGCACCCCGGTGCACTGCCGGCACAGGAGCGCGTTGATGACCTTGCGGTGGCCGATCCGACGGCCGCCGCGCCGCTCGGATTTCGGCACGTGTGAACCACCAGTCAGCCGCGCAGGCAATGCTCCGAGGCAGTGTGCCTGGCGCAGGTGCCGCGGTGCAGAGGCCTATGACTAGTGCTTGGAGATGTTGATGTTGTTGATGTCGCCGACGGTGAAGTTGATCAGTCCGCCACAGGCGAGGAGGCAGAAGCCCGGGGGCGGACCAGGGGGCGTCGGGACGGACGTGACCTGGACGGTTGTGGTGTTGTGGGAGGCGTCGCACTCCGTGGTGCCGTTGTAGGAGGCGGTGATGGTGTGCGTGCCGGGGGTGGCGAACGTCGTGGGGAGACTTGCCTGGCCGTTGGCGTTCACCTGCACGGTGTCGAGCTGGACCATATCGTCGAAGAACGTCACGCCGAGCCCGCCTCTGGGGTCGGCAGGACAGTCGACCGTGGCCGCGAGCTGGACCGTAGCGCCCACCTGGGTGGACTGCGGGGTGGCCGTCACCGTGGTGCTGGACCCTGCGGCCCAGGCAGGTGAGGCCAGTCCCAGCACGGCGGCCAGGGCTGTGGCGACGACGAGTCTTGACCTGCGTGGTGTGATCCTCACCGGTTCGGCTCCTTGTTGTGTCGCAGGGCCCGCGGTTGCGGGCACTGGGAGCTTCACGCTACGGCGGTGCTTCTTGCCTCCCAGGGAGGCGGCGCCCACAAGTAACCTGGTTGGATCATCGGTTGAGAGGATCGTCGGGCAGCCGAGTGACTCGACGGCACGCCGGCACGACGGGCTGTATGGGGTGTGTGCGGTGGATCGCAGTGTGCGGACGTCGGGGTGTCAGATGCCCGGCGGGGAAACGCGGGTGTAGGTCAGGCCGGGGCTGGTGCCGCCTGCTGTCGTGACGATCACCGTGACCGCACCAGCGGGTCCCGCGGGTGCGACCGCCGTGATCTGGGTGTCCGACACGACGGTGAATGAGACGGCCGTACCCCCGAAGGTGACGGCCGAGGCGGTGGCCAGGCGCGTACCGGTGAGGGTGACCACGGTGCCTGCGGACGTCGGGCCGCTACTGGGCACTACTGCCGTCAGGGTGGGCGTGGCGACGTAGCTGAAGGCCACGGGGTTGCTCGTGCCGCCTGGCGTGATCACTGTGATCGGTGAACTCCCCGTCCCCGGCGGGGCAGTGGCCGTGATCTGTGTCGCTGACACCACGGTGAACGAGGCGGCGTTGGTACTGCCGAACCGTACGGCACTGGCATTGAGCAGATTGCTTCCGGTCAGGGTGACCACCACGCCGCCGGCTGCCGGGCCGAGCGCTGGGTCTGCACTGTTGAGGACGGGCGGCATGGCGTAGAAGAAGAAGGCGTCCGGGGCGCTGGTACCCCCCGGTGTCGTGACACTCACTACTGCTGCCCCGGCACTGCCGGCGGGCGTCACGGCGGTGATCTGGGTGGCCGAGTTCACGATGAACGACGTCGCCGGGACCCCGGCGAAGGTGACCGTCGTGGCCCCGGTGAACCCGGTTCCCGTGAGGGTGACACTGGTGCCGCCCGACGTCGGACCGCTACTGGGCGCCACACCCGTGACCACCGGCACCTGCGCCACCACAAAAGTGAACGTCACCGAGTTGCTGTTACCGGTCGGATGGATGACGACCACCGCTGTCGCACCCGCGGCGTGGGGCGGGCTCACCGCTGTGATCTGGGTGGCCGAGTTGACGATGAAGGAGGTCGCGTTGGTACTGCCGAACCGTACTGCGGTGGACCCCGTCATCCCGGTGCCGGTGAGGGTGACGGTGGTACCCCCGGTGGTGGGCCCTTGCGAGGGATTGATGGTGCTGATCGTGGGCGGCATGAAGAAGCTCCTATGGCAGCCTGGGCGAAGCCCAAGGCGACGCGGATGTCCGGTCCAGGTCCGGGGGAACTGCCCGGTCTGGGGCTTGGGCGGATGAGGGCCGTCCGCCCACGGGGGATCACGTGGCCGGACGGCGCAGGGTGGGAACTGCCGTTCGGGCAGCGGTGGTCAAGCAGAGCTGCCGCCCGGTGAAGACCGGGCGGCAGCGGGGCTGACGGTCAGATGCCGGGAGGCGCGACGTAGGTGAACGCGCCGGCGGCCGTGTCGGAGCCGGCCGGGTTGGTCACCACGACGTCGACCGCGCCGGCGGTGCCGGGCGGGGTCACCGCCGAGACCGTGGCGGAGTTCACCAGGGTGAACGGTGCCGGGTTGCCGTCGAAGGTGACCGACTCGGTGGTGCCGAGGTTGGTACCGGTGATGGTCACTCCGGTACCGCCGGACGTCGGCCCGGCGGTGGGCGTCACCGCGGTCACGGTGGGAACGTCCACGTAGGTGTAGGACAGACCGTTGTTCGTGCCGCCCGCGGTGGTCACGCTCACTCCTACGGGACCTGGTGCCGCGCCTGCCGGCACGACGACGGTGAGCTGGGTGTCGGAGACGACCGTCGGTACGGCGGAGTTGGCGCCGAACGACACACTGGTGGCCGTCGCCAGACCGACACCGTTGATCGTGACCGTGTTGGTGCCCGCCAGGGGGCCGGATGTCGGCCCGAGCGAGGACTTGAACGGGGCTCCGACGTAGAAGAACGGAATCGGGTTGCTCGTGCCGCCCGGGGTGGTCACGGTCACTCCGACGCTGCCGGCGCCCGAGGGCGACACGGCTGTGACTTGGGTCGGCGTGACGTTGGTGAAGCTGGCGGCCGGCTTGGTGCCGAACGTGACGGCGGTGGTGCCGGACAGGTTCGTACCGGTGATCGTCACCAGCGTGCCACCGCCGGTGGATCCCTGGTTCGGGGTCATGGGCATGGAGAGACTCCTCGCTGACAGGACAGGTACACAGGACACGGCGGAACCTGGGGACCGCCGGGCATCCTTCGCGGAAGGCCCTTACGGCAGGACGGACGGCTGAACCGTGCAGCCGGTCAATGGAGTTCCCTCGTGAACGCACAAAGGAAGAACCGGCAGATGCCGCCCTTTACCGTGATCCCCGGTTGTGGGATGGGCAGCCCACCGGTTCGCTGCTTCAAGTACCCCACAAGGATGAATGTCTGACAAGGTGCCAGCCACAGCACGTGGATGCTTGAGGGGGAGCCTGCGTACCACCGGCGTGCGCCACCGATCTTCGCCCGGTCCACACAAAAAAGACCAGCCGGCACCGCGTAAGCGGCACCGACTGGCGTTCCAACCCCACTTGGGTGCCCATCGCGATCCCGACGGACCTGTTCCTTCCCACGTGTGAAGGGACAGGCCACCCCAGCACCACGCATCCCGAGTGGTAAGGGCTGCCCATTAGTTGGAATATGTTCAGTAACGCAGGATCCTGGCATATGCGGCAAGTTCCTGGTGGCCGGTTCACTCGATTGGCCTAACCTTGCGGATGGGGTGCTCGAAGCCCCGGCCTCTTTCGCCGTGTGCAGCCCAGCCTGGTTGCCGGCTTGGTCTTCGGTTTCATGGGGACGCGGTAGTGGATCTCGCTGTGTGTGGGGGCGGTGAGGTCGGCGGCGTTGGCCCGGCGTGCAGTGGGCAGCTCTTGGTGGGGGTCTTCGAGAGTGCGTGGGTGGCGACGGCGAGTGCGTGGGTGGCGACGGCTTGGGCGATGTCGGTGATCTCGTGGCGCATGCGCTCGTGGAGCGGATCATCCAACGCCGGTGCGACAGGCGGTCAGTGCGCGCATGACCGGCCGGCCGCGCATGAACCTGGCTCCACTCATCAGGCCCCTCGGAATCGATCATCCAGGGAACCGGGAGGCGCTCTACCGGCGGACAGCCGAGATCAGTCCGCCGGGTCGCTCCTCGCGCTGCGGCGGAGTGCTGATCGGGCGGCCGTAGGCGGCAGCGCGCTCGTGCAGGGTGTGGCTGTCAGCCTCCCAGCCATGCCCGGCCAGCCAGCTCACCGGGTCGTCGGGCATCTCCGAGACCCACATGGACGCCGCCGATCCCGGCGCGGAGTCCGCGCCGAAGCGTTCGATCACGCCGCGCGAGCCCAATGTCAGCCCCATCCTGCTGCCCGTCGCCGACTGCGTGCTGATCCGGGCAAGCAGCAGTTCCACCGCGTCCTCGGGGAGATAGATCAGTAGTCCTTCGGCGATCCACGCGGTCGGCACGGCTGGATCGTGCCCGGCAGCGTTCAGCGCGCCTGGCCAGTCCTCACGTAGATCCACCGGCACGGTGATCCGCTCGCAGCGTGCGACGGCCCGCTCCTGGCGCAGCACGGAGGCCTTGAAGTCCAGCGGCGCGGCGGTGTCGACCTCGAACAGCCGGGTGCCCTCGGGCCAGTCCATCCGGAAGGCCCGGCTGTCCATGCCCGCGCCGAGCAGCACGACTTGCCGGACCCCGGACGCGGAGGCCTGTTGCAACAGGTCGTCTAGGAACTTCGTCCTGATGACGATGGACAACGACACGGCCAGCCGGCGGCGTCGCGCGGCCTCGTCATCGGGCGGCGGCGAGGAGGGCCACAGGCCGCCGGCGGTGGCGAAGGCCTGTGCCAGTGGGTCACGGAACAGTGCGTTCTCCCGCTCGGTCTCCAGTGCCCGTACCCGGGCCACCCCCACCGCGGTAGCCCACACTCCCGACGGCTGCTCCCATTCCTGCTCATCAGTCACCGCGCCAGCCTAGAAGATCGATTCCAAGGAACCTGATGAGGGGAGCCAGGTTCACACGCGGCCAGCCAGTCCCTGCTCCGCGAGCCGCTCGGGGTGAGGCGTACTGCCGTCCATCAGCGGTCGTACCCCGCCTTTCCGGGCATCTCCGGCGCTGTGTTCGCCGGATTACTGCGCGCACATGAATTGGCTGTGTCCGTCCGTCCGCCTCCGTTGCCCAGCTACCCCGCGCCCTCCTAAGTTCACTCCGCAGACCCCGGTGTGGACGCGCCCCGGGAGCGCCGCCCATTCCTTTCCCCCTGTCGTACTTCGCGTACGCCCAGCCGGGCGCACCTTCAGAAGGGCTTCCTCCGCCATGAGCCGAAACGACCAATCGGACCTCGGCAGACGCGGATTCCTCGCCGGCGCCACAGCCGTCGCCGCAGCTACCGCCGTTCCCACCCTCGCCACCCGTGCCGCCGCCGCGGCGGCGCCGGACGCGGCGGCGAACCGCCCCAACATCCTCGTGATCCTCACCGACGACCAGCCCCTCCACACCGAGTGGGCGACTCCGAACACGCTGAGGTGGCTGGTCGACGGCGGTGTCGAATTCCGGCAGGGGCACGTGGCCACCCCGCTCTGCGCACCGTCGCGCTCGTCGATCTTCAGCGGTCGGCACGCACGCCACCACGGAGTGCGCGACAACAGCAGCCCGTACAACCTCGATCAGTCCACCACCGTCCAGCGGCACCTCCAACAGGCGGGCTACCGGACCGGGTTGTTCGGCAAATACCTCAACGCCTGGAGCAACAAGGACATCCCGCCGCACTTCGACGAGTGGCTGCTCTCGGCGCCGGTCACCTATAACGACGGCACGTACAACGACAACGGCACGGTACGCACCATCGATGGCTACAGCACCAGCGTCATCCGCGACCGAGCCCTCAAGTTCCTGGACAAGTCCGCCACCGACCACCGTCCCTGGTTCGCCTTCGTCGCGCCGAAGGCCCCGCACGGGCCGAACACGCCCGAGCCGAAATACGCGGACACCCCCGTGCCCGCCTGGAACGGCCGTCCCTCGGTGACCGAGGAGGACCGCGGCGACAAGCCGGAGTACATCCGGAATGCGACCCGCACTCTCGCCGACGGCCGTACCGTGCGCCGCAACCAGCTGCGCACCCTCCTGTCCGTGGACGACGCGGTGAAGGCCCTGCACGACAAGCTGGCCACCCTGGGGCAGCTCGACAACACGCTGGTCTTCTACCTCGGCGACAACGGTTACAGCTGGAGCGACCACGGCTGGGGCGCCAAGTCGGTGCCCTACCGCCCGGCCGTCGAGGTGCCGTTCTACGTGTCGTGGCCGGCCGGCGGGCTCGGCTCGGGCACCGTCGACGACCGCCTGGCCGCGAACATCGACATCGCTCCGACCATCCTGGACGCGGCCGGCCTCGCCCCTAGTCCGCTGCACGACGGGCAGTCCCTCCTCGGCACCGCGCGCCGCGACCACCTGCTGATCGAATGGTGGCACCGCAACCCCGGCGACAATCCGCACACCTGGTCCTCCTACAAGAGCCCGACGGAGCAGTACATCGAGTACTACGCCCTGCACACGGACAGTGCCGGGCAGGAGGTCGGCACCGGTGAGCTCCAGTTCCGGGAGTACTACGACCTCGTGAACGACCCCTACCAACTCGCCAACCTTCTGCACGGGGCCACGCCCGCGGATGAGCGGCGGCTCGGCATCCCGGCGCTGGCCGCGCAGTTGGCCGCGGACCGGGCGGCCTGATCCGGGTGTGCCGGTGCGGGAGCCTCCCGCACCGGCACACACCGCAGTTCTCCCCCTCACCTCCCCGACCCCGTCGCCCTGCCCGAGAGGCCCCTTCCATGACCAGCGCCCCTCGTCCCTCCTGCTGCACCCCGGCACGCAGCACCCTGGAACAACGGCTCGTCCCGCCGCGGTCGGAGACGAGCGATCCCGCGGCCCGGCGCGCCCGCCGAGGCCTGACCACGCTCCCGGGCGGGGCGTTTTCGATGGGTTGCGACGACGCCGACGGCGTAACGGCCGACGGCGAGGGGCCGGTACGGCAAGTGGAGATCGACGCCTTTTCGATCGCCGCGACGGCGGTCAGCAACGCGGAGTTCGCATCCTTCGTGAAGGTCACCGGGCACGTCACGGAGGCGGAAAGGTTCGGATTCTCGTATGTGTTCGCCGGCTTCCTGCCCCCGGACCTGCGGGCCTCGTCCCCGGCGGTGCCCGGCACCCCGTGGTGGCGGGCCATCGAGGGGGCGAACTGGCGTGCGCCCAGCGGGCCCGGCTCGAACTTCCAGGACATCCAGCAGCACCCGGTGGTGCACGTCTCCTGGCACGACGCGACGGCGTACTGCGCCTGGTCGGGCACCCGGCTGCCCACCGAGGCCGAGTGGGAGTACGCCGCCAGGGGCGGACTTGCGCGCAAGCGCTACCCCTGGGGCGACGAACTGGCCCCGAACGGCAGGAACATGCTCACCATCTGGCAAGGCGACTTCCCGAACGCAGCCCCGGGGGCCCGCAACGGCACAGCGCCGGTTCGCTCCAACCGGCCAAACGGCTTCGGCCTCTACAACACGGTGGGCAACGTATGGGAGTGGTGCACCGACTGGTTCAGCCCGGACTACCACCGCACGGGGCCCCGGACCGCGCCGCAGGGTCCGCCTGCCGGGACGAAACGCGTGATGCGCGGAGGCTCCCACCTGTGCCACGTGTCGTACTGCAACCGCTACCGCGTCGGTGCGCGCAGCTCCAACACCCCCGACAGCTCGACGGGCAACATCGGCTTCCGGGTGGCACGTTCCTGACACCCGGAAGCCGATGGCCGCAACTCTGTCGAGGCGGCTGACCGCAAGGAAACCCTCGCCAAGAAGGTCGAGCCGCGACACGCCCCGTTCAACACCCGCGCGTGCCACCTGGCTGCTCATCCGCGAGTTTTCGAGCGCCGCTTACCGCACATCGGGGAACCGGACGGACCGTCAGCCGCACCAGTGATCACACTCTCGGCAACGTGCACTACGGGGCGAGCGAGGGACCCTGGACCGCATCACCCTGACAGCCGCTCACGAACTCGCCCACTCCGGCGTCACCACCAACGCGAGCATTCCCGGGCTGATCGACACCGGCTGGATACCCGAGGAAGTCCGGGAGCACTGCATCCGGAGCCCCCCTCAGCCGGCTGGGCACTCCGCAGGACGCCGCGCACCTCGTCGACTTCCTGTGTTCCAGGGAGGGCACGTGGATCAACGATCAACTGCTGATGCGCAACGGTGGCGGCCTACGTTGACGGCTCGGTGGCAGACCTTAGGTTGGCTTGCGCCACACGGAGATGTGCTTCGCGGAGTCCTGGGTGAACGGCGTCCCGTCCCAGTCCGCGACGCGACGTTCCAGCTCGAGCCCCGCAATCCGTGCCATCAGGTCAAGCTCTGCCGGCCAGGCGTACCGGTGCCGGGAGTTGCCGCGGCGGTAGCGGCCGTCGTCGCCGTCGCGGGTGAAGTGGTGCGAGACGAGAATCTGCTCGACGAGGTCGAAGGTGTCGAAGCCGAGATGCCGCTCAGAGACATCGAACGGCACCGCGACCTGGCCGGGCGGCAGGAACCGCAGCGGCGGCACGCCCAGCTCGATGACGAATCGGCCGCCGGGCTCCAGATGACGTGCGGCGTTGCGGAAGCACTCGACCTGCTCGTCCTGGGTGAGCAGGTTCGTGATGGTGTTGTAGACGAGATAGACCAGGGTGAACTCGCCGGCGACGACGGTGGTGGCCATGTCCCCGATGGCTACCGGGAGCGCGTCGTCGTCGATCTTGCTCCGCAGCACCGCTGCCATGTGCTCGGACAGTTCGATGCCCACTACCGGCACGCCGCGTTCCTGGAGCGGGACGCCCACTCGTCCAGTTCCGATGGCGAACTCCAGTGCCCGGCCATCTCCGGCGAGTCCGGCGAGGAAGGCGAGAGTCGGCCCGAGAACGGCGGCCGAGGACGTTTCGGCCTCCTCGGCGTCGTAGCGGTCGGCGGTCGCACGGGTCCACAGCTCACTGCTCGTCACGGGCGGCCACTTTGCCGGGTGCCGAGGGGCGCTGTCGACGCATTTACCTTCCACCGGCTCCGATCACCTTCCGGCGAGCCGGTACGGACCGCGTCGCAGCGCGTCGGCGACGAGTGATGTCACCTGCGCCCGGCTGATTCCCGGCATCACCGACGTGGGATGTCGAAGCCAGTGGCGAGGGCCATGGGGCGATCTGGGCCCACCGGCTGGGGGCACTCCTCTTCACCACGCACAGCTTGAGCGCATTCACCACGCACGGCTTGAGCGCGGTGCGCCGAGCGAGCCACCGTATCCGTACCCGTTACACGGCGCCGTGGGCCAGGAGGCTGCGGGCGCAGTCGATGACGGTCTCGCGGGCCGGGCGCGGCTGCCATTCCAGGAGGCGGTGCGCCTTGGCGGTGCTGTGGCGGTTGCGGCGCCCCAGGGCCGGGGTGATGTCACGCAGTGACGGGTCGCGGAAGCGGGCCGCGAGGCGGACGGCGAGGTCGGGGATCCGGCGGGTGGAGACCCGGTGGCCGTCCTCGCCCAGTTCCTCCCGCAGGACGTGGACCATGTCCAGCATCCAGGTGAACTCGCCGGTGGCGAGGAAGCGTTC
The DNA here is from genome assembly GCF_044748025.1 of Streptomyces sp. NPDC090032. NCBI lineage: Bacteria > Bacillati > Actinomycetota > Actinomycetes > Kitasatosporales > Streptomycetaceae > Streptomyces > Streptomyces sp. NPDC090032. The sequence goes on along the minus strand of NZ_JBIVFF010000019.1, from coordinate 2,471 downwards.
GCCGCCGGCCCGGGGCGAGGTCATGGCACGGATGTGGATGTCGGCCAGGTCGCGGACGTCAACGATCTCCAGGCCGATGCGCGGCACACCCCGCATGGCGCCGGAGAGCATCCGCTGGACGATGCCGACCGAGCCGATGGTGCTGGTGGCCAGGACCGGCCCGAAGACGGCACCGGGCAGGATCGTGGTGAGCTCGGTGGGGCCGTCGTAGGTGGCCATGAAGTCCCACGCGGCACGTTCGGCGAGCGTCTTGGAGCGGCGATAGGGGATCAGCGTCGGATCGTCCGGGTCGGTCCACAGGGTCTCGTCGGTGACGCCCTCTTCGCTGTACGAGGAGGGGCTGGCGGTGTTCGCCGCGGACGTCATCACCACGCGCCGCACCCCGGCCCCGGTGGCGGCGCGCAGTACGCGCAGGGCCCCATCGCGGGCGGGGGCGATCATGGCCTCCGAGTTGTCGGCGACGGCGCCGCCCAGGGGGGAAGCGACGTGCAGGACGTGGTCGACACCCTTGACCGCGGCGTCCCAGCCCTCGTCCGCGGTGAGGTCGGCGATCGCGAACTCCAGCCGGCCGGCCGTGTCCGCCTGAGTGGCGACGGCTTCGCGCACCGCCTGCTCCTTGCCAGGGCTGCGCACGGTGGTGCGCACGCGGTAGCCGCGCCGCAGCAGCTCGACGATGCACCAGCCGGCGACGTATCCGCTGCCTCCGGTGACCAGAACCGTTTCCGGCATGGCTGTCCTCCATGGGGTGTGACAAGATTAAGCGGAAGCCCTTCCGCATTGCTTTTCGAACGTAACGGAAGCCCTTCCGCTTTGCAACCGGACCGATCGGACCAGCCATGACCCCACCCTCTGCCCGCGCCCCCCGCACCGACGCACTGACCAACCGGGCCCGCATCCTCGAGGTCGCCGGTGAAGCCTTCGCCGCGTCCTCGGGGGCCTCCATGACGGGCATCGCCAAGCAGGCCGGGGTCGGGGTGGGGACGTTGTACCGGCACTTCCCCACCCGCGAGGCATTGATCGTGGAGCTCTACCACCACGAGATCCAGAAGGTCATCGACCTCGCCCACACCCTCGCGGCCGATCTGCCCCCTCTCGACGCCCTGCGCCGCTGGTTCGAGGAAGTCTCCCGCTACGGGAGGCTCAAGTACGGCGTCTCCGAAGTCATCCACGCGGCGACCAGCGGGGGCCTCGACGACAAGAACTACGACCCCTTCCTCGGGGCCATCGCCGTCCTGCTCGACGCCGGCAGCGCCTCCGGCGACCTCAAACCGGGCACCGAACCGCAGGACGTACTCCTCCAGCTCAGCGTCCTGTGGCGGATCCCGCCCGGCGAGGACTGGGAAGCCCGCGCCACCCGCATCCTGGAGCTCATCCTGGACGGGCTGAGAACCCGGCCCGCCGACTCCTGACCCGGCCGTCCGTGGACCTGAACTCCACGATTGCGTCCGGGTGTTGGGACGAGAGGGGCCGGCCACATCTTGGGTGGGTTGCGGGGCTATAGCGCGAGAGGGTTGGAGCCCGGCTGTACACGGTGAGTACTCACCTGGGCCTTACGAGGCTGCGGGCCGCGCCGGAAGTCTGGTGCTGCCGCAGGCCGTCCCGGCCCTGGGCGCGAGTGCTGTTGCCGGTAAGGCCAGTACGGGCGCAAAAGGGAGGCATTCCTACGAACCGCGTGGGAATCGGGGGTTGCGGGGCTAACCCCGGGGTGTCCCAAGGTCTGTGGTGCTGTCCGACCGAACTCGAGCCGCCCTAGGGGCTGGAGAGCTGGATGGCTCCATCAGATGTCGCGTGCCGAGCACGCCCGAACCGAAGGACCACACCCGATGTCCCTGTCCCAGCTGGTGCTTGTTCTCCTGCTCGTGATCGTGACGCTCGCGCTCGCCGTAGGCGCCGCCGTGGCGGTGCACCGCAGGCCCACCATGCAGGGGCCGCTGACGGTCGCCTTCGGTGCTGTGTCCGTGGTCGCGGTCGTGCTCGGGGTGCTCGTGGCCGCCACCCGCTGACGTGGCGCGCCGCGCCACGCCGCTTGCTGCAGCCCTCTGGTGCCGTCCGGTGACAGAAGAGACGCCCCACCCCCAGGCATGGCCATCGGCCAGTCGCCGGCTTGCCGACTGGCTGGGGTTGAGGGGTGCGGTGCGGGAGCCTGAGCGGGTGTGCTCGAGGTGTGTTATCCGTCTGGTTGCCGGGCTGGCTGCGCTCACGCACACGACGACTGCCTCGTGTTGCGCGCGGGCGCGGCACGAGGCAGCCGTCGTGTGGGGGATGAGTTGCTGGGGTTCTCCGCGTTCGTTGCACCGCTGCCGCTGCCGCTGCCGCTGCCGCTGCCGCTGCCGCTGCCGCTGCTGTGGCGGTGGCGGTGGAACGGGTCCTGGGCCTTTTTGGGGGTGTCAGGTTTCGGTTTGGGTGGTCCAGGTGCCGAGGGAGATTTCGGCGGTGATGCCTGGTCCGAAGCCGGCCATGAGGCCGCGGTG
>NZ_JBIVFF010000018.1:0-159287 GCF_044748025.1 Streptomyces sp. NPDC090032 | reverse complement strand
CCGAGCTGCTTGCCCATGGCGGCCGCGAGGTCGGGGTCGATGCCCGCCGTCTGGCCGGACTTGTCCTTGAACTCGACGGGCGCATACGCGATGTCCGAACCGACCGTGATGACACCCTTGTCGCGGATCTCCTTGGGGAGCTTGTCCGCGAGGGGGGCGCCCTTGGTGGAGTCGGCGGGCGCGCTCTTGTCCTTGGTCTGGTCACCGCAGCCCGACAGCAGCAGAGTGCCGGCGACCGCGATCGCGCCGACCACGGCAATCCGGGACTTCGCGGACTTCGCAGCGGTCGAACGACGGGTGGTGCTTGCGGTCATTTCTGGTTCCTCCGGCAGGGTGAGGGAGTAGCCGATGCAGAGATCGGGCACACACCTTCGAGTGTCGCGACCTCGTGTGATTACGGCATCTTGCCATTCGGACCCGGCCGTTCAGGGTCCCTGCTATGTCAAAATCGGATAACGGGTTACCCCCGTACCGCTCCCGGACCCCGACAGGCCGGTACATCGCGCCAACGGGTGAGCGAACATCTGCGGTGAGGCCGCCGTCCGGCCGGAAGATCTGCGGCTCCATGGGTCATGTCTCACCATGTGAGCGACCCTCCACCGGCTTTGAGCCCGGCTTGAGGTCCGGCCCCTAATATCCGGATCCTCGGCTATGAGTCATGTCACCGCGCTGTGATCGATCACAAATGGACTCGTCCGGGGTGGCGTCCGTCAGGTAAGAAGGTTCTTTACACCCCTCATCCGGGGCCCAGGGCGCGCGTGCGGCGCGCCCGTCGCGTACCGACCCGTGTACGAGTGCAAGACACCCGACATATGGGTCATACGCGGTGCCCGCCCGTTCCTCAACCAGGAGCGGACCCACCCTCAACTGATGATTAAGACCTAAGGGGTAATACAAGTGGCAGCGGAGATCGTCAATCCTCGCAGCGACGCCGGTTCCGGCCAGGCCAGTGCGGGCCCGGCGCATACCGGCAACGAAAGCACCGAAGAGCCCTTCGATCCGGCCTTCGCGCTGCACCGCGGCGGCAAAATGGCCGTGCAGGCCACCGTGCCGGTCCGCAACAAGGACGACCTGTCCCTGGCGTACACGCCGGGCGTCGCGAAGGTGTGCTCCGCGATCGCGGAGAACCCCGAGCTCGTCCACGACTACACGTGGAAGTCGTCCGTCGTGGCCGTCGTCACCGACGGCACCGCGGTGCTCGGCCTCGGAGACATCGGTCCCGAGGCGTCCCTCCCGGTGATGGAGGGCAAAGCGATCCTGTTCAAGCAGTTCGGCGGCGTCGACGCGGTGCCGATCGCGCTCGGCACGACCGACACCGACGAGATCATCGAGACCGTCGTCCGGCTCGCTCCCTCGTTCGGCGGTGTGAACCTCGAGGACATCTCGGCGCCGCGCTGCTTCGAGATCGAGCGCAGGCTCCAGGAGCGGCTCGACATCCCGGTCTTCCACGACGACCAGCACGGCACCGCCGTGGTCACGCTGGCCGCGCTGAAGAACGCGGCCAAGCTCAGCGGGCGCACGCTCGGCGAGCTGCGCGCCGTGATCTCGGGAGCCGGCGCGGCCGGTGTCGCCATCGCCAAGTTCCTCCTCGAGGCGGGGCTCGGCGACGTGGCGGTCGCGGACCGCAAGGGCATCGTCAGCCGGGACCGCGAGGACCTCACGGACGTCAAGCGCGAGCTGGCCGAGCTCACGAACAAGGCCAACATCACCGGCTCGCTGGAGACGGCGCTCGCCGGCGCGGACGTTTTCATCGGCGTCTCCGGCGGTACGGTCCCGGAGCCCGCGGTCGCCTCGATGGCGCCCGGCGCCTTCGTCTTCGCGATGGCCAACCCGAACCCCGAGGTCCACCCCGACGTGGCGCACAAGTACGCGGCGGTCGTCGCGACGGGGCGCTCCGACTACCCGAACCAGATCAACAACGTCCTCGCCTTCCCCGGCATCTTCGCCGGTGCGCTCCAGGTGCGGGCGTCGCGGATCACCGAGGGCATGAAGATCGCGGCGGCCGACGCGCTCGCCGACGTGGTCGGTGACGACCTGGACGCCGGGTACGTCATCCCCTCGCCGTTCGACGAGCGGGTCGCTCCCGCGGTGACCGCGGCCGTCGCCGCCGCCGCGCGGGCCGAGGGCGTCGCCCGACGCTGACCACGCCGCAGGCCCCGACCGCGCCCCGTGCGCCACGGATCGACTCCGTGGGTCACGGGGCGCGGCGCGTGTCACAGCCCTACGGTGTTCCGTGCGGCATCCCGCGGACCTAGGGTCAAGGTCATGTTCGCTGCCTACGCCGCCCGAATCGACCGTGACCAGCCGCTGAACGGCCTTGAGTTGGGGGATCGCCCGGCCCCCGAGGCCCGCCCCGGCTGGACGACCGTGAACGTCAAGGCCGCCTCCCTCAACCACCACGACCTGTGGTCCCTGCGCGGGGTCGGACTCGGTGAGGACAAGCTCCCGATGATCCTCGGCTGCGACGCCGCCGGGATCGACCAGGACGGCAACGAGGTCGTCCTGCACTCCGTCATCGGCCAGGCCGGTTACGGGGTCGGGCCCCGGGAGGGCCGGTCCATCCTCACCGAGAAGTACCAGGGCACCTTCGCCGAGCAGGTGACCGTGCCCGAGTGGAACGTACTGCCCAAGCCGAAGGAGCTCAGCTTCGAGGAGGCGGCCTGCCTGCCGACCGCGTGGCTGACGGCGTACCGCATGCTGTTCACCAACGCCGGTGTGCGGCCCGGTGACTCCGTGCTCGTGCAGGGCGCCGGAGGCGGCGTCGCCACGGCCGCGATCGTCCTCGGCAAGGCGGCCGGTCTCAAGGTCTTCGCGACCAGTCGTGACGAGGCCAAGCGCAAGCGCGCCCTGGAGCTCGGCGCCGTGGAGGCCGTGGAGTCCGGTGCGCGGCTGCCGGAGCGGGTGGACGCCGTCATCGAGACGGTCGGCGCGGCCACCTGGTCGCACTCCATCAAGTCGCTCAAGCCCGGCGGTACGGTCGTCATCTCCGGGGCCACGAGCGGTGACCGCCCCTCACACGCCGAGCTGACCCGCGTCTTCTTCCTGGAGCTGAAGATCGTCGGCTCGACGATGGGCTCGAAGGACGAGCTGGAGGACCTGCTGTCGTTCTGCGCGGCCACCGGTGTGCGCCCCGTGATCGACGAGACCCTCCCGCTGGACCGTGCCCGCGAAGGGTTCGAGCGGATGGAGGCCGGCGGCCAGTTCGGCAAGATCGTGCTGACGGTCTGACCTTGCTTGCCGGACCTCGCCGGACCTTGCCGGGCCCTGCCGCACCGTGGCGGACCTCGCCGGGCCCCTGAGGGTCGAGGGGCGGCGCCCCTCGACCTTCCCCGCCATGGGCCTCGCCGCGGGTCAGACCTTGGGCGCCCGCAGGGACGCCCCGATGTGCGCCGCCGCCTCCGACAACCGGCGCCGGGCCTCCTGGAGTTGATCCTCCGTCACCCCGTGGTCCCTGGCCGCGTCGCGGATGTCGTCGCGGAAGCGGTCGAGGAGGCGGTCCAGATCACGGGCCGGGTCGCCGCTCGGGTCCTCGTGACTCCAGGACGGCAGATATTCCGCGGGGAAGTCGCCATGGGTGACCCGTACCTCGGGTCCGGCGGCGTCCGAACGGGCCGCGCCGCCCGCCTCCTTGCCGAAGTGCTTGCCGAAGTCGCCGAACTCCTTGGCCAGTTCACTCAGGCCCTCGCGGACCCCCGTGGGCCAGTCGCCCTTCGCGAAGTGGTCCTGGACCTGGTCCTGCACCCGCTGTGCCAGACGCTGGACCTGCTCCTGCGCCTGCTCGCGCGCCTGGTCCTGCGCCTCCTTGGCCTGCCGGCGCGCCCGCTGGGCCTCCTCGCGGGCCCGGCGGCTCTCGTCCTTCGCGCGCCGTGCCTGCTCCTTCCACTCCTGCCGGGCGCGGCGCAGCTCCTCCTTGGCCGCGCGCCACGCCTCCTTGTCCCCGAAGTCCTGGAAGTCGCCGAACGGGCCCTGCCGCTCGCTCTTGCGCGTGGTCGTGCCCGACCCGTTCCTGGCCTGTGAGGCGGCCGCCCGCATCTCGCGGCGCAGATCGCCCGCCGCGCCCCGTACGTCGTCCCGGATCTCGGCGGCGAGCTCCGCCACGGACTCGCGGATCTCCAGCTCCAGGTCGGCCAGCTCACCGCTGCGGTCGGCCAGCTCGGCGCGGCCCGCGTCGGTGATCGAGTAGACCTTTCTGCCGCCCTCCGTGGTGTGCGTGACCAGCCCTTCGGCCTCCAGCTTCGCCAGGCGCGGGTACACCGTGCCGGCCGAGGGCGCGTACAGGCCCTGGAAGCGCTCCTCCAGGAGCCGGATCACCTCGTACCCATGGCGCGGGGCCTCGTCGAGCAGCTTCAGGAGATACAGGCGCAGGCGGCCGTGGGCGAAGACGGGGGGCATGTCAGAGCACCTTCTTGTCGGCCGGGCCGCCGGAGGCGGCGGGGGAGTCCTCGACGGGGGAGTGCCCGGCGGGGGGCTGCGCGTCGTCCTCCGCCGGAGGCCTCCGCAGGAGCGCGATCGATCCGGAGACCGTCGTCGCCTTGAGCTTTCCGCGGCCCGTGCCGAGCCTGCCCGTGATGTTCTTGGCGCCCCAGTGGCCGCCGACCCGCAGATCCTCGAAGGCGTTCGACACGGATCCGCTCGCCGTGTTCGCCTCGACCTCCGCGTCCGCGGGGTGCGGGAGGCGGATCGCGATCTCGCCCGAGACGCTCGTCAGATTCACGTCCGTCGCCCGGTCGGCCGGGTCGAGGTCCACGATCATCGAGCCGCTCACCGACTCGGCCCGCACGGAGGGGCCGGCGCCCTCGACGACCGTCAGGTCTCCGGAGACCGAGTGGAAGCGCAGCTCGCCCGTGACCGCCTGGGCCTCGACATTCCCGGACACGGTGTCCGTGCGCACGTCGCCCGCGACACCGACCAGCGTCGTGTCACCGGTGACGCCCTTGACCTCCGTACGCCCCCGTATCCCGGACACGACCGCGCCCGCGCCGACGACTCCGACCTCGACGGCGGTGCCCGCCGGGACCGCCAGGGACACGACCGCGCTGCGGCGCCAGCCCTTGGGGTCGAGCCACTTGAGGAAGCCCTTCCAGGGCAGGTCGTCGTACGCGACCGTCAGCACGCCGTCCTCCAGGGCCACCTGGAGCGGTGGGCCCTCGATCTCGGAGACCTCGAGGCGGGCGGAACCTTCGTCGGTGCCCACGACGTTCACCGTTCCGTTGACGATGCGTACGTGGAGCGTCGTCACGGGCTCCTCGAAGGCGAGCTTGTGGGGCTCTGCCACGGACCACTGGCGCATGGTGCGACCTCCTCGGCGGGACGGTTCGGGAGCGAACGCGTCGTATCGCACCCTCGTGAAACACGATATATCGCGGATACGGAAAGTCAAGACAGTCGCGACTGTGTTCCGTCGTACGTGGTCCCTACGGTTCGTGCGAGGCCCCGATGAACAGGGCGTTCACGGGCTGAACCGCACAAACTGACCTAGCGTTGGATCCATGCCGTCCGACGCCACCGCCGACTCCGCCGGCACCCCCGCCCCGCAGGCCAGGGCCGCGGGAGCGCTGCTGCTCTGCCGCGCGGACCCCGCCACCGTCGGCCCCGCCGCCCAGCTGCTGCGCGAACGCATGGTTCTCGCCCAGGCGGGACCCGGCTGGAGCGTCGTGGTGCCCGAGGGCACGCCCTGGCTGCGCGGCGGCGAACCGGTCGACAGCGTCCTCGCGGGCTGGGCCGCGGCCCTCGCCGTCAGCGTTCCCTGGCCGGTGCTCGCCCTGTGGTGGGACGCCGAACACGGTGGCTACACCCTCGCCTCCGGATTCCGCCGCCCGGTCGGTTACGTATGGCTGGCGAACGGCACGCCCGTCGGCGAGGACGAGGCCATGCGCACGTTCGCCGCGCGCCTCGGCCTCGACCCCGTCCTCGACATGCAGTCCCTGGAGGCCCTCACCCGGCCCGACAGCGGGGCGGACGCCCGCGCCCGCCTGCTCGGCCTGCTCGCGGTCCTCACGCGCGCGGGGCTGAAGCTCCCCGCCGGCCTGACCCCCGGCGAACCCACCGACCGGCTGCGCCAGGTCGCGCGCGTGCAGGCCGGCGCGGAACACATCGAGTGGCCGGGCTGGCGCGACGCGGTCCGTGCGGAACTCGACGTCGTCGAGCGCAGCGCCATGGGGCCCTGGCTGCGCGGCCCCAAGGCGCGCACGGCGGCGGCGGCCCAGCTCGCCGTGGGCATCCCGCTCACCGTGTGGGGCCTGCGGCGGCGAGGCGCCGGCCGGGTGGCCGCGGGCGCCCTGCTCGTCGTACACGGCGCGCTCGCCCTCGCCTACGACCGGCTGCGCGCCTGGGACTGAGTCCCGCCCGGCACGTACTGGGGACCACTTACTCCTCGTCCTCGTCGTCGTCGAGCCGCGCCAGCCAGGTCGCCAGCCGCTCGACCGGCACCTCGAAGTCCGGGTTCAGATCGACGAACGTGCGCAGCTGCTCGGCGAGCCACTCGAAGGTGACCTCCTCCTCGCCGCGCCGCTTCTCCAGTTCCTCGATGCCGCGGTCGGTGAAGTACATGGGCCAGTCGCTCCTGGGGTGATACGGACGTGGGGCCCGGAACGGCGTTCCGGGCCCCACAATCGTACGTACGAGGTCAGGCTGCTCAGGCCTCGAAGACCTCGCGCACCAGCTGCTCCTGCTCCGCCTGGTGACGCTTCGCCGAGCCGACCGCCGGGGACGAGCTGTGCGGCCGCGAGATGCGGCGCAGACGCTCACCGTGCGGGACATCGGCGCCGACCGCCAGGTCCAGGTGGTCGATCAGGTTGAGGGCGATGAAGGGCCACGCGCCTTGGTTCGCCGGCTCCTCCTGCGCCCACAGGTACTTCTCCGCGTTCGGGTACTTGGAGATCTCCGCCTGGAGCTCGGCACCCGGCAGCGGGTACAGGCGCTCGATGCGGATGATCGCCGTGTCCGTCACGCCGCGCTTCTGACGCTCGGCTTCGAGGTCGTAGTAGACCTTGCCCGCGCAGAAGACGACCTTGCGGACCGCGGCCGGGTCCACCGAGCTGTCGCCGATGACGGGGCGGAAGCCGCCCGTCGTGAACTCCTCCGCCTTCGACGCGGCGGCCTTGAGGCGCAGCATCGACTTCGGCGTGAAGACCACCAGCGGCTTGTGGTGCGGGTTGTGCACCTGCCACCGCAGGAGGTGGAAGTAGTTCGACGGGAGCGTCGGCATGGCGACCGTCATGTTGTTCTGCGCGCACAGCTGGAGGAAGCGCTCCGGGCGGGCGGACGAGTGGTCCGGGCCCTGGCCCTCGTAGCCGTGCGGCAGGAGCAGCGTGACGCCGGAGGTCTGGCCCCACTTCTGCTCGGCGGCCGAGATGTACTCGTCCACCACCGTCTGCGCGCCGTTGACGAAGTCGCCGAACTGCGCCTCCCACATCACGAGCGACTCGGGACGGGCCAGCGAGTAGCCGTACTCGAAGCCCATGACCGCGTACTCGGAGAGCAGGGAGTCGTAGACGTTGTAACGCGCCTGGTCGTCCGAGAGGTACAGCAGCGGGGTGAAGTCCTCGCCCGTCTCACGGTCGATCAGGACCGCGTGGCGCTGGCCGAACGTGCCGCGGCGCGAGTCCTGGCCCGAGAGGCGCACCGGGGTGCCCTCCAGGAGCAGGGAGCCGATGGCGAGCGTCTCGCCCATGCCCCAGTCGATCGTGCCGTCCTCGATCATCGCCGCGCGGCGCTGCAGCTGCGGCAGCAGACGCGGGTGGACGGTGACGCGGTCGGGGATGTTGACCTGCGACTCGGCGATCCGCTTCACGGTCTCCTGGGAGATCGCGGTGCTGACGGCGACCGGGAACTCGGCCTGCGGGTCGAGGGCCGGGACCGGGGCCGGGAGCGAGGTGGCCTCGCGGACCTCGGCGAACACCTTCTCCAGCTGACCCTGGAAGTCCTGCAGCGCCTGCTCGGCCTCTTCGAGCGTGATGTCGCCACGGCCGATGAGGGACTCGGTGTACAGCTTGCGCACCGAGCGCTTCTTGTCGATCAGGTCGTACATCAGCGGCTGCGTGAACGCCGGGTTGTCCGACTCGTTGTGACCGCGGCGGCGGTAGCAGATCAGGTCGATGACGACGTCCTTGTTGAACGCCTGGCGGAACTCGAAGGCCAGTCGGGCAACGCGGACGACGGCCTCGGGGTCGTCGCCGTTCACGTGGAAGATCGGCGCCTCGATCATGCGGGCCACGTCCGTGGCGTACATGGAGGAGCGCGAGGACTCCGGGGCGGCGGTGAAGCCGACCTGGTTGTTGATGACGATGTGGACCGTGCCGCCCGTGCGGTAGCCGCGCAGCTGCGACATGTTGAGCGTCTCGGCGACCACACCCTGGCCCGCGAAGGCCGCGTCACCGTGCAGGGCGACCGGCAGGACCGTGAAGTCCGTGCCGCCCTTGTTGATGATGTCCTGCTTGGCGCGGACGATGCCCTCGATGACCGGGTCGACCGTCTCCAGGTGGGACGGGTTCGCGGCCAGCGAGACCTTGATCTGCTCGCCGTCCAGGCCGGTGAAGGTGCCCTGGGCGCCCAGGTGGTACTTCACGTCGCCCGAGCCGTGCATCGACTTCGGGTCGAGGTTGCCCTCGAACTCGCGGAAGATCTGCGCGTACGACTTGCCGACGATGTTCGCCAGGACGTTCAGGCGGCCGCGGTGGGCCATGCCGATGACGACCTCGTCCAGGCGCGACTCGGCGGCGGAGTCGAGGACCGCGTCGAGCAGCGGGATGACGGACTCGCCGCCCTCCAGGGAGAAGCGCTTCTGGCCGACGTACTTCGTCTGCAGGAACGTCTCGAACGCCTCCGCGGCGTTCAGCCGGCGCAGGATGCGCAGCTGCTCCTCGCGCTCCGGCTTGGTGTGTGGGCGCTCGACGCGGTCCTGCAGCCACTTGCGCTGCTTCGGGTCCTGGATGTGCATGTACTCGATGCCGGTGGTGCGGCAGTACGAGTCGCGCAGGACGCCGAGGATGTCGCGCAGCTTCATCATCGACTTGCCGGCGAAGCCGCCGACCGCGAACTCGCGCTCCAGGTCCCACAGGGTGAGGCCGTGCTCGGCGATGTCCAGGTCGGGGTGCTTGCGCTGGCGGTACTCCAGCGGGTCGGTGTCGGCCATGACGTGGCCGCGGACCCGGAAGGAGTGGATCAGCTCGAAGACGCGGGCGGCCTTCGTGACGTCGTCGTCGTGCGAGGCGTCGATGTCCTTGAACCAGCGGACCGGCTCGTAGGGGATGCGCAGCGCCTTGAAGATCTCGTCGTAGAACTCGCCCTCACCGAGGAGGAGGTTCGCGACGACGCGCAGGAACTCGCCGGAGGCGGCGCCCTGGATGACCCGGTGGTCGTAGGTCGACGTGAGCGTCATGACCTTCGAGATGCCGAGCTTGTTCAGGGTGTCCTGGGACGTGCCCTGGAACTCCGCCGGGTAGTCCATCGAGCCGACGCCCATGATGACCGACTGTCCGGGCATCAGGCGCGGCACGGAGTGGACGGTGCCGAGGCCGCCGGGGTTGGTCAGGGAGACCGTGACACCGGTGAAGTCGTCCATGCCGAGCTTGCCGTCGCGGGCACGGCGGACGATGTCCTCGTAGGCCTGCCAGAACTCGAAGAAGTTCAGCGTCTCGGCCTTCTTGATGCCCGCGACGACCAGCTGGCGGTCGCCGTTGGGCTTCACCAGGTCGATGGCGAGGCCGAAGTTCACGTGCTCCGGCTTGACCAGCGTCGGCTTGCCGTCCTTCTGGGCGAAGGAGTAGTTCATCGACGGCATGGCCTTGATGGCCTGCACCATCGCGTAGCCGATGAGGTGGGTGAAGGAGATCTTCCCGCCCCGGGCGCGCTTCAGGTGGTTGTTGATGACGATGCGGTTGTCGAACAGCAGCTTCACCGGGACCGCGCGCACGGACGTCGCCGTGGGGACCTCGATCGAAGCGTTCATGTTCTTCGCGACGGCGGCGCTCGGGCCGCGCAGCGTCACGAACTCGGGGCCGGCAGCGGCCTCGGTCGCGGGCTGCGCCTCGGCGGGAGCCGGGGCCTTCACTGCGGCGGCGGCCGGCTTCGCGGGCGCCGCGGCGGCGGGCTTGGCAACCGGGGCCGCCGGAGCGGCCGCGGCCGGAGCCGGCGGTGCGACCGGGGCCGCCGGAGCGGCGGGCGCCGCGGCAGTGCCCGCAGCCCCCGCGGCTGCGGTACCGGCGGTGCCGGCGGGACCGGAACCCTGTGCGGGGGCTCCGGTCGTCGGCTGGGCCGGGGCACCCGGCTTGTAGTCGGCGAAGAAGTCCCACCAGGCTCGGTCTACCGAATTCGGGTCCTGGAGGTACTGCTGATAGATCTCGTCGACGAGCCACTCATTGGGACCGAAAGCGGCAGCAGGGCTCTTGCCCTGCCCCTCTTGGTCGGTCGAGGTGCTCGAGTTACTGGGGGACTGTGGCGACACGGCGGTAACCGCCCTCTTCCGCTTCTCACAAGGTGATGGACAGCGGGAATAAAGGCTACGCCTCCAACACCGGGACTTGCAGACCGGGCCGGTCATCCGTCGCGTAAGTCACACCGGAAGCCGTGTTTCGGCGCTGGAAATGGCGGGAAACAAGCGGGGTTCCGGTTCACCTTGGGTACGTCGTTGTACGAGTGCGGCCCATCGGCCCGCACCCTGTGACGAATGGCACGGCGATCTTGTGCTTCCGGTTCGAACCCTACGTCAACTTTGGGCCCGCGGCAGGCCTGGAAGAGTGACCTGGATCCGGCAGCCGCGCGCCGATTCGGCCACGCCGATCCTGCCGCCGTGCAGGTCCACGGCCCACCGGGCGATGGCGAGGCCGAGTCCGGTGCCGCCGTCGCTGCCGGGGCCGTGCGCGGCGCCCTTCACATGGCCGCCCCGGTTGAAGCGCTCGAAGACGCGGTGCCACTCGGACCGGGGGATTCCGGGGCCCTCGTCGAGGACCTCCAGATCGAGCGACTCCGGATACAGGCCCCGCCGCGCGAGCACGGTCACCCGGCCGTGCGGAGGGCTGTGTTTCACGGCGTTGTCGATGAGGTTGGCCACGACCTGGTGGATCCGCTCGGGGTCCGCGTGCGCGGTCAGCTCGGGCGGGGACACGTCGAGGTGCAGATGCACGTCCGTACGCGTGTGGGTGCCGGAGCCCGAGGCGATGCCGGCGCGCTGCGAGGCGACCATGTTGGCCTCCTTCAGGACGCCCGACAGATAGGGCCACACCTCGAAGCGGCGGGCCTTGAGCGGGACCACGCCGTTGTCGAGGCGCGAGAGGTCGAGCAGCGTCTCGACCAGCCGGCCAAGACGCTCGGTCTGTTTCAGGGCGGTGCGCATGGTCTCGGGGTCGGCGGCCGAGACCCCGTCCACGACGTTCTCCAGGACGGCGCGCAGGCCCGCGATCGGGGTGCGCAGCTCGTGCGAGACGTTCGCCACGAGCTCCTTGCGCTGCTGGTCCTGGGCCTCCAGGTCGTCCGCCATGCGGTTGATCGTCGCGGCCAGGTCGCCGAGCTCGTCGCGCCGGTCCGCGCCGCGGACCCGGCGCGTGTAGTCGCCGTGCGAGATGGAGCGGGCGACCGTGTTCATCTCGTCGAGCGGCGCGGTCAGCGAGTGCGCCACGAACTGGGTGATGAGGAGGGTCGCGATGACCGAGAAGACCGTGATGAAGCGGAGCTCGGTCTGGGTGCGGACGGCGACCATCAGCAGTCCGGTCGTGATGAACACCGAGACGACGACCAGCGTGCCGAGCTTGGTCTTGATGGAGAACGGCCGCAGACCGCCCTGCACCCAGTGGCCCGCGAGGGGCCGGACGGCCGGTGGAGCACCGGGCGCGAGGCCCGGCGCCACCGGCTCGTACCCGTCCGTGTCGCGTACGTCGGATGCGTCGCCGCTGCCGGTCATGGCGTCGGTGTCTCCAGCGCGTAGCCCACACCGTGGACGGTGCGGATCCGCTCGGCGCCGATCTTCCGGCGCAGCGCCTTGATGTGGCTGTCGACGGTCCGGGTGCCCGAGGCGTCCGCCCAGTCCCACACCTCGGCGAGCAGCTGCTCGCGGGAGAGGACGGCGCGGGGCGTGTTGGCCAGGCAGACCAGGAGGTCGAACTCCGTGGGTGTCAGGTGCACGTCCTCGGAGCGCACCCGCACGCGGCGCTGTGCGTGGTCGATCTCCAGCTCGCCGAGCCGCAGGATGCCGCTCCTGGGCGTGGCCGCCGCGAGCGCCGCGCGCTCGACCCTGCGCAGCAGGACGTGCACACGCGCCGCGAGCTCCCGCATCGAGAAGGGCTTCGTCATGTAGTCGTCGGCACCCACGCCGAGCCCGACGAGCATGTCCGTCTCGTCGTCGCGCGCCGTGAGCATCATCACCGGCACCGGCCGCTGCGCCTGCACGCGGCGGCAGACCTCGAGCCCGTCGAAGCCGGGCAGCATGATGTCGAGGATCAGCAGGTCCGGCTGCCATGCCTCGGCCGTGTCGACCGCCGCCGGACCGTCCTGTGCCGTTTGCACGAGGAATCCCTCGGCACGCAGCCGAGCGGCGATGGCATCGACGATCGTGGGGTCGTCCTCGACCACCAGGACCCGTCGCTGGGCACCCGGCGTCGCCGTGCTGCCGTTGTGGGAGGTGTGTGTCTGCTCCATCGCCCCGCCCCTGAATGCGCACATCCGTGTGCGCTTGACGCTTGAATGATCTGGGTTTCGGCAGTCAGCGTACGGGGAGTTACCGCGAGTCGGCTACGCAGGCCTGACCCCGAGATGTACGACGTCCGGAACGCCCCGGACAACCGGGATCTCTTCGGTGCGGACCGACTGGAATCCGGCATTCCGCAAGGTTCCTTCGAAATTTGCGGAGGGCTGCGCGGACCACACGGCGAGCACGCCACCCGGGGTGAGCCGGGCCAGGCAGGCCGCGAGACCTACCGGTGAGTAGAGGTTGTCGTTACCCTCCGTCACGGTCCAGTCGGGTCCGTTGTCGATATCGAGGCACAGTGCGTCGTACTTCTCGGTCGATTCCTGGACGTACGAGACGAGGTCCGCCTCCACAATCTCCGTGCGCGGATCGGCGAGAGCGGACCGTGACAGCTCGGACAGCGGGCCCTCGCGATGCCAGTCGACGATCGCGGGCTCGCGCTCCACGACGGCGATGCGGCCCCAGCGGGAATTCGCAGCCGCGTGCGTGAGGGAGAATCCGACGCCGAGTCCGCCGATGAGAATTCCTGGCGCCGGGCGGTCGTCGAGAGCGTCGAGCGCCGCGTCGACCAGGAGGCGCTCGGAGCGGCCGTCGGACGTGTCCATCAGGAAGCATCCGTTGGCGATGATCTGGAGCAGCGCGCCGTGGCGCCGCAGTACGACCTCTCCGAAGGGCCCTTCCCGCCGGTCGAGGACGACGGGAGCGGCGGTGTGGTCGGTGTCGTACGGGATGGGGTACGAGGTGGACATGGCGTCCATCCTGCCGTAACCGGCGGGACGCCTGGCCGTCCCTGGAAACGGAGTTGGGGACACTCCTGCGCAGGTCCTGTGCACGTGCCGCACGTGGCGCCGGTCATGGACAGTGCGGGTGCGAGGGGCGGAGGGTTGGGGCCGGCCGAAGGGAAAGGGTGCCGCAGGTGGAGCGTGGCGTGACGGTCGAGGCTGACGAGGCGAGTGTTTCTTCGGGGACTCCGCCCGAGGTTTCGCGAGCTGTGGGCGAGCGCGAGTCTCACCGGCTCCGGCCGGAATCCAAGCCTGCGCTCCCCGGCCGTTCGCCGCAGTTGCTCGACGCGATCCCGGCTCAGGCGGCGGCCGGCGAGCGCACTTCGCCCGAGACCGGCGAGCGCCCCGAGGCCGTCTCCCCGCTTCGGCGGATGCGCCCCTGGCGGCTGCTGCCCACGCCCACGGGGACGCCGTTCACCTTCACCTACGCCGCCGTGCTCGTCGGCACGTCCCTCTTCGCGCTGTTCGCCGACCCCGGTGTCGTCGCGTCCGCGCTGCGGGGCTCCAGTACCGACGTGGCGCACCTCGCGCACACGCCCGTGTTCGTGCTGGTCGCCAGTGCGCTGTGGATCGCCGGCGGGATCACGTCCCCGTTCGCGATCTGCTTCCTCGTCGTCCTCACGGCGCTGGAGCGCCGGATCGGCGGCCGGCGGACCGCGGGTGTCTTCGTCCTCGGCCACATCGTGGCGACGCTCGCGACCGAGGTGCCCGTCGGGCTGTCCGTGATGGCCGGGCATCTGCCCGAGAGCTCGCTGCACCGCCTCGACTACGGCATCAGCTTCGGCGTGGCCGCGAGCATCGGCGCGCTCGCCGGTCTCCTGACGCCCTGGCCGCGCTGGACCGTGCTCGCCGTCTTCGGCGGAATGCTGGTCGAGGACCTCATCGCGTTCACCGACCCGATGACGAGCTGGGGGCACTTCATGGCCCTGGCCATCGGCGTCGGGACCTGGCCGCTGGTGCGCCGGTGGCGTCGCGCGCCGCCGGGACCCTCCGCGGCCTGACGCAGTCCCCCGGACGGCCCAGGGCCGTACACGTCATACATCCCCTCTGAGCTGCGGTTCTCCCCTGCCCATCCGCTGATCGCCGAGAGCGAACAGCGGCGGGGGAACATTCGTGGGCTCACGTGCATTGAGTCTGCATAGCTCAACTTGACTGCTTAAGGGGAGATCATGGCTTCGACGTCCACACCGCTCACCCTGCCCGTGCTGCCGCTCGACGACGAGGTCGTGCTGCCCGGAATGGTGGTGCCTCTCGACCTCAACGACAACGACGTACGCGCCGCGGTGGAGGCTGCCCAGGCGGCGGCCCGTTCCAGCGGTTCCGTGGGCGGCAGCAAGCCGAAGGTGCTTCTTGTTCCCCGGATCGACGGCACGTACGCGAACACCGGCGTGCTCGGCACGGTCGAGCAGGTGGGCCGGCTCGCCGACGGTGACCCCGGCGCCCTGATCCGTGGCCGCAGCCGCGTGCGGATCGGCGCGGGCACGACCGGCCCCGGCGCCGCCCTGTGGGTGGAGGGCCTCGCGGTCGAGGAGACCGTGCCTGACCCGCTGCCCGGCTCCGTGGCCGAGCTGGTCACCGAATACAAGGCACTCGCCACGAACTGGCTGAAGAAGCGCGGCGCCTGGCAGGTCGTGGACCGCGTCCAGCAGATCGACGACGTCTCCGCGCTCGCCGACAACTCCGGTTACTCGCCCTTCCTGAGCACCCCGCAGAAGGTGGAGCTCCTGGAGACGGCCGACCCGGTCGCCCGGCTCAAGCTGGCCACCGAGCAGCTGCGTGAGCACCTCGCCGAGCAGGACGTGGCCGAGTCCATCGCCAAGGACGTGCAGGAAGGCGTCGACAAGCAGCAGCGCGAGTTCCTGCTGCGGCGCCAGCTGGACGCCGTACGCAAGGAGCTGCGCGAGCTGAACGGGGAGTCGGAGGGCGAGGAGTCCGACGACTACCGCACACGGGTCGAGGCCGCCGACCTTCCCGAGAAGGTCCGTGAGGCCGCGCTCAAGGAGGTCGAGAAGCTGGAGCGGTCCAGCGACCAGTCCCCCGAGGGCTCATGGATCCGCACCTGGCTCGACACCGTCCTCGAACTGCCGTGGAACGAGCGCACCGAGGACGAGTACGACATCCAGGGCGCCCAGCGCGTCCTCGACGCCGAGCACTCCGGCCTCGAGGACGTGAAGGAGCGCATCACCGAGTACCTGGCCGTGCGCAAGCGGCGCTCCGAGCGCGGGCTCGGCGTCGTCGGCGGGCGCAGGGGCGGCGCGGTGCTCGCGCTCGTCGGCCCGCCCGGCGTCGGCAAGACCTCGCTCGGCGAGTCCGTGGCGCACGCCATGGGCCGCAAGTTCGTCCGCGTCGCCCTCGGCGGCGTACGGGACGAGGCGGAGATCCGCGGACACCGGCGTACGTACGTGGGCGCCCTGCCCGGCCGCATCGTGCGGGCGATCAAGGAGGCCGGGTCGATGAACCCGGTCGTGCTCCTGGACGAGATCGACAAGGTGGGGTCCGACTTCCGGGGCGACCCGGCGGCCGCCCTGCTCGAAGTCCTCGACCCGGCGCAGAACCACACGTTCCGCGACCACTACCTGGAGGTCGAACTCGACCTCAGCGACGTCGTGTTCCTCGCGACGGCGAACGTCCTGGAAGCCATCCCGGAAGCCCTGCTCGACCGTATGGAGCTGGTCCGCCTCGACGGCTACACCGAGGACGAGAAGGTCGTCATCGCCCGCGACCACCTTCTCCCGCGCCAGCTGGAGCGGGCCGGTCTGGAGAAGGACGAGGTCACCTTCGACGAGAGCGCGCTGCGCAAGCTCGCCGGGGAGTACACGCGGGAAGCCGGCGTGCGCAACCTGGAGCGGTCCGTCGCCCGCCTGCTGCGCAAGGTCGCGGCCCAGCACGAACTGGGCGAGCGCGAGCTGCCGTTCACCGTCGAGGACACCGACCTGCGGAGCCTCATCGGGCGTCCGCACCACGTGCCCGAGGCGGCGCAGGACCCGGCCGAGCGCCGTACGGCGGTGCCGGGTGTGGCCACCGGACTCGCGGTCACCGGAGCGGGCGGCGACGTCCTCTACGTCGAGGCGTCCCTCGCCGACCCGGAGACGGGCGCGGCCGGCCTGACCCTGACCGGTCAGCTCGGTGACGTGATGAAGGAGTCCGCGCAGATCGCGCTCTCCTTCCTGCGCTCGCACGGCGCCGAACTGGAGCTGCCCGTCGCCGACCTGAAGGACCGGGGCGTGCACATCCACTTCCCGGCGGGCGCGGTGCCGAAGGACGGTCCGAGCGCGGGTGTCACCATGACGACCGCTCTCGCGTCGCTGCTGAGCGGGCGCCAGGTCCGTACGGACGTGGCGATGACCGGTGAGGTGTCGCTGACCGGCCGTGTGCTGCCGATCGGTGGCGTCAAGCAGAAGCTGCTCGCCGCGCACCGGGCCGGCCTCACGACGGTCGTCATCCCGAAGCGGAACGAGGCGGACCTGGACGACGTCCCCGCCGAGGTCCTGGAGAAGCTGGACGTGCACCCGGTGACGGACGTGCGGCAGGTGCTCGAACTGGCGCTGGCGCCGGCCGCCGTGGAGGTTCCGGTCGCGGCGTGACGGACGTGACCGGATGACGAAGGCCCGGACCCCTCGCGGGGCCCGGGCCTTCCATATGCCCTTGGTCGCTAGCCGTTGGCCAGCGCCTGCAGCCGGTCGTAGGCGCCGTTGAACTTGCTGTGGTCGCCGACCGTCGGTCCTGACGACGTGTACTGCCACATCGTGTAGAAGCCCCAGCCGGCCGGGAGCGCGCCCGGGTCGGTGTTGTAGCGGGCGATCCAGAGCGGGTTGGTCGCCCCGAAGGCGCTGGAGTTGCCGGTGCACTCGGTCCACCAGCTCGTCGCCGTGTAGATCACGGCGTCGCGGCCGGTGCGGGCCTTGTACTGGTTCACGAAGTCACGGATCCAGCTGACCATTGCGGCCGCGGTCTTGCCGTAACAGGCCGCACCGTACGGGTTCCACTCGATGTCGAGCGCGCCCGGCAGGGTCCTGCCGTCCCTGGACCAGCCGCCGCCGTGGTCCACGAAGTAGTTGGCCTGGGCGGCGCCGGTCGTCGTGTCGGGGGTCGCGAAGTGGTACGCGCCGCGGATCATGCCGACGTCGTAGGAGCCGTTGTACTGCTGGGCGAAGTACGGGTTCGTGTAGTACGTGCCCTCCGTGGCCTTGACGTAGGCCCACTTCACGCCGCTGTTCCAGAGGGTCGCCCAGGCCACGTTGCCGTTGTGGCTGCTGGTGTCCACGCCCTCGGTCTGGACCGCCTTGTTGTCGGTGGGCAGACCGCCCTGACCGTCGTGCTCGACGACGCCCATGCCCATCGTGGCGGAGCCACGGGTGGGGACGTCGGCCGCCTGGGCCGCGGTGGGCAGGGTGAACAGCAGCGAGAGCGCTGCGAGGATGACTCCGGCCGCCGGGATGCGCCTTGGGCGCGGGCGGCGGACGGTTCCGGATCTGTGCACGGGCATTGCGTGCCTCCGAAGGCCTCGTTGAGCTTCTGTGAGCTCGGTGGGGGGATCTGTCGGATGTGCCGGCCATGTCACTGGTGTGGACATGTCACTAAAGAAGCTACGCACGTAGACCGCGGAGAGGGAAGGGGGCCTGGGTGCTGCCGTTGGTCTACTCCTGCGAAATACTGACGGAGCTGCGGCAATGGCCGTGAATGGCAGAAACTTTCAGGAACGGGAAACCCTGGCATGGGCGCTGACGTGCACGAGGACGGGAACGGTGGGCGGCCGGGCGCCGAATTCGATGCGACGGAGAGTGGTGTGGACCAGGAATTCTTGTCCCTGGAAAGGGAGTTGACGGTCTTCCTCCGGCGGGCCCGCGCGTCCTCCGGCGAGATGGCGCGTGCCGTCCACCCGGACCTGGAGCCCGCCGCCTACGGACTTCTCGCCCGCCTGGAGGAGTGCGGCCGGCAGCGGGCCACCGAACTCGCCGCGTACGTAGGCGTCGGCAAGGCCACCATGAGCCGTCAGCTGCGCGCCCTGGAGGAGCTCGGCCTCGTCGCCCGCGAGCCGGACCCCGCCGACGGCCGCGCCTGGCTCGTCCATCTCACCGACGAGGGCCGCGCCAACTTCCGGGAGGTCCGCGACGCCCGCCGGGCCACCTACGTACGCCAGCTCGCCGGCTGGGACCGCAGCGAGGTGGCGGAACTGGCACGGCTGTTGCACCAGTTGAACGCCGGGGCCGAGAGCTAGGGCCTCGTTTGTCGCGCTCTACGGTGTTCTATGGCGCTCTACAGCTCCACGTACACCGCCGTCGCGTCGTCATGGGTCTTGCTGCGGCGCAGGAAGACCCGGTCCCGCTCGTCCGCGTTCTCCAGGGCCCGTACGCGTGAGACCACGGCCTCCGCGCCCTCCTTGCGGACGAGTGCGAGCAGGTCCGCCCAGTCGCCCTCGCGGAACTTCTCGACCCAGCGCGTGATCCCGTCGGTCAGCGCGACGAGCGTGTGCGCCTGCGCGCGGGGGAGTTCGCCCGTGACCGCGCGAGCGGCGACCGACGGATCCGCCGCGGCCGTGAAGAAGCCGCCCTCCTTGTTGCGTGCGGTCGCGTCGGCCACCTCGTCCGAGACGAGGGAGGAGCGCGGTATGCGGTCGAGCCGGTCGTCCACCAGCGCCGTGACCGAACCGGACGCGTCCTCGACCAGCAACACCGAGTCGGACAGCACCAGATACTCGACCCGCTCCGCGTCCCAGCGCGTCAGGACCACGGTTGCCTGAGGAGTACGGGGGTGAGAAAGGTCACAGGTGTCGCGATGGGTGTCGGCGGTGCGGCGGATTGCCTCGTCGAGGACGGCGGTCAACGTCATATCCCGCCGCGAAACGGACAGTTCACCCAATGCGCCGCCGAGCCGGGACGTGAACCAGGGGACCGAATGCAGACAGCCGGTCTCGCCCAGGGGTGGTGTGACCCCGTCCAGGACCACCAGCGATCCGCCCTGTCCGGAGGCGGGAACGGCCACCGAGGCGAAGTCCTCGTTGGGTCGGTCGGGGTTTCCGGGCTCCGTGGCGAGTTCGATGCGCATCCGGCCAGTCTGCACGAGCCCTTCACAAGAGGCCCGTTGAGTCGCGAGTTGAGCCGCATCGGCAGGTCAGGCGCCTGGTTTCGACCGGAATGATCAACTCCGCCGGGGAGTGGCGGGGCATCTTGCCAAAGCCTGTGAGAGACGTCCAACCGGCACTCCGTCCGGGCTCTGTGCCCATGCCACCGGGACTTGCTCCCCAACTCCCGCTCGATGTTCACTCCTTCGGGTGGCTGGCTAGGTGATGCGCGACCGCTGCTCACCGGCACTGGAATGGTCTGGAGCCATACCAGGGGGCGCGCGCGTTGACAGATCGTCACCCGGGCCCATGGGTAGACGAGTCAGGAATGCGAGCACCGGTGCGGAAGATGCGGCCTCGACGCAAGGGCAAGCAAGCGGCCTCCGAAGCGGACGAGGGGCGCACGACGGGCCCCGGAGGAGCCGCCGCGCAGGCCCCGGCGGGCACCCCGGGCGACCCCGGGGGACGACGGAGCGCGCGCGTGCGCAACCGGCTCATCGTCGCCGTGGCGGTCGTCGCCGCGGCGATCGCCGGTGCCGCGGCACCCGCCCTCATGACGGCGTCCGGGCAGGTGAGCGACACCCAGGACCTGGTCGACCTCGCGGCGCGGACCCAGCAGACCGTCACGCTCTCCCACTCCCTGGCCGACGAGCGCGACGAGGTCACCGCCTTCATCGCCGCCGGGCGGCCCAAGGGACACGGGCTCTCCGAGAGCCGCAGCGCCCGCGTCGACCGGCAGCTCGAAGAGCTCCGCACCGACGCACCGGCCCCCCTGCGCCGCGACCTCGCCGGCATCGCGGCCGTCCGCCGGGCCGCGCTCACCGGCAAGGGCAGCGCCCTCGAAGCGCACAAGGCGTACTCCGGCGCGATCGACGAGCTGCACCGCACCGCCGAGCAGCTCGCCGAGAGCACCCCGCCCCGCGCGGGCTCCGGAGCACACGCCTTCGCCGACCTCGACCGGGCCGTCGAGCAGGCCTCCGCAGCCCGCGGACTCCTGCTCGCCGCGCTCGCCGTGCCCCGCTCCGAGCAGACGTCCACGGTCATCGACCAGATCACCGGACTGCCGAAGACCGTCGTCTCCCAGGACTCCGCCGACGGCAAGCAGCGCGACGCCCTGAGCGCCGCCGCCCAGCAGGCCCACGTACGCGAACAGGCCGCGCTCGCCGACTTCGAGGACGCCGCCCCGGCCGCGTCCGTCGCCTCCTACGGCGCGACGGTCACCGGCCCCGACGTCACCAAGGCCGACAAGTACCTCGCCGCCCTCACGGACGAGCCCACGCTCTCCGCCGACGACCTCGCGAGCAGCCCCAAGAGTGTCGACGCCGCGCTGTCCGCCCGTATCGACCTGATGCGCGGCGCCGAGTCGTCCCTCTACGACCGGCGCACCAAGGACCTCGCCCTGCTGCGCGACGACGACGTCACCGCGCTGGAGGTCCGCATCGCGCTGGCCGGCCTGTGCCTGCTCGTCGCCGTCGGTGTCTCGATGGCCATGGCCCGTACGCTGACCAGGCCGCTCGCGGTGCTCCGCCTCGGCTCGGCCCGGCTCGCCGGGGACCCGGCGAGTGAGGAGCCGGTCAAGTTCACCGGCCGCAACGACGAGTTCGCCCAGGTCGTACGGTCCGTCAACACCCTGCACGCGCACGCGTCCGGCCTCCACGAGCGCCTCACCACGCTGGAGGCCGACCGCAAGCACCTGATCGGCCAGCGCTCGACCATGGCCGACGAGCGGGAGAAGCTGCGCGCCGAACTCGCCGCGGCCGCGGCCCACCTGGACCGGGTCCGGCACAGCATCCACGGCACGTTCGTGAACCTCGCACTGCGCACCCTCGGCCTCGTGGAGCGCCAGCTCGGCGTCATCGAGAACCTGGAGGAGCGCGAGCAGGACCCCGAGCGTCTCGCGACCCTCTTCAAGCTCGACCACTTCGCCACGGTCATGCGGCGGCACAGCGAGAACCTCCTCGTCCTCGCCGGTGCCGATCACGGACACGGGAACCCCGGCGCCGTCCCGCTGGTCGATGTCGTGCGCGCCGCGGTCAGCGAG
Source organism: Streptomyces sp. NPDC090032 (assembly GCF_044748025.1). Lineage (NCBI taxonomy): Bacteria > Bacillati > Actinomycetota > Actinomycetes > Kitasatosporales > Streptomycetaceae > Streptomyces > Streptomyces sp. NPDC090032. The sequence goes on along the minus strand of NZ_JBIVFF010000018.1, from coordinate 137,724 downwards.
ATCGAGCGTTACGAGCGGGTCCGCATCTCCGCGCTCCCGCCGCACGCGCACCTCGCCGGCTTCGCCGCCGACGACCTCAGCCACCTCGTCGCCGAAGTCCTGGAGAACGCCACGTCGTTCTCCCCGCCCGACGCCTCCGTCGAGGTGTCCGGCTGGCTCCTGGAGAGCGGCGAGGTCATGCTCTCCGTCCAGGACGAGGGCATCGGCATGACCGACGAGCGGATGAAGGAACTCAACGCCCGCCTCGCCGCCTTCGCCGACGACGAGATGTTCGACCCCGAGGACGGTGACGGCCTCGGCCTCGGCCTGTACGTCGTGGCCCGCCTCGCCGCGCGCCACGGCGTGCGCGTGCAGCTGCGCGAGCAGAAGCAGGGCGGGATCGCCGTCGTCGTCGTGCTGCCCAGGGCGCTGCTCGCGGCGGCCCCCGCGGCCGCCGTGCCGCCGCGGGTCCCGGTGGCGGGCGCCGCGCCCGCCGTGCGCCTGCCCGGATCCGAGGCCGAGGCCAACTCCAATGTCCTGGGCGGCCGTTCCAAGGACGGCCACGACCCGCTGATCGCCGCGGCGGAGCACGCCGTACGGGAAGCGGAGACAGACGCGGACGAAGTGCCCGAGGCACCCGAGGCGGAGACCGCACCGGAGCCCACGGTCCCGCCCGAGTCGCCCGCCGAGACGACCATGACGCTGACCGCGCCGATCCCGGCCGTCGACCCGGAACCCGTACCCACCGCCGCCCCGGAACCCGTACGGGCGGCGGCCCCCGAGCCCGAGCCACGGACCCTGCACCTCGACGACGAGCCCGCGCACGAGCGGGTCGCCGACGAGACGGGCACCGCACCGACCAGCGGCGTCGTCCCCGGCCTGCCCACCCGCCCCAAGACCGACACGCCTCCCGCCCCCGAGGCGGCGGGCGAGCCCGTGGTCCCCGCGGCCCGCACCCCCCAGGGGGAGCGCGTCACGGACAAGGGCCTGCCCAAGAGGACACCCAAGATCTCGGCCCCCGCGCCCACGGCGGCCCCCCGCTCCGGATCCGTCGACGCGGACGCCCTGCGCCGCAGGCTCGGCGGGTTCCACCAGGGGGCCAACAAGGGCCGGCGGGACGTCGAGGCCGAGATCGGCGGGACGGAACCGACCGCAGAACCCAAGGGGGACACAGTCGAGGAGGCAAGAAGTTGACTGCGCCCAGTCGCACGCCGAGTGCGTCCACCTCTGGATTCGGACTCAGCACCGAAGCCCGCAACCTGCACTGGCTGCTGACCAATCTGGTGGAGGAGGTGCCAGGGCTCCTCTCGGTCGCGGTCGTCTCCTCCGACGGGCTCCTCCTGCTCTCCTCCGACCCCGGCAGGAACAACGAGCGCCCCGCCGACCACAGCGGCGGCCCCAAGGGCTCCAGCGCCGACCTGGCCACGATCGTGTCCGGCGTCGGCAGCCTCACCATCGGCGCCGCCAAGCTGATGGACGGCGGCAGCGTCAAGCAGACCATGGTCGCGATGGAGGAAGGCAGCCTCTTCGTCATGGCCATCAGCGACGGCTCACTGCTCGGCGTGCACGCCACCCCGGACTGCGACATGAGCGTCGTCGCCTACCACATGGCGCTCTTCGTCGGCCGTGCCGGGCACGTCCTCACGCCCGAACTCCGCAGTGAACTGCGCCAGTCGATGGAGAACGCCCAGTGAGCAGCAGCGTCACCAACCTCAGTACCGGCGGCCCGAAACTTCCCACCCGGGGCGGCGACCGCAAGCCGGCCCGGGTGCGCCCCTACTCGCTCACCGGCGGCCGCACCCGCTTCGGCCATGTGCTGCTCGTCGAGACGTTCGTCGCCGCGCTCGAAGCGCCCGAGGAACGCCTCGAGATAGGCCAGGGCACGCTCTCCACGCGGATCATGCCGGAGATGCGCGCGATCGTGGAGCTGTGCCGCCGCATGCGTACGGTCGCCGAGATCGCCGCGCTCCTGAAGATGCCCCTCGGCGTGGTCCGCGTACTGCTCAGCGACCTCGCAGACCAGGGAAAGATCCGCGTTTACGGAACCGGCCACGGACCGGGCCAGCCGGACCGCGCACTGCTTGAAAGGGTGCTGAGTGGACTCCGTCGTCTCTGAAGGCGTCACCGAGGGCGTCACGCCCGCCTTCGTACCTGCCCAGCCGTCGTCCGGCCGCGCTGCCGGCCATGACGCCGGCCGTGATGCCTTCGCCTTCGAGCCCCAGGAGGAGCTCCAGGCCTGGCAGACGGACCGCACCCGCGCCCCGATCGCCACGAAGATCGTGGTGGCCGGCGGCTTCGGCGTCGGCAAGACCACGCTCGTCACCGCCGTCTCGGAGATCCAGCCCCTCCAGACGGAGGCGCTGATGACCCAGGCGAGCGAGGAGACCGACGACCTCACCGCCACCCCCGACAAGACCACGACCACGGTCGCCATGGACTTCGGGCGGATCACCCTCGACGACGACCTGGTGCTCTACCTCTTCGGGACGCCGGGGCAGCAGCGCTTCTGGTTCATGTGGGACGACCTGGTGCGCGGCGCGATCGGCGCGGTCGTGCTGGCCGACACCCGGCGGCTGTCCGACTGCTTCCCGGCCCTCGACTACTTCGAGAGCTGCGGGCTCCCGTACGTCGTCGCCGTCAACCACTTCGACGGCTCCGACGAGTTCGCCGCCGCCGACGTGCGCGAGGCTCTGACGGTGCCGCCGCACATCCCTGTCCTCATCATGGACGCGCGGCAGCGCATCTCGGTCGTCGAGACCCTCCTGGCCCTCGTCGGCCACGCGCTCGACGCCACCCCCGAATAGCCACCACCCCTCAGCAGTAGAAGAGGCACCCGCATGCGGAAGATACTCGTCGTCGGAGCCGGCCAGTCCGGTCTCCAGCTCGCCCTCGGCCTCCAGTCGAACGGGTACGAGGTCACCCTGATGTCCAACCGCACCGCGGACGAGATCCGGTCCGGCCGGGTCATGTCCACGCAGTGCATGTTCGACACCGCGCTCCAGCACGAGCGCGACCTCCAGGTGAACTTCTGGGAGTCCCAGGCCCCGAAGATCGAGGGCCTCGGCGTCTCCGTCGCCGCCCCCGGCTCCTTCGACCCGGGCCCCTCGCAGCGCGCCATCGACTGGGTGGGCAAGCTCGACGGCTACGCGCAGTCCGTCGACCAGCGCGTGAAGATGGCCGGCTGGATGGAGACGTTCGCGCAGCGCGGCGGCCAGCTCGTCATCCACGGCGCCGCGGTCTCCGACCTCGACTACTTCGCCCGCACCTACGACCTGGTGCTCGTCTCCGCCGGCAAGGGCGAGCTGGTCTCGATGTTCGGCCGTGACGCCTCGCGCTCCCCGTACGCCGAGCCGCAGCGCGCCCTGGCTGTCGCGTACGTGCACGGCATGGGCCCCCGCCCCGAGCACCCGGACTTCGACGCGGTGCGCTGCAACCTCGTGCCCGGCGTCGGCGAGCTGTTCGTCATGCCGACCCTCACCACCTCCGGCCGTGCGGACATCCTGTTCTGGGAAGGCATCCCCGGCGGTCCGCTGGACGCCTTCAAGGACGTCAAGGACCCCTCGGAGCACCTGGCCCTCACGCTGGAGCTGATGGAGAAGTTCACGCCCTGGGAGTACGCGCGCGCCACGAAGGTCGAGCTGACCGACGCCAACGCGACCCTCGCCGGCCGTTACGCGCCGACCGTCCGCAACCCGATCGGGCGGCTGCCCGGCGGCGGAGCGGTCCTCGGTGTCGCCGACGTCGTCGTCGCCAACGACCCGATCACGGGCCAGGGTTCGAACTCGGCGTCCAAGTGCGCCGCCTCGTACCTCGACTCGATCACCGAGCACGGCGACAAGCCCTTCGACGAGGAGTGGATGCAGTCCACCTTCGACCGCTACTGGGACACCGCGCAGCACGTCGTGAAGTGGACCAACGCGATGCTGGGCGTCCCGCCGGAGCACGTCCTCAACCTGATCGGCGCCGCCGGCCAGCTCCAGCCGGTCGCCGACCGCTTCGCGAACGGCTTCAACAACCCGGCCGACTTCGAGAACTTCTTCTACGAGCCCGAGAAGACGAACGCCTACCTGGCCTCCGTCTCCGGGGCCTGACAGGGCTTTGACCAGTAACGATGGCATCGTTACTGGTCGTTGCCGGCCGTCGTGGGCCGTTGCGTCACGGCCCACGGACGGCCCAGGCGTCAGTGGGTTGGCATCGAAACCGTCACGGCGGTCCGGAGCACTCGTGCGGTGCCACGGCGCTCCGTCGCCGCCTTGTCAGTCGCGGAGGTCGCCGAGCCAGCGCAGGGCGCTCAGACTCGGCAGGAAGCAGTATTCGCCGCCCCGGGTGATGACGAACCGGGGCAGGGCGGCGAGGCGGCGTCTTACCGGTCGCCGGGGGATGGTGTATCCGGCCGAGTCGTCCGCGGACCCGGCGACGGGGTCTTTGGCGTCGTTTCCTCCGAAGAAGACGCCGTCGTTGATCCATTCGGACTGCACGAACTCGAACTGGCGCCCCAGATGTGCGCCGATGAAGGCGAACATCAGGCCACGGTCCGCTCCGTCGTCCTCCAGGGCTCCGTCCGGCAGAGGCGGCCCGTAGACGGCACCGCGCCTGATCATGCGGTGCAGCCGCACCTCTCCGGCCACCGAGGCGTCGCGTGGGTTGACCCGCCGGATATGGCAGCCGCGGGGCGTGGCGAATCCCGTCGGATCCTCCCGCTCGTAAAGGAAGGTGTTACGGCGGTGCGGGTCGGCTCCGAGTTCGGGGTCGTCACGCCGCGGCGCGAGTGCCAGGGGAGCCCCGCTGCGCCAGCGGCCCATGATCTTGGCGGCGACCAGTTCCTCGTCGGCGGGCCCGGTCGCGTTGTCCTTCAGGTAGCGCCGGAAGTCGGCGACCCGCTGATGCAGCTTGCGGAAGACCGCGTAGCTGCCGTTACGGCCCAGGACGTCCGGCTGGGGCCCTTGGACGCCCCCGAGTTCGTCCGGGTAGCCGAGGACGAACTCGCCCGGTTTGAGAGGGACATCCAGCTCGTTCGATCCGGGGATGCCGCTGCCTTCCACGGCCGGATGGCTGACGCCGTCCCGGTAGCCGAAGTGCTCGGTCTCGGTGGGCAGGGCACAGCAGTCCTGTCGCCAGACGGCCGTCACGCCAGGAAGGCGGTCATAGGCCGGGCGGGCCCGGTCGACGGCCGCTTCCAGGAGCAGAGGGTCGGGAGCGACCGCTGTGATCACCACGTGGACGTCGGAGCTGCCGAGTGGCGCCTCCCAGTGCTCCGGGCTGCTTTCGCCGACATCGCCCAGCGCCTTGGCGCGGGCCGCCATGCCTTGCCGGAATTCCCACGCGAAGGTGTCCAGCGACGAGCGGGGCACGCCGAGGGCCGCCAGGCCGGCGCAGGTGACGCCCACGCTGACCCACGCCGGTCCGAGCGGGCTGACGGAGTCGGCGGCAGAGGTCACCGCCGCGCTCGCCCTGCGCATCAGTTCCCGTCCGTGGGCCCGGTCGTCGATGCGGAAGACGAGATAGGTCGCGGCATAGGGGGTCGGTCGCGGGCTGAGGACCCCGCGCTGGATGTCGTCGAGTTCCAGTTCGACTTCCGGTGGCCCGCTCACGATGCGCCTCCCTGTGGTCCTACTTCGTGACGACGTTGCGCCAGAAATTGCGCAGGCTGTCATCACCGCCGAACAAGGAGCTGAAGATCGTCGAGTCCGCGAGCAGTACGTCGCCGGCCCGCTCACCGCTCGGGGGCATCCACAGGAACATGTTGAACTCGGTGCTGCCGGCCTCGGTGAACGGATGCGGCCTGGACCTGTCGATGGGCTGCCTGGCCAGGACGCGGACGGAGTCCGCGTCGTCGGTCGTCACCTCGTAGTGCGGCAGGTGCATGTGGAAGTTGAAGTTCGTCACCCCGTCCAGCCAACCCTTGGTGTCCAGGTCCGCGACAGTGGACAGGGGGGCGATCCGGTTGTCCTCACCGGTGGCGGGACGCAGGCCGTAGCGGTTCATGACCGGCACGCCCAAGCCCTTCATCAGGTCCCTGACGTAGGTGGCGAACCGCTGCTGGCGAGGCACCAGGGGATCGCCGTGGTGGCGGTATTCCAAGTCCCGTTCGGCCAGGTCGTCCGAGGCTCCCACGTCGTGGTGGGGTCCGAGGACCAGGAGGACGTCCTCACGCGCCAGGAAGCCCCGCAGAGCCTCGATCTCACCGGGCTGCGCATCCTGCCCGGTGATCATGTGGTCCAGTCCGAACACGAACAGGACGTCCGTGTCCGCCAGCACCCGCTCGTCGAGGGGGGTGTGGAAACCGGCCTGGTCGATGCGTTGATACACCGGCACGGGATGTCCCGTGACGTCCTCGACGAACTCCTGGAACGGCACCCAGGCCCAGAAGAACAGCTCCAATGCCCCGGCGATGCCCTGCTGGAACCGATAAGGGTCGGACCACTGGGGGTCCTCGTAAGCAGGCCACGCCACTCGCCTGACCTCGGTCATCGTCGAGAAGCGATTGTCCAGTTCCGTCGCGTACCGGCCCGCCTCGGCCGGATAGCTCCACGAAACGTAGATGCTCACCCGCCGTCCGCCGGGTGTGTACGCCCGCGGGATGTGCCGCTGATTGTATGTGCGTGCGGTTTTGACCTCGCTCATTTCGATCGTCTCCGAACGCGGCGGTGCCCGGGCGCTGCGGTCCGCGGTGCCGAGTCCGCCCTCACTGCATCTGGTCGAGCACCTCGGACAGAGCACTCTTGACTCGCAGGGCCGCCTTGATCTCGTCCGCCGTCACGTACGGATACTCTCCGTACTCGATGAAGCTCGGACAATGGTGCTCCCGCACGAACCTGACGAAGGCGTCGGGATTGGTTCGCCAATCCTCGGGAAACCCCTCCAGGTTCTCGAAGGCCGTGTTCACACCGGACTTCGCGAAAAGCGCGATCGCGTCCTCGGTGTATTTGTCGAAGTCGGTGTCGAAGATCCCCTGGTACATGAAGCGCGTGTCGTCGTCGAAGAGCACCCATCGCAGGTAGTGCAGCTTCAACGGGGCCAGAAGATATGGATCTTGCTCCAGCGCATTGGCCAGTGTGTGGCCGTATTCCCGTATGGTGTCGGCTCGGCCCGGTTTGACCCTCGCCACGATGGTGAATCCGTAACAGGCCGGAGTCCTGGGGAAGATGGGGCCGTACTTCCCCTGTTCGAGGTGGTCGGTGTCCTTGGGGATGACGGCTGCCTGCGGCTTGATCTCCATGTCCGCTCCCTCCCCGTCCGATGGTCGGAACCGGCATCCATCGTCCCATTTGTTCACTTGGTGTGCCTGCTGGGCGGAAGCGGTCGATACAACGCCTACCCGGCCTCCGTCTCCGGCTGATCAGCGGCGGGGCGCGCACCGGTCAGCCGGTGGGCGCCCCCGCGGCGCCGTACCCGGTGTCGTCTCCGCCCGTCGCGCCCTGGGGCAGCTCGGGCGGGGTGTAGCCCTTCATCGACGCGTCGCCCCGATCGGGGCGGACAGCGCCGATCGGCGGGTTGGCCGCGATCGGCGACACCTTGACCTTCGCCCCCGGCCGCGGCGCCTGCACGACCATCCCGTCCCCCAGGTACATCGCCACGTGCGTGGCCTCGGGGAAGTACACGACGAGGTCCCCGGGCCGCAGCTCGTTCAGCGGGACGCGCGGCAGTTTCGCCCACTGCTCCTGGGACGTGCGGGGAATGCCCTCGCCCGCGTGCCGCCACGCCTGCGACGTGAGCCCCGAGCAGTCGAAAGCCGAGGGCCCTTCCGCGCCCCACACGTACGGCTTCCCGATCTGCTTCACGGCGTACGCGAGCGCCCTGTCCCCGGCCCGCGACGGCGCCCGCCGCGAACTGAGCGCGCCCGACGCCATGAACGTCTTCTGGGCCTTCGCCATCCCCGCGTCCTCCAGGCGGGTCAGCTCGGCGAGCCGCTCCGGCCCGAGTGAGGCGAGCAGCTTCTCGACGGCCTTGAGGCGGGCCTGGACCCCGTCCCGGTCCCTCTTCTGCCGCTGGGACAACCGCGCCTGCTCGTCGAGCGCCTTGCGCGCCTGGGCCGCCAGGTAGTCGGCGCGCTTCTGGCCGCCGACGAGCCGGTCCACGGTCGCCATGCGTTCCTGGGCCACGCGCCGGATCACATGGCCCTGGTCGAGGGCGTGCTGCGGGTCGCGGGCGAGGAGCAGGCGAAGGTAGGGGGAGATGTTGCTGCTGCCCTGGTACTGCTCGCGGGCGAGGCGTCCGGCCGCGTCGCGGCTGTCGTGGAGCGAGGTGCGGGCCCTGGCCAGCCTGCGGGTCAGGGCGTCGGCCGCCTTCCGGCGCTTCTTGAGCTTGTCCGCGGTCGCGTTGTACGTCTCGGTGGCCTTCTCGGCCTCCCGGTACAGACGCTGAAGATCCGTCAGAAGTGTGGCGACGGAGGCGCGGCCGGGCGCGGGCAGGGGATCGGGGGCCGGTGTGGGTGCGGCGGCCACGGGTCCCGGTGCCACGAGCACCGAGGCCACCGCCGCCGCACAGGCCCACCGCACAAGGCTTCCTGACACGTCATCACCTCCGGTGCGGGGCGGCCCGTCCGTCCCGCACCGTGAGCATCCGCACGAAGCGGCACCCACGCTCCTCCTGCTGGGCGGTTCGGCCCAAGGACCTCACCCGGCAGGGGGACTGAGCGAGGTGATCCATGCAGCCAGGTGCTATGGGCGCGGCTTGGACCAGGGCCACCTGAGGCCGCTGTCGTCGCGCCCCGAAGGGTCGTACTCGTACTTCCAGCGGCGGGTGAACCGGATCTTGCCGGGGGCCATCGGCACCCGGCGGTAGACGATCACCGTGCCCGGGGAGCCGTCGGGACCCGGCACCGGGATGCGGTACACCTTCGGCGGATGCCCCGTCGGCCCGAGCAGCACGGGCAGCACCCGTCCGTCCATCGGCCCGCCCACGAACGGTGTCTCTTCGCTCTTCACGGCACCAGTGTCACAAGAGGTGTGCCGCGTCGCTCACCACGGGCAGCACCAGACGGGCCAGCCGGCCCACGGGACCGTCCGGCGTCTCCAGGGCCAGCGCGTGGCGGACCGCCTCGGCGGTCTGCGGGTCGCGGCCCGCCGTCGCCGTGAGGACCGCCATGAACTGGTCGACGAGCCCGTCGCGCAGCTCGTCCAGGGCCGGCTTCTTGTCCTCGTCGAGCCAGATCAGCGAGGCGGCCTCCACCGCCGTGATCCACATCCGTACGGTCATCCGCAACCGGGGACCCGGGTCGGCCACGGCGAGATGGCTCAGGATGTGCTCGGCCGCCGCCCGGCGTACGCCGTCCACGATCGATGTCGTGCGCGACGTCTCCACCACGCTGCCGCCCTGGAGCAGCGCCGCGAACCCCGTGTCGTGCTCGTCCACGAATCCGAGGTAGCGGTCGAGCGCCCGCGTGAGCCGTCCGCTCAGCGGACCCTCCTGCGGCTCCGCGAAGCACTTCTCCAGCTCGTCGGCCGCGGAGCGCAGCGCCGCCTCGTACAACTGCTGCTTGCCGCCGGGGAAGTAGCGGTAGACGAGCGGCCGTGAGACGCCCGCTTCTTCCGCCACGTCGTCGAGGGACACCTCCTCGGGTGCCCGGTGCGCGAAGAGGGACAGCGCGGCGACGAGGAGCTGACTGCGACGCTCCTCGACGCTGAGCCGTCGGTACGCGCGGGTGCCGGGTGCCGAGGTCATGTCCCGCAGCGTAACCGGCTTTTCGTGCGGGGGTCCCGTACGGGAGGCGCTCCGCCGGGTCCGGGCGCAGCCCTAGGCGAGCAGCCCGGACGACTTCCACAGCCTGCGTCCGATGCCCCGCATGACCCCGATGTCGTCCAGGAAGTCCGTCAGGCGTTTGGCGCCGGTCTGCATGATCTCGCGGCGGTGGCCGCTGGCCTTGACCTGTGCCAGCGCCTCCTTCGGGTCGAGTCCCGCCCGCTCGTAGGCCGCCGGGTTGTGGAACGCCGTGTAGATGACGCGGGCCGCCTCGCCGCACACGATCCGGGTGTACGCCGCCTCCGTCGGGCCGCACGTCACCATCTGGCGGCGCAGCTCCTCACGGGCGTAGCGCACGTGCCGCGCCTCCTCGATGACGTGGATGCGGGTGACGCCGCGCACCAGCGGCTGGACGCGCTCGTCCGGGAACGTCATCCGCTGCATCCAGTCGATGATCTCCTCGCCGAGCAGCGTGGCCGCGAAGGACCCCGGCGTCGTGGAGATCGTCTTGAGCACGCGCCCCAGATTGTGGTGGACGCGCGGCATGGGGAAGCTCTCGCCGACGCTCCGCTTGATCATGCGGGCGAACATCATGGAGTGCCGGCACTCGTCGGCGATCTCCGTGAGGGCGTAGCGCACATGGCTGCTGGTCAGCGACTTGTCGTAGATGTGGCGTACGAGGAGCTGCATCAGGATGATCTCGAACCAGACCCCCATGGACGCCATGGAGGCGGCCTCGTACTTCGACAGCTCGATGCGCTGCTCCTGCGGCATCCGCTTCCACATCGGGGTGTCGTAGAGCGAGCAGAGCTCCGGGGGCCAGTACCACAGGCCCTCGACGTCGGGGGTGTCCCAGTCCAGCTCCTTGTCCGGGTCGAAGGAGTGTTTGGCGGAGGAGTCGAGCAGGCGCTCGGCCACCTGCTCGCGGTCCTTGAGCAGCCCGAGCGCGTCGCGCAGACCCTCGAACGCGTCGGCTTCCGTCACGGTCGTCATGGCTGTCCCACCTCGTCGTACGGGAAACGGGCGCCGCGGCACAGGAGTTACCGGCGGTCACGTCTTATGAGACTGCTTGTCAGCAAGGCCGTCAATCCCTTGCGCACGACTTGTTGACCCGATGTCCACGAGCGTGTGAGCCTGCCTTCATGTCGACGCATGAGCTGTACACCAGGGCGCCCGAGGAGCTCAACTGGCAAGTACCTGCGGCCGGTTCGGCAAGATTCAGCTGGGAGTACGACGAGGGCAGGGACCGCCTCCTCGCGCTCTACCAGAAGGGCAAGGACAAGCAGTGGGACGGCGCCAAGCGCATCGACTGGAGCCTCGAGGTCGACCCCCACAACCCGCTCGGCACCCCCGACGAGGCGCTCACCCTCTACGGCACTCGGCACTGGGCGAAGATGACGGACCGGGACAAGGGCGAGCTGCGCAAGCACTACGCGTCCTGGCAGTTCAGCCAGTTCCTGCACGGTGAGCAGGGCGCGATGGTGTGCGCCGCCCGCATCGTCGAGTCCGTTCCCGACATGGACGCCAAGTTCTACTCCGCGACCCAGACCATGGACGAGGCCAGGCACGCCGAGATCTTCGGCCGCTTCCTCCACGAGAAGGTCGGGATGCTCTACCCGATCAACGACAACCTCCAGTCGCTCCTCGGCGACACCCTGCGCGACTCCCGCTGGGACATGCCCTACCTCGGCATGCAGGTCCTCATCGAGGGCCTGGCGCTCGCCGCGTTCGGCATGATCCGCGACACCACGGACAAGCCGCTGCCCCAGCAGATCCTCGCGTACGTCATGCAGGACGAGGCCCGGCACGTGGCCTTCGGTCGGATGGCCCTGCGCGACTACTACAAGCAGCTCACCGACGCCGAACTGCGCGAGCGCGAGGAGTTCGTCATCGAGGGCTGCTACCTGATGCGCGACCGGCTGCGCGGCGTCGAGGTCCTGGAGAACTTCGGCATCTCCCAGGCGGAGGCCGAGGAGTACAGCGAGCAGTCCGAGTTCCTGGCCCTCTTCCGCCAGCTGCTGTTCTCCCGGATCGTGCCCTGCGTCAAGGACATCGGCCTGTGGGGCAAGCGCCTCCAGCAGGCGTACGTCGACATGGGCGTCTTCGAGATGGGCAACTCGAACCTCGACCAGCTGATGGCCCAGGACGAGGAGATCGCGGAGAAGCTCGACGCGGAACGCTTCGCGGCGGAGGAGCTGGAGCGCGTCGCGGAGGTGGAGTCGACCATCACGGAGGGCGGGCAGCAGGCCTAGGGGATGCCCGGGGGACTCGTGGTGTCCGGGGCGTGTGGGCTTGTCACCCGCATGCAGTAGTTTGCTGACGTGTCCACGCCTCAGCCGCCTCAGCCCAACCCGTACGGCCAGCAGCCCCCGGCCGCGCCCTACGGCCAGCCCGGCCCCTACGGTCCGCCGCAGCAGCCCGGCCCGTACGGCCAGCCGGGTCAGCCGGGTCCGTACGCCCAGCCGGGCCAGCCCGGTCCGTACGCCCAGCAGCCCTACCCGGGCGGTGCCCCCTACCCCGGATGGGGTGGTGCCCCCATGGGACCGCCGCCCAAGAAGCGGCGGGTCGGCCTGATTCTCGGCATCGTCGGCGGTGTGCTCGGCGTCGTCGTCATCGGGATCGTCGCGCTCGCCATGCTCGGCTCCGAGGTCGACAAGAGCTTCCCGAAGGCCGAGTACAAACTGACCATCCCGAAGACCGTCCTCGACGGGAGGTACACCCTCACCCAGGACCTGTCGGGCACCCAGGGCAAGCAGATCGAGGACGAGGCGGACGGCGCCTGGGACGCGCGCGACACGAAGGCGGCCGTCGGCCAGTACGCCGCGACCGACACCAGCCAGAAGAACTCGGGTGTGGTGATCTCCGGCATGTACGGCCGGTTCAAGAACACCGACCTCGCCCGCAAGAACATGATGCAGGGCGCCGCCAAGAGCGACGGCTCCGAAGTCGCCGTGCCCGCCAAGGACTTCAAGCCGGCCGGTTCCGATGTCACCATCACCTGCCAGGTGCTCACCAAGGCGCAGGCGACCATTCCGATGTGCGCCTGGGCCGACGGGAACACCGGCGCCACCGTCGCCGAGATCACCCCCGAGATCGCCCTCAAGGACCCCTCCGACGTGGACCTCGACGCGGCGGCCGCGACCGCGGCGAAGATCCGCTCGGAGATCAGGAAGCCGATCGGCTGACGAACCTCGGCTCGGGCCCCAGCTGGGGCTCCGGCTCGGCGTCGCCCGCCGGGAACGCCGTACGCAGACTGAACGCGTACGGCGTCGGGCCGCACGTCCGCAGACGGAAAAGGGACATTTCAGGCTGAGGAGAGGCCGAGCCTCCCTACCGGTGGCGCGGGTTCAGCACGGCCTCCATCACCTCCCGCGCGATCGGCGCCGCGCTCCCGCCGCCGCTGATGTCCTCCCGGTCCGCCGACGCGTCCTCGACGACCACCGCGACCGCGACCCCCGGGCTGCCCGGCTGCGAGGATCGCGCCCAGGAGATGAACCACGCGTACGGGGTCCCCTTGTTGCCCACGCCGTGCTGCGCCGTGCCGGTCTTGCCGCCCACGGTCACATGGGGGATCTGCGCGTTCGCGCCCGTACCGTCCTCGACGGCGTCCTGCATCATGTCCTGGAGCTGCATCGCCGTGGCCGGACTCATCGCCTGCCGGTACGTCTTCTCACCGGTCTGCGCGACGGTGTTGCCGTGCTTGTCCGTCGTCCTCTCCACCAGGTGCGGCGCCATCAGCACCCCGCCGTTGGCGACGGCGGCCGACACCATCGCCATCTGCAGCGGCGTCGCCGCCGTGTTGAACTGCCCGATGGACGAGAGCGCCAGCTGCGAACGGTCCATGTCCGTATCGAAGTTGCTCCGCGCGACACTCGACGGAATCCTCACCCCCGCGTCGTCGAAGCCGAACTTCTTCGCCGCCGACACCATCCCCTTCAGGCCGACCTGGACGCCGAGCTTCGCCATCACCGTGTTGCAGGAGACCCGGATCGCGTCCGCGAGCGACGCGTCCTCGCAGCCCCTCGACTCGTTCTCCAGCAGGGTCGACGTGTCCGGCAGGAGCCAGGGGCTGGGCGTCTCGGTCGGCTCGTACACATCCGTCACGAGGCCCGAGTCGAGCGCAGCCGCCGCGGTGACGATCTTGAACGTCGAGCCCGGCGGATACGTCTGCCGGATCGCCCGGTTGAGCATCGGCTGAGCCCGCGCGCCGACCAGTCGCGTCCACGCCGACATCGCCGCCGAATCCGTGCCCGAGATCGCCCCGGGATCGTACGAGGGGCTGCTCACCAGAGCGAGGATCTTCCCGGTCGCCGGATCGAGCGCCGCGACCGCGCCCCGCCGCCCGGCCAGCCCGGAGTACGCGGCCTTCTGCGCCGCAGCGTCGATCGTGGTCGCCACCTTGCCGCCGGGCTGCTTCTCGCGCGTCACGTCGTTGAACAGGGGGAGCGGGGCGAGCAGCGGGTCCGTGCCGGAGAGGATGCCGTCCTCGGCGTTCTCCAGCAGGGAGGTGCCGTACACCTGGGACGCGTACCCGGTCACCGGCGCGTACAACGGACCGTCCCGGTACGTCCGTTCGTAGCGCAGCTGCTGGCCCGTGTCCCTGGACCCGGTGACCGCCCTGCCGCCGACGAGGATGCTGCCGCGCGCCTGGTCGTAACGCGCGATCGTGTTGCGGCGGTTGGCCGGGTCGGCGTCGAGGGAGTTCGCCTCGAAGATCATTACGCGGACCGAGTTGACCAGCAGGGCGGCGAGCAGCACGAGACAGAGGACCGAGGCCCGGCGGATGTAACGAGTCACCGATGCGCCTCCAGGGCGTCGTCGGGCAGGAGCTGGCTCCGCGCGGAGTCACTGATCCGTACGAGCAGCGCCACGATGATCCAGTTCGTGACGACGGAGGAGCCGCCCTGCGCGAGGAACGGCATCGCCATGCCGGTCAGCGGGATCAGGCCCATCACCCCGCCCGCGATCACGAACACCTGGAGCGCGACGATCGACGCGATACCGATCGCGAGGAGCCGGCCGAACGGGTCGCGCAGTGCCAGCCCCGCCCGGTAACCGCGCTCCACGAGCAGCGCGTACAGCACGAAGATCGCCGTCAGTCCGACGAGTCCCAGTTCCTCGCCCGCGGTCGCCAGGATGAAGTCCGACTTGGTGGCGAACCCGATGAGGATCGAGTGCCCCGCTCCGAGCCCCTCGCCGAGCATGCCGCCCGCCGCGAACGCGAACAGCGACTGCGCGAGCTGGCTGGGCCCCTGGCCCGCGTCGATCGAGGCGAACGGGTGCAACCAGTCCTGGACACGGCTGTTCACATGCGGTTCGAGCGCGCCGACGAAGACCGCGCCGCCCGCCGCGAGGAGAAGCCCGATCGCGATCCAGCTGCCGCGGCCCGTCGCCACGTACAGCATCACGATGAAGAGGCCGAAGAAGAGCAGCGACGTCCCGAGGTCCCGCTCCAGGACCAGGACGGCCACGCTGATCAGCCAGAAGACCAGGATCGGCGCGAAGACCCGCATGGTGGGGAGCTGAAGGCGCCAGATCTTCTTGCCCGTGTACGCGAGCGCGTTGCGGTTCGCCGCGAGATAGCTGGCGAAGAAGATCGCGAGCAGGACCTTGGCGAACTCGCCGGGCTGGATGGAGAATCCGCCGATCCTGAGCCAGATGCGGGCGCCGTTCACCGCCGGGAAGAAGATCGGCAGGATCATCAGGACCAGCGCGGCGACGGCCGACAGATACGCGTACCGCTGGAGCACCCGGTGGTCACGGACGAGGACCACGACCGCGATGAACAGGGCCACGCCGAGCGTGGACCAGACGAGCTGGATCGGCGCCGCCTGGTTGTCGGGCGTCTCCAGGTCGAGCCGGTAGATCAGGACCAGGCCGAGGCCGTTGAGCAGTACGCCGATCGGCAGCAGGAGCGGGTCCGCGTACGGGGCGCGCAGGTGGATCGCGCCGTGCGCCACGAGCGCGAGCACGCCGAGCCCGGCGCCGTAACCGGCGGCGCCGGGCGGTACGGAGCCGTTCTTGGCGAGCCCTACGGCGCAGTAGCCGTAGACGCTGAGCAGGACGGCCAGAACGATCAGGACGAACTCGGTGCCTCGGCGCCGGGGGGTGTGGACAGGGGAGACAGGGCGAGGGGGAGGGCTGACGGCGGCTTTCGTGCCTGTGGGGCCCATCGGTCCTGCCGGGCCCTTGGGTCCTGTCGATCCCATCGATCCCGTCGATCCGGTCATGGCGGGAACGTAACAAGGGACGGCCAGGAAATCCCTCTATGTCGCTTTAATCTGACTGGGTGTGTGTCCGGCGGGGGTTCGGGTGTGGGGGTGAGACGGGGTGCCGGAGGGGGCGCGTCAGGGCTGCTGGTCGGGCGACGGCAACGTCAGCGTGGCGATCGCGCCGTCGTCCTCCGCGTTCGTGAATCCGAGCCTCCCGCCGAGCACCTCCGTCTGGCCCAGCGCGATCGTCAGGCCGAGGCCGTGGCCCTTCGCGCCGCCCTCCGTCCTGAACCGCTGCGGACCGCCCTCCAGCAGGTAGTCCGGGAAGCCCTCCCCGTGATCACGCACGGTGATCACTGGGCCGTCCACCGTGAGGACCACCGGCGGGCGGCCGTGCCGATGGGCGTTCGCCACGAGGTTGCCGAGCACCCGCTCCAGACGCCGGCGGTCCGTCAGCACGCAGACGTCCCGCACCACGGTCACTTCCGTCTCCGTGCCGGAACCCCGCACCACCCGCTCGGCCAGCGGGCCGAGCCAGTTGTCGTCCAGGTCCACGCGCTCGCTGCGCGCGTCCAGGCGCGAGATCTCCAGCAGGTCCTCGGTGAGGGTCCGCAATGCGGCGACCCGGTCCCGTACGAGTTCCGTCGGGCGGCCCGGCGGGAGGAGTTCGGCCGCCGCGTGCAGGCCCGTCAGCGGTGTCCGCAACTCGTGCGCCACGTCTGCCGTGAACCGTTGCTCGCTGAGCAGCTTGAGCTGCAACGACGACGCCATGCTGTCCAGCGCGCCGGCGACCGCGGCCACCTCGTCCTGGTGCCTGGCCGGATTTCGCGTCCGCGGATCGCCCACCCTCGCGTCCAGGTCCCCGCGGCTGATCCGCCGGGCCACCCTCGCCGTCGCGTGCAGGCGCCGCGTCACGCGCGTCACCGCGAACGCTCCCACCAGCAGCGTCGCGCCGATCGCCAGCACCGACGAGCCGACGATCGCCCGGTCCAGGCCGTCGATCGTCCGGGCGCCCTGCGCGTAGTCGAGCTCCACGGCCAGGGCGTGGCCCCCGTCGACCGGTCCCGCCGCCCACATCGTGGGGGCCTTCGTGTGGCTGCTCACCATGGTGCCGCGCTCTCCGGCCGCGGCGAGCCGGCGCAGCGAGTCGGGCAGCTCCGGGGGGTCGACGCCTGCGAGCGGGCCGAGCCGGGACCCTGCCTCGTACGCCTTGGTGGCCTCGTCGAGCCGGTCCAGTGCGTGGTCGCGGGCCTGGCCCACGGTCTGGTTGGTGACCGATACGTGGACCAGGGCGCCCAGGAGTGCGGCCAGTGCGCAGCACATCACCGTGATGAAGACCGCGGCCTTCCAGGTGAGGGTGGCTGTCCAGGCGGGGAGGCGGGGTTTGGGGGCGGGGGTCATGGGGTGCTCTTGGTGGGGGACGGGGTTGGGGCTGGTGTCGCGGCCGGGGCCGGGGCCTGGGCTGGGGCGGCGTTCTGCGCCTTCCGTGTGTGGGCGGGTGCGGGGCCGGGCCGGTATGTCCGTCCTCGCTCGGATGGTTCGGCGTCGGATCGCGTAGGCGTCAGGAGTGGGGGCCGGCTCCGGGCGGACGTACCGGCCCGGCCCCTTCCGTTCCGTTGCGGGTGCGGCGGCTCGGGGGCCGGGGTTCCACGGCTCGTGTGCGTGGGGCGGCTCGTGTGCGTCGCCCGGCTTGGGTGTCTCGTCATCGGGTGGGGGCCGATGGGGTTGTGGTCGGGGTCTTCGTGGGGGGTGTCTTGGTGGGGGTGGTGGTTGAGGGGTGGGGCTTGGGGGTGGAGGTGGGGGGTGGCGTTTGGGTTGAGGGTGCGCCCGTGCGGAGGATTTCGTCTCTGGTGGGGAGCATCGCGCGCTGGTGCGGGTCCCAGGACCACGCCGTGCGGTACTCGTAGCCCGGCAGGTCGGCGACCGCGCGCAGGATGACGTCCCGGCCCGCGATCTCCACGCTCACGACCGCGTCCGACGTCCCCATGATCTGCGTCAGCTTGTGGCCCTCGAACGTGTAGCAGCGCACGGCCAGTTGGCCTTTCGGCAGGCGGATCCCCACGATCAGTTGGTCCTTGCCGTCACCCGTCAGATCCCGGTAGTACGCCTTCAGGACCGGGCACTTGGTGCCGTCCTTCCTGCCGCAGTCGTCCAGCCCCACGACCTTGCCCTTGCCGTCGTCCGGGTCCGGGGACGGGCTCGGCGATGCCGCGGCGGCCGCCTCCTGTGCGCGGACCACGTCGACCGGGTTCACGCGGTGAATGTCGTCACCCTTGGCGGTGATGCCCTTCACGACCTCGGTCTTGCCCGAGCCGTAGTCATCGGCCGCGGCGGACGCCGGCGGCAGCGTGGGCCAGAGCCGGGCAGGTTCCACCGCCGTGGACGTCGGCCCCGCGCTGCGCAGCTCGCCCGAGTCTCCGCACCCCGCGAGCAGCAGTGCGGCTGCGGTCATGGCCACGGCCGCGGAACAGGTGCGCCTGGAAATCACTGCACTCCTGCCTGTCCGCGTGCCGGTCGCTCACTCCACTGACACCTTGTCGGCCATATTGACCTTATTGGTGAGGAAGTCCTTTTTATTCAACCGAGCGACCCTGCGCACCTCGAACCCTCAGCCGTCGGTGCGCCCGCGCCGGTACATCGAGAAGGCGAGTCCCCCCGCGCCCGCCGCCGCCATCGCGCCGCCCGCCGCCACGAACAGCGGGTGCGAGTCGGGTGTGCCCTGAGACTCCTCCGCCGCGCTCGCCGGGGCGGGACTCGCCGGCCGGTCGGGCTGGGCGTGCGCGAACGCGGCCGTCGGGACCAGGAGCGCGCCACCGAGAACGGCGGCGACGAAGGTGCCGCGGGCCAGCAGACCTGCTCGACGAGTGGTGCTCACGGAACGTCTCCTCTGCTCTACTCCCGGTGCGGTGCACTCCACCAGGTGGCGTAAACGCTGACGTCATCACCGTAAAGACCCCTCATCACGGCAATTCGGCAGCTGTGTAACAGCGGGCCGAAACTCTGCGGACGGTGCCGTCACGGGGGTCCGGACGGCATATTGCCCTGCGGCTCCGGGACTGCTCCCATGGTCATGGGGTGATGGTGCATGAGCGGTCTGCGCGTCATACCGACCTGGCGACATGGTCGGGAGCGGCTCTATGTCTGCGGCGACGACGGCAGGAACGTCGCGTGGTACGACCGTGAGGCCGGTCGCGTCAATCTGATCAGCGAGGCCCGCCGGGACGCCGTGCTCGACGCCCTCGGGCCCTTCCTGACCGGCCAGGTCACGGTCGGTCCGCCCCCGGTGCCGACCCCCGCCGAACTCGCCAGGCTCGCCCTCCACCCGGACGACGACCTCGCGCCGAACCGGCCGGGCGAGGCCCTCCAGATCGCCGTCGACCGCGACCCGGGTGCGCCCCGGCGGCTGCGGGGGGACCCGCGACGCCGGGCCCTGGAGGCCGAGCAGTCCGTCGGCGGAGCGCTCGACGCGTTCGAGCGGGCGGGCTGGCGCGCGCTGCACTCCGTGCCGCTGCCCGGCGGCGCCCGTATCCACCACCTCCTCATCGGGCCCGGCGGCCTCTACGCGCTGCACACGCTCCCGGCCCGTAGGCAGCGCGTCCGCGTCGCCGACCCGATGGTCGTGACCGGCCGCTCGGAGCCGCACCCGCTCCTGCGACGCGTCCGCGCGGACGCGTCCCGCGCGTCCTTCGCCCTGACCGCCGAGGTCCGCCCGGTCCTGGCTGTCGCGGGCGCCACGACGGTAGAGATGGCAGCACCCCCACGGGACGTACGCATCGTCCTTGACACCGAACTCCAGTCGCTGGCGCGCACGGGCGGCGTCCTGAAACCGGCCGACGTCGAGGCCCTGCACGCGATGGCCCGCGACCGCCACACCTGGCTGCGTGTCTGACGCCGACGGCGGATGCTGCTGCCCGTCTGAGGCCGGTGGCGGTTGCCGCGCGGTGCGCCGGCGGCGACTTCTGTGCGGTGTCCGGTCGCGCGGGCAGTTTTCTACTGCGTCTGCCTGCGCCGCACCATCTCGGTGATCCAGACAGGTGCGAACGGGGACGTGCAGCCCGGGGACGTCGGGTAGTCCTTGAGTACCTGGAGGCGCTCGCCGATGTCGATCGCGCGGGCGCGGTGTTCGGCGTGGTCGATCCCGATCTGGGCCAGGCAGTGGTTCATCGCCCACTGAAGGCGGTCCGGGGCGTCCTTCATCTGCGCCTCGATGACGTCGAGGAGCGCCGAGAGGTCGAGGCCCTCGGGCTTCTTCGCCACGCGTTCGGTGGTCAGCGCCCAGCCGGCACTCGCGACCACCGGATCCGGATCGGCCGACCAGGCCAGACGCAGTTCTTCGGCATGGGGGTTCTTCTTCACCACGTAGTTCACGAGCCAGTCGTGCACCTTGGGCGTGCGCGCCTGGCGCACCATCCGGTCCAGCTCGTCGCGCTCGAACGCCTTCGGGCGGCAGATGAGGAGGGCGAGGAGTCTTGCCGCGGTGTCGTCCGTCTCCCAGAGCCCGGTCGCGAGTTCCTGCTGCGTCTTCAGCCGCTTGGCGAGCGCGCGCAGCTTGCTGAGGTTCACGCCGTGATCGTCGCCGTGCTTCTCGTTCACGGCACGTGCCTTCGGGTCCTCGAGCCCGGCCAGCTCGGCCATCACCTCGGCGACCGTCGTCCCGGTCAGCGTCTTCTCGGTCAGCGTCTTCTCGGCCACCTCGGCCCTCCCGTCCGTCACGCGCGAGATCTCAGCCTACGGCGACGCTACGACACCTCATCCACTCATCCATCGTTCCGCATCCGCACGAAACGGACGGTCTCGTGGCGCCCGGCCGCTTGGCGCAGTTCGATGAGAAGGGGGACTGTCAGCATTCTCACCGGACCGTGTTCCGGGTGGTCCGTCACTTGTCCCAAACGATCGCGTACCAACTCGGCGACCTGCCGTGACTGCGTCGGGGTCAATCGGGGCGACGTCTTGACGCTTCGGTCATCGGGGAGCCGTACGAGAAGTGCCTGCGGTCTGCCCAACGGGCCGAAAACGCCCAGGAGTTCACCGTCCGTCGTATCCGCATGCCTGATCTTTCTCCAGGCCCGGGTTCCGCCTGCCCGGTAGGTCGAGCGCAATTCCTTCGCCACAATTCCTTCGACGCCGGCCGCTCTCATGTCGCGAAACCAGATGTGGGCGGTTTCCTCGTCGAGCGTTGCCAGTACGCGCTGCAGGGGCGGGCCGACGTCTTGCAGTGCGGCGCCCAGCAGCTCCCAGCGTTTCTTCAGGGGCAGTGCCCTGACGTCGCGGCCCGGGACGGCGAGGATGTCGAACGCCACGTAGGACACCGGGATGCCCGATCGCGCTCGATCGGCGTGGGACCGGAGGAGATCGGTGAAGCTCAGGCGACCGTCGCGGTAGGCGCACAGTTCACCGTCCAGTACCGTTCCGGCCGCCAGGTTCTCGCGCAGATATGCGGCAATCTCTGGAAACTCCGGGGAAAGGTCTCTTTTCGAGCGGGACTGCAGGAAGACCCGTCCGTCCTCGAGGACGAAGGCAAGGGCACGGAATCCGTCGAGTTTGAGGGAGTACTGGAGATTCTCGGCCGTGCCTGATTGCTGGGGGATCTCGTCCACAGCCTGGGGACGCATGACATCGACAGGTGGCCGTAGGGCTACCGCCGGCGAATTGTTCTGAGCCATTCCGTCAGCGTCTGCCCGCCCGGCCTTCCGGGTGAGGAGAGGCTCGCCCTTCGCGTCGCACCGTCACCGGGACAGCCCCGGCTCTCCCGCTCAGGGCACATGCCCGGCGCGGTTCAGGTTGATCAGGGGGCCGAGCAGGTCCCCGTAGCGTTCGAGGCGGGGGGCGATGTCGTCGGCCAGGAACGTCAGCTCCCGCGCGTCCGTGCAGGCCTCGACCTCCTCCCACGTCACCGGCGCCGACACGGTCGGCTCCGGGCGGGCGCGCAGCGTGTACGGGGTCGCCGTGGTCTTCGCGGCAGCGTTCTGGCTGAAGTCGACGAAGACCTTGCCGGGGCGCAGGCTGCGGGTCATGCGGTGGACGACCAGTTCCGGATGTTCGGCCTCCGCCTCCACCGCGAGGGTTTTCGCGTAGGCGCTCACCCGATCGGACGGTGTCGGTTCCAGCGGCACGAGCATGTGCAGCCCCTTGGAACCGGAGGTCTTCACGTACGAGTGCAGCCCGTCCGCACGCAGCCGCTCCTGAAGCCAGAGCGCGACCGCGCAGCACTCCACCACGTCCGCCGGCTCTCCCGGATCCAGGTCCAGGATCAGCCGGTCGGCCTGTCCGGGTGCGTCCGCCTGCCACTGCGGCGTATGGAACTCCGTCACCAGATTGGCCGCCCACATGAGTGAGGCCAGATCCTGTACGAGGACCTGGCGGGACGGGGCACTCCGCGAATGCGGCACGTCCGCCGTCCGCACCCACGCAGGCGTGCCCGGCGGCACGTTCTTGGTGAAGAACCGCTGGCCCTCGGGCCCGTCCGGGTAGCGCAGGAAGGACACGGGCCGGTCGTACAGGTGCGCGAGCAGGGACCCGGCGACCGTCGCGTAGTAGTGCAGCAGCTCGCCCTTGGTGAACCCGGTTGCCGGGTACAGCACCTTGTCGAGGTTGCTGAGCGCGAGCCGCCGCCCCTCCACCTCTGTGATGGGCGTCATACGATGAGAATCCCACGGAAATCGTCACGAGCTATCTCAAAGAGCTACGGCGGTGAAGGGGGCGGTCGCACGGCGAGCCGGTTCGGCCACGGCCGGCGACTCGGCTACGGCCGGTCGGCTGGCTGGCTGGTTGGCTCGGCTACGGCCTGCCGGCTTGTCTACGGCAGGGCACACGGCAGGGCAGCACTACGCAGGGCACACGGCAGGGCAGCACCACGCAGGGCACACGGCAGGGCACTACGCAGGGCACACGGCAGGGCACTACGCAGAGAGGGACACCGTGCGATCCATCTGGAACGGCGCCATCTCGTTCGGCCTGGTCAGCATTCCGATCAAGCTGGTCAACGCCACCGAGAGCCACTCGATCTCCTTCCGGCAGATCCATCTGGAGGACGGCGGCCGCATCCGCTACCGCAAGTTCTGCGAGCTGGAGGAGAAGGAGGTCGCGTCGGCGGAGATCGGCAAGGGATACGAGGCGGCGGACGGCGCGATCATCCCGATCACGGAGGAGGACCTGGCCTCCCTGCCGATCCCGACCGCGCGGACCATCGAGATCGTGGCCTTCGTCCCCGGCGACCGGATCGACCCCCTCCAGATGGATGCCGCCTACTACCTCTCCGCGAACGGCGTCCCCGCCGCGAAGCCGTACACCCTGCTGCGCGAGGCGCTCAAGCGGAACAAGAAGGTCGCCATCGCCAAGTTCGCCCTGCGCGGGCGGGAGCGGCTCGGCATGCTGCGCGTCGTCGACGACGTCATCGCGATGCACGGCCTGCTGTGGCCCGACGAGGTGCGCTCCCCGGAGGAGGTGGCCCCCGAGACCCAGGTGACCGTGCGCGAGGCTGAACTCGATCTGGCGGACGCACTGATGGACACCCTCGGCGAGGTCGACATGGAGTCGCTGCACGACGACTACCGCTCCGCGGTCGAGGAGATGATCGAGGCGAAGGCGTCCGGCGAGGGCGTGGTGGAGGCGCCCGCGGTTCCCGAGGGTGCCGGCGGCAAGGTCATCGACCTGATGGCGGCCCTGAAGAGCAGCGTCAAGGCGGCCAAGGAGGCCAGGGGCGACGCGGCCGCTCCGGAGCGGGAGGCGAGAGTGACCCCGCTGAAGTCCCGTACGGCCCCGAAGGATGTCGGCGGGAAGAAGTCGACGTCGACGAAGGCGAAGCCCGCGGCGTCCGGGAGCGGTACGGCGAGGAAGACGACGGCCAAGAAGTCGGCCGCCTCGTCGCGGACGGCGCCGGCTGAGAAGGCGAGCACGTCGAAGGCGGGTGCAGCCAGGGCGAGTACGTCGAAGGCGAGTACAGCCGGGTCGAGCACGTCCAAGGCGAGCACGTCCAAGGCGAGCACGCCTAAGACGAGTGGCTCGAAGGCGAGCGCCTCGAAAGCCACGGCCAAGAAGACGACTGCCAAGAAGTCACCGGCATCGGCATCGGCAAAGAAGAGGGCGTCGCGCAGGCGGGCGTCCTAGCGGGACGGCGGGCGTTCTGGCGGGACGGCGGGCGTTTTGGCGGGACGGCGGGCGTCCTGGTGGGGCCGGCGGCGGCCGTACGCAGATGCGCGCATACGCGCATACGCACGAACGTGCCGCCGCCGGGCCACCTGTCTGTGTGCGCCTACCGGGCCACGAACTGCGTCAGGATCGCCTGCACCTCGTAGATGTCGACGCCCTTGCTGAACGTCTTCTGGACGGGCGCCGCCGTGCCGGAGATCCAGATCTTGAGCTCACCGTCGAGGTCGAAGTGACCGGCGGTCTCGACGGCGAAGTGCGTGATGCTCCGGTAGGGGATGGAGTGGTACTCCACCTTCTTGCCGGTGATTCCCTGCTTGTCGACGAGGATCAGACGCCGGTCGGTGAAGAGGATGGTGTCGCGGATGAGCAGGTACGCGGCCTGCACCTGCTCGCCCTGACCGAACAGTTTGGCGTACTCCTGCTGTGCGCCGACGGGGTCGACGGTGTGAGCGTTTCCGAACAGTGCCATGAGGCCCCCCAGATGATGAACTCCTGCGTAGACACAGGATCTTCACACTGTAGGTGAGGTCTTGGCCAGAGTGCGGTCAACCCCTTCCGGGCTGAATGCGGTGACCAGGAGTCCGACGCTCTTCATCCGTACCTCGCGGGTCCCGGCCGCACCTCCGTCCCCGGCGTGCTCATACGCGTGCAGAGTGTTCGCGAGCGTACGATGCGCCAACTCCCGTGCCTCGCCGCCGACTTGTTCGGTCAGGTGCCGGCCGGGCCCGGAGTCGAGCAGGAACGCGGCGGCGTCACCGGCGTCTCGCCCCCACAGTCCGTACGTCTCCACGCGCCGCACCTCGACGCCCGCGAACCCGGCGTCGGACAGCACACCGCGCGTGACGTCCGCGTCGGCCAGGGAGAACATCCCCGGGCCGCGAGACGTGTCCCGCTCGCCCGGAGCCCCGAAGTCGCCGACCGGCAGGATGCCGCGCAGTTCTGCGATGGCCCGGAGCCAGTCGTTTCCCCCGGGCTCGGCTGCGCAGATGAACGCCAGTCTCCCGCCCGGCCGCAGGGCCCGCCGGATGTTGGCGAAGGCGGCGACGGGGTCGGCGAAGAACATCACCCCGAACCGGCTGATGGCGACATCGAAGTCACCGGCGGGGAAGGGGTGGATCTGGGCGTCGCCCTGCTCGAACCCGGCACCGGCCGCGCCTTCCTGCCGAGCGGTCTCCTCGGCCCGCGCCAGCATGGGGCCGGACAGATCGACGCCCAGCGCCCGCCCGTCCGGGCCTGCCTGCCGGGCGGCGAGACGGGTGGTGGCCCCGGCGCCGCAGCCGACGTCCAGGACGCGCTCACCGGCGCGGACGGCGGCAGCGTCGAGGAGAGGCTGGTTGAACCCTTCGTTCACGGCGTCCCAGCGATCCTGGTTGCGGGCCCAGTGCTCGCCTTCGTACCCGTTCCAGGCCTGGGACTGATCGACGTTCACGATGTGCGGCATGACGGAATCCCCTCGCGGTGGCGGACCGGCCGACGGACGACCTAGAATGGGCACCTGCCCAAACCAGTATGGGCACACGCCCAAACTGACGGCAAGGGAATTGAACGGGCATGGCGTGACTGGGCCGGACGGTGACCGGGCCGGACGACGAACGGTCCTGCCTCATGGCGGACCCCACTGCGCACCTGATGAGAAGAGGAAGAGGCAGCAGCATGTCCCCGCGTGGAGTGGCGATCCCCGACGTAAGAGAGCGGCTTTTCGACGCGGCGGAGCGGATCCTCGCGCGGGAGGGTCCGTCCGGCCTGACGAGCAGGGCGGTCACCACCGAGGCCGGCTGCGCGAAGGGCCTCCTGCACAAGCACTTCGAGGGCCTGGACGAACTCGTCGCGGAACTCGTCCTGTCCCGCTTCGCCCGTACGGCGGGCCTGGCGGAGGAACTTCCGGCGCGCGCGGGCGAGTCCACGGTGGCGGCCAACCTGAAGACGATCGGCTACGCCCTCCTGACATCCCTGAACGCCACGACGGCGGGCCTGGCGGTCTCGACCCCGGCGGCATCGCAACGTATCCGCGAGGCCCTGGAGGCGGGCGCCCCGGGCTTCGACGCGATCCAGGAGTCGATCGCGGCGTACTTGGACGCGGAAGTGGAACGGGGCCGTCTTTCCCCGGCCACGGACACGACGGCGCTGGCGCTGGCGCTGGTCGGTACGGTCCACCACCTGTTGATGACGACGTGGGGAGACGCGGCACGGGACCCGGGGGAGCAGACGGAAAGACTGGTGACGATGCTGCTCGGCCCGACGACCGGAGGATCAATCAGCCATGGACAACTTTGATGACGTGGACAACTTTGACAACGCGGACAACATGGACAACGCGGCCGACGTAGACAACGTTGACGACGTCATCCGGAGTAACCGCCCCGGATCGTTTCCGTACAGCGTGCTGCGCGAGCGCCACCCCGCGCTCATCCAGCGGGTGCGGGACGCGTTCCCTTACGACCCGGAGCGGCAGCGGGCGCTGGACGCGCTCCTGAGGGAGAGCACGGATCCCGCCGGCGTGATGGAACCGCTGCCGGCCGACGCCCGCGACCGTGAACAGTGGGAGGAATGGGGGAGCGGCGAGCACGTGGGCGGGTCATGGTTCGACGCGCCCTTCCTGTGGGCGGAGAGCTACTTCTACCGCAGGCTGCTGGACGCGGTCGGCTACTTCGACCCCGCAGGACCGTGGCAGGGCATCGACCCGTTCCGCCCCTTCAAGCAGGCGGAGCTACGGAGCCCGGAGGCTCAGGCGGAACTGACGGCCCTGGACCGCCTGGCGCAGGAACCGCCGGAAACCCAAGGCCGGGCGCTGCTCCACGGCTCCCTGTGGGGCAACCGGGCAGACCTGGGTTTCCAGCTCACCGCGAACGCCACCGACGCCCCCACCCCCACCGCACCCCTCCTGGCGGACGACTCGAACGTCCTCTGGTCGCTCCTGCCACCCGGGGCCGGGAACACCGTCCACGTGGTGGCGGACAACGCGGGCCGCGAACTGGTCCCCGACCTCCTCCTCATCGACCACTTCCTCCGTCACGCACACGCGGAACAAGTGGTCCTCCACGTAAAGCCACACCCGTACTACGTCTCCGACGCGACCCCCACGGACGTCATCGACGCCCTGCGCCATCTGAAGCAAGCCCCGGGCGAGGCAGGCGATGCGGGCGAACGCCTGTGGCGCGCAACGTCGACAGGGCACCTGCAGCTCCGCACGCACCCCTTCTCCTGCGCCCCTCTGCCGTACGCCGCAATGCCGGACGATCTGAAGAAGTCCTTCGAGACGGCCACACTGACGATCCTGAAGGGCGACCTGAACTACCGTCGCCTGGTGGGCGACCAACTCTGGCCCCCCACAACCCCGTTCCTCACCCGCACGTCCTATTTCCCGTCCCCCGTAGCAGCCCTGCGCACCCTCAAGTCAGACGTCGTAGTGGGGCTGGACGCGCAAACGGAACGCACTCTGAATGCCGCGGAACCCCAAAACTGGCGAACAAAGGGAACGCACGCGGTAATCCAGGTACGCGACGAGTGACGACGATGAAAGCGCTGCCTCCTACTCCGACCGCGGACCCGTCCAATGACCCACTCAATTACCCGTCCGATCAAGCACGCAAGGGCACGTGCTGCGCGGGGACGCAGGATGGGAGATTCAGTGCAGCATGCATCATGAGTCGGCGTATCTGTGTGGCCGAAGGGACAGGGGCATGACCGAGCACGGGCCAGTGGAGCTCATCCACCTTGCCGACAAAGAGAACAGCGTGATCGTTCGAGTGGTGGGGGCGACGAGTGTCGGCCTCCCTGGGGGCGGCTGCCTCATCGCCGAGATCGTGGTGGCCAGTGAGTTCGCGAACGGTCGCCTCGCGGAGGTGTATCTGCTCTCCGACGATCTGGACGACTGGGCTGAGGCGCTGGACCTGCTCGCGGCCGGCCGGCCGGTCAGCTGGATGGACGACGGGCGCAACCCGGAGATCCGGATCGAGTTGAAGGGCCCCTACATCTCTCAGGGCGAGACCCTCAACGCTGTAGAGGTCGAGGTAAGAGACGCCTCAGTCTCCCTCACCTCGGTCCGCGTTCTGGTGCGCCTGCCCGACGACTGGGTCGATGCCCATCGTCGGAGACTCGAGCAGGTCCACATGGCATGGCCAGCGTGAGTCGCCGTGGGTTCAAATCCCATACCCGCCACGTTGGTTGAGAGTCCTAGCCGGCGAAGAACGGTCGGGCCTCTCGTCCTTCATGCCTCAGACACACGAACTCGTGAGCGGGAATGACGGGCTCTCCGGGTGTGGGATCGATGGCGCCGATCCTGATGGCCACCGTCGCCACAGCAATCGGCGTATTCGTCGCCTTCGGACGCCTCAAACGCCAACGGTGCAGGGGAGAGACCTCCTTCGCCGGCAGCTCGAACGTGGCCAGTTCAACCCAACGGCCATAGAGGGTCGGGTAGCAACGCACCAGCGCATCGCAATGCCGACACGCACGAGGCTCGATCCATTGCACGTCGTCCGGGTCGCACTCGGGCTCCGGTGCTGCTGTGGCGCCCTCGCTCAGGGCAAGCGCGTCGGCGACCTTGTTCCAGCACCTGTCGCAGAGTTCGGCTGACAGGCGAATGATCCGTACCCGCTCACGAACGTCGGGCCCGTGCGAGGAGCACAACAGGCACTCAGGCTGGCTGACACTGTGGAGAACCGCCATTTTTTGAGTGTGAGTGCCCGGTACATCATTCAAACAGGGCGTCTTTCGGCCTTATTCGACAAAGCGACACTTCAGTAGCCCGATCGACGCGCAGTCGTCACTACCGCATCAAACCACCACTCACTCCAGCTCCCGTCCTGCCTGACGTCGACCCACGCTCGCTCGTGCTCTGCCTGGGTCGACGGCGGGACGGAATGGGAGCCGCGGCTCGTCGTCCCTACGACACACGACCTACGACCTGCGACATCACCCGTGCACTCGACCTGGCTGAACGCCGGGGTCGATCCGACCGAGGTCGCTGAACGGGCGGGCAACAGTATTGAGGCCCTCCTCGGCCGGTATGCCAAGTGCTTGGACGGAAGACAGTAAGTCGCCGATCGACGCATCGAAGAGATCTGCTCGGGGAGTACGAGTGAGGCCGATAACTTTCACTGTGGTGTCTCATACTCCGACCGTGGACATATCCGATGACGGCCAGAGCCTGGATCCTCAGTGGCTCGACGTGAACAACAACGTCTGTGGCGTTGTACAAGGCTGCCGAGACGCCGCACCCGTTGCTGCCGCCTTCGTCCGCGCCGGCTGGTCGTCGCGCTCGTCGTCCTGGCACGGCTACGAGTTGGAGACCAGCTGGTGGCAAGTGGAGCTGGACCCGATCAAGGAACTGGAGGTCCTGCTCAACGGAGTCATCGACCCCCAGCGCCTCGACGACCTCGCCGGCCTGCTCAGCCGCTTCGGCCTCCGGTTCACCCCGGAGTTGTCTGACGACAGCGGCGCCTTGGCACGAGAGATACGAGCCTGAGCCCCAACGCGTGCGCGTGTCCCGGGATCCGTCCGGGGGCCTTCGTCGTTCCTGGAAGTCCCCCGGATTCCCGGGGCTGACCTGGGGCGATGCCACCAAGATCCTGTCCACGAATAGTCCACAGACGCCGACATGGAGCCACTCGGCGCGGCATACGGCTGCACGCACACGTCCCTGGACACGCAAAGACCCCGTCCTCAGCAATAGCGCTGATGGCGGGGTCTTCAGGCACCTAATCCAAGGTGCCCCCGGCAGGATTCGAACCTGCGCACACGGCTACGGAGGCCCCGTGCGACTTAGTCGTTTCCGCAGCTCAGGGGCTCTCTAGCTGAAGCGGTTCGGCGGCCAGTCCACAAACATAGGCCGCGAGCATGCGGCCTCGGTAGCCAGTGCTACTCAGTGGCCGATCGATTCCCTCGGCCAGGTCCGCCGACCCGTGCCACGTTGCCCGCCAGTTATGACTACAGGAGCGGCCCAAGACGGTTCCTGACGATGATGCATGCCGACCCTCGTGTGTGGGGACGGTTTTCGAGAGCCTGCCCTTCACTTAGGTCCGCGCGCTGCACCGGTTCGCGCCTGGGGAAGGCCGATATCGAAGGGCATCCTTGCAGGATGCCCTCCTTAAGCGGGAGGGATTATGGAGTGGGGAACAATTATCACTGTCCTTATCGGCGGACTTATAGGCTTGAGCGGTGACAGCATAGGAAGAATGGGGGCTCGCCGCCAAGCGCAAAGAGCCCGGCAGGAAGTCTTAGAGGATGCCGAGACGGCTCGAAGTCGGGCCATTGAAGACGGCAGCAGGAAGGAGAAGGGCGATAGAGAGAAGCGGGCCGTAGAAAACATCCTCTCCGCCTATCTTGAGAACCCCATTTCGCTCGTGGGTCAGCCCAGGGAAGAGGTCGTGCTGAGCGTCATCAAGATAGGCACGGTCTTGGGGTTTGAGCAGTCTTTCATCATCAATAGCGATCTGCGTCAACGAGTCGCCGAGATATGCTATTTCCTGGATCTTGCGGCAGTGGGTGACGTGGGCGGATACTCACTTGCGGAGGTGGGTTTCCTTGCCAGGAGCGAGACCCGGATGCTGATGGGGGCGTGGGCTAGGGGAGAGGTCTTGCCGGATTCCATCGAAGGGTGGGGAGAGATTCGGCGTAGCCGTGCACAGATAGAAGCGCGCTGGCAGCAGAAATTGCGCGATGCGGGCTTGAGGGTGGTAATTCCACCCCTATCCATCTATTAACTTGTAGGCCTGGTCTTGGGTGAAGTGGTCGGTGAAGCCTTAATTGGCAAGCCTCCTTGGAGTGTTTTGCCTCCGGTACATAAGTCTGGCGAGGCGCCGAAGGAGAACAGGGAAGCGCTCTGATCTGTGATGCTTCGCACGCCTAGGCACAGTGGACGCGCTAGGGCCTCTCAGGTGATCACTGAGGGGCCCTAGCGTTGTCTGGCGTGATGAGACCTTCTGATCAGTAGCTCTAGTTGCGGGGCTGAAAGACGTACGCAACGGGCGTGTCAGAGCCAGCTTGGCTCGTTGAAGCGGTAGCCGTCATCCGTCCGTGCCTGACGCGTGCCCGATCGGTCGGGGAACCACGGGGAATCACGGTCACCGACGGGCAGCGCGCACGACGAAGGCCCCCGACCAACGTTGCTGGTCAGGGGCCTTCAGCCTGCGCGACGGGTATGGGATTGGAACCCACGGTGACTCGCGCCGCGACGGTTTTCAAGATCGCGCTGGGCGTGACTCGCCGATTGAGACTCCACCAGCCTTACGGCGCCAACCTGGTCTAAGCAGTTGCGAGTGCGTCTCGCTTCTCCGCCCAGTTTGCGCGGCAGTGATTAATTGTCGACCTTGGCACAAATGGCGTAGGCGGTGGCCGTGAACGTGAAGTCCCCGGAGTTAAAGACCTTGACCACCCACCCCGTGTTGTCCGCGGTTGGACCGTTGTCGTGCTCGCCGATGTCCGTACTGGTACCGCTCCAGCGGATTCCTCCGCCCGTGACCTTCTTGCCGGCGGGGCAATCCGCCTCGACTGGAACGCCAAGCGAGTTGGGCAGGACGTCGTAATTCGTCGATACCACCTCGTAGCCCGTAAAGCCCTGCTGGCCCGATGGGTTCGAGTTCTGTTCGGCGTTCTGGCTGCAGTTGATGTTCTGTGTACCGGAGAACGTGTAGCTCTGGCCGACCTGCCCCATGGGGAAGCAGGCGAGGGTGACCGACGGGCTACCCAGGAGAGAGAAGTCCCGGGCTGTCCTGGGCGTGAGCGGTTCCAGAACCGAGGAAGAGCGCGACCGCCGCCACGGCTGTCGACACCGCAGCAAGCTTCTTCTTGAGCTTCATGCCGGAGCCTGTCTGACCACGTACCAAGTTTGAGCGCATGATGGGAAGCCTGCCGATGTCGCCACAGCCAACGAGCGCTCGATAGCGCTTCAGGAGATCAGTGATCTTGTCAGGATCGGACAGGCTGTTCAGCTCTGCCAGAAGATTGTCGGGGCAGAGTTCGTAGAGGTCACCCCACCAGCGTCGCCCCTTGTTGTCCCAGATCCTGTAGCCGCCCGGCACGCCGCGTGCGACGTACTGCCGTTTACTCACGCTGCCCCTCCCGCCATTGTTGCCCTGGTCAGCAAAGCAGGGCAGGTCGCAGAGCACGACTTCATTAACCCATCACTCACCCAGCTCCCATCCCGTACGCCGTCGACCCACACACCGTGGAGCGGGCGTGGTTCATGGCGTCCAGGTGGAGCGCGCCACTGTACGAACGACTGTGAGGATTGGTCATGGCACCGCTCGGCGGCCTGACCCACCGAACGATTGACGCTTCGGGCTGTCTTTTCCAGGAATCGTCGGCGGTCTGGGCGGTGCCGCTATGCACGCGGCCGGTCGAGCGCCTGTGACCTCATAGGAGCCCGGCCAAAGGTCCCATCACAGTCTTGTCCTGACGCCCGACCGGCCCGCGCGATCCCTCGCGCATCGCACGGAAGGACAGCAGTTCCCAGCATGGCAGATCAGATCGCGGTGGTCGGCGGCGTGGACACCCACACCGACTTCCACCAGGCAGCCGTGATTGACACCATTGGCCGGCACCTGGCCACCGCTCCCTTCCCCACCACTCCCGACGGTTACCGCCGCCTGCTGGAGTGGATGCCCTTGCACGGTAACGTGCTCGCCGTCGGGGTTGAGGGGACCGGCGCCTACGGTTCCGAACTCGCCCGGTCCCTTCGGGTGAACGAGGTGACCGTGGTCGACGTCGACCGCCCTGACCAAGGTCCGCCGGGCCAACGGCAAGTCCGACCCCGTCGATGCCTACGCTGCCGCGACCGCCGTCCTGTCCGGCCGTGCCCACGGCCGGCCCAAGACCCGCGACGGCATCGTGGAGGCCATCCGGTCCCTGCGGGTGGTCCGCCGCTCGGCTATCAAGTCCCCTACCCAGACGATCAACCAGATCCGCACGCTCATCGTCTCCGCCCCCGCCGAGGTCCGGGAACGCCTGCGCGGCCTGCCCACATACCAGTTGATTGCGCAGCTTGCCCGCTCTCGCCCCGGCGCGGACCTCGCCAACCCGACCTGCGCAGTCCGAACCGCGCTGCGGCGTCTGGTCCGCCGCTACCAGCACCTCACCGAGGAGATAGCCGAGGCCGACGCCGAACTCGACCCCCTGGTCGCGCAAGCGGCTCCCGGGCTGGTGGATTTGATCGGTGTGGGCACCGAGACGGCCGCCCAACTCCTGATTACCGCAGGCGACAATCCCGACCGGCTGAAGTCCGAAGCTTCCTTCGCCCACCATTGCGGGGCGGCCCCCATCTCCGCCAGTTCCGGCCGGACCAACCGCCACCGGCTCAACCGCGGCGGTGACCGCCAGGCCAACCATGCCCTCCACACGATCGCCCTCGTGCGGATGCGCTACGACCCCCGCACCGGGCTCTACGTCGCGCGACGCACTGCCGAAGGCATGTCCAAGAAGGACATCTTCCGCTGCCTCAAACGCTTCATCGCGCGAGAGGTCTACAAGCATCTGACCAGCATGAATATCCCCCGTCTACACCTCCTACAGGCCGCTTGACGATCTATAGGAGCTTCCTGGACGCCATGGGCCGCGTCCGCTCGGCTCTGCCTGGGTCGACGGTGGACGTGATGGGAGCCCCCACGCTCGCCACGGTGTGCCCGCGGCCGGGCACGGCGCCCCCTCCCACCCGGTGCCGGCCGATCCCCCCACCGGAGGCATGTCCTTGACCGTGGGCCGCCTACGTCGGGTGCTCTACTCATGACCTCCGGGCCTATCCATGTGCGCGGGCGTCGGCGCAGCTGGGGCGGAGCGGGCCGAAGGCAGGAGCGGCACCCCGAGCGGAGCCGGGTGCTTGACCTACTACCGGGCCTGGCAGGAAGCCCGACAGCTTGCCCTGCCGCCGGCCGTCGTCGCCTCCCCGTTCGCCCGGCGCCCGTACGACCTTCGGCATCCCGCGCTCTCCACCTGGCTGAACGCCGGCGTGGACGCCACCGAGGTTGCAGAGCGGGCTGGCAACAGCGTTGAGGTGCTGCTGAGTCGGTACGCCAAGTGCCTCGATGGGCGCCAGGAGGTGGCGAATCGGCGGATCGAGGACCTGCTCCATGAGTACGAGTGAGTGGTGAGTGGGACACTCCGTGAGGCCCTGGGACCTGGTCCCGGGGCCTTCTTCAGTTCTGGCTTCTCACCTGGGGAAACAGCCCCACGGCCCAGGCCGCGAATAGGCCGCAGCCGCTGTCATACGGCGACACACCGCGACACACGCCTGCACATACGCGAAGACCCCGGCCTCAGCGTTTCCGCTGGTGGCGGGGTCTTTGGACACCTAATTCAAGGTGCCCCCGGCAGGATTCGAACCTGCGCACACGGCTCCGGAGGCCGTTGCTCTATCCCCTGAGCTACGGGGGCGTGTTCACCGCGGCTGGCGTGGCGACGGGTAGAACCCTACCAGCTTCGTCGGGGTCCCCATGAACGGTTATTTCGCTGCTGAGGTGGTGTCCTGGGAGGGCCGCGCGCGGGGCGGCGGGAGGGTGGTAGTCCCCTGTACGGGGCGGAAGTGGGGAAAACCCGGACGCGGTTGCGCCGGCGGACCTACTCTCGAGTTGTGCCAGGCGCGTCCGGCCGAGTGCTTGTTGTGGACGACAACAAGGTGATTCGGCAGCTGATCAGGGTCAATCTCGAGCTGGAGGGCTTCGAGGTCGTGACCGCGGCTGATGGTGCCGAGTGTCTGGATGTGGTGCATCAGGTTCGGCCTGATGTGATCACCCTGGACGTCGTGATGCCCCGGCTCGACGGTCTGCGTACCGCCGCGCGGCTGCGCTCCGACACCCATACGCGGAGTGTCCCGATCGTGATCGTCAGTGCCTGTACCCACCAAGAAGTCGACAGTGGACTTGATGTCGGGGTCGACGCCTTCCTCGAGAAGCCCTTCGAGCCCGGTGAACTCGTTCAGGTCGTACGGCAGTTGAGCGAGCGCGGGCGTGAGGGCGGTCGCGGTGCCGAAGAGGCCGAGC
Source organism: Streptomyces sp. NPDC090032 (assembly GCF_044748025.1). Classification (NCBI taxonomy): domain Bacteria; kingdom Bacillati; phylum Actinomycetota; class Actinomycetes; order Kitasatosporales; family Streptomycetaceae; genus Streptomyces; species Streptomyces sp. NPDC090032. The sequence continues at coordinate 102,731 of NZ_JBIVFF010000018.1, read as the reverse complement.
GCGCCGGGCGCAGCCGGGGCTGACCGGCACGGGGGAGTGGAGCGTGTCCGTATGGCGGACCGTCCCGTAAACCGGTTCGCTCACCCACCCCCCTCCTCCCATACGCTTGTCCCGTGACCCCCGTCGAGCTCTCCCGTACCGTCCTGCGCGCCGTGCGCCGCGCGGTCGACGACGGTGAGCTGAGTGTGGTCGTGCCGGCACGTGTCGTGGTCGAGCGGCCGCGGCCCGGGGGGTGCGGGGACTACTCCACGAACGTCGCGCTGCAAATCGCCGGGCCCGCCGGGCGCCCGCCCCGGCACGTCGCCGAGCTCCTTTCGCGGCGCCTCGCCGAGAGTCCCGGCATCGCCGGCGTCGAGGTCACCGGCCCCGGATTCCTCAATCTGACCCTCGCCGACGACGACCCCGCAGTCCTCGTCCGCGAGATCCTCGCCCGGGGTGGCAGCTATGGGTTCGGCGATGTTCTCGCAGGTCAGCTGTTTGAGATTCGTGTTCCTCACGAGGTCCGGGCCGAGGTCGTCGCCGATTCGCTCCGGCGGATTCTCGCCACGCAGGGTGCCGAGGCTCGTGTCGTCCAGGGTGAGACGCCCGAGCCTGAGGAGGGGGAGGCGCACGTCGTGAAGGTGCGGCCCGTGCCCGCTCCCTGCGACCCCGCCGCCCTCGGCCGCGACGCGTCCCGATGGGCCCTGCTCCTGCCCGCCGCGCACGACCAGCCCCGTATCGGCGACGAACATCTCGCCCAGCGCGAGGGCAACCCCCTCTTCCGCGTCCGCTACGCCTACGCCCGCACCCGCGCCCTCACCCGCAACGCCGCCGCCCTCGGCTTCACCGCCGAACCCGGCGACGTACGCGACAAGGCGTCCGCCCCCGCCACTCCGGACGCTCCCGCCGGGGCCGCCGCCCTCCACACCGCCCTGTCCGCCCACCCCCGAACCCTCACCCTCGCCGCCACCCACCACGCCCCCGACCGGCTCGCCCGGCACCTCGTGGTGGTCGCCGACGCGTTGCTCGGGTTTCAGCACACCGTGCTGCCGCAGGGGGAGGAGAAACCCTCGGCCGCCCACCGTGCCCGGCTCGCGCTTGCCGAAGCCGCCGGGGCGGTGCTCGCCGGCGGCCTGTCCCTGCTCGGTATCGACGCACCCGAACATCTCTGAGAGAGCGCAGAAGACAGTCATGAGCCGTTCCGCACACCCCGCCGGGCCCCGCCACGCCGATGTCCTGACCGAGGGGCACTACGCCGCCCCGCCCGCCGATCTCAACGCTCTCGACCCGAAGGTGTGGTCGCGGACCGTCACCCGTGAGGGCGACGGGACGGTCCGCGTCGGCGGCATCGAGGTGGCCCGGCTCGCCGAGGAGTTCGGCACCCCCGCCTACTTCCTCGACGAGGACGACTTCCGGGCCCGCTGCCGCGCCTGGCGCGACGCGTTCGGCGCTGACGCCGATGTCTTCTACGCCGGGAAGGCATTCCTCTCCCGCGCCGTCGTGCGCTGGCTGCACGAGGAGGGGCTGAATCTCGATGTCTGCTCCGGCGGGGAGCTGGCCACCGCGCTGTCCGCCGGGATGCCCGCGGAGCGCATCGCCTTCCACGGCAACAACAAGTCCGAGGAAGAGATCGAGCGGGCCGTCGAGGTCGGGGTCGGGCGGATCGTGCTCGACTCGTTCCAGGAGATCGTGCGGGTGTCGCACATCGCCGAGCGGCTCGGCAAGCGCCAGCCCGTGCAGATCCGCGTGACGGTCGGCGTCGAGGCCCACACCCACGAGTTCATCGCCACCGCGCACGAGGACCAGAAGTTCGGGATCGCGCTCGCCGGTGGGCAGGCCGCCGAGGCCGTACGGCGTGCGCTCAAGCTCGACGGTCTCGAACTCATCGGCATCCACAGCCACATCGGTTCGCAGATCTTCGACATGGCGGGCTTCGAGGTCGCCGCGCGGCGCGTCGTGTCGCTGCTGGCCGAGGTGCGCGACGAGCACGGTGTCGAGCTGCCCGAGATCGACCTCGGTGGCGGGCTCGGCATCGCGTACACCTCCGATGACGACCCGCGCGAGCCGCACGAGATCGCCAAGGCGCTCGGCGAGATCGTGACACGCGAGTGCGAGGCGGCCGGTCTGCGTACGCCGCGCATCTCCGTCGAGCCGGGCCGCGCCATCGTCGGCCCGACCGCCTTCACGCTCTACACGGTCGGCACCGTCAAGCCGCTCGAAACCCTCCGTACGTACGTGTCCGTGGACGGCGGCATGTCGGACAACATCCGGACCGCCCTCTACGACGCCGAGTACACGGTCGCCCTCGTCTCGCGGAAGTCCGACGCCGAGCCGATGCTCGTCCGCGTGGTCGGCAAGCACTGTGAGAGTGGCGACATCGTGGTCAAGGACGCCTTCCTGCCCGCCGACCTCGCGCCCGGTGACCTGATCGCCGTGCCGGCGACCGGCGCGTACTGCCGGTCCATGGCCAGCAACTACAACCACGCACTTCGCCCGCCCGTCGTCGCCGTGCGCGACGGTGAGGCGCGGGTGATCGTCCGGCGTGAGACGGAGGAAGATCTCCTGCGTCTCGACGTCGGATAAATGAAATACACGTCTCAGGATTCGGACCGGGGGCAGAAACCCCGGTCCGGTGGGTGAGACTGGTCCACTGAAGCAGTATCAAGCAGGCTGAGCTCTTCGAGCCGGGTTCAATGAAAGGCGTAGGTCGATGATGCGTACGCGTCCGCTGAAGGTGGCGCTCCTTGGCTGTGGGGTAGTCGGCTCAGAGGTGGCGCGCATCATGACGACGCACGCCGACGACCTCGCGGCCCGGATCGGCGCCCCCGTGGAACTGGCCGGGGTCGCCGTGCGGCGCCCGTCGAAGGTGCGCGAGGGCATCGACCCCGCGCTGGTGACGACGGACGCGACCGCGCTGGTCAAACGGGGCGACATCGACGTGGTCGTCGAGGTCATCGGAGGCATCGAGCCCGCCCGCGGCCTCATCATGACGGCGTTCGAACACGGCGCTTCCGTCGTCTCCGCCAACAAGGCGCTCATCGCCCAGGACGGCGCCGCGCTGCACGCCGCCGCCGAGGAGCACGGCAGGGACCTCTACTACGAGGCCGCCGTCGCCGGCGCGATCCCGCTGATCAGGCCGCTGCGCGAGTCCCTCGCCGGCGACAAGATCAACCGCGTGATGGGCATCGTCAACGGCACCACGAACTTCATCCTCGACAAGATGGACTCGACGGGCGCCGGCTACCAGGAGGCCCTCGACGAGGCCACCGCGCTCGGTTACGCCGAGGCCGACCCCACCGCCGACGTCGAGGGCTTCGACGCCGCCGCCAAGGCCGCCATCCTCGCCGGGATCTCCTTCCACACCCGCGTACGTCTCGACGACGTGTACCGCGAGGGCATGACCGAGGTGACCGCCGCCGACTTCGCTTCCGCGAAGGAGATGGGCTGCACCATCAAGCTGCTCGCGATCTGTGAGCGGGCGGCGCACGGCGGGTCCGTCACCGCGCGCGTGCACCCCGCGATGATCCCGCTCGACCACCCCCTCGCCTCCGTGCGCGGCGCCTACAACGCCGTGTTCGTCGAGGCCGAGGCCGCCGGCCAGCTCATGTTCTACGGGCCCGGAGCCGGTGGCGCGCCCACCGCGTCGGCCGTGCTCGGCGACCTCGTGGCGGTGTGCCGCAACAAACTCGGCGAGGCCACCGGACCCGGTGACTCCGCCTACACCCAGCTGCCCGTCTCGCCCATGGGCGAGGTCGTGACGCGGTACCACATCAGCCTCGACGTGGCCGACAAGCCGGGCGTCCTCGCCCAGGTCGCGACGGTCTTCGCCGAGCACGGCGTATCCATTGACACGGTGCGCCAATCGGTCAAGGACGGCGAGGCCTCCCTCGTCGTGGTCACCCACCGTGCGGCGGACGCGGCCCTCACCGGGACCGTCGACGCGCTGCGCAAGCTCGACACCGTGCGTGGTGTCGCCAGCATCATGCGTGTTGAAGGGGAGTAACGAGCAATGACCCACCAGTGGCGCGGAATCATCGAGGAGTACCGCGACCGGCTTCCGGTGTCCGACACCACGCCGGTCGTCACGCTGCGCGAGGGCGGCACGCCGCTCGTGCCCGCCCAGGTGCTCTCCGAGCGCACGGGCTGCGAGGTCCACCTCAAGGTCGAGGGCGCCAACCCGACCGGGTCCTTCAAGGACCGCGGCATGACGATGGCGATCACGAAGGCCAAGGAGGAGGGTGCGCAGGCTGTCATCTGCGCCTCCACCGGCAACACCTCGGCCTCGGCCGCGGCCTACGCCGTGCGCGCCGGCATGGTCTGCGCCGTACTCGTCCCGCAGGGCAAGATCGCGCTCGGCAAGATGGGCCAGGCGCTGGTCTACGGCTCGAAGATCCTCCAGGTCGACGGCAACTTCGACGACTGCCTGAACCTGGCCCGCGCCCTCTCCGAGAACTACCCGGTGGCGCTGGTCAATTCGGTCAACCCGTTCCGTATCGAGGGCCAGAAGACCGCCTCTTTCGAGATCGTCGACGCGCTCGGCGACGCGCCCGACATCCACGTCCTTCCCGTCGGCAACGCCGGCAACATCACGGCCTACTGGAAGGGCTACAAGGAGTACGCGGCGGACGGCATCGCCACGCACACCCCGCGCATGTGGGGTTTCCAGGCCTCCGGTTCCGCGCCCATCGTGCGCGGCGAGATCGTCAAGGACCCGTCGACGATCGCCACCGCGATTCGCATCGGCAACCCCGCGTCCTGGGACTTCGCGCTGGCCGCCCGTGACGAGTCCGGCGGCTTCATCGACGAAGTGACGGACCGTGAAATCCTGCGCGCCTACAAGCTGTTGGCGTCCCAGGAGGGTGTCTTCGTGGAGCCCGCCTCGGCCGCCTCCGTCGCCGGTCTGCTCAAGGCCGCCGAGCAGGGCAAGGTCGACAAGGGGCAGAAGATCGTCTGCACCGTCACGGGCAACGGCCTCAAGGACCCCGACTGGGCCGTCGCGGGCGCCCCGCAGCCCGTCACCGTCCCGGTCGACGCGGCCACCGCGGCCGAGCGCCTCGGCCTGGCGTAACCGGACCGACCGGTCAACTCCGCACCGGGGGTGCACAGGGGGCTTGCGACACGCATCGTGCGCCTCCTGTGCGCCCTATGTCGCCACAGAACCTTCCTTCGATAAGCTGTACCGAACCCACCCCGCCGCACATGCGTATGCCGCGGTGCCGCAGGCGTTGTCGTAGCGTCGTAGCCTCCGCGGCCTTCGGGTTCTCACACGGGCAGCAATCATCGGATCTCTACCGCAGTCACCTCGTTCATCACGCAAGAACCGCAGCTCAAGGAGTGTCATCGAGCGATGGCCGGTCCCGCCTTCCGCGCCGCCGCCGTCAGGGTGCGCGTCCCCGCCTCCAGCGCCAACCTCGGCCCGGGCTTCGATGCCTTCGGCCTGTCGCTGGGTCTCTACGACGACGTGGTCGTCCGGGTCGCCGACTCCGGCCTGAACATCGACATCGCAGGTGAGGGCTCCGACACCCTCCCGCGCGACGAGTCCCATCTGCTCGTACGTTCCCTGCGCACCGCTTTCGACCTGCTCGGCGGACAGCCGCGCGGCCTCGAGGTCGTCTGCGCCAACCGGATCCCCCACGGCCGCGGCCTCGGCTCCTCGTCCGCCGCCATCTGCGCCGGCATCGTCGCCGCGCGCGCCGTGACCATAGGCGGCGACGCCCGGCTCGACGACGCGGCCCTTCTCGAGCTCGCGACCGAGATCGAGGGACACCCGGACAACGTCGCGGCCTGCCTGCTCGGCGGCTTCACGCTCTCCTGGATGGACGGCGGTGCGGCCCGTGCGATCAGGATGGACCCCGCGCGTTCCATCGTTCCGGTGGTTTTCGTACCGGGAAAGCCGGTACTCACCGAGACCGCACGCGGTCTCCTGCCGCGCAGCGTCCCCCATGTGGACGCCGCGGCGAACGCGGGCCGAGCGGCCCTGCTCGTAGAGGCCCTCACGAGGCGCCCCGAGCTGCTGCTGCCCGCCACCGAGGACCGGCTCCACCAGGAGTACCGGGCTCCCGCGATGCCGGAGAGCGTCGCACTCGTGGAGCGGCTGCGGGCCGACGGGGTTCCCGCGGTGATCTCAGGGGCGGGCCCCACAGTCCTCGCCCTTGTGGAGAAGGAGGCGGCCGACAAGGTCGCCCGGCTGGCCGGTGAGGGCTGGGCGGCGAACCGCCTCGACCTCGATGTCGACGGAGCGAGCGTGCTGCCGCTTGCTCACTGACACACGGTTGCCGGAATTCGAGAGGGGGAATATTTGTTGGATCCGGTAGTGTTAACCTCAAGTCTGCACCCGACCCCACCATGGCGAGGTGCTGTGTGTCCCCCTCCGGGACAACCATTCTTCCGGGAGCCCCGCAAATTGCTCTGTGCCGTGCACTGAGCCGTTTCGAGCATGCTCCGGAACCGGTGTGATCGAGCCGGGTGACACAGACATTCCAGTGGAACCCGCGGTTTTCGGGACTCGCCGTCACCAATGAATTCTTCCGCCGCGTTGGCGGACCACCGCCCCGGCACGGTCCATACCGACAGGACCACCGCCGGACAGCACAACCGGTCGCCGAGCCAGACAGGCCGACGTCCGCTCCAGGGAAGGACCCTTCGTGAGCGACACCACCGATCTGATGGGCGTGAACGCCGACAGCTCCGCTGCCGCGCCCTCCGCCGATGCGGATGCCTCTGCTGCGCCTGCCGCCGGTGCTTCGGGCTCCCGTCGGCGCCGCGGTACCGGCCTTGACGGCATGGTGCTGGCCGAGCTCCAGCAGGTCGCATCGGGCCTCGGCATCAGGGGCACCGCGCGCATGCGCAAGAGCCAGCTGATCGAGGTCATCAAGGAGGCGCAGGCCGGCGGAGGCGCTCCGGCGAAGAGCGCCGACACCACCGAGACCAAGCCGAAGCGCCGCGCCACCTCCAAGGCGCGCACCGGTGACGATGCCGTGGCGAACGGCGCCGAGGCTCCGGCGAAGGCCACCAAGGCCGAGGACGCCAAGGCCGCGAAGGCCGCCGCTCAGCAGCAGATCGACATCCCCGGTCAGCCGGCGAGCGACGACAAGGGCGGCGAGCGTCGTCGCCGCCGTGCCACCTCGGAGGCCGGCAGCCCCGAGACCGTCACGGCCGAGGCGAAGACCGAGACCCGGACCGACGCCCAGGGCGAGGCCAAGGGCGACGCCGGTGACGGCGGCGCCGAGGGCCGGCGCGAGCGTCGTGACCGTCGTGACCGCGGTGACCGTGGTGACCGTGGTGACCGTGGCGGCGACCGCGGTGAGCGCGGCGGCCGTGACCGTGGCGACCGCCGTGGCAAGGGCGACGAGCAGGGCAAGGAGCAGGGCGGCAACCGTCAGCCGCAGGGCGGCGGACGCCAGGACCGTCAGCGCGACAACGGTCCGCAGGACGACGACGACTTCGAGGGTGGCCGCCGCGGCCGCCGTGGCCGTTACCGCGACCGTCGTGGCCGTCGTGGCCGCGACGAGGTCGGCTTCGGCAACGAGCCGCAGGTCTCCGAGGACGACGTCCTGATCCCCGTCGCGGGCATCCTGGACATCCTCGACAACTACGCGTTCATCCGGACCTCGGGCTACCTGCCCGGCCCGAACGACGTGTACGTGTCCCTCGCCCAGGTCCGCAAGAACGGCCTGCGCAAGGGTGACCACGTCACCGGCGCGGTCCGCCAGCCCAAGGACGGCGAGCGCCGCGAGAAGTTCAACGCGCTGGTCCGTCTCGACTCGGCCAACGGCATGGCGGCCGAATCCGGGCGCGGGCGGCCGGAGTTCAACAAGCTGACGCCGCTCTACCCGCAGGACAGGCTCCGTCTGGAGACCGACCCGGGCATCCTGACCACCCGCATCATCGACCTCGTGTCGCCGATCGGTAAGGGCCAGCGAGGCCTGATCGTGGCCCCGCCGAAGACCGGCAAGACCATGATCATGCAGGCGGTCGCCAACGCGATCACCACCAACAGCCCCGAGTGCCACCTGATGGTCGTCCTGGTCGACGAGCGTCCGGAAGAGGTCACCGACATGCAGCGGTCGGTCAAGGGCGAGGTCATCTCCTCGACCTTCGACCGTCCGGCCGAGGACCACACCACGGTCGCCGAGCTCGCCATCGAGCGCGCCAAGCGTCTCGTGGAGCTCGGTCACGACGTGGTCGTCCTGCTCGACTCGATCACGCGTCTGGGCCGTGCCTACAACCTGGCGGCGCCGGCCTCCGGCCGCATCCTGTCCGGTGGTGTCGACTCGACCGCGCTCTACCCGCCGAAGCGCTTCTTCGGTGCGGCGCGCAACATCGAGGACGGCGGCTCGCTGACCATTCTCGCCACCGCGCTGGTCGACACCGGCTCGCGCATGGACGAGGTGATCTTCGAGGAGTTCAAGGGCACCGGCAACATGGAGCTCAAGCTCGACCGCAAGCTCTCCGACAAGCGCATCTTCCCGGCGGTGGACGTCGACGCGTCCTCCACCCGTAAGGAAGAGATCCTGCTCAACGCGGAAGAGCTGGCGATCGTCTGGAAGCTGCGCCGGGTGCTGCACGCGCTCGACTCGCAGCAGGCCATCGAGCTGCTTCTCGACAAGATGAAGCAGACGAAGTCGAACGCCGAGTTCCTGATGCAGATCGCGAAGACGACGCCGACGCCGGGCAACGGCAACGACTAAGAGCTTCGCTCAGCGGTAGCACCGCTCAAGGGCCGCCCCCGTCACGGATGTGACGGGGGCGGCCCTTTGTGCGCTCCGGAGCGAGTTGTACGATCGCGCTCTTCATTCAGAGTTCAACTCGTCGCTCCCTGGGGGGAATTGCGTGGACATATCTGTATCCGGCTCCGGCCGGCACCGTCGAAGACTCGGCAAGGTGCTGCCGGCCGCCGCGGCCGGGCTCGCGCTGATCGGCGCGGGTGCGTTCGCCGTCACCTCGTACGCGGGGGAGGCCGACGCCGGCCGGGTCGTGCAGCCGCCGCCCGGCGCGAAGACCGCGGAGCCGGCGGCGTCGTCCCCGTCGCCGAGCGGCGACAAGAAGGTCACGCCCCGCATCATCGGCGGCACGACAAGCGCCGCCTCCTGGATGGTGCAGCTTGTCTACAACGACCCCGCCGGCGGCTCCTACTTCGTCTGCGGCGGCACCCTGGTCGCGCCCAACAAGGTGCTCACCGCCGCGCACTGCCTGCACGACGAGAACGGCAACCGGCAGGACTGGGGCAAGTACGGCGAAGTCGCCGTGGGCACCAGCAAGAGCGTCACCGTCGCCGGCAACGGCGCCACGTACATCGACGTCACCCGCAGCTGGGTGCGCGACGGTTACGACCCCGACGCCATCACGAACGACGTCGCCCTGCTCACCCTCGCCAAGCCGGTCGCCCAGACCACGCTGGAGCTGGCCGGAGCGGACGACAGCGCGCTGTACGCCGCCGGCACGAACGCCACCGTGTACGGCTGGGGCCTCACCAGCTCGAACGAGGACACCGCCGACATCGCGTCCCAGCTGCAGAAGGTCACCCTGCCGCTGAACTCCGACGACGCCTGCACCCAGAACCTCGACCCGTACTTCCAGGCCGGGAAGATGATCTGCGCCGGACAGCTCGGCACCGGCGACGACAGCACCGGAAAGACCACGTGCCCGGGAGACTCGGGCGGCCCGCTCGTCGTGGGCGACAAGGTGGTCGGCATCGTGTCCTGGGGCATCAGCCAGGGCACGCAGGTCTGCAACGTCTCCGGCACGTACGAGGCGTTCACCAAGGTCTCCACGTACCAGTCCAAGGTCCGTCCGCGCATCGACGACACCGACATCAGCCGCAACGGCAAGGCCGACCTCTTCGTCCGTGCGTCCTCCGGCGGCAAGGGGTACGTCAAGGAGTCCACGGGCAGCGGGTTCGCCACGCGCAAGACGCTGAGCGGGTCCTGGAGCGCGTACAACCTCGTCCTCCAGGCCGACATGAACCGCGACGGGTACCAGGACTTCATCATCCGCCGCCGGTCCGACGGGGCCGTCTACTGGCGTCACCGGTCCGCGTCGAGCTCGACGTACACGGACACGAAGATCGCGAGCGACTGGGCGACGCGGAAGTTCCTCGTGGCGCCCGGTGACGTGACCGGCGACCGCTACCCCGACCTCCTGTCGGCGACCTCCGGCGGCACGCTCTACCTGTACCCCGGCAAGGGCGACGGGACGTACGGCACCCGGACCACCGTCGGCAGCGGCTACCAGGTCTTCAACTCCCTGCGCGGCAAGGGCGACTTCACCGGCGACGGCAGGAGCGACCTGATCGCCCGCGGCAGCGGCGGCAAGCTGTACCTCCTCAAGGGCACCGGCAAGGCGGCCGCGCCCTTCGAGTCCGGCGTGCAGGTGCGCACCTGGGACGGGTACAACGCGTTCGCGGCGCCGGGTGACGTGACCGGCGACGGCAAGGCCGACTACGTGGCCCGCACGCCCGGCGGCACGCTCTACCTGTACCCGGGTACGGGGACCGCCTCCTCGGAGATCTTTGCCACACGCGTCAAGATCGGGACCGGCTACACGCAGTACAACGTATTCGGATAAACCTGCAGGTGAGAGCCGGGTGACCGGCTGTCGCCAGCACTCTCTGTGCCCGTCGCGACCTCTGCGGCGGGCACAGCGCGTTGTGCAACTCTTCTTCCCGGTTTCCACGTCCCGCGAAAGAGGCGGACGAAGTGACGGACGAATTGACGTCCATCCCGCCTGGCCCTGCCAACAGGGGGTAACCGGTTAGCCGAGCAGCTGAGGACTGAGGAGCACATGCCTGACGAGAGCAGCCCCGCGACGACCGATCCGAGCCGCCCGGCACGAGGTGCCGGAGGCGGCGGCCGGCGGCGCAAGCCGCGCGCCAGGCGCAGCAAGGCCCTCGTCATCACGGCCTGCACCGCGGCGGGACTCGTCGTCGTTGCGGGCGCCGGCGCCGGCTTCCTGTACTTCAAGCTCAACGGGAACATCAAGGGCGTCGACATCAACGCCGCGCTCGGCACCGACCGCCCAGCGAACGTCGACAACGGCTCGATGGACATCCTGGTCCTCGGCTCGGACTCGCGCTCCGGCGCGAACGCCAAGTACGGCAAGGACGGCGGCGGCGCCCGCTCGGACACCGCGATGGTCGTCCACGTGTACAAGGGCCACCAGAAGGCCAGCGTGGTCTCCATACCGCGCGACACCCTCGTCACCCGCCCGACCTGCACCGACAGCGCCGGCAACACGGTCGCGGGCGGCAGCCAGCAGATGTTCAACACGGCCTACGAGGTCGGCGGCCCGGCCTGCGCCGTCAAGACGGTCGAGAAGATGTCCGGGATCCGCATGGACCACTACGTCGAGGTCGACTTCTCGGGCTTCAAGAAGCTCATCGACACCCTCGGCGGCGTCGACATCACCACCCAGCAGGCCATAAACGACGACAAGAGCCATCTGCACCTGGCAGCCGGCACGCACACGCTCACCGGCGAGCAGGCCCTCGGCCTCGTCCGCACCCGGCACGCCGTCGGCGACGGCAGCGACCTGGGCCGAATACAGCTCCAGCAGGCCTTCATGAAGGCGCTGATCAACCAGATCAAGGACGTCGGCGTCTTCACCAGCCCCAAGAAGCTCTACGACCTCGCGGACACCGCCACCAGCGCCGTCACCACGGACTCCGAGCTCAACTCGGTCAAGGAACTGGCGGGCTTCGCGAGCGGCCTCAAGGGCATCGGCGCCGGCGACATGAAGATGGTGACGCTCCCCGTCCAGTACGACCCCGCCGACCCCAACCGCGTACTCCCGCTGGAGAAGGCGGGCGCGAAGGTCTGGGCGGCCCTCGAGACGGACCAGCCCGTTCCGGCCTCCGCGATCAAGGACTCCGCCGGTGACAAGGGCGCCGCGGGCTCCGTCGTCACCAGCCACTAGAACATCGGCCGCCACTTCCCGGTGACCCTTCGGGAATAGTTCCGCCCCGACCCCGGTTTTGGGGGATACGGCCAGTCCTGGCAGACTGGTACGTCGGCCCCGGTTCACGCCCCCGCAATCCGCGGAAGCGACCCGGAGCCCTCCGAGATCATAGGAGACACCTTGAAGCGCGACATTCACCCCGAGTACGTCGAGACGCAGGTCAGCTGCACCTGTGGCGCGTCGTTCACCACCCGCAGCACGATCTCCAGCGGCACCGTCCGTGCCGAGGTCTGCTCCGAGTGCCACCCGTTCTACACGGGCAAGCAGAAGATCCTCGACACCGGTGGCCGCGTGGCCCGCTTCGAGGCCCGCTTCGGCAAGGCTGCTGCCGCCAACAAGTAGCGAGCCACTTGCGCCGGTCCACGGCCGCCCTCAGGGGCGGGCCGGGACCGGCGTGCTTTTTTGGTTGGCCGGGGACCCGGGGGTCTCCCCGGCCGGCCGGTGGCCGTTCCCTTTCGCTGTACCTCACTTCAGGAGCCGGAGATGTTCGAGGCCGTCGAGGACCTCATCGGTGAGCACGCCGATCTCGAGACGAAGCTCGCGGACCCCGCGGTCCACGCGGACCAGGCGAACGCGCGCAAGCTCAACAAGCGCTACGCCGAGCTGACCCCGATCGTCGCCACCTACCGCTCCTGGAAGCAGACCGGTGACGACATCGAGACCGCGCGCGAATTCGCCGCGGACGACCCGGACTTCGTCGCCGAGGTCAAGGAACTCGAGAAGCAGCGCGAGGAGATCACCGAGAAGCTGCGGCTCCTGCTGGTCCCCCGGGACCCCAACGACGACAAGGACGTCATCCTCGAGGTCAAGGCGGGCGCGGGCGGCGACGAGTCGGCCCTCTTCGCCGGCGACCTGCTGCGCATGTATCTGCGGTACGCGGAGCGCGTCGGCTGGAAGACCGAGATCATCGACGCCACCGAGTCCGAGCTGGGCGGCTACAAGGACGTCCAGGTCGCCGTGAAGACCAAGGGCGGCAACGGCGCGACCGAGCCCGGCCAGGGTGTCTGGGCCCGCCTGAAGTACGAGGGCGGCGTGCACCGCGTGCAGCGCGTGCCGTCGACCGAGTCGCAGGGCCGGATCCACACCTCCGCGGCCGGTGTCCTCGTGACGCCCGAGGCTGAGGACGTCGACGTCGAGATCCACGCGAACGACCTCCGCATCGACGTCTACCGCTCTTCGGGCCCCGGCGGCCAGTCCGTCAACACGACCGACTCCGCGGTGCGCATCACGCACCTGCCCACCGGAGTGGTCGCCTCCTGCCAGAACGAGAAGAGCCAGCTCCAGAACAAGGAGCAGGCGATGCGTATCCTGCGCTCCAGGCTTCTGGCGGCGGCGGTGGAGAAGGCCGAGGCCGAGGCCGCGGACGCCCGCCGCAGCCAGGTCCGCACCGTCGACCGCTCCGAGAAGATCCGTACGTACAACTTCCCGGAGAACCGCATCTCGGACCACCGCGTCGGTTTCAAGGCGTACAACTTGGACCAGGTGCTCGACGGTGAGCTCGACCCGGTGATCCAGGCCTGCGTCGACGCCGACTCGGCCGCCAAGCTCGCCGCAGCCTAAGCCACGCCAAAAAGACCAGCTCAGCCCCGGAGGACCAGCGTGCAGCAACATCTTGGGGGGCGACCCCCAAACCCCCGCAGCGTGCTGCTCGCGGAAGTCGCCCAGGCCACCCAGCGCCTCGCCGACGCGGGCGTACCCTCGCCGCGCAACGACGCGGAGGAGCTCGCCGCCTTCGTACACGGCGTGAAGCGGGGTGCGCTGCACACCGTCAAGGACGCGGACTTCGACGCCCGTTACTGGGAGGTCACCGCGCGCCGCGAGGCCCGCGAGCCGCTCCAGCACATCACCGGGCGCGCCTACTTCCGCTACCTCGAACTCCAGGTGGGGCCGGGCGTGTTCGTGCCGCGGCCCGAGACGGAGTCCGTGGTCGGCTGGGCCATAGACGCCGTACGGGCCATGGACGTCGTCGAGCCGCTCATCGTCGACCTGTGCACGGGCTCAGGAGCCATCGCGCTCGCCCTCGCGCAGGAGGTCCCGCGCTCCCGCGTGCATGCCGTGGAGCTGTCCGAGGACGCCCTCAGGTGGACGCGCAAGAACGTCGAGGGGTCCAGGGTCGACCTGCGCCAGGGAGACGCCCTGGAGGCCTTCCCCGAGCTCGACGGGCAGGTCGACCTGGTGGTCTCCAACCCGCCGTACATCCCGCTCACCGAGTGGGAGTACGTCGCCCCCGAGGCCCGCGACCACGACCCCGAGCTCGCGCTCTTCTCCGGTGAGGACGGGCTCGACCTGATCCGCGGCATCGAGCGCACCGCGCACCGCCTGCTGCGGCCCGGAGGCGTCGTCGTCGTCGAGCACGCCGACACCCAGGGCGGCCAGGTGCCGTGGATCTTCACCGAGGAGCGGGGCTGGGCCGACGCGGCCGACCACCCCGACCTGAACAACCGCCCGCGCTTCGCGACCGCCCGCAAGGCGATGCCGTGACGCGACAGAATCAGCGCAGCATCAGCATCAGCACCAGCAGTTCCCGCATCTCTCGCATGGACTACGTGTACTTCGTGTACGAGGAGGCCCGCTAAATGGCTCGGCGATACGACACCAACGACGCGTCGGACCGTACAACCGGTCTGCGTGAAGCCGCGTCCGCCGTCCGCCGCGGTGAGCTGGTCGTGCTGCCCACCGACACCGTGTACGGCATCGGCGCCGACGCCTTCACCTCCGAGGCGGTCGCCGACCTCCTGGACGCCAAGGGGCGTGGCCGCAACATGCCGACCCCGGTCCTCATCGGCTCCCCGAACACGCTGCACGGCCTCGTCACGGACTTCTCCGAGATGGCCTGGGAACTCGTCGACGCGTTCTGGCCGGGCGCCCTCACGCTCGTCGCCAAGCACCAGCCGTCCCTGGCCTGGGACCTCGGCGACACCCGTGGCACCGTCGCCGTCCGCATGCCCCTGCACCCGGTCGCGATCGAGCTGCTCACCGAGGTCGGCCCCATGGCCGTGTCCTCCGCGAACCTCACCGGGCACCCCGCCCCCGAGGACTGCGACGCCGCGCAGGAGATGCTCGGCGACTCCGTCTCCGTCTACCTCGACGGCGGCCCCACGCCCGGCATCGTCCCGTCCTCGATCGTCGACGTGACCGGGAAGGTTCCGGTGCTCCTGCGCGCGGGTGCCCTGACCGCGGACGAGCTGCGCAAGGTCGTACCCGACCTCGAGGTGGCGAATTGACAGCCCCTGAGACGGGGCGTGGCATAGGCACCGAGGACTCCTTCCGCATCCTCCATGTCAGCACCGGCAACGTGTGCCGCTCGCCGATCACCGAGCGGCTGACCCGGCATGCCCTGGTGGGAAGGCTCGGCGACCCCCTCGTCCGCGGCCTGATCGTGGAGAGCGCGGGCACCTGGGGCCACGAGGGCGCCCCCATGGAGGCCAACGCCGAGACGGTCCTCGCGGACTTCGGGGCGGACGCCTCCGGCTTCGTGGGCCGTGAGCTCCTCGACGACCACGTGATCCGTGCGGACCTGGTCCTCACGGCCACTCGCGACCACCGCGCCCAGGTCATCTCCATGGGCCACAGCGCGGGCCTGCGCACCTTCACGCTGAAGGAGTTCACCCGCCTCGTCCAGGCGATCGATCCGGCCACGCTGCCCGACCCCCTCGACGGGGCGGGCGGCGGCGTGGTGGAACGCGCACGCGCCCTGGTGCGTGCCGCCGCGGCTCTACGCGGGTGGCTTCTCGCGCCGAACGTCGAGGCCGACGAGGTGTACGACCCGTACGGCGCACCCCTGCCCTTCTTCCGCTCGGTCGGCGAGGAGATCAGCGAGGCACTGGAGCCCGTGGTGACGGCACTCACGGGCGTCCCCGCCTGCCGCTGAACGAAGTGACAGCGGCGCGGGAGTACCCGCTCGTACCCGAGTTTCGGGCGCTGCGGGCGGTGCGGGCCTACATTGGTTCTGAGGTCAACCCCGCGAGGCCCGGAGCCCAAGATGCCGGTCACCACTGAACAAGCCACCGCCGGTGCGACGTACGCGCACGCCGGCTTCGACGTGCTGCGTCGCCAGGACCCCGAGATCGCCGAGATCATGCTCGGCGAGGCGGCCCGGCAGGCCACGTCGCTGCAGCTGATCGCCGCCGAGAACTTCACGTCGCCGGCCGTCCTCGCGGCCCTCGGCTCCCCGCTCGCCAACAAGTACGCCGAGGGCTACCCCGGCGCCCGCCACCACGGCGGCTGCGAGCTCGTCGACGTGGCGGAGCAGATCGCCGTCGACCGGGCCAGAGCGCTCTTCGGAGCCGAGCACGCCAACGTGCAGCCCCACTCCGGCTCCTCCGCGGTCCTCGCCGCGTACGCAGCCCTGCTGCGCCCCGGCGACACCGTCCTCGCGATGGGGCTTCCGTACGGCGGCCACCTCACCCATGGGTCGCCCGCGAACTTCTCGGGCCGCTGGTTCGACTTCGTGCCCTACGGCGTCGACCCCGAGTCCGGCCTCATCGACCACGACCAGGTCCGCGCCCAAGCCCGCGTGCACCGCCCCAAGGCGATCGTCTGCGGCTCGATCGCCTATCCGCGGCACATCGACTACGCGGCCTTCCGGGAGATCGCCGACGATGTGGGCGCCTACCTCATCGCCGACGCCGCGCACCCCATCGGCCTGGTCGCCGGGGGAGCGGCGCCGAACCCGGTGCCGTACGCCGACGTCGTCTGCGCCACCACGCACAAGGTCCTGCGCGGCCCCCGCGGCGGCATGATCCTGTGCGGGGCCGAGCTCGCCGCGCGTATCGACCGGGCCGTCTTCCCCTTCACACAGGGCGGCGCCCAGATGCACACCATCGCCGCCAAGGCCGTCGCGTTCGGCGAGGCGGAGACCCCGGCCTTCGCCGCGTACACCCATCAGGTGGTCGCCAACGCGAGGGTGCTCGCGGCCGCGCTCGCCGCCGAGGGCCTCGCGATCACCACCGGCGGCACGGACACCCATCTGCTGACCGCCGACCCCACGTCGCTGGGCGTCGACGGCCCGGCCGCCCGGGGCCGGCTCGCCTCGGCCGGCATGGTCCTCGACACCTGCGCGCTGCCCTTCGGGGACGGGCGTGGCCTGCGCCTCGGCACCGCCGCCGTCACCACCCAGGGCATGGGTGAGGCGGAGATGGCGCGCATCGCGGTGCTCTTCGCGGGGGTGCTGCGGGAAGAGGTCGAGCCGCGTACAGCGCGCGCGGAAGTGCGCGATCTCACCGGAAGATTTCCGCCGTATCCGGCCTAGACAGGGGTAGGCGGGCCAGGGTGGTCCGTCACTCGTGCAACCATCGTCGCTACCCGGCAGTCCTTCACCACATGCGCGCGAAGCTAGGGTGTGGGGCTGAGATGGCCAGCGATATCTGTGGGGAAGCCCGTGCGTGAATACCTGCTGACGCTCTGCATCACGGCCGCGGTGACATACCTGCTGACCGGCCCGGTGCGGAAGTTCGCGATCGTGGCCGGCGCCATGCCGGAGATCCGCGCCCGCGACGTACACCGGGAGCCCACGCCCCGGCTCGGCGGGATCGCCATGTTCTTCGGCCTGTGCGCGGGTCTCCTCGTCGCGGACCACCTGACGAACCTCAGCCCCGTCTTCGAGATGTCGAACGAGCCGCGGGCGCTGCTCTCCGGAGCCGCCCTGATCTGGCTGATCGGTGTCCTGGACGACAAGTTCGAGATCGACGCCCTGATCAAGCTCGGCGGCCAGATGATCGCCGCGGGCGTCATGGTCATGCAGGGTCTGACGATCCTGTGGCTGCCGATCCCGGGTGTGGGCACCGTCTCGCTGACGCAGTGGCAGGGCACGCTCCTCACCGTCGCGCTGGTCGTGATCAGCATCAACGCGGTCAACTTCGTGGACGGTCTCGACGGCCTCGCGTCCGGCATGGTGTGCATCGCCGCCTCCGCGTTCTTCCTGTACTCGTACCGCCTCTGGTACGGCTACGGCATCGAGGCGGCCGCCCCCGCGACGCTGTTCGCCGCGATCCTGATCGGCATGTGTCTGGGCTTCCTGCCGCACAACATGCACCCCGCCCGGATCTTCATGGGCGACTCCGGATCGATGCTCATCGGCCTCGTCCTGTCCGCCGGCGCGATCTCCATCACGGGCCAGGTCGACCCGAGTCTGATGAAGCTGAACTTCGGCGGCACCCGTGACGCCACTCACGCGATGGTCCCGGTCTTCATCCCCCTGCTGATGCCGCTGACGATCATCGCGGTGCCGTTCGCTGACCTGGTCCTCGCGATCGTGCGCCGCACCTGGAAGGGCCAGTCGCCCTTCGCGGCGGACCGCGGGCACCTGCACCACCGGCTCCTGGAGATCGGCCACTCCCACAGCCGCGCGGTCCTGATCATGTATTTCTGGGCGGCACTGCTGTCCTTCGGCGCGGTCGCCTACTCCGTGCACTCGACGTCCATGTGGATCGTCCTGGCGATCGTCGCGCTGAGTTTCGTCGGTCTCGTGCTGCTTCTGCTGCCGCGCTTCACACCGCGCGCCCCGCGCTGGGCTGAGGCCTTCGTGCCGCCGCGCTACCGGCGCAGGCGGGCCGCGCGGACGGCGGCCGAGGGGACCGAGGCGTCGCCGTCGTATACGGCGCGGGACGAGGCAGAGACAGCCGGGGACGCCGGGACGGACGTGGCCGCACAGGTGCCTGAGCGCGAACCCGCGCGCACGCCGATGCCCGCAGGAGTCAACGGGGCAACGGCCATTGGCCCCCGTTCGCGCTTCCTGGATCGGCGCGAGGCGGACTCGTCGCGCTGACGCCTGAGACGAAAGCGCCCCAATACCAGACAAGTTGGCCGCAATCTTGCTCAGACGCGCGGATTAACTCTCACGTGTGACAGTGAGCACACTACACAGGTAAAGACCTCATCAAATAGTTTGTGATACCGTTCACGAGACCCGGGGACAGAGCCGAAGGACCGTAGTGCGACGGCCCATTGGCCCGAATTTCCCTCTCGGCCCCGGACTACGCTCGTCCATGACGACACCCTGCCCCCGTCCAGTTAGCGGAGCTGCCGCCATGCCCTCGAATGACGCACGGATCCTCCTCCAGGCCGTCGTGCCCACTGCCATCGCCGGCGCGATCGCCGCCGTGATCAGTGGTGTGCTCGCCGGCGGTAAGGGGGCGCTCGGCGCTGTCATCGGCACGGTGGTCGTCATCGTCTTCATGGGCCTCGGGCAGGTCGTCCTCCAGCGGACGGCAAAATCGCTTCCGCAGCTCTTCCAGGCGATGGGGCTGATGCTCTACGTCGCCCAGTTGCTGCTGCTTCTGATCTTCGTGGCCGTCTTCAAGGACACGACACTGTTCAACCCCAGGGCCTTCGCCGCTTCACTCGTCGCCGCCACCGTCGTATGGATGGCCGCGCAGGCGCGTGCGCACATGAAGGCCAAGATTTTCTATATCGATCCCGACTCGGGCAAAGACTCCGAGAAGAGCGACAAGCCCGAGAATTCAGGGTCGTCCTCATGAGGGGTAGGGGCGGGATAAGTGCGGGTTCGCGTTACTGCTATCGTCCGGTGCCAACTGCGGCACTGCGGGCGCGGGCATCTGAGCTGACGCCTGCTCGACTGCGAGGCTCACTGCCTGCCTGCCGCCCCCACATCCGAAACACCAGACCGGTGCCGATCCGCGGCTGCGCGCCGCAACGACACAACGAGGTTGCCGTACCTATGCGTCACGCCGAAGGAGCCCGTGGTGAGTGCTGACCAGACTGAGCTCGCCTTTGACTGGAGCTGTCGGATCCTGTCCGACAACGGCTGCGGCTTTCCGGCTCCCGGTCTGCACTCGTTCCTGTTCCAGCCGATCTTCACCGTCGGCGGGTTCGAGTTCAACAAGGTGATGCTGCTTGCCCTGTTGACGACGCTGGTCATCATGAGCCTCTTCTACGCCGCCTTCGGCCGCGCCAAGGTGGTTCCGGGGAAGCTCCAGATGATCGGTGAGGCGGGGTACGACTTCGTACGCCGCAACATCGTCTACGAGACCCTCGGCAAGAAGGAGGGCGAGAAGTACGTCCCCGTCATGGTCTCGATGTTCTTCTTCATCTGGATCATGAACGTGTGGTCCGTGATTCCGCTGGCACAGTTCCCGGTGTCGTCGGTCATCGCGTACCCGATCGTTCTCGCCGTCATCGTCTACCTGATCTGGGTGCCGCTGACCTTCAAGCGCCACGGTTTCGTGGGCGGTTGGAAGAACATCACGGGCTACGACAACTCGCTCGGCCCGATCAAGTGGCTCGTCTCGTTCATCGAGTTCTTCTCGAACCTGCTCGTCCGGCCGTTCACGCACGCGGTGCGACTGTTCGCGAACATGTTCGCCGGTCACCTGATGCTGGTCATGTTCACCGTTGCCTCCTGGTACCTGCTGAACAGCTACATGATCCCGGCCGCGGGCGTCTCGTTCGTCATGACCATCGTCATGATCCTCTTCGAGCTTTTCGTGCAGGCCGTGCAGGCGTACGTCTTCGTGCTCCTCGCCTGCTCGTACATCCAGGGCGCGCTCGCAGAGCACCACTGAGCCAGTCCCGACCCGTCATATTTCAGTCGTCCGGTGGCCAACCCCCACCGGTTCGTTAAAGAGAAGGAAGTAACGGCATGTCCGCGACCATCGAACTCGCCGCTGGCGTCACCGGCTCCCTCGGTTCCATCGGCTACGGTCTCGCTGCCATCGGCCCCGGCATCGGCGTCGGCATCGTCTTCGGTAACGGCACCCAGGCCCTGGCCCGTCAGCCCGAAGCTGCCGGCCTGATCCGCGCCAACCAGATCCTCGGCTTCGCCTTCTGTGAGGCCCTCGCCCTCATCGGCATCGTCATGCCGTTCGTGTTCGGTCGCTAAACCCAGCTACCTGACACTTTTCGACGAAAGGCACTGATGTGATCGCCAACCTGGTTGCACTCGCGGCCGAGGAGGAGCAGAACCCGCTCATCCCGCCGGGTCCCGAGCTGCTCATTGGCACGCTTGCCTTCGCCATCGTCTTCTTCTTCTTCGCCAAGAAGCTCCTCCCGCGCATCAACAAGACGCTGGAAGAGCGCCGCGAGCTGATCGAAGGCGGTATCGAGAAGGCTGAGTCGGCCCAGACCGAGGCCCAGAGCGTGCTCGAGCAGTACAAGGCTCAGCTGGCCGAGGCTCGTCACGAGGCCGCGCGGCTGCGCCAGGAGGCGCAGGAGCAGGGCGCCACGCTCATCGCCGAGATGCGCGCGGAAGGCCAGCGGCAGCGTGAGGAAATCATCGCCGCCGGCCACTCGCAGATCGAGGCCGACCGCAAGGCCGCCGCTCAGGCGCTGCGCCAGGACGTGGGCCAGCTGGCCACCACCCTGGCCGGCAAGCTGGTCGGTGAGTCCCTCGAGGACCACGCCCGGCAGTCGCGCACGATCGACCGCTTCCTCGACGGGCTCGACGAGACCGCGACGAAGGCCGAGGCTGCTCGATGACTGCCCACGGAGCGAGCCGCGAGGCACTCGCCTCCGCACGTGAGCGTCTCGACGCGCTGACCGACAGCACCTCGGTCGACGCGGCACAGCTCGCCGCCGAGCTGGCCGCGGTCACCGCGCTGCTCAACCGCGAGGTGTCGCTGCGTCGGGTCCTGACCGACCCGGCGCAGTCCGGCGAGGCCAAGGCCCAGCTCGCGGAGCGTCTGCTCAGCGGCCAGGTCAGCGGCACGACCGCCGACCTGGTGGCCGGCCTGGTCCGCTCCCGCTGGTCCGCTTCGCGCGACCTGGTCGACTCCGTCGAGGAGCTGTCCAGCATCGCCGAGCTGACCGCGGCGCAGAAGGCCGGCGAGCTGGACGACGTCGAGGACGAGCTGTTCCGGTTCGGCCGGATCGTCTCCTCGAACACCGAGCTGCGCGCCGCGCTCACCGACCGTAACGCCACGGGCACGGCCAAGAGCGAGCTGCTGCGCAGCCTGCTCGGCGGTCGCGCCACGGCCTCCACGGAGCGTCTCGTCGAGCGCCTTGTGACCCAGCCGCGTGGACGTAGCCTGGAGACGGGACTCGAGTCCCTGTCCAAGCTCGCCGCGGAGCGCCGGGACCGCATGGTCGCCGTCGTCACCTCGGCGGTTCCGCTGAGCGATGCGCAGAAGCAGCGCCTGGGCGCCGCCCTGGCAAAGCTCTACGGGCGTCAGATGCACCTGAACCTCGACGTGGACCCCGAGGTCCTCGGCGGGATCAACGTGCAGGTGGGCGACGAGCTCATCAACGGAAGCATCGCGGACCGCATTGAGGACGCCAGCCGCCGTATGGCCGGCTAGCCGACTCGCACAACGTAGTAGTACCTACGGCCCTAGTTGGGCCGTGCAGAGGATTCCTGGGGGCTGACCCCAGACCCCCCAAGAAAACTTTCGGGCCCAACAAGGAGAGCAGGGAACCCAGATGGCGGAGCTCACGATCCGGCCGGAGGAGATCCGGGACGCGCTGGAGAACTTTGTCCAGGCGTACAAGCCGGACGCGGCCTCGCGCGAGGAGGTCGGTACGGTCACTCTTGCCGGCGACGGTATCGCGAAGGTCGAGGGCCTGCCCTCGGCCATGGCCAACGAACTGCTGAAGTTCGAGGACGGCACCCTCGGCCTCGCCCTCAACCTCGAGGAGCGCGAGATCGGTGCCATCGTGCTCGGTGAGTTCACCGGTATCGAGGAGGGCCAGCCGGTGCAGCGCACCGGTGAGGTGCTCTCCGTCGCCGTCGGTGAGGGCTACCTGGGTCGCGTCGTCGACCCGCTCGGCACCCCGATCGACGGCCTCGGCGAGATCGAGACCAGCGGGCGTCGCGCCCTTGAGCTGCAGGCCCCCACGGTCATGCAGCGCAAGTCGGTGCACGAGCCGATGGAGACCGGCTACAAGGCCGTCGACGCGATGACCCCGATCGGCCGCGGTCAGCGTCAGCTGATCATCGGCGACCGCCAGACGGGCAAGACCGCCCTGGCTGTCGACACGATCATCAACCAGCGCGACAACTGGCGCACCGGCGACCCGAAGAAGCAGGTCCGCTGCATCTACGTCGCCATCGGCCAGAAGGGCTCGACCATCGCCTCCGTGCGTGGCGCCCTGGAAGAGGCCGGCGCGCTGGAGTACACGACCATCGTCGCCGCCCCGGCGTCCGACCCGGCCGGCTTCAAGTACCTGGCGCCGTACACCGGTTCGGCCATCGGCCAGCAGTGGATGTACGAGGGCAAGCACGTCCTCATCGTCTTCGACGACCTCTCGAAGCAGGCCGACGCCTACCGCGCCGTGTCCCTGCTGCTCCGCCGCCCGCCGGGGCGCGAGGCCTACCCGGGTGACGTCTTCTACCTGCACTCCCGCCTCCTCGAGCGCTGCGCGAAGCTCTCGGACGAGATGGGTGCCGGCTCGATGACCGGTCTGCCGATCGTCGAGACCAAGGCGAACGACGTGTCGGCGTTCATCCCGACCAACGTCATCTCCATCACCGACGGCCAGTGCTTCCTGGAGTCGGACCTGTTCAACGCCGGTCAGCGCCCCGCGCTGAACGTCGGTATCTCCGTCTCCCGAGTCGGTGGTTCCGCGCAGCACAAGGCGATGAAGCAGGTCTCCGGCCGCCTCCGCGTGGACCTCGCCCAGTTCCGTGAGCTCGAGGCGTTCGCCGCCTTCGGTTCCGACCTGGACGCCGCGTCGAAGGCGCAGCTGGAGCGCGGTCAGCGCATGGTCGAGCTGCTCAAGCAGCCCCAGTACCAGCCGATGGCGACCGAGGACCAGGTTGTCTCCGTCTGGGCCGGCACCACCGGCAAGATGGACGACGTCCCGGTCGTGGACATCCGGCGCTTCGAGCGCGAGCTGCTCGACTACCTGCACCGCAAGGAGCAGGGCCTGATGACCTCCATCAAGGAGGGCGGCAAGATGTCGGACGACACCCTGACCGCCACCGCCGACGCCATCGCGGACTTCAAGAAGCAGTTCGAGACCTCGGACGGGAAGCTTCTCGGCGAGGACGCTCCGGCCGCCGCCGGTAAGTGACGACGGAAGGGACCTGACTCATGGGAGCCCAGCTCCGGGTCTACAAGCGTCGCATCAAATCCGTCACCGCGACCAAGAAGATCACCAAGGCGATGGAGATGATCGCCGCCTCGCGTGTCGTCAAGGCGCAGCGCAAGGTGACGGCCTCCACGCCGTACGCGACCGAGCTCACCCGCGCGGTCACGGCTGTCGGCACCGGTTCGAACACGAACCACCCGCTGACGACGGAGCCGGAGACGGCGACGCGCTCCGCGGTGCTGCTCCTCACGAGCGACCGCGGACTGGCCGGCGCCTTCAACTCGAACGCCATCAAGGCCGCGGAGAAGCTGACCGCGCGTCTCGAGGCCGAGGGCAGGGAGGTCGAGATCTACATCGTCGGCCGCCGTGGTGTCGCCCACTACAACTTCCGTGAGCGCAAGATCGCGGAGCAGTGGACGGGCTTCACCGACGAGCCCACGTACGCGGACGCCAAGAAGGTCGCGGGCCCGCTGATCGAGGCCATCGAGAAGGACTCGGCGGAGGGCGGCGTGGACGAACTCCACATCGTCTACACGGAGTTCATCTCGATGATGACGCAGTCGGCCATCGACGGCCGTCTGCTTCCGCTCAGCCTCGAAGAGGTGGCGGAGGAGTCGAAGTCCAAGGGCGAGATCCTTCCGCTGTACGACTTCGAACCGTCGGCGGAGGACGTCCTCGACGCCCTGCTGCCGCGCTACGTCGAGAGCCGTATCTACAACGCGCTGCTCCAGTCGGCTGCTTCCAAGCACGCCGCCACGCGCCGCGCGATGAAGTCGGCGACCGACAACGCGGGAGACTTGATCAACTCGCTCTCCCGACTTGCCAACGCGGCCCGCCAGGCCGAAATCACCCAGGAAATCAGCGAGATCGTCGGCGGCACTGCAGCCCTGTCCGACGCGACCGCGGGGAGTGACAAGTAATGACGACCACTGTTGAGACGGCCGTTGCCACGGGCCGCGTCGCCCGGGTCATCGGCCCGGTCGTCGACGTGGAGTTCCCCGTCGACGCGATGCCGGAGATCTACAACGCCCTGCACGTCCAGGTCGACGACCCGGCCACCGCGGGCGAGAAGAAGACGCTGACCCTCGAGGTCGCCCAGCACCTGGGTGACGGACTGGTCCGTACGGTCTCGATGCAGCCCACGGACGGCCTGGTCCGCCAGGCTCCCGTGACCGACACCGGCGCCGGCATCTCGGTGCCCGTCGGTGACCTGACCAAGGGCCGTGTGTTCAACACCCTCGGCGAGGTCCTGAACGACGACGCGTCGTCGGTCGCCGAGGCCCCGCGCTGGACGATCCACCGCAAGGCCCCGGCCTTCGACCAGCTCGAGTCGAAGACCGAGATGTTCGAGACCGGCCTGAAGGTCGTCGACCTTCTCACCCCGTACGTCAAGGGTGGAAAGATCGGTCTGTTCGGTGGTGCCGGTGTCGGCAAGACCGTTCTGATCCAGGAAATGATCGTCCGTGTGGCCAAGCTGCACGACGGTGTCTCCGTCTTCGCCGGTGTCGGCGAGCGCACCCGTGAGGGCAACGACCTCATGGTCGAGATGGAGGAAGCCGGCGTTCTGGACAAGACCGCGCTGGTCTTCGGCCAGATGGACGAGCCGCCGGGCACGCGTCTTCGCGTCGCCCTGGCCGGTCTGACCATGGCGGAGTACTTCCGCGATGTGCAGAAGCAGGACGTGCTGTTCTTCATCGACAACATCTTCCGCTTCACGCAGGCCGGTTCCGAGGTCTCGACCCTGCTCGGCCGCATGCCCTCCGCGGTGGGTTACCAGCCGACCCTCGCCGACGAGATGGGTCTCCTCCAGGAGCGCATCACGTCGACCCGTGGTCACTCGATCACCTCGATGCAGGCGATCTACGTCCCCGCGGACGACCTGACCGACCCGGCCCCGGCCACCACGTTCGCCCACCTCGACGCGACGACGGTTCTCTCCCGTCCGATCTCCGAGAAGGGCATCTACCCGGCCGTGGACCCGCTGGACTCCACGTCCCGCATCCTGGACCCGCGTTACATCGCGCAGGATCACTACGACTGCGCCATGCGCGTCAAGACGATCCTGCAGAAGAACAAGGACCTCCAGGACATCATCGCGATCCTCGGTATCGACGAGCTGGGCGAGGAGGACAAGCTCATCGTCCACCGTGCCCGTCGCGTCGAGCGCTTCCTGTCGCAGAACACCCACGCCGCCAAGCAGTTCACCGGCGTGGACGGTTCGGACGTGTCGCTCGAGGAGTCCATCACCGCGTTCAACGCGATCTGCGACGGCGAGTACGACCACTTCCCCGAGCAGGCGTTCTTCATGTGCGGTGGCATCGAGGACCTGAAGGCCAACGCCAAGGAGCTCGGCGTCTCCTGATTCTGGCTTCTCCGGAAGCACAGACTCGTGGGAGAGGGGCGGGGGATACCCGCAGGGTGTGTCCCGCCCCTCTCCGTACGCCGACTAGACTTTGACCCAACACCCGGCAGCAACGGCCGGGTGGTGACCCGAGGAGCCCACCTTGGCTGCTGAGCTGCATGTCGAGCTCGTCGCCGCGGACCGCAGTGTCTGGTCCGGCGAGGCCACCCTGGTCGTCGCGCGCACCGCGTCCGGCGACATCGGCGTCATGCCCGGTCACCAGCCGCTTCTCGGTGTGCTGGAGTCGGGCCCGGTGATGATCCGCACGAGCGACGGCGGGACGGTTGTCGCCGCTGTGCACGGCGGTTTCGTCTCGTTCGCCGACAACAAGCTGTCCCTGCTCGCCGAGATCGCCGAGCTGTCGGACGAGATCGATGTCCAGCGTGCGGAGCGGGCGCTCGAGCGTGCTCAGTCGGATGCGGACGCATCCGCCGAGCGTCGAGCGGACGTCCGACTGCGTGCGGTGGCGACGCGCTGAGCCCTGGGGGCACCTCCCAGGCCCTTTAGGCTATGGGGGAGCGCGGAGTGACATGACTCAGCCGCGGCCAGGACCGGAGAACCTCTCCGGACCGGGTCGCGGCTGAGGCGATCCTTGGTCAATTTTGCAGTTCCGTTATCGGATCCGCTGTCGGGCCCGTTATCAGATGAGGCGAGGAGGTCGGTACGAATGGTCCTCGTTCTTGTGCTGTGCGTGGTCGCGGTCGTCGTACTCGTATTGCTGGGGCTGTTCGTCTTCGGACTGAGGCGCCGGCTGATCCAGCGCTCGGGGGGCACCTTCGACTGCTCCCTGCGGTGGGACATCGCCGAGGGCGGCGACACCTCCGGCAAGGGCTGGGGCTATGGCGTGGCCCGCTACAACGGCGACCGGATCGAGTGGTTCCGGGTCTTCTCCTATTCGGTCAGGCCCCGTCGCACCCTTGAGCGCTCGGCGATCGAGGTGACGGGGCGGCGTGCTCCGGAGGGCGAGGAGGAGCTGGCTCTGCTCTCGGACGCGATCGTCCTCGCGTGCTCGCACCGGGGTTCGCGCCTTGAGCTGGCGATGAGCGAGGACGCGCTGACCGGCTTCCTGGCGTGGCTGGAGGCGGCGCCTCCCGGCCAGAGAGTCAACGTGGCCTGAGCTTTCGCAGCGAATACGGCCTGAGCTTTCACATGGAGAAGCCGGGGGAACAGGGGGCGGCCCCGTTCACCCGGCTTCCGTCATGTGCGGCCCGGCGCTGCTACTTCAGGCCGCCGTCGATCGCCGTCACCAGCTCGCCGCCCGCGGTGTCACCGCTGAACTCCCAGAAGAAGGCGCCGCCCAGGTTCTGGCTCTTGGCCCAGGCCATCTTGGAGTTGATGGTCGCGGGGGTGTCGTACGACCACCAGTCGGAGCCGCAATACGCGTACGCGGTACCGGCCACCGTCCCGTTCGCGGGGCATTTCGTCTTCAGGACCTTGTAGTCCTCGATGCCCTGCTCGTAGGTGCCGGCGGCGGGCCCCGTCGCGGTGCCGCCCGGCTCCTTCTGTGTGACGCCGGTCCAGCCGCGGCCGTAGAAGCCGATACCGAGCAGGAGCTTGCTCGACGGGACGCCCTGGGCCTTCAGCTTGGCAATGGCGTCAGCGGAGTTGAAGCCCTGCTGCGGGATGCCGGGGTACGAGGTGAGTGGGGAGTGCGGGGCCGTCGGGCCCTGCGCGTTGAACGCGCCGAAGAAGTCGTAGGTCATGACGTTGTACCAGTCGAAGGACTGGGAAGCGCCCGCGTAGTCGTTCTTCTCGATCTTGCCGCCGGTGGAGGCGTCGGCCGTGATCGCCGCCGTGACCAGGTTGCTGGAGCCGAACCTGGCGCGCAGTGCGGAGGACAGCTTCTTCAGGGCGTCCTGGCCCGAGGTGTCGCAGGACAGGCCGCAGGCGTTGGGGTACTCCCAGTCGATGTCGATGCCGTCGAAGACGTCGGCCCAGCGCGGGTCCTCGACCAGCTTGTAGCAGGAGTCGGCGAACGCTGCCGGGTTCTGCGCCGCCTGTGGGAAGCCGCCGGACCAGGTCCAGCCGCCGAAGGACCAGATGATCTTGAGGTTCGGGTGCTTGGCCTTCAGCTGCCGCAGCTGGTTGAACGCGCCGCGCAGCGGCTGGTCCCAGGTGTCGGCGACGCCGGAGACGGAGTTGGCCGCGGTGTACGCCATGTCCGTGTCGGCGTAGGAGTCACCCATGGTGCACTGGCCGTTCTGCACGTTGCCGAAGGCGTAGTTGATGTGGGTGACCTTCGCGGCGGAGCCGGAGGTCTCCAGGTTCTTCGGGAAGTATTGGCGGCCGTAGACGCCCCAGTCGGTGAAGTACCCCATCTTGACCTTGCCGCCGGGGCCCGGGTCGGTGCCGCCGCCGGTCGTGTGCACCCGGACCGAGCCCGAGGCGGGGCCGCTCTGGTCCGCGGTGTCGCGGGCCTGGACGGTGTACGAGTAGTCGGTGCCCGCGGTGAGCCCGGTGTCGGAGTACGAAGTCCCGGTCACCGTCGCGACCTTGGCGCCGTCGCGCAGGACGTCGTAGTTCTTGACGCCCTTGTCGTCGGTGGCCGCGGTCCAGTCGAGCTTGACCGAGGTGTTCGTGACGGAGGATGCGGTGGGGGTGCCGGGCGCGGAGGGGGCCGCGTCGCCGGGGACGTCACCGCCGTCGCAGGAGGCGCCGTTGAGCTTGCAGCCGGAGGGGGCGCCGGGGCCCGAGCCGTTGAACCCGAAGGAGACCGAGGCGCCGGGGGCGAGCGATCCGTTCCAGGAGACGTTCTTGGCGGTCCAGTGGTCGGCGGAGTTGGTGACGGTGGCGTCCCAGGCCGAGGTCACCTTGGTGCCGGCGGGGAAGTCCCACTCGACGGTCCATGAACTGAGCGCCGTGGTACCGGTGTTCTTGACGGTCCACTTGCCTTCGAAGCCGGTGCCCCAGTCCTGGGTCTTGGCGTAGGTCGCGGTGGCGGTGCTCGCGGCGGCGGCCGCGTGGGAGGGGGTGGCGAGGCCGACGAGGGCGGCGGCCGGGAGCAGCAGGGTGGTGAGGCCTGCGACGGCTCTCTGTCTGAGTCTCAAGCGCAAGGGGTGCTCCTCGGGTGATATCCGGGGGACATGACGGGGGTGGAACCCTGCGCCGCCCGTGAGCATCGCCGTGCCGGCCGTGAGGCTCATGTGCATGGCTGCGCTCACCGCAGTGCCGTGAGAATAGAAAGGTCTGGACCAGCGGTCAAGGTCTAAACCAATTACAGGAATTGGCCCCTCACAGCCCCAACTCCTGTGCCAGCACGGCCGCTTGCACCCTGCTGCGCAGCTCCAGCTTCCCGAGCAGCCTGCTGACGTGCGTCTTCACCGTCGCCTCCGCCATCCCCAGCCGCACCGCGATCTCCGCGTTCGACAAGCCGTCGCCGAGGCAGGAAAGCACCTCCCGCTCCCGGCGGGTGAGGGCGTCGAGCCCCGCGGGCGCGGGTCCCGGCTCCGGGCGAACGGGCTTCGCCGCGAACTCGGCGATGAGCTTGCGGGTGACCGCCGCGGCGATCAGCCCCTCACCGCGCGCGACTGTACGGACACCCTCGATCAGGTCCTTCGCCTCGGTGTTCTTCAGCAGGAAGCCGCCCGCGCCCGCGCGCAGCGCCCCGAAGACGTACTCGTCGAGGTCGAACGTCGTCAGGACCAGCACGTCCGCGAGCCCCTCGGCGACCACCTGGCGGGTCGCCGAGACGCCGTCGAGGCGCGGCATCTGGATGTCCATGAGGACGAGATCCGGCCGAAGTTCGCGCGCCATCGCCACCGCCTGCTCGCCGTCCGCCGCCTCCCCGACGACCTCGATGTCGGGGGCGCTGCCCAGGATCAGGACGAGCCCCGCCCGCACGGCGGACTGGTCCTCGGCGACGAGTACGCGGATCACCCGGTTCATTCGGACACTCCTTCGTCGGCCCGGTCGACGGGCAGCTCGGCCCTGACCTGCCAGATCTTGCCGCCGGGCCCGCTCTCGGGACCCGTCTCGAACGTGCCGTGCAGCAGAGCGGTGCGCTCACGCATCCCGATGAGCCCGGCGCCCGAGCCAGGAGCGCGCGGGCCGTCCAGATCCCCGTACGGGCTGGTCACCCGCACAGCCAGGGCGCCGTCGCTGCGGTGGACGGCCACGGAGACGGTGCCGGGCGAGGCGTGCTTGAGGGCGTTCGTGAGGGATTCCTGCACGATGCGGTACGCGGCCAGCTCGATCGGCGCGGGCAGGCCGCCGACGCCGTCGCCGACGGTGAGCGCGACGTCGAGGCCGTTGGCGCGGGACTGCTCGACGAGGGCTCCGAGTCCGTCCAGCGTGGGCGCGGCGACGGGCTCGCCCTGGGAGTCCCCGCTGTCGTCCCGCAGGATGCCGATGAGGCGGCGCATCTCGGCGAGGCCCTCCACGCTGTTCTCGCGGATGACCGTGAGCGCCTGCTGCGTGGTCCTCGGATCGTCGAGCGAGAGCGCCGCCGTCGAGTGGATGGCGATCGCCGACAGATGGTTGGCGACCATGTCGTGCAGCTCGCGGGCCATCCTCGCCCGCTCGGCGACGACCGCCTGGTTGCGGTCCATCTCCGCGAGCAGTGCGGTCTGTTCGGCGCGCAGCCGCGCGGAGTCGGCGGCCTCGCGGTGGTTGCGTACGAGGACTCCGGTGGCCGCGGGCCCGAACGAGACGAGGCCGGTGACGACCCCGATCAGGAACGCCTCCGGCCGCCGGAACCAGGCCAGGAACCCCAGGGTCACCGCGATGGTGATCAGCGCCGTGGTCACCGGGATGCGGCGGGCGGCGGCCGGGGTGCCGTACAGGACGGCCGCGTAGACGAGGTCCGTGAACATCAGCGTCGTCGCGAGGCTGCCGAGCGTGAACTGGTCCGCGATCAGGACGAACGTGCCGAGGACCAGCGCGGTCCGCGGCGCGGTCCTGCGCAGCAGCTCCAGGCCCGCCATCGCGCAGAGCGGCAGCAGCAGCCAGCCACCGTCGAGGACCCGCCAGCCCTGGCTGTTGGTCAGGCCGAGCGCCCACAGCAGGAGTCCGCCGAGCAGCCCGATCGCCGCGATACGGACGTCGTCGCGGTGCGGGCGGGACAGAGGCAGGGGCATGCCCCCCATTCAATACGGCCGGACGGGGCCGCGCGTGCACCTGTCGGGCGGGCCCGCGCAGCCCGCGTACATCGAAGGATGCAGTCGCGTTTCGTCACCGGCGACGACGATCGGCGGGCGCGGCGCCCCGAGGATGGAAGGAGTCCACGAGCCGGACCCCAAGTCAGACCACAAGCCCCGACCCGAGGAGCCCGCCGTGATCGTCACGCTGATCGTCGCCTGCGAGATCGGCTTCTGGGTGCTGCTCGCCGCGGGACTCGCCCTGCGCTACGTGGCGAAGATGCCGCGCACGAGCGTCGGCGTCCTGCTGTGTGAGCCGCTCCTGGAGGTCGTCCTGTTCGTCGTCACCGCGATGGACCTCAAGAACGGGGCCGAACCGGACTGGAAACACGGTCTCGCCGCCGTCTACATCGGCTTCTCGGTGGGGCTCGGCCACTCCACCGTCAAGTGGGTGGACGCCCGGGTCGCCCACCGGTTCGCCGGGGGACCGCCGCCGGTGAAGCCGCCGAGGTACGGGGCCGCGCGCGCCGCCCACGAGTGGCGGACGGCCGCGCGCTGGATCCTCGCCTGCGCCGTCGCGCTCGCCCTGCTCCAGGGCGCGATCTGGTACGTGGGCGGCGACGGGAACATCGGTTCGCTGCGGATGTGGCAGCAGAAGATGGTCTTCGTGATCGGCATCAACCTCGTGATCGCGCTGAGCTACACGCTGTTCCCGAAGAAGGCGCCGGCCGTGGAGCGTTAGGGACTCAGCGCTCGCCGCCCGGGACCCACAGCACGTCCCCGACCTCCTTGTTCGCCGTGCGCGCCAGGATGAACAGGAGGTCGGAGAGGCGGTTCAGATACGTCGCCGTCAGCGGGTTCATCGACTCGCCGTGCACTTCGAGCGCCGCCCACGTGGAGCGCTCGGCCCTGCGGACCACGGTGCACGCCTGGTGCAGCAGCGCCGCGCCCGCAGTGCCCCCGGGCAGGATGAAGGACCGGAGCTTCTCCAGCTGCTCGTTGAAGTGGTCGCAGTCCGCCTCCAGCTTGTCGACGTAGAACTGCTCGACGCGCAGCGGTGGGTACTTGGGGTCCTCGACCACGGGCGTCGACAGGTCGGCGCCCACGTCGAACAGGTCGTTCTGGACCCGTACGAGGACCTTCACGACCTCCTCGTCGAGCCCGCCGAGCGCGACCGCCGTGCCGATGACGGCATTGGCCTCGTTGGCGTCGGCGTAGGCGGAGATCCGCAGATCGGTCTTGGCGGTCCGGCTCATGTCGCCGAGGGCGGTCGTGCCCTGGTCGCCGGTCCTGGTGTAGATGCGCGTCAGATTGACCATGGGGTCAGCGTAGTTACGCGGCCGCCCTGCGGAAGCCACGTGTGCCGACCGTCACGGCGAGCGCCGCCAGGGCGAGGGCGACCAGGACCCCGTACAGCATGTGCGCCGTCGCGTAGTGGCCGACGTACGCGTCACGCATCGCGTCGACCGCATAGCGGATCGGCATGAAGTGCGACAGGACGTCGAGCCAGCCGGGCGCGAGCGCCATCGGCAGCATCAGCCCGGACAGGAGCATCGACGGCATCGAGACGGCGTTGACGATCGGGCCGAACTCCTGTGGCCGGTCGACCTTCATGGCCACCGTGTACGACAGCGACCCGAGGGCGACGGTCAGGAGCGCCACGAACGCGAACCCGATGAGGACGCCGGCCAGCGGCGCCCGCAGCCCCATCACCAGTGCGGCGAGGACGAGGAGGAAGGCCTGGAGGACGAAGAGCACGGCGTCGCGCAGCACTCTCCCGAGCAGCAGCGCGAGACGGCTGACGGGGGTGACGCGCATGCGCTCCACCACGCCGTAGTTCTTCTCGACGATCACCGCGAAACCGGAGAACAGGCCGCCGAAAAGGGCGAGTTGGAGCAGCAGCCCCGGTACGAGCACCTGCCAGGAGCTGCCGGCCGAGCCCAGGGGCACATCGGTGAGCAGCGGCCCGAAGAACAGCAGGTACAGCAGCGGCATCAGGACGCCGAAGAGCATCTGGAACTTGGAGTTGAGGGTCTGGCGGGCATAGCGCCCGAAGATCAGCGCGGTGTCGGAGAGCAGGGTCCTCATGCCGGTCCCGGTCTTCATGAGGTCACACCGCCACGGGAGCCGTCGGTGCGGTCGCCGGGCCGCGCCCGGTGATCGCGAGGAAGGTGTCCTGGAGTGTCGCGTCGAGCGACCCGCCGTACGCCAGCTTGAGCGCGCCCGGGGTGCCTTCCGCGGCCACAACTCCCTTGTCCACGACGGCGATCCGGTCGGCGAGCGCGTCGGCCTCGTCGAGGTGGTGGGTGGTGAGGAAGACGGTCGTGCCGTGCTCGTCGCGCAGTCGCCGTACGAGATCCCACAGGTCGGCGCGGCCGGCCGGGTCGAGTCCGGTCGTCGGCTCGTCGAGGAAGAGCACCTTCGGGCGGTGCACGATTCCCATCGCGATGTCGAGGCGGCGCCGCTGTCCGCCGGAGAGCGCTGCGGTCCTGCGGTCGAGGAGGTCCGTGAGGCCGAGGTCCTCGGCCAGTTCGCCGGCGCGCGCCACGGCCCGTGCTTTGGGCAGCCGGTACAGCCGCCCCTGGGTGACCAGTTCCTCCCGTACGGAGATGTTCGGGTCGACGCCGCCGGACTGGGCGACGTAACCGACCGCGCGGCGCACGCCCGCCGGATCCGTCGCGAGGTCGCAGCCCGCGACGGTGGCGGCGCCCCCGGTGGGCGGCAGGAGCGTCGTGAGCATGCGCAGGGTCGTCGTCTTGCCCGCGCCGTTCGGACCGAGGAGGCCGAGGATCTCGCCGGGCCGCACGGTCAGGTCGATGCCGCGCACCGCCTCGACGGGGCCGCGTGGGGTGGTGAAGGTCCGGGCCAGGCCGGACGTGCTGATGACTGCCATGCGTCCAGAAAAACAGAGTCACTTAAATTTTGCAATGTCCCCAAAATTTAAGTGAGCGCAACGAAAGCTAGACTGGCCGCATGGCAGAGGGACTGCGTGAGCGTAAGAAACGGCTGGCCAGGCAGCACATCTCCGATGTGGCCACGGGCCTTTTCCTGGAGCGCGGCTTCGACGAGGTGACGATCGCCGAGGTCGCCGAAGCGGCCGACGTCTCCGTCAACACCGTCTACAACTACTTCCAGGCGAAGGAAGACCTGTTCCTCGACCGCGCCAAGGGCAGCGTGGCCCGGCTCTCCCGCTTCGTGCGCGCCCGTGACCGGGGCGAGTCCGCGGCCGAAGCCGTCCTGCGCGAGCTGCGCCGCGAGGTCGTCGCCGTGTCGCCCGAGGTCGGCCTGATCGAGGGCTACGACCGCTTCATGAAGGTCATCGAGGGAGCGGCCGGACTGCGGGCCAGGCTCTGGTACATGCAGCAGGAGTCGCTCACGCTGCTGGAGGCGACGCTGCGCGAGGAGACCGGGGCGGGTGAGGACGACCCGCTGCCCGCCCTCATGGCCGGACAGATCAACTGGATCCACACGACGCTGCTTTCCCGCATCGCCGCCGGGATGATCAAGGCAAGGCCGGCCGGGGAGGTGTCCCGCGAAGCGCTCGGCCTGCTCGACGAGATGGAGGGCCTCCTGGGCGAGCCGGTGCTCAACTACGCCGTACGCGACGCCTGATGGCCCGTCCGGTGTGATGTCCGTCATTCGAGACGTGACGCGCATTACTTCGCGGCCCCACGACCCCTCACGGACGCTAATGTCCGCCGGAGGGACACGTGAACAGCGGTCAGCGGTCAGTTGCAAGTGGTACGCGGTCAGCGGATAAGGGGAGTCGCACAGTGGCAGGGAAGCTCGCCGTCATCGGAGCCGGACTCATGGGGTCCGGCATCGCCCAGGTCTCGGCGCAGGCGGGCTGGGACGTCGTCCTGCGCGACGTCACCGACGCCGCCCTGGCCCGTGGCACCGACGGCATCAAGGCCTCATACGACAAGTTCGTGAGCAAGGGCAAGCTGTCCGCGCGGGACGCCGAGGCCGCGCTCGGGCGCATCACGACGACCACCGATCTGGACGCGGTGGCCGACGCCGACATCGTCGTCGAGGCCGTCTTCGAGAAGCTCGAGGTCAAGCACGAGATCTTCCGGACGCTCGACAAGCTCGTCCGTGACGACGCCGTGCTCGCCTCGAACACCTCCGCCATCCCGATCACCAAGATCGCCGCCGTCACGGAGCGCCCGGAGCGCGTCGTCGGCGCCCACTTCTTCTCGCCGGTGCCGATGATGCAGCTGTGCGAGCTGGTCCGCGGCTACAAGACGAGTGACGAAACGCTCGCCACCACGCGGGAGTTCGCCGAGTCGGTCGGCAAGACCTGCATCGTCGTCAACCGCGACGTCGCCGGCTTCGTGACCACGCGGCTCATCTCGGCCCTCGTGGTCGAGGCCGCCAAGCTGTACGAGTCGGGCGTCGCCACCGCCGAGGACATCGACATCGCCTGCAAGCTCGGCTTCGGCCACGCGATGGGGCCGCTCGCCACAGCCGACCTCACGGGCGTCGACATCCTGCTGCACGCCACAAGCAACATCTACACCGAGTCTCAGGACGAGAAGTTCGCTCCGCCCGAGCTGATGCGCCGGATGGTTGACGCGGGTGACATCGGGCGCAAGAGCGGGCAGGGGTTCTATAAGCACTGATCCCTCGGCACTCCATGGGTAACCCCACGGGGTGAATTCGGTATCGGTTCGCTTACAGACGGCAACTTCTGCGCCCCCGCGCCAGTCAGTTGCAGTGACATACCAAGAATCGCCGTACGACACAGAGACCACTGGAATCACGGCACACCAGCACTCTCGGGGAGCGCATATGCACATCAGGGGCGACCACGCCGAGCTGGTCGTCGGGGGCCGCCTCGACGTCCGCAGCGCGGCGGACGCCCGTACGGTCCTGCACACGGCCCTCGACGACGGCGTCGGCGACCTGGTGCTCGATCTGTCAGAGCTGGACTCGTGGGACGCGACCGGTCTCGGCGTCATCATGGGCGCCCACCGGCGGGCCGGACGCTGCGGCCGCAGGCTCGTGCTGCGGGGTGTGCCGCCCCAGATGCAGCGCCTCCTCGTGGCGACGCGGCTGCACCGCATCCTCGCCATCGAAGGCGGCATCGGGGTCGAATCGCTGCCCAGGGTGTGAATCGGTCGTTCCGGTACGCAGCACCCACAATCCTCACGAGACTGTGACGTCTCGGACGGGGCGGTACCCCGGCCGTTCGTAGATACTGACCCAGGTCTAGGGTTCGGTCGCCCGCGGATTGACGGACCCTCTCGCGGGCACCGGACCAGAAGCGACAGCGCAGTGTGCACAGGCCGGGAGGGGCAGTGGCACACGACGCTTTTGGGGGGCTTTGACCATGGACCCGATGAACCGGGGACCGGAAGACTTCGGGCACGATCCGTACGGCGGGGATCCCTACGACCGCGCGGACCGTGGCCACCACGACGACGAGAGCGACGCCCAGGCGAGCCGCCCGCGCCCGCCCAGGGATCCCCTCACTCCTGACTTCGGCCAGCCCTCACAAGGGCTCGCCCGCACCGTGCAGCTCGTGTCCGGCGACTCCCTGCTCACCGTCAACCCCGTCGACGGCAGCGAGATCGAGCCGTGCCCGCCGGGGGAGCGGCCGGGACGGCCCGTCAAGTACGCACCGGCGGAACGCGCCGAGATGGCCCGCGCCGCACGTCCGCCGCTGCCGGCCGG
Organism: Streptomyces sp. NPDC090032; assembly: GCF_044748025.1. Lineage (NCBI taxonomy): Bacteria > Bacillati > Actinomycetota > Actinomycetes > Kitasatosporales > Streptomycetaceae > Streptomyces > Streptomyces sp. NPDC090032. The sequence continues at coordinate 65,660 of NZ_JBIVFF010000018.1, read as the reverse complement.
CCCCCCGCTGCCCCGGCTGCCGCTCCTGGAGCGCCAGGAGGAGCGCGAGCGGCTCGTCCGGCTCCTGGCGCGCGGGCGTTCCGTGCGGCTCACCGGACCCTCGGGCTCCGGGCGCACCGCGCTGCTCGACACCGTCGCCGGGGACTGCGCGGACATCGCGCCCGACGGCGTCGTCCGGCTCTCCGGGCACCGCCGCTCGTCGAACGATCTGCTGTACGACCTCTTCGCGGCCGTGTACAACGCGCCGCTGCACCGCCCCGACCGCGCCCTGCTCCTCGAACTCGTCCACGACATCGGCGCCGTCGTCGTCCTCGACGACCTCGAGTTCGGCGGCGCCGCGCTCGACGAGCTCCTCGAAGCGACGCCGGAGTGCGCCTTCCTGGTCGCGGCCACGCCCGACGTCGCCGCGCCGTCCGCCGACTCGCACCTCGAAGAGGTCTTCCTCGGCGGCCTCGGCCGCGGCGGCGGCCTCGAACTCCTGGAGCGGTCCGTCGGCCGCGTCCTCACGGACGAGGAGGCGAACTGGGCCGGCGACCTCTGGTTCGAGTCGGAGGGGCTCCCGCTGCGCTTCGTGCAGGCCGGCGCCCTCCTGCGTCAGCGCGACCAGCTGCGCGCCGACCCGAACGCCTTCGACGAGTTCGGCTACTTCGGAGGCCCCGGCGCCCCTCCCGTCGACGCGCCCTTCGACACCGAGGACGGCCACGACGTACCGCTGCCCTCGCTCGCCGACGGCGCCGCGCCCGGCGCCCTGCTCGCGTCCCGGCTCAGCGAGTCGGCCCGCGCCACCCTGCGGTTCGCGGTCGCGCTCGGCGGCGAAATACCGCACCAGGCCCACCTCCCCGCCCTCGTGGGTGACACCCACGCCGACGCGGCCCTCGCCGAACTCGTCGGCTGTGCTCTCGTCACCCCGGTCGGCGGCCGCTACCGCCTGGCCTCCGGCGTGTACGACCAACTGGCGGCCGCGGGATACGCCGACGACAGCGACGGCCACGCGCACACCGCCGCCCAGCACTACGCGTGGTGGGCCGGGCACCCCTCGGTCGGGCCCGAGCGGGTCGCGGCCGAGGCCGACGCGCTGCTCGCCGCGCTGACCGTACTCGTCCCGGCCACGCTGCCGTCCGCGCCGTCCGCGCCGGACGAGACGACGGGCAGCGTCGCGGTGCTGCTCGCCCGCACCGCCGCGCCCGCGTTCGCCGCCGGGCTCAGCTGGACCGTGTGGGAGCGGTGCCTGCGCGCCGGTCAGGAGGCCGCGCGGCTCTCCGGCGAAGTGGCCGAAGAGGCCTATTTCCACCACGAGTTGGGCATCCTCGCGCTCCTGGGCGGGCAGCTCGACCGGGCCCGCGCCGAGCTGGAGGCCTCCATCGCCCTGCGCGGCGCGCTGGCCGACAAGCGCGGCACCATCGCGGGCCGCCGCGCCCTCGCCCTGGTCGCGGACCGCTCCGGCGGCGCCCTGTCCGGCGGGCGTACGGCGGCGGGCGAAGAGGTTCCCGCGGCGCGCTACGAGGAGTCGGCGTCGCCCCCCGGCGGGGTGCCGGCCGCGTTCGCGCCGCCCACGCCGCCGGAACCCGACACGCTGGTCTCCCGGCAGGCCGGGGCCGGCCCCGGAGGCAAGGCCGGCGGAGCCCGTCGTGCCGTCGTCACCGGCACCCGGCGCAACCTCGTGGCCGTGGGCGCCGGAGCGCTCCTCGCGGCCGTCCTCGGCACCGTCGTGACGCTCGGTGCCACGTCGAGCAACGAGACCCCGTCCGACAACGTCAACGTGAACCCGTCGGCCTCGCAGGGCGAGGACGGCGGCGACATCGGCGCCGACGAGGCGGACCAGGGCGGCGGCGACGCGGGCTCCACGCAGCGGCCCGGCGACCCGGGCAAGGACGGCATCCCGAACACGTCGGACGACCCGACGCCCAGCAACGGGCCGTCGTCCGGCGAGAGCGGCAAGCCGTCGGACAAGCCGAGCGACAAGCCCTCCGGCAAGCCGTCGGACAAGCCGACCACGTCGAAGCCGCCGTCGTCGAAGCCGCCCACGTCCAAGCCCCCGACGTCGAAGCCGCCGACGTCCAAGCCCCCGACGAGCTCTCCGCCCCCGTCGTCCGAGCCGCCGACCACCCCGCCGTCGTCCCCGGACACGTCCGACTCGGCGAGTGGCCCGGCACCGAGCGGCAGCTCGGCGATGAGCAGCCCGGCGGACAGTGGTCCGGACGCCTCGCCGACGATCTGACGGGGCGTACGTACACAGCACATGACGAAGGGCCGGGTTCGCGTGAGCCCGGCCCTTCGTCATGCTGTCCTGCCCGACCGGTCAGAACAGGCGGAGCTTGTCGTCCTCGATGCCGCGCAGCGCGTCGTAGTCGAGGACCGTGCAGCCGATGCCGCGGTCCGTGGCCAGGACGCGGGCCTGCGGCTTGATCTCCTGGGCGGCGAAGACGCCGCGCACCGGGGCGAGGTGCGGGTCGCGGTTCAACAGCTCCAGATAGCGCGTGAGTTGCTCCACACCGTCGATCTCGCCGCGCCGCTTGATCTCGATGGCCACGGTCGCGCCGTCACCGTCCCGGCACAGGATGTCGACGGGCCCGATCGCTGTCGGGTACTCGCGGCGGATGAGCGTGTAGCCCTCGCCGAGCGTGTCGATCCTGTCGGCGAGGAGCTCCTGGAGGTGCGCTTCCACGCCGTCCTTGATGAGCCCCGGGTCCACGCCCAGTTCGTGCGAGGAGTCGTGGAGGACTTCCTCCATGGTGATGATGAGTTTCTCGCCCGCCTTGTTGATGACGGTCCAGATGCCGCTGTCGTCGCCCGTGCCCTCCTTGAGGGTGCAGGGCGGGGACATCCAGTTGAGAGGTTTGTAGGCCCTGTCGTCCGCGTGGATCGAGACGCTGCCGTCCGCCTTCACGAGGATCAGGCGGGGAGCCGACGGGAGATGGGCTGTGAGCCTGCCCGCGTAGTCCACGGAGCAGCGGGCGATGACGAGACGCATGGTCGGCAACGCTACTCGACGACCAGTGGTCCACGCGATTCGCCCTGGAACTACCGAGTTCGTTATTGGCCGGTTGTGGACCGACTGTGCCCGCGATCCCCTGTTGCGGGCCCCGGCAGTTGCTTAACGTATAAGCGGGAGGTCGCGACGCCTGTACGCAGCGTGTTCGTGGTCGTACGTCGTCGCGCGCTCCTTACCTGCCCGTCAGCCCCCGCTCCCCGTGGGGGTGCGAGAGGAGAACCCATGTCGCTCGACGTCTCACCGGCACTGTTGGAACAGGCCGAGCGAGGCGAGGTCGACGAAGCTGACTTCGTCGACTGCGTCCGGACCTCCCTGCCTTACGCATGGGAGATGATCAGCTCCCTGGTGGCCCAGCTGAAGGTCGACGGCGGAGACTTCGCCGACAACCAGACGCCTCCGCCGGACGAGCAGGCACGTGGGCAGCTGCTGCGTGCGCTCGCGAGTGACGCGATTCGTGGCGCGCTGCAGCGGCACTTCGGTGTGCGGCTGGCCTTCCAGAACTGTCACCGTGTGGCGGTGTTCCCGCAGGACCCGTCGGTGGACGGCACGCTGTCCCGCTTCACCTCGGCCCGCAACCAGCTGTTGAACCAGTCCCCGGAACTCAGGGACTGCTGACGGCAGGTTGACGGCGGAATCTCATGGTCTGCCGCTCCGTACGCGGGAGGTGCACAAGTACGGAGCGGTGGACTACGGGCCGCACGGTCGTTACGCGTCTCACCGGAGCCGGGGGAGTACCTCGGCGCCCAGCCTGCGCACGTTCTCCTCGGTGGCCGCGAGATCTCCGGAGCCCTCGACGAGCAGCGCGAAGCGCGTGATGCCCGTGCGCTCCGAGGTCGCCGCGAGCCGGTCGGCGCACTGCCCGGGAGTCCCCACCGGGTGCTGCCCGCACAGCAGTTCCGTGTACGCGACCGGGTCCCGCATGGACCGCGTGCGGCCGTCCACCGTCACATGGGCGTCGAGCCCCTGCTTCAGCCAGCCCGGCATCGCCTTGAGAAGCGTCTCCCGCGCCTGCGCCGCGCGGTCGCCGATCTGGGCCACCCCGGCCGAGACGTGCGCCGCCGTGTGGATCTCCTGCGGGCTGCGGCCGGCGGCCCGCGCGTGCGAGCGCCACAGGGAGACCATGTCGGCCTTCTCCTCGTCCCCCGCGTGCATGCCGAGCAGCATCGGAAGGCCGCGCTCCGCCGCAAGCCGCACGCTGTTCGGTGAGGTGCAGGCGACCACCACCTCGGGGCCCTCGGAGGAGTCGAGCGCTTCGTCGGGGCGCGGGACCACGGCGACCTCGCGGAAGGCGAACCGTTCCCCCTCGGCCTCGACGCGGGGCTCGCGCAGCCAGCGCAGGAGCAGGTCCAGGGACTCCGGGAACCCCTCCTCGTACGCCTCGATGCCCGAGCCGAAGACCTCCAGGTCCACCCAGGGGCCGCCGCGGCCGACGCCGAGCGAGAAGCGGCCGCCGGACGTCAGGTGCAGCAGCGCCGCCTGCTCGCCGAGGGCGACCGGGTGGGCGGTCGGCAGCACGCTGACCGCCGTGCCGACGCGGATGCGCCGGGTGCGGCCGAGCAGTAACGCGGCGAGCGTCACCGCGGACGGACAGGTGCCGTACGGCACGAAGTGGTGCTCCGCCAGCCAGACCGAGTCGAGCCCGGCCTCCTCGGCCGCCTCGGCGGACCGCACTGCCCGGTGCAGCGCCTCCCCCTGTCCCTGGCCGGGGAACTGGGCCGCCAGCACAAAAGTTCCTACGCGCATCGCACTCCTGCCTTTCTTGGCGCCGACGCGACACTCCCCCACGGGCAATAACGGCTGACAAGTGCCAAGGGCACGGCTTGCCATGGAGATTGACAGATTTTCCGGAGAACTCATGGGGGTGACGTTGTGCGGGTACCCGAGAGGCGTCCGCGTACGCTGGACGTGACCCCCAGTCCCTGTGCAGGCACCTGTACAAGTCCTAGAGGAGAGCCGGTGTCCCCCCGCCGAAACCAGACGTCGCCCCGTCGCGGCGGCCGACCGTCCAGCAAGGCACCGGACGAGGAGCAGGGCAGCCGCTACGGCGGATTCGAGCGCACGGAGAGCTGGCAGGGCGAGGAGTGGAGCGTGCGCCAGGTGGCGGGCGCGAGCGCCGCCGGCAAGACGTACCGGTGCCCCGGCTGCGACCAGGAGATCCCCTCCGGCGTCGCGCACGTGGTGGCCTGGCCCGAGCACTCGGGCGTGGACGAGCGCCGGCACTGGCACAAGGCCTGCTGGAACGCGAAGGACCGCCGCACCACACGGGTGCAGCGGTCCAGGAACGCGCCTCGCTACTAGCGACCGACGCCGCTACACGTCGCGCCGCTCCAGCAGCACGAACGCGCCGACCACGGCCGCGGCCGTGACGCCGGCGAGCAGCCACACCTGGGAGCCGCCCGAGCTCCCGGTGTCCGCGCCGAAGATCTTGGCGAGGGCGTTGATGGCGTTGTACTCCTGCATCTTCTCGCCGAGCGTCCGCGTGCTGCGCGAGATCATCAGGAAGACCGGCAGGATCGCCGGCAGCAGCACGATGCCGAGCATCGCGGTGATCGCGCCCGCCGAGTGCCGCAGCATGGAGCCCACGGCGAGGCCGAGGACGCCGAGCAGGGACACGTAGAGCCCGCCCTTGAGGACCGTGCCGCCCCAGCTCAGGTCGCCCGCGTCGGGGCCGCTGTGCATCGACGACGTGAGCAGGCCCACCAGGAGGATGGAGCCCGCGGAGACGGCGAACGAGACCGCGAAGAACACCAGGATCTTGGCGGCGAAGACGCGGTAGCGCTGCGGCGACGCGGTGAACGTCGTGCGGATCATGCCGGTGCCGTACTCCGACGACGTCACGAGGACGCCCAGCGTGATCAGGCAGATCTGGCCGAGCAGCAGGCCGATGAAGGCCGGGAACGTGAACGGGACGTCCTGGTAGTTGAGGTCCTCGGTCTGCGCGGAGACGAACAGGCCGCCGCCGAGGACCAGGAACAGGAAGATGCCGAGCGTCCAGAGCGTGGAGCGCACGGACTTGATCTTCGTCCACTCCGAGGCGAGCGCGTGCCCCAGGTGGGTGCGCGTGACCGGGATGGGCGAGGTGTACGAAGTGCCGGGCGCGCCCTGCCAGTTGGGCACACTCTGCTGGGCGTAGGCCTGCGGAGCCGGCTGCGGGGGCGGCGTCGTCATCGGTGGTCCTCGGGCTTGTTCAGGTCGGCGGGGGCAGGGGCGGCGGGCGCCGGGGCAGCGGGCGCGGCGGGCGGCTGCTGCGGCGGCGCGGCGTACGGGTTCGGCCCGCCGGGGGCGGCCTGCGGCGGGGCGAACGGCTGACCGCCCTGCTGGGGCGGCGGCGGCGCGTACCAGTCCGGCTGGCCCTGGCCGGGCGCGGGGAGCTGCTGCTGGGGCATCGCGCCCGGCGGGAGCTGCTGCTGAAGGCCGGCCCGCTGGTCGACGGTCGAGCGGTAGTCGACGGCGCCCTGCGTCATCCGCATGTACGCCTCCTCCAGCGAGGCCTGGTGCGGCGAGAGCTCCCACAGCCGTACGTCGGCGCCGTGCGCCAGGTCGCTGATGCGGGGGAGCGGCAGGCCCATGACGCGCAGCGCGCCGTCCTGCTCGGGCAGGACCTGGCCGCCGGCCTCGGTCAGCGCGGCCGTCAGCTTCTCGCGCTGCTGCGGCTCCGTCTCCGGCGTGCGCACCCGCGCGAAGTCGGCAGAGTTGTGCGAGATGAAGTCCCGCACGCTCATGTCGGCGAGGAGCTGGCCGCGGCCGATGACGATCAGGTGCTCGGCTGTCAGCGCCATCTCGCTCATCAGGTGCGAGGAGACGAAGACGGTGCGGCCCTCGGCGGCGAGCGACTTCATCAGGTTCCTGACCCAGAGGATGCCCTCCGGGTCGAGGCCGTTGACCGGCTCGTCGAAGAGGAGCACCTGCGGGTCGCCGAGCAGCGCGGCCGCGATGCCCAGGCGCTGGCCCATGCCGAGCGAGAAGCCCTTGGAGCGCTTCTTCGCCACGTCCTGGAGGCCGACGACGCCGAGGACCTCGTCCACGCGGCGGGCCGGGATGCCGGACAGCTGCGCGAGGCAGAGCAGGTGGTTACGGGCATGCCGGCCGCCGTGCACCGCCTTGGCGTCGAGCAGGGCGCCGACCTGGCGCGGGGCGTTGGGGAGCTTGCGGTACGGGTAGCCGCCGATGGTCACCTGGCCCGTGGTCGGCTGGTCGAGACCGAGGATCATGCGCATGGTCGTCGACTTGCCGGACCCGTTCGGACCCAGGAAGCCGGTCACCGTACCCGGCCGGACCTGGAAGGAAAGGTTGTACACGGCTGTCTTGGCGCCGTAGCGCTTCGTCAGGCCGACTGCCTCGATCATTCTCCGCACCCATCGAAAGGTTCAGGACATCGGGGCACACGCCCCCGTAAGGGTTAGGAGGATATCGGGGCGCTGACGGTTCCGGCCAAGACGAGGCAAAGGCCCTGGAGCCCGCCCGGGCCCCCCTACGCGTCCCGCTTCTTGAGGAGCACATATCCGAAGATCAGGGCCAGGACCACCCAGATCACCATGATCCCCAGGCCGCCCCACGGCCCGTACGGGGTGTCGTCGTCGAGCGGCGTCACCACCTGCATGATCTTGCTGCCGGCCTGGTCGGGCAGGAACCGGCCGATCTTCTTCGTCGCCGAGACGTTGCCCAGGATGTTCGAGATCAGGAAGAAGAACGGCATCAGGATGCCGAGCGACAGCATCGGGCTGCGCAGCATCGACGCGACGCCCATCGAGAACATGGCGATGAGGGTCATGTAGAGCCCGCCGCCGATGACCGCGCGCAGGACGCCCGGGTCGCTGATCTGCGCCCGGTGCACGCCGAGGACCGCCTGCCCGAGGAAGAACGCGATGAAGCTCGTGGCGAGGCCCACGACGAACGCCAGGACGGTGGCCACGGCGACCTTGCTGAACAGGAACGTTCCCCGCTGGGGCACCGCGGCGAGCGAGGTGCGGATCATCCCGGTGCTGTACTCGTTCGAGACGACGAGGACGCCGAAGACGATCATCGCGAGCTGTCCGAGACTCATCCCGGCGAAGCTGATGAACGTGGGGTCGAAGGACAGCCGCTCCCTCGCGGGCATGTTGTTGAACTCGTTCCTGGACAGGATCGAGATCAGTACGCCGAGCACGATCGTCAGGACGGCGGCGAGGCCGAGCGTCCACACCGTCGAAGCGACGGATCTGATCTTGGTCCACTCGGACCGGAGAACCTGGGTCGCGGCCATCTATCGGGCTCCCTTGCTCTGCGTACGGTCCCAGCTCTCGCCCCAGCCCTGCTGCTGGGGCGGTGGCGGTGGCGGCAGCTGGACGGGCGGCGACATCCCGGGCTCGTCGGTGTGCGCGTGGTACTCCACCGACTCCGCGGTGAGCTGCATGAACGCCTCCTCGAGCGAGGCCTGCTGGGGGCTCAGTTCATGCAGGACGAGATGGTGGGCGGCCGCGAGGTCACCGAGCTGCTCGGGGCTCCGGCCGTCCACCTCGAGCGTGCCGTTGCCCGCCTCCACGACCGTGATCCCGGCCTCGTGCAGGACATCGAGGAGCCGCTCCTGCTGCGGCGAGCGCAGCCGCACGTAACTGCGGGAGTTCTGCTGGATGAAGTCGGACATCGAGGTGTCGGCGAGGAGATGGCCCTGGCCGATGACGACGAGGTGGTCCGCGGTCAGCGCCATCTCGCTCATCAGGTGCGAGGAGACGAAGACGGTACGGCCCTGGCCGGCGAGCGACTTCATCAGATTGCGGATCCAGTGGATGCCCTCGGGGTCGAGCCCGTTGACCGGCTCGTCGAACATCAGGATCCGCGGGTCGCCGAGGAGCGCGCCCGCGATGCCGAGGCGCTGGCCCATACCCAGCGAGAAGCCCTTCGCCTTCTTCCTGGCGACGGGCGTCAGACCCACCGTGTCGAGGACCTCGGCGACGCGGGCGCGCGGGATGCCGTTGCTCTGCGCCAGGCACAGCAGGTGGTTGTACGCGCTGCGGCCGCCGTGCATGGCCTTCGCGTCGAGGAGGGCGCCGATGTACGTCAGCGGGTCCTTGAGCTGCGCGTAGTGCTTCCCGTCGATGCGTACGTCGCCTGCTGACGGGTTGTCGAGCCCGAGCATCATCCGCATCGTCGTGGACTTGCCGGCGCCGTTGGGGCCGAGGAACCCCGTGACGATGCCCGGCCTGACGGTGAACGTGAGGTTGTTGACGGCCAGCTTCTCGCCGTAATGCTTGGTCAGCCCCTCGAGCTCGATCATGCGGCAACGCTAGAACGGGACAAAGCCCCCTGCCACTGGAGCGGCAGAGGGCTTCGGTGTCCGACTTCGGGTGCTCAGCGGGTCTGCTGAGCCGGCACCCCACGCGAGATCGGCTCATCCTCGGCCGGGGCCCCAGCGGCAGCGACCGCCGCACCGGTGAGCGTCGCCAGCATCTCGCGCACGTTGGTGAGCTGCGCGTTGATGGAGTCGCGGCGGTTCGTCAGCGCGGCGAGCTCGCGCTCCGATTCCGAGCGGATCCGGTCGGCCTTGGCGTTCGCGTCGGCCACGATGTCCTCGGCCTGGCGCTGCGCGGTCTCCACCGTCTGGCGGGCGCGGCGCTCGGCGTCGGTGCGCAGCTTCTCGGCCTCCAGGCGGAGCTGCTCCGCGCGGTGCTCGATCTCCGCGAGACGCTTCTCGGCCTTCGCCTGACGCGAGGCCAGGTCGCGCTCGGACTGCTCGCGGCGCTTCGCCAGGTTCGTCTCGAAGTCCGCGGCGGCCTGGGCGGCCTTGGCGCGGGTCTCCTCGAAGAGGGCGTCCGCCTCCTCACGCTTCGACTGAGCGTCCTTCTGGGCCTCGGCGCGCAGCGTGCCCGCTTCGCTCTTGGCCTTCTCGACAATCCGGACGCCTTCGTCCTCGGCCTTGGACTTGCGCTCCGCAGCAAACGATTCTGCGTCGTTGCGCACCTGCTGGGCCGCCGACTCGGCGAGCTCGCGGTGCTGCTCGGCGGCGCGACGGGCCTCCTCGCGCAGGTCCTTCGCCTCCTCCTCGGCGAGGCGGAGGATCTTCTCGACGCGCGCGCCGAGGCCGGCGTACGACGGCTCGGCATCGTTCACCTGCGCCTGGGCGTTCTGCGTCTCGAGGTGGAGCTCCTCGATGCGCTTTTCCAGAGCAGTGATACGAGCGAGAGCGCTGTCACGGTCGGAGACGAGCTTGGAAATGCGTTCGTCCACCTGAGCGCGGTCGTACCCACGCCGCACAAGCTCGAAGCCGTAGGGGGAAGTGTCGCTCATGGGGTTCCTGTCGAATGAGACCGGTGAGGTGATAGGGGGAATCCTAGGGGTCAAAGCGGCGTGTCATCGAGCAGATGCCCGTTTGATCTGGAGAATGACACCCCTTTTGAGTGGCTAACCGCAGGATGGCTTGCCAGCGGCGGCGCCGAAGGTCCTTACCAAGCACGCCCGTTGTCGTCCTGGCTACCCTTCCGACCCCTTGCCACCCGATCGGGTAGCGCCCGCGGCGGCTCCCGCCTTGACGGCACCGTCCTTGGTCCCGCCGCCGGCGGACGGGGTCTCGAAGGACTCCAACGCCTCCAGGACGTCCTGGACCCGGGAGATCTCGGCGTTGATGTCCTCGCGCCGGCGCACCAGGACCTCCAGCTCGCGCTTGCCCTCGGCCACCGTGCGCTCCGCCTCCGCCTGCGCCTCGGACAGGACGCGCTCGGCCTCGCGGGTCAGCTCGTTCTTCTTCGCCCCGGCCTCCTTGAGCAGGCCCTCGGCCTTCTTCACGGCGGCGATCCGGACCTTGCTCGCCTCCGAACCCGCCTCCGAGACCATCTCCTTGGCCTTCGCCTGCGCCTCGGCGAGCTGCTCCTCGGCGGCCTTCACCAGCGCGTCGCACCGCTCGCCGGCCGTCTTCATGGCCTCGGCGGACTCGCGCCGCGCCCGCTCGTGCAGCTCGTCGATCTCGCCGGTGATGCGCTCGCGCAGCTCCTCGGCACGCTCCCTGATCGCCGTCGCGTCACGGCGTGCGCCGACGAGCAACTCGTCCGCGTCCGTACGGGACTTCTCCACCAGGGAGTTGCCCTCGACGGTCGCCTCGGAGACCAGCCGGTCGGCCTCCTTGCGGGCCGCGCCGACCATCTTGTCGGCCTGCGACTCGGCGTCCGTGGTCGCCTTCAGCGCGGCCTGCTGCGCCTCGGACGTCAGCTTCTCGGCCTCCGAGCTCGCCTCCGTGATGAGCTTGTCGACCTGCTCGGCGGCCTCCGAGCGGCGCTTGTTGGCGTCCTTGCGGGTCTCGTCGAGGGTCCGCTCGGCCTCGCCGCGCGCAGCGGACGTGAGCCGCTCGGCCTCGGCCGCCGCCTCCGCCTTGACGCGCTCCGACTCGCTGCGGATCCGCTCGGCATGCTGCTGCGCGGACCCGACCGTCTCGGCCGCCTCGGCGCGCAGCCGCTCGGCGTCCCCGGCCGCGTCCGCGATGAGCTTCTCGGCCTTGGCGACCGCCTCGGCGCGCACCCGCTCGGCCTCGGTACGGGTCTCGTTCGCGAGCTGCTCGGCCGCCGCGGTGGACTCCGCGTGCAGCCTGGCGGCCTCGGCGGTGGCGTCGCCGACGAGCTGCTCGGCACGCGCGACGGACTCCGAACGGACGCGCTCCGCCTCCGTGTTCGTCTCGTTCGTCAGGCGCTCGGCGGCCTCCGTGGCGTCGCCGACCCGCTTCTCCGCCGCGGCCGTCGACTCGGAACGGACGCGCTCCGCCTCGGTGTTCGTCTCGCGGGTGAGGCGCTCGGCCTCGCTCGTGGCCTCCGTGATGAGGGTGTCCGCCTGGGTGGCGGCGTCCGAACGGATCCGGTTGGCGTCCTCGCGGGCCTCGGCCCGGCTGCGGGTCGCGTCCTGCTCGGCCGACGCGAGCCGCTCGGAGACCTCCGTACGGACCCGCTGGGCGTGCTCCGACGCCTCGGACCGCATCCGCTCCGACTCGGCGATCGCCTCGGAAACCGTGCGCTCCGCAAGGGACTTGGCGGCCTCCGACTCGGCGGCGGCCTCGCCGCGCACGCGGTTGGCGTCCTCGGTGGCGCGCTCGCGCTCCGCGTAGGCGTCGGCGCGGACCCGGTCGGCCTCCTCCTGCGCCTCGCGCCTGGTGCGCTCGGACGCGTGCTCCGCCGCGCTGCGCAAGCCCGCGATCTCCTCCTGCGCCTGCTCCTGGAGCCCGGACACGGAGTCACGCACCTGCTGCGCGGTCTGCTCGGCGGCGCCGACCATCTCGGTGGAGCGCCGGTCGGCCTCCTCCACGAGACGTACGGCCTCGGCCTGTGCCTCCTCGACACGGGCGCGGGCGACCGCGAGGAGTTCCTCGCTCTGCTCGCGGGCCCGCTCGCGCTCCTGGTCGGCCTCCTGGCGCGCGGAACCGAGGGTCTCCTCGGCCTCGCGGCGCCGCCTGGCGGCCTCCTCCTGGGCGGCGGTGAGCGCCTCGGCCGCCTCCGTGGCGACCCGCTCGGCGGCGGCGGCGGCCTCCGCGCGCACCCGGTCGGCGCTCTCCTGCGCCTCCGACTTGAGCCGCTCGGCCTCGGCCGCGGCCTCGGACCGCAGCCGTACGGCGACGTTCTCCGCCTCGGCGCGGGTCCCGGACGCGTCCGACGCGGCCTCGGTGCGCAGCCGGTCGGCCTCCGTCTCGGCCTGCGCCTGGAGCGTACGGATCCGCTCGGCGGCCTCGGCGCGCAGCCGCTCCGTCTCGTCCGCGGTCTCGCGGCGGATGCGCTCCGACTCGGCTCGCGCGTCGGTGAGCGCGGTCTCGGACGCCGTCAGGCGCTGCTCGGCCTCGGTGTGCAGCCGGGTCAGCTCCTCGGCGGCCTCCGACTGCCGGGCCGCGACGGCGCGCTCGGTGTCCTCGCGCAGCTCCTGCGCGGCCCGCTCGGCCTCCGCCTTGGTGGCCTCGGCCTGCTCGGCGGCCTCCTCGCGGTGCCGCTCGGCCTCGGCGCGGGTGCGCTCCAGGGTCTCCTCGGCCTGCTTGCGCAGGTTCGTGGCGCGCTCGATGGCCTCGGTGCGGACCCGCTCGCTCTCGGTCTGCGCGCCGGCCCGCAGCTCGTCCGCGTCCGCCTTCGCCTTGGCGAGCAGCTCCTCGGCGGTCCTGGCCGCCTCCTCGATCTGCTGGACGGCCTCGCGCCGCGCCTCGCTGCGGATGCGCTCGCCCTCGTCGACCGCCTCCGCCCGCAGCTGCTCGGCCTCGCCGCGCAGCCGCCGCGCCTCCTCCTGGAGCTCGACGGTCTTGGCGCGGTAGTCCTTGGTGTCGTCCTTCGCGGCGCCCTTGAGCTGCTCCGCGATGTCGTGCGCCTCGCCACGCAGCCGGTCCGCCTCGGCCTCGGCCTCGCTGCGCAGCCGCTCGGCCTCCTCGGAGGCGGCCTTCGTGGTGGCCTTCGCGTCCTGGGACGCCTTGGTGAGTACCTCTTCGGCCGTACGGGCGGCCTTGGCGAGCTGGGAGGCGGTCTCCTCGGCCGTGACGTTGCGTGCCTTCTCGCCGGCCTCGGCGAGGATCTTCTCGGCCTGCTCCTTGGCGTCGGTGACGACCTGCTCGGCCTCCGACTTGGTGGCCTCGGCCTCCTTGGTGGCCTCCGAGACGAGCCGGGCTACCTGCTCCTTGGCGGTGCGCGTGCGCTGCTCGTTCGCCGACTCGGCGTTCGCGAGCTGCTTGGCCGCGGCGTCCTTCGCCTCGGTGAGGACCTTCTCCGCCGACGCGCGCGCTTCGCGCAGCGCCGCGTCGGCCTCGGACAGGCGCTGCTCGGCGGCGCGGCTCAGCTCGGCGGACTGGCGGCGGGCCGTGTCCGACTCGGTGGCCGTGGACGAGCGCAGCTGCTCGGCGTGGTCGGTGGCTTCCTGGGCCTGCGTGGACGCGGCGTTCAGGAGGCGTTCGGCGTCGGTGCGGGCGCGGCGCAGCAGGGCCTCGGCCTCGGCGCGGGCCGTCTCGGCCTCCGACGTCAGGCGCTGGCGGGCCTCGGTGGCGACCCGCTCGGCCTCGGCGCGGGCGGCGGCGAGCGCCTGGTCCGCCTCGGCGCGGGACTCGTCGACGAGCCGGCGGGCCTGCTGCTCGCTGCGGGAGCGCAGCTGCTCGGCCCACGCCACGTTCTCGTTGACGTGTGCCTCGACGGTCTGGCGGCGCTCGGCCAGCTCCTGGTCGAGCTGCTGGCGGCGCGAGACGGCCTCGGCGTGCAGCTCGGACTGGAGCCGGGACTGCTGCTCGGCGTGCTCCTGGAGGATGCGCTGCGTCTGGGCGCGGGTGTCGCGCAGCTCGCGCTCGGCGTCGGCGCGCAGCTGGTCGGCCTGGATCTGCGCGTTACGCAGCAGCTGCTCGGCCTGGTACCCGATGTCCCCGCCGTCGTAGGCAGGACGGGACGCGAGGTTGCGACGCGCCTCGTGCAGCTTGGCGCGCAACACCTCGACCTGGTAGCCCAGGTCCTCGGCGTGCTGGACCGCCTTCTCCCGCTCGGTCTTCAGCCGGTCCATCTCGGCCTCGAACCGCGAGAGATGGTCGGTCTCAGCCGGCCGCCGGCTGTCCTGGCTCTCGTAGCCCCGCACTGCGCGGTCCCATCCTTCCCCAAGCTCTCAACTGCGTTCGAGCAGGGGAGACCCCACTCCAAGCTCTCAACTGCGTTCGAGCAAGGGAGACCCCACTCCTGGTCGCAAGTCTCTCCAAGCGGGCACCGTCCATACGCCGAACGGGGCCCCCGGGGAATGGTGTCAGATCAACGGCGGAGCATGGGCTGCTGCCCCGTCGCTCGCCCCCCGAAACCCGGACCCCGGTCCGCGGCCGTCCGTGTGACGGACGGCCGCCCCCAACCCTACCGGCCCAGATATACGGAGGTCAGTGCTCAGGCGACTCAACCGGTGCGGAAGTGACGAGTTCGGTCAGTACGCCGTGGCAGTCCTTGGGGTGCAGGAAGGTGATGCGCGACCCCATCGAACCGGTGCGCGGCTCGTCGTACAGGACGCGTACGCCCTTGCCCCTGATGTCCTCGGAGTCGGCGTCGACGTCCGCGGTGCCGAAGGCGATGTGATGGACGCCCTCACCGTTCTTGGCCAGCCACTTCCCGACCGCGGAGTCCTCGCGGGTGGGTTCGAGGAGCTGGAGGTAGGAGGCCCCGCCGTCGCTCGTCTCGTTGATCTTGAGCATGGCCTCGCGCACGCCTTGCTCCTCGTTCACTTCTGAGTGGAAGACTTCGAAGCCGTAGGTAGCGCGGTAGAACTCAACGGTCTTGTCGAGGTCGAAACAGGCGATTCCGATGTGGTCGATTCGCGTCAGCATGCTGTAAGTGCAGCGCGGTCGGACATGGTTACGCAACGTGCGCGCGATCACACCGTTCGGCCGGTGACGTGCGGGGTACTGCTCAGTACATTCGAGTAAACCCTCGTTCACTCCTCATCTCCAAGGGGCCGTGCCTCATGTCTGGAACGACCGGTACCACCTCCGTCATCGTCGCGGGCGCCCGTACGCCCATGGGCCGACTGCTCGGCTCGCTGAAGTCCTTCTCCGGAGCCGACCTCGGAGGGTTCGCCATCAAGGCGGCGCTCGACCGGGCCGGGATCGGCGGAGACCAGGTGCAGTACGTGATCATGGGCCAGGTGCTCCAGGCGGGGGCAGGGCAGATCCCCGCGCGCCAGGCGGCCGTCAAGGCCGGCATCCCCATGAACGTGCCGGCGCTGACCATCAACAAGGTGTGTCTCTCCGGTCTCGACGCCATCGCGCTCGCCGACCAGCTGATCCGCGCCGGCGAGTTCGACGTCGTCGTCGCGGGCGGCCAGGAGTCCATGACGAACGCGCCCCACCTGCTCCCCAAGTCCCGTGAGGGCTACAAGTACGGCGCCGTCGAGATGCTCGACGCGATGGCGTACGACGGTCTGACCGACTCCTTCGAGAACATCCCGATGGGTGAGTCGACGGAGAAGCACAACGCCCGCCTCGGCATCAAGCGCCCCGAGCAGGACGAGATCGCCGCGCAGTCGCACCAGCGCGCCGCCGCCGCCCAGAAGAACGGCCTCTTCGAGGCCGAGATCACCCCCGTCGAGATCCCGCAGCGCAAGGGTGACCCGGTCCTGTTCAGCAAGGACGAGGGCATCCGCGCCGAGACGACCGCCGAGTCGCTCGGCAAGCTGCGGCCCGCGTTCGCCAAGGACGGCACGATCACGGCCGGCACGTCCTCGCAGATCTCCGACGGCGCCGCCGCGGTCGTCGTCATGAGCAAGGCGAAGGCGCAGGAGCTCGGCCTGGAGTGGATCGCCGAGATCGGCGCCCACGGGAACGTGGCGGGCCCCGACAACTCGCTCCAGTCGCAGCCGTCCAACGCCATCCGGCACGCCCTCAAGAAGGAGGGCCTGGGCGTCGAGGACCTCGACCTCATCGAGATCAACGAGGCCTTCGCGGCCGTCGCCGTGCAGTCAATGAAGGACCTCGGCGTGTCCTCGGAAAAGGTGAACGTCAACGGCGGCGCGATCGCCCTGGGTCACCCGATCGGGATGTCCGGCGCCCGTGTCGTCCTGCACCTCGCGCTGGAGCTGAAGCGTCGCGGCGGCGGCGTCGGCGCGGCCGCGCTGTGCGGCGGCGGCGGTCAGGGTGACGCGCTGATCGTGCGGGTACCCAAGGCGTAGCGCCGCGGCGCGACCCCGCTGCTGTATGTCGGTCGGTACGGAAATTCACTGAACGGAGCTGTGATGCAGGACGTCTCCACCCTGGTGGCCCAGGCCAGGGAAGGCCGGCCCAGGGCCGTGGCCCGGCTGATCTCCCTCGTGGAGGGGGCGTCCCCGCAGCTGCGCGAGGTGATGGCTGCGCTGGCCCCGCTCGCGGGGCACGCGTACGTCGTCGGGCTCACCGGGTCGCCGGGCGTCGGCAAGTCCACGTCCACGTCCGCCCTGGTCAGCGCCTACCGGCGGGCCGGGAAGCGGGTCGGTGTGCTCGCCGTCGACCCGTCGTCGCCGTTCAGCGGCGGTGCCCTGCTCGGTGACCGCGTCCGTATGTCGGAGCACGCGTCCGACCCTGGTGTGTACATCCGTTCCATGGCCACGCGCGGGCACCTGGGCGGCCTGGCGTGGGCCGCGCCGCAGGCGATCCGGGTGCTCGACGCGGCCGGCTGCGACGTGGTCCTCGTGGAGACGGTCGGCGTCGGCCAGTCCGAGGTCGAGATCGCCTCGCAGGCCGATACGTCCGTGGTCCTGCTCGCCCCCGGCATGGGCGACGGGATCCAGGCGGCCAAGGCCGGAATCCTGGAGATCGGCGACGTCTACGTCGTCAACAAGGCCGACCGCGACGGCGCGGACGCGACCGCCCGCGAGCTCAACCACATGCTGGGCCTCGGCGAGTCCAGGGGCGCCGGTGACTGGCGCCCGCCCATCGTGAAGACCGTCGCGGCCCGCGGCGAGGGCATCGACGAGGTCGTCGAGGCGCTCGAGAAGCACCGGGCGTGGATGGAGGAGCACGGTGTCCTCCAGGAGCGCCGCCTCGCCCGCGCCTCCCGCGAGGTCGAGACCATCGCCGTCACGGCCCTGCGCGAGCGCATCGCGGACCTCCACGGCGACCGCCGCCTCAGCTCGCTGGCCGAGCGCATCGTGGCGGGCGAGCTCGATCCGTACCGGGCGGCGGACTCCCTGGTGGAGGGCCTGACGGAGGCCTGACCGGACAGTGGGGCGGGGCTGTGCCGCGGTGTCATCCATGGCCAACTCCCGCTCCCCGCTGTTATGTTGGACGTATGTTCCTTCTCTGTGCGTAGGGCACGACCCGGCCGCGACCACCGTCGAACGGTGATGTCGCGGTCTCCGGCGTCCGTGTGCCCTTCGTTCCGAGGAACTCCCACCCATGTCGTCGTACGCAGCGCTTCTGCGCGTCCCCCATGCCCGCCGTACCTTCGGCGCCGCCCTGCTCGGGCGGCTCTCCTACGGGACCGTGTCCCTGTCCCTGATGCTCGCGGTGAAGTCCGCCACCGGCTCGTACGCCGTCGCGGGCACGGCCATGGCGCTCTTCGGCGCCGCGAGCGTCTTCCTCTCGCCCCTGAGAGCGCTCCTCATCGACCGGTACGGGCCGCGCCGCGCGCTCCCGCCGATGACCGGGGCGTACGCCGTGCTGCTCGGCGTGCTCGCCGCCCTGACCTGGCGGCCGGGGGCCTCCGCCCTCGTGCTCGGCGCCGCCGCCCTCGCCGCGGGCGCGTGCACCCCGCCTCTCGGCCCGACCATGCGGACCGTGTGGAGCGAACTCGCCGGCAAGCGCGAAGGGCTGCTCCAGCGCGCGTACAGCCTCGACGGCGTGGCCGAGGAGGTGCTGTTCGTGTCGGGCCCGCTCATCGTGGGCGTGGTCGTGCAGTTCGCCCCCGCGGCGTTCGGCGTCGCCGTCAGCGCGGTCCTGGTGGCCGTGGGAACCGCCGCGTTCGTGGCGTCCCCGGCCGTACGGGGCATCGCCGGCCGGGACGCGGTCCGGCGCGGGCGGTCCGGTGGGGTCTCGCCGGTGCGCGGCCTCGCGCAGCCGGTGGTCGTCGCGGTGGGTGTCGGCCTCGCCCTCGGCGCACTCGACCTGCTCGTCCTCGCCTTCGCCGACGCCCGGCAGCACGCCGACGCCGTCGCCTGGGTGATGGCCGCGCTCTCGGCGGGCAGCGCGGTCGGCGGCCTCGCGAACGGCGCCGTCACCTGGTCCGCTCCCGCCCGCACCCGGCTGCCGTTCCTCGCCGCGGGGCTCGCCGCCGCGCTGGGGGCGGCGGCGCTCGCGCCGGGTCTGGTGACGCTCGGCGCGGCGGCCGTGATCGCGGGCGTCTTCGTCGCGCCCGCCCTGACGACCGCGTATCTCGTGGCGGACGAGACGGCAGGCCCGGCGTTCCGCACCCAGGCCGGGGCCTGGGTCAACACGGCGGTGAACGCCGGTATCTCCGCCGGCACGGCGGGCGCGGGCCTCCTGGTGGCCCGCCTCCCGCTCGCGGCCTGCTTCGCCGTCGCCGCGGCGGCGCCGGTCGCGGCGGCGGTGTGGGGCGTACGGGGCATGCGCGGCGCCCGTACGACGCCGGAAGCCGCGCCCGGGGACGGTGCCCCGACCGCGGCTCAGGAGACGGGCTCGGCGGCGCGCTGAACTGACCTGCGCCGAGCCGAACTTGCCGGCGCTGACGTCAGTCGTCGTCGCCGTGGTGGCCATGGTCGTCGTCGGAGTCGTGACCGCGGCCGTGACCGCCGTGGTCGTCACCAGCGTCGTGTGTGGCGGTGTCGTCGTTGCTGTGGTCGTCACGGGTGTCGTGCGTGGCGGTGTCGTCGCGGCCGTGGTCGTCACCGGCGTCGTGTGTGGCGGTGTCGTCGCGGCCGTGGTCGTCGCCCGCGTCGTGCGTGGCGCGCGTCGCGTGGTCGTCGCGGCTGTCGTCGTCGCTGTCGTCGTGGGACGAGTGGTCCGGGGTCACCGCGCCGGTCCGGAGGTCGACGCGCCAGTCGGCGTCGGTGCCGTTCGCCGACGTGGTCTCGGCCTCCCAGGCGTGGGCCGTGCCGTCGTCGTCGAGGTCGATCTCGGTGACGGCGTCCTTCGCAGCGGCGGCGCGAGCCGCGTCCTGCGCCGTCGTCCTCGCGCCCTTCAGGATGGCGGTGACGCGGGCGGTGTCGTCGTGCCGTGAGGTGTGCGAACCGGTGACCTTGCCCGTGGCGGGGTCGACGAGGACGTCGTGCCACGTCGTGCCGTTCAGGACCTCGACCTCCCAGACCACCTGGTTGTTCTCGTCGTCGAGCTCGGCGGACACCGCCGTGCCGGGCACCGACTTGAGGGCCGCGGCGATGGCGTCCGAGGCCGTCACCTTCGCGGCCTTCAGCTCGGTGACGTGCTCCGCGCGGTCGTCTTCGTGGCCGCTCGACCCCGTGCCCCGCGACGGGGCCGACGTGCCCGCCGTGCTGTCGTCGCCGCCCGAGACCGCGACGGCGGTCGCGGTGCCGCCGCCGATCAGGGCCACGACGGCGATGGTGGAGATCACGATGTTGCGCTTCATGAGGGATCCTCCCCGAGACGTTCCCGGCCCACCGGACATCCGGTGCGCTTCGACGGGAACCACAGTGGCCGACCGATGCTGAAGCCCCGCTGAAGGACCCTGAAGACTTCTTCAGGTTCCGTTTGCGACCCTGGCCCACATGCGCCCACCCGTCTCCCACCGCCACGTTGTCCGAGACGCTTCGCGTCGCCCCCCTCGATTCTTGATCGTGGAAGACGAAAAGCGTCTCGCCCTCTCCCTCGCCCGGGGCCTGACCGCCGAGGGGTTCGCCGTCGACGTCGTCCACGACGGCCTCGAAGGGCTGCACCGGGCGGCCGAGGGCGCGTACGACCTGGTCGTCCTCGACATCATGCTGCCGGGCATGAACGGCTACCGCGTCTGCGCCGCCCTGCGCGCCGCCGGCCACGACGTGCCGATCCTCATGCTCACGGCCAAGGACGGCGAGTACGACGAGGCGGAGGGGCTCGACACGGGCGCCGACGACTACCTCACCAAGCCGTTCTCGTACGTGGTCCTCGTCGCGCGCGTGAAGGCGCTCCTGCGCCGCCGCGGCGCAGCGGGCGGTTCGTCCGTCCACACGCTCGGCCCGCTGCGCGTCGACACCGCCGCGCGCCGTGTCCTGCGCGACGAGAGCGAAGTGCCGCTCACGGCAAAGGAGTTCGCGGTCCTGGAGCAGCTGGTGGTGCGGACCGGCGAGGTCGTCTCGAAGGCGGAGATCCTGGAGCACGTCTGGGACTTCGCGTACGACGGCGACCCGAACATCGTCGAGGTGTACATCAGCACCCTGCGCAAGAAGCTGGGCGCGGAGCTGATCAGGACGGTGCGCGGGGCGGGCTACCGCCTGGAGGCGCCGCGATGAGGCGCCGGCTGTTCGGTTCCGTACGGGCCAGAGCCACGCTCGGCGCGACCCTCGTCGTCGCCGTCGCGCTCCTCGCCGCCGGCGCCTCCGTGCTGCTCGCGCTGCGGTCCAACCTCACCGACCAGGCGTCGAGCGAGGCGGAGTCCTCGGCCCGCAAGGTCGCCGTGTCGATCGCGACGGGCACCGCGCCCAACGCTCTCGACCTCCCGGGCGGGGACGACACCCCGGTCCAGGTCGTCGACAGCGACGGCCGGCTCCTGGCGGCGAGCGAGGACCTGGAGCGGATCAGCGGGACCGGCTCGTCCGCCGTCAAACCGGTGACCCCGCCGGCCGACGACGGTGGCGATGACGACGACGGGGGGTCCGACCGTCATGGGGGCAAGGGCGGGGACGACGACTCGTACGCCTACGGGGAGATCGCCGACGACGCCGAGCGGAGCGAGGGCTCGGCCACCGTCGACGGGGAGACCCGGGACTACCGGTTCGCCGCCCTGGAGGTGAAGAAGACCCGGCAGGGCGACCTCACCGTGTACGCGGGTGCCTCGCTGTCCGCCGAACAGAGCGCCGTCGGCACCGCGCTGACCGTCATGCTGATCGGCTTCCCGGTGCTGCTCGGTGTCGTCGCCGCGGTCACCTGGCTGGTGACCCGCAGGGCCCTGCGCCCCGTCGAGGGCATCCGGAGCGAGATGTCCGCGATCACGGCGTCGCAGGACCTGGCGCGCCGGGTGCCGGAACCGGGCACGCACGACGAGGTGGCGCGTCTCGCGCGGACCACGAACGAGACGCTCGCGGCGCTGGAGACATCCGTGGAGCGCCAGCGCCGGTTCGTCGCCGACGCCTCGCACGAGCTGCGCAGCCCCATCGCGTCGCTGCGCACCCAGCTGGAAGTGGGAGCCGCCCACCCCGAACTGCTCGACGTGGACGGGGCGGTGGCCGACACGGTGCGGCTCCAGGAGCTCGCCGCGGGACTCCTGCTGCTCGCCAGGCTGGACGCGGGGGAGCGGCCGGGCGGGGCGCGCGTCGATCTGGCGGCCCTGGCCGGCGAGGAGCTGTCGCAGCGCCCGGCGGGCCGTGTCGCGGTGCACCCGCGTCTCGCATCCGTCGAGGTGGCGGGCTCGCGCAGCCAGCTGGCGCGGGTGGTCGGGAATCTGCTGGACAACGCGCAGCGTCACGCCCGGTCCCAGGTGGACATCGCCGTACGGGCCGAGGGGGAGTGGGCGGTCGTCGAGGTCGGCGACGACGGCGCGGGGGTGCCGGAGGCGGAGCGGGAGCGGATCTTCGAAAGGTTCGTGCGCCTGGACGACGCGCGGGCCCGGGACGACGGCGGGGCGGGTCTGGGACTCGCCATCGCCAGGGACGTCGCCGTGCGGCACGGCGGCGCCCTGACGGTCCGCTCGTCGCCCGCGGGCGGAGCGCTCTTCGAACTCAGGCTGCCGGTGGCGCCGAGGGCCTGAGGGCGGCGGACGGGGAAGGCCGGCGTTCCCCGTTCGCAATGGTCACGGTTTGCCGCGCTGCGAACGCAGGTGGTCGGCGATCGGGGTCAGCGCCTTGTGGAGGGCGTCGAGCTCCTCGGTGGAGATCAGATCCACGAAGTGCCGCCGTACGGACGCCACATGGTGAGGGGAGACCTTCTTCATGGTCTCCATGCCGTCCTCGGTCAGGACCGTGTAGAGGCCGCGGCGGTCGGACTCGCAGTTCTCGCGGCGGACGAGTCCGGCGTTCTCCATGCGGGTGATCTGATGGGAGAGCCGGCTCTTGGACTGCAGGGTGGCGGTCGCGAGATCGCTCATGCGCATCCGGTGGTCGTCCGTCTCGGAGAGATGCACGAGGATGTCGTAGTCGTTCATCGTCAGGCCGAACGGCTGGAGGTCCTTCTCGAGCTGGTACGTCAGCATCCTGTTGACCTCTACGTGCGTGCGCCAGGCGCACTGTTCCTCGTCGGTCAGCCAGCGTGTGGCCGTCTCGGTCTCCATGTATTGAGTCTACCTAAGAAGTTGAAATGCGAACGAAAGTGGGGGATGTGACGCCTCCCACCCCTTCGAGGCACAAAGGGGTCACGCGTTCGACGTCACACTCCGCAGATTACCGCTCACAGTCCGAAGCGACGCTGGAGGTCGCCGAGCTGTCCGGGAAGACGCGGTACCCCCGGCTGCTGTCCGGGTGCCCCCTGACCCCCCGGCACACCTGCCTGCCGCGGCACCGCGCCCGTCGCCTGCTCGGCCATCAATGCCTCTGTGGACTGCAGCAATACCGTCCCGGCGCCCACGAACTCGAACTGGTGCTCCTCCCCGGAGACGCCTCCGACGCCCGTCATCGCACGTAGACCGCCGATCACGCCCGTCAGATAGGCGTGGTCGTAGTGGTGGCACGGCGACGGGCAGTCGGCCCAGCCGACCAGCGCCTGTGGATCAACGCGGATCGGCGGCTCCATGAAGACCACCGGGCCGCTCGAGGCCGCCACGAATTTGCCCGTGCCAATGAGTGTCAGAAAGCCGGGAACGATCGACTGCTTCAGCGCGAGAGTTGGCTGAAAAGCGAGCAGGTTGCCCGAGCGGATCGTCAGGTTCCCGTGCTCCAGGTCGTACGAATTCACGTCGAAGGCCCGGTCGGCGAGCAGCATCTTGCCCGAGCCCTCCGCCACGACCCAGTCGCTCGCGTGCAGCGGGGAGTGGAAGGACGTCCGCACGAGGCGGTCGAGGCGGCCGTGGCCGATCCCGTTGAAGTCGATGCGCCCGTAGTAGGCGATCATCTTGCCCTTCTGCAGGAACCAGCTGCTGCCCTTGAGCTCCACACAGAACGTGTACGCGTTCACATTGTCGTCGGCCGGCAGGGTGGCCGGGTCGAAGATCACCGGGGTGCTCACAGCTTCTCCTCCGAGGCCTGGACGTACACCGCGCCGCTGCCGCTGAGCTCCAGCTGGAACGCCTCGCCGGAGCCGCGTCCCACCATGTCGCGCCAGCCGAGGGCCGTGGACAGCTTGTTCCGTACGTCGCCGTGGTGCGCGACGTATGCCTGCGGGTCGACATGGACGGGGCGGCCCGGGGTGATCGGCAGCTCGATGACGCCGCCGTGCGCCATGACGGCGACCGCTCCGTGCCCCTTGAGGGTCGTGGTGAACAGGCCCTGGCCGGTGACCTGGCCGCGCACCATCCCCATGACGCCGCCCTGCGAGCCCATGAACATCGTGCCCTGCTGAAGACTCCCGTCGAAGGCGAGCAGCCGGTCCGCCTCCACGTGGAGGGTGTCTCCGGAGAGGGATATCACCTGCACGTGATGGCCGCCGTGCCCGAAGAGCACGGTGCCGCTGCCGTCCACGGTCATCAGCGGCGTCGCCTCGTTCGCCACGCGGCGCCCGATCATGGACATCACCCCGCCCTGGCCGCCCTGGATGCTGGGCGTGAAGGTCACGTCCCCCTTGTAGGCGAGCATCGCGCCGCGCTGGCTGTAGATCCGCTGCCCGGGGACGACCGTCGCCTCGACCATCTTCGAGTTGATCTCACGGAAGGGCATCTCACACGTCCCCCGCGATCGTGTTGCGCTCACTGGGCTGTACGTAGACCAGGCCGTCGCCCTCGAAGCGGATCTGGAAGGCCTCGCCGCCGCCCTCGCCCAGGAACGTGCGGAACGTGACGCCCGACTGGAAGGTCTGCCGCACATTCCCCTGATGTGCGACGTACGCGCCCGGGTCGACGGTCAGGGGGTGGTCCCGGCTGACGCGGAGCACCACCGCGGGGCCCTCGCTCATGATCGCCGCCTGGCCGTGGCCCTCGACGGTCGTCGTGAACAGGCCGTTGCCCTGGGAGGCGCCCCGCACACCGGTGAAGGACGTGCCGGTGCGCAGGCCCGCGTCCGTGCAGAGCAGATTGCTCGACTCGACGAAGAGCTTGTCGCCCCGCAGGTTCACGACGCTGATCTCGCTCGCCCGGTCCGCGAACCAGCACGTGCCCTGCCCCTTCACCTCCATCACCGTCATCTCCTCGCCGGTGAGGCGGCGGGTCACCATGCCGCGGATGCCCTCGCCGCCGCCCGTCATCTTCTTGAACGCCATCCGGCCGTCGTACGCGACCATCGAGCCGTTCTTCGCCTTGACGCCGTCGCCCGTCATGTCGACGGCGAGCACTCTGCTGCCTTGGAGTCGGAACGTAGCCACGATGTGACGGTAATGGGCGAGATGCCCCCCGGGACAGGGGTCCCGGCCCTGAACGAACCCTGAGCGAACCCCGGGACATCCCCGATGCCACAATGGGCGGCGCTTGTGCTTACGTTCACAAGATCGAACGCCCGCCCCCTCACCGCTTCTGCCGAAGGTGCCCCCGTGGACATCAAGACCGCCTCCGCACTCCGCCGACTCCGCCTGGTCTCCGCTCCGGAGGCCGTCTCCTTCCTCCTGCTCCTCGTCTGCTCGGTGCTGAAGCGGACCACGGAGTTCGACGCCGTCCCGGTGATGGGCATGGTGCACGGCGTCCTGTTCGTCCTCTACGTGCTCTTCTGGCTCGACGCGTGGAACCGTACGAAGTGGGGCGTCAAGACCGCCGCCCTCTACTTCGTCCTCTCCGTCCTGCCGACCGGCGGCTTCTTCGCCGAGCGCAAGCTGAAGCGTGAGGCGGAGGCCGCGGTCATCGCGTCCCGCGCCCGCCAGGAGAAGGCCGTGAGCGCATGATCGTCGCCTTCTCGGTCTCCCCGCTCGGTGTCGGCGAGGACGTCGGCGAGTACGTGGCCGACGCCGTCCGCGTCGTACGCGAATCCGGGCTCCCCAACCACACCGACGCGATGTTCACCACCATCGAGGGCGAGTCGTGGGACGAGGTGATGGACGTCGTGAAGCGCGCCGTCGCCGCCGTCGAGGCGCGGGCCCCGCGTGTGTCCCTCGTCCTCAAGGCGGACATCCGCCCCGGTGTGACGGACGGCATGACGTCGAAGGTCGCGACGGTGGAGCGGCATCTCGCCGCGGAGTGACACCTGATCGGAAACCGTCTTGCGTGTGCAGCCCCGGCCCGGGCGGGCCGGGGCTTTCGCGCGTTCAGGACCGAGGAGCGAGACGGGGCTGACCAGCATATGACCGGCCGGTAAGGTCTTGGGCGTGCCGAAGCCGCTCAGCCTTGCCTTCGATCCCATCGCCCGCGCAGACGAACTCTGGAAGCAGCGCTGGGGGTCCGTGCCGTCCATGGGCGCGATCACCTCGATCATGCGCGCGCACCAGATCCTCCTGGCCGAGGTCGACGCGGTCGTGAAGCCGTACGGGCTGACCTTCGCGCGCTACGAGGCGCTGGTGCTGCTCACCTTCTCGAAGGCCGGCGAGCTGCCGATGTCGAAGATCGGCGAGCGGCTCATGGTGCACCCGACCTCGGTGACGAACACCGTCGACCGCCTCGTGCGGTCCGGGCTCGTCGACAAGAGGCCCAACCCGAACGACGGGCGCGGAACGCTCGCCTCCATCACCGCCAAGGGCCGCGAGGTCTGCGACGCCGCCACCCGCGACCTGATGGCGATGGACTTCGGGCTCGGGGTGTACGACGCCGAGGAGTGCGGCGAGATCTTCGCGATGCTGCGGCCGCTGCGGGTCGCCGCGCACGACTTCGCCGAGGACTGACCCGCGCGAAGATCGCGCAAAACGGGCCGTTACGCTCGTATCCATGAAACGAAGCGTGCTGACCCGGTACCGGGTGATGGCCTTTGTCACGGGCGTCCTGCTGGTCCTGCTGTGCCTCGGCATGATCGCCAAGTACGTGCTCGGCATCGACGGCGCGGCGGATGTCACGCGCGTCGTGGCCATCGCGCACGGCTGGCTGTACGTGGTCTACCTGGTCTTCGCCTTCGACCTGGGCTCCAAGGCGAAGTGGCCGGTCGGCAAGCAGCTGTGGGTCCTGATCGCCGGCACGATCCCGACCGCCGCGTTCTTCGTCGAGCGGAAGATCTCCCGCGAGCTGGACTCCAAGGTCACCGACGACGGCCCGGCCGTCGCCAAGGCCTGACGGACGCCGCCACCCCCACCGCCCGCACGATGTGCGGGCGGTTTGCCATCGACATTTACTAGGACGTCCAAGTAAATTTGAAGGCATGGGAAGCATGGACGCTGACGCCATCGAAGAGGGCCGCCGCCGCTGGCAGGCCCGGTACGACTCCGCCCGCAAGCGGGACGCCGACTTCTCGACGCTCTCGGGGGACCCGGTGGACCCGGTCTACGGGCCGCGCCCCGGGGACACCTATGAGGGCTTCGAGCGGATCGGCTGGCCCGGCGAGTACCCGTACACGCGCGGCCTGTATCCGACCGGATACCGGGGCCGTACGTGGACGATCCGGCAGTTCGCCGGGTTCGGGAACGCCGAGCAGACCAATGAGCGGTACAAGATGATCCTCGCCGCCGGCGGGGGAGGGCTGAGCGTCGCGTTCGACATGCCGACGCTCATGGGGCGCGACTCCGACGACCCGCGCTCGCTCGGTGAGGTCGGGCACTGCGGCGTCGCCATCGACTCCGCCGCCGACATGGAGGTCCTGTTCAAGGACATCCCGCTCGGGGACGTCACGACGTCCATGACGATCTCGGGCCCCGCCGTGCCCGTCTTCTGCATGTACCTCGTGGCCGCCGAGCGCCAGGGCGTCGACCCGGCCGTCCTCAACGGCACGCTCCAGACCGACATCTTCAAGGAGTACATCGCGCAGAAGGAGTGGCTCTTCCAGCCCGAGCCGCATCTGCGCCTGATCGGCGACCTCATGGAGCACTGCGCGGCGGGCATCCCCGCGTACAAGCCGCTCTCGGTCTCCGGGTACCACATCCGCGAGGCCGGCTCCACGGCCGCGCAGGAGCTGGCGTACACGCTCGCCGACGGCTTCGGCTACGTGGAGCTCGGCCTCTCGCGCGGGCTCGACGTGGACGTCTTCGCGCCCGGCCTCTCCTTCTTCTTCGACGCCCACCTCGACTTCTTCGAGGAGATCGCCAAGTTCCGCGCCGCGCGCCGCATCTGGGCCCGCTGGCTGCGGGACGTGTACGGGGCGAAGACCGACAAGGCGCAGTGGCTGCGCTTCCACACGCAGACCGCCGGGGTCTCCCTGACCGCGCAGCAGCCGTACAACAACGTCGTGCGGACCGCCGTCGAGGCGCTCGCGGCCGTGCTCGGCGGCACCAACTCGCTGCACACGAACGCCCTCGACGAGACCCTGGCGCTCCCCTCCGAGCAGGCCGCCGAGATCGCGCTGCGCACGCAGCAGGTCCTCATGGAGGAGACCGGCGTCGCCAACGTCGCGGACCCGCTGGGCGGTTCGTGGTTCGTGGAGCAGCTCACGGACCGCATCGAGGCCGACGCGGAGAAGATCTTCGAGCAGATCAAGGAGCGCGGTCTGCGCGCCCACCCGGACGGGCAGCACCCCATCGGACCGATGACCTCGGGCATCCTGCGCGGCATCGAGGACGGCTGGTTCACCGGCGAGATCGCCGAGTCCGCGTTCCAATACCAGAAGGCGCTGGAGAAGGGTGACAAGCGGGTCGTCGGCGTCAACGCGCACCACGGGTCCGTCACCGGCGACCTGGAGATCCTGCGCGTCAGCCACGAGGTCGAGCGCGAGCAGGTGCGCGAGCTCGGCGTCCGCAAGGCGGCCAGGGACGACGCCCGCGTGCGCGACGCCCTCGACGACATGCTGAAGGCCGCGCGCGACGGCGGCAACATGATCCCGCCCATGCTCGACGCCGTACGCGCCGAGGCCACCCTGGGCGAGATCTGCGGGATCCTGCGCGACGAGTGGGGCGTGTACACCGAACCCCCCGGGTTCTGACGGGAGTTCGCGCCGGTGGCACCTGAGGAGTGACAGGTGTCACCCGGTGCGGCGGGGGGTAGGCGCGGGCACGTCGATCGTCGCCTGCCCCTGGAGTTTCCATGCGTCTGTCCGGACTCAACCGCACCACCACGACCGTCGGATGTGCCGCCCTAGCCCTGCTCGGCGGGATGGTCCTCGGCGGATCCGGGGCGGTGAGCGCGAGTCCGCCGGCCGAGCCGAAGGTGCAGGACACCTTCGACCCCCTCGGCCCCGACGTGCGCGCCGCGAAGCTGCCGTCCGGACGCACGGCCCACTACACCGACTCGGGCCCGCGCGACGGCGTCCCCGTCCTCTACATAGGCGGCACCGGCACCAGCGCGCGTGCCGTCCACATGACCGACTTCTTCCGCACCACGCGCGCGGACCTGGGCCTGCGGCTGATCTCCGTCGAGCGCGACGGCTTCGGCGACACCGCCTACGACCCCGCCCTCGGCAAGGCCGACTTCGCGCGGGACGCCCTCGACGTCCTCGACCGTCTCGGCGTGAAGAAGTTCAGGATCGTCGCGATCTCCGGCGGCGGCCCCTACGCCGCCGAACTCGCCGCCCGCGCGCCCGGCCGCGTCTCCGCCCTGCACCTGGCAGCCGCCCTGCCCCCGTACGGCGACAAGCCCGCGTACTGCTCGATGTCCGACGACGCGCTCGCCGCGGCCCTGAAGGACTCCATCACCGACCCGCGCAAGTGGTGGGCGTTCCCCGACGACAGCCCCGTCAAGTCGATCCCGGGCTTCGCCGACACGGCGTACGAGGACGGCGCCCGCACCTACAACCAGCGCGGCCAGCAGGCGGATCCGGCACCGCAGGTCCACGAGCAGAAACTGTACTGCGAGCGGCCGGGCCCCGATCTGTCGAAGCTGACGGCCCCCGTGTACCTGTACGGCGGCGACAAGGACACCACGGTCCCGCCGGCCACCCTCGCGACCTGGCGCGAGCAGTTCTCCCCGGACCGCGTCACGGTCCGCACGTACGCCGACTCCGCGCACGACGTCCAGTACCGCCACTGGGACCAGATCCTCGTGGACCTCGCGGGACACGGGGACCGCACGGTCGTGTGCCGAAGCTCGCACACCCGCGTCCTGCCCGCGGACGAGGCGGCCCGACTGGTCACCAAGAAGCGTGCCACGCTGGGCAGTTGCGCCTGGAACAAGTGACGGAACCCGGGCGGGCTACGCCTGTACGGAGGCGAGTCCGCCCAGGAGCAGGGCGGTGAACCGGTCCACCCACTCCTCGTCCACCGGCTCCGCGCTCACCAGCGTGCGGTGCACCACGGCTCCCGCGACCACGTCGAAGATGAGGTCGGCGGTGCGGGCCGCGGCGGCCGGGTCGGCTTCGAGGGGGAGTTCGCCGCGCGCGTGGGCGCGGGCGCGGCCCTCCAGGACCAGGCGCTTCTGCCGGTCCACGATCGAGGTGCGGATGCGCTCGCGCAGCGGTTCGTCGCGGGTGGACTCGGCGACGACCGCCATCAGCGCCGTCTTGGTCTCCGGACGGTTCAGGAGCGCCGCGAACTGCAGGACCACGCCCCCGATGTCGGCGGCGAGGCTGCCGTTGTCCGGGAGTTCGAGCTCGTCGAAGAGGACCGCGACCGCGTCCACGACGAGCTCGTTCTTACTCGCCCAGCGCCGGTAGAGCGTCGTCTTGGCGACGCCCGCGCGGGACGCCACGTCCCCCATCGTGAGTTTCGACCAGCCGAGGTCGACCAGCGCCGCACGGGTCGCATCGAGGATCGCCGCGTCGGCGGCGGCGCTTCGGGGGCGGCCCGTTCTCGGGAGAGGTGGGGGGATGCGGCTCTGCATGAAAAGGACCATACCGGCCGGTAGGGATAGCGCCGTGAGGCAGACCACAGCGAAGATCACCGGAACCCCCTCCCCACACGGCTCGCACGAGAGTTACGCTACGACCTGTAGCGAAAGCTCGATCATTCTTGCGACAACCACGAGGCACCGGGTGGGGACCCGGCGCCGCACAGGCCCCTCCGGGCCGCAGAACGGCCCCTCTTGGGGCCGCGGATCACGCCCACGGCCGGATCCCTGACGGTGCCCGCACTCCGGCGGGAGGCCGCGACGGGTGGTCCCGGCCCACAACACACCGCGGAAGGGGGAGGATGTACTCATGCAGCCACGGAACATGTCCATGAGCGGAGTCGTCGACCTCGCCGCGGTGAAGGCGGCCCAGGAGGCCAAGGCGAAGGCGGAGCAGGCGCGCGCCGAGTCCGCACGGCAGGGCGGCGGCGGGGCCGTCTCCCCGTCGAGCCTCGTCATCGACGTCGACGAGGCCGGTTTCGAGCGCGAGGTCCTCCAGCGTTCGGCCGAAGTGCCCGTCGTCATCGACTTCTGGGCCGAGTGGTGCGAGCCGTGCAAGCAGCTGAGCCCGCTGCTCGAAGGCCTCGCGGCCGAGTACAACGGCCGGTTCGTGCTCGCCAAGATCGACGTCGATGCCAATCAGATGCTGATGCAGCAGTTCGGGGTCCAGGGGATCCCGGCGGTCTTCGCGGTGGTGGCCGGACAGGCCCTGCCGCTCTTCCAGGGGGCCGCGCCGGTCGAGCAGATCCGCGGGACGCTCGACCAGTTGATCCAGGTCGCCGAGGAGCGCTTCGGCCTGACCGGCGTCACGGTCGACGCCGATGCGGAGGATGCCGCACCGGTCGTGGAGGCTCCGGTCGGCCCGTACGACGCTCTGCTCGAAGCCGCCGTCCAGGCTCTTGACGCCGGTGACCTCGCGGGCGCCGTCCAGGCGTACAAGAACGTGCTGAGCGACGACCCCGGCAACACCGAGGCCAAGCTGGGCCTGGCGCAGGCCGAGTTGCTCCTGCGCGTGCAGGGTCTCGATCCGCAGAAGGTCCGTCAGGACGCCGCGGACCGGCCCTCCGACGTGGACGCCCAGATCGCCGCCGCCGACCTCGACCTGGTCGGAGGCCATGTCGAGGACGCGTTCGGCCGACTTGTCGACACGGTCAAGGTCACGGCGGGCGATGAACGGAACGCCGCGCGCGTGCGGCTGCTCGAACTCTTCGAGGTCGTCGGCTCCGACGATCCGCGCGTGACTACGGGCCGTGCGGCTCTGGCCCGGGTTCTCTTCTGAGCGGTTTCTGACCTGTTCCTAAACGCCGGGCTATGTGGTGCCCAGGTGAAAGTTCTGTCTCCACGGGTACACAGCGGTCGCGTTTTACCAAAACTTGGTAAAGGCGACCGCTGTTACTTGGAGTAAGTCAAGGGGCATCTTCTGTCCGGTTACGCCCCTTCTTCCTCTGCTTTGGCAACTCGCTTGACACCACCCTGTGTTGTCGGGTGACACCATCGGGTCGTTGTTCGGTTATCCGTCCGTTACTAGCGAGTAACGAACCCCCTTGTGCCCGCGCCGAGAATGCACCACGATCGGCGACGCTCGGTCCTCATCCCGCAGTCCGACAGCCAATCGGGTCGCGGGGTTTCAGGGTCCCCACCGAGCAGGCCGGCAGCAGTGCCGCCGGCCTTGGGCAGGGGGGTCTCTGCTTCCCGGCAGGGCCTGTCCAGCAGGTTGCGCGTGACTGTCAGGTGCGACCAGTGGTGGTTGTCGCTCGGGGGTGATCGCCGGTGATTCGGGTGCCATTGCACGCCCCCGAAACGGGCGCTCTCCTTCCCGAGGACGTAGCACTTCTCCCATCCCTGCCCGGCTGATCGCCCCAAGGGGTGCAGTCAGGGCCGGAGATGTACGTCCGAGAAGGAGGAAAGTCATGGAGTCCGTGGCTCGTGGCGGAACCAGATGGAAGCGGTTCGCCGTAGTCATGGTGCCGAGCGTCGCGGCTACTGCCGCGATAGGCGTCGCCCTCTCGCAGGGTGCGCTTGCGGCATCGTTCAGTGTTTCGGGTCAGTCGTTCAAGGTGACGGCCGACTCGCTCGACGGTACGGGATTCGTCCAGTACGGGGCCCTCGACAGCGGTAAGTCGGGTGCACACCCGGTTGCCGTCGTCGGCCTCAACGAGGCGAAGATCACCAACCTGTGCCAGTCGGTCGTCGTGCCGGTGCCGGTCTTCGGTGACGTGTCGATGAAGCTCAGCGCGGGCGGTGCGGGCGGCCCCCGCGTCGAGGCGAAGAAGCTCTACATCGACGCCGATGACCTGTCGACCAACGCCACGTTCAAGAACATCGACATCGGCGTCGGTATCGACTCGACCACCAAGGGTCCGGGTCCGTCCAAGGGCGACAAGTACGTCCCGGACTCGTTCTCGCAGCAGGCCGACTCGGTGCACTTCGAAGATGTCAAGCAGCGCGCGTGGGCGACCACGGCCGGCACCTTCAAGCTCTCCGGCCTGCACATGCAGGTGCAGAAGGGCGCACACGAGTGCTACTAGGCCCCAGGGTCTAGTTCACTCACAGCGCTGAACGGCCGGGCGCGGGGGCGAACGGAAGCTCCGGGACGTCCCCGTGCCCGAATCCGACACGCACCATCACCACAGAACAACGCCATTCCCGAGGAGCTGTACGACATGAGCGCCGAAGCGCAAGCAGGGCTGGGCGACAGGCTCGGCCGGACGCGCCGATCGTTCCGAGGGTGGCGCGGTCAGCGCCCATTCTGGGGTGGTCTGCTGACGCTGCTGGGCGGCATTCCGATCATGTACTTCCCGTACGCGAATCTCACGCTCGGCTCGATGACCATCCGGATGTCGACGACCGCCGGCGCCGGTTCACTGATCATCGGCGTCCTGCTTGTGGTGCTCGGCCTGACGCTCTGGTTCCAGCCGATGTCCCGCATCTTCGCGGGCGTCGCTGCGATCCTGCTCGCCCTGGTCTCCTTGGTGGTCTCCAACTTCGGTGGCTTCGTCATCGGCTTCCTGCTGGCGCTGCTCGGCGGCGCTCTCGGCATCTCCTGGGGGCCCGCACGGGCCGCGAAGCAGGAGACGGGCGGCGGGAAGTCCGCGGACGACGCGGACGCCCAGAAGGGCGAGACGGCAGCCTTCGACGCCTTCGGCGGTGCGTCGAACGATCTGTCAGGAACGAGCCCGAACGGTAACGACGTGACGAACGGGAGGCACCGTGCCGGCTGACGAGGTGCGTCACGAGAACTCTGCGGCAGAGTTCCGTGAGAGAACCGGGCCGCGGCATGCAGCCCCCAGAAAGCCGATGTTCACCAGGCTGCACATTCCCGCGGGCAAGGCGATAGCCATTGCGGCGATGCCCACCGCCGTGCTCATGGGCATGGGGCTGACCCCCACGCTGGCGCAGGCCAAGGACAATCCCACCAAGTTCTCGGCCGACGACTACAAGGCGTGCGCCGACGCGATCAAGGCGTCCGAGGACGGCAAGGACGCGACCGACGGCAAGGGTGACGAGTCCGCCTCGCCCACCCCGACGCCGTCGCCCTCGGCGTCCGCGGGCAAGGACACGTCGGACGACAAGGCGGACTCGGGCGACAAGGCCGAGCCCACCCCGTCGCCCTCCGCGTCCAAGCCCTCGGACACCTCTGGCGGTTCCTCGGACGGCAGCACGGCCGGCACCAAGACGGCCACGCCCACCCCGGCGCCCTCCGAGACCAAGAACCCGCTCGACCCGCTGGGTGTCGGCGACGCGCTCAAGGACCTGCTGACGCCCAAGGAGAAGGAGTCGGCGACCCCGACCCCCTCGCCGTCGGCATCCGCGTCCAAGTCCACGGACGTGGGCGGCACCGTCAAGGACACCGTCGGCAAGGTCACCAAGCCCGTCACGGACACGGCGGACAAGGCCGGGGACGCGGTCAAGGACACGGTGGACAAGGCCGGCAAGACCGTCGACGACGTCGCGGACAAGGCCACCAAGGTGGTCCCCACGCCGTCGCCGAGCGAGACCGGCGTGCCGGACAACTGCCCGGTCGCCACGGACGCCGAGGGTGACAACGAGCAGACCCCTGCTCAGGTCCCGAACGACTCGTGGCATCTGGAGGCCAGTTCGCTGACCCTCAAGGGTGCGGACTACCAGGGCGTCGTGAACGTGCGCACGCCCAACGGCACGATCAAGAAGGTCCTGAAGTACGTCATCTCGAACGGCACCGACATCGGTGACCTGCACCAGACGGTCGACGGCCCCGACGGCAAGACGTACCACGTCCAGGCCGGCAAGGGCACCACGTCCACCATCCGTGGCGGGACGACCACCATGTACACGGAGTCGATCTCGGGCAACCTCCTGGGGCTGATCCCGATCACGTTCGACGCCGAGCACCCGCCGCCGCTGAACATCCCGCTGATCTACTTCACGAACGTGAAGGTCAAGCAGGCCGGTCAGTTCGGCGGTGACCTGCACGTGCCGGGTCTGCACCAGTACCTCACCGGCTGACCCCGCTGCCGCACAGACGCCGAGGGCGCCCCCTGCAACAGGGGGCGCCCTCGGCGCAGTTCGGGGGGAGACGTCAGTCGCGCTCTCCGCCGCCCAGGTGGTGCACCCGGACCATGTTGGTGGTGCCGGGGACGCCGGGGGGCGAACCGGCCGTGATGATCACGGTGTCGCCGTCGTTGAAGCGGTTCAGCTTCACCATCTCGGCGTCGACCAGGTCGACCATCGCGTCGGTGTTGTCGACGTACGGCACGATGTGCGAATCGACGCCCCAGCTCAGCGTCAGCTGGTTGCGGGTGCCCTCGTCCGTGGTGAAGGCCAGGATCGGCTGGGCCGCGCGGTAGCGGGACAGGCGGCGGGCCGTGTCGCCGGACTGGGTGAAGGCCACGAGGCCCTTGGCGCCCAGGAAGTCGGCGATCTCGCAGGCGGCGCGGGCCACCGAACCGCCCTGCGTGCGCGGCTTCTTGCCGGGCACGAGCGGCTGGAGGCCCTTGGACAGGAGCTCACCCTCGGCCGCGACGACGATCTTCGACATCGTCTTCACGGTCTCGATCGGGTAGGCGCCCACGGAGGACTCGGCGGACAGCATGACCGCGTCCGCGCCGTCCAGGATCGCGTTGGCGACGTCGGACGCCTCGGCGCGCGTGGGGCGGGAGTTGGTGATCATCGACTCCATCATCTGGGTCGCGACGATCACCGGCTTGGCGTTGCGGCGGCACATCTCCACGAGGCGCTTCTGCACCATCGGGACCTTTTCGAGCGGGTACTCGACGGCGAGGTCACCGCGGGCCACCATCACGGCGTCGAACGCCGCGACGACGCCCGCCATGTTGTCGACCGCCTGCGGCTTCTCCACCTTGGCGATGACGGGGACCCGGCGGCCCTCCTCGTCCATCACCTTGTGGACGTCCTTGACGTCGTCGGCGTCGCGCACGAACGAAAGGGCGACCATGTCGCAGCCCATCCGCAGGGCGAAGCGCAGGTCCTCGATGTCCTTCTCGGACAGTGCGGGCACGTTCACGGCCGCGCCGGGCAGGTTGATGCCCTTGTGGTCGGAGATGACACCGCCCTCGACGACGATCGTCTTCACGCGCGGGCCGTCGACCTCGACGACGCGCAGCTCGACGTTGCCGTCGTTGATGAGGATCTGGTCGCCCTTGGAGACATCGCCGGGCAGACCCTTGTAGGTCGTGCCGCAGATCGACTTGTCGCCCGGCACGTCGTCGGTGGTGATGGTGAACTCGTCACCGCGCACCAGCTCGACGGGGCCTTCGGCGAAGGTCTCGAGACGGATCTTGGGGCCCTGGAGGTCCGCGAGGACGCCGACGGCTCGGCCGGTGCTCTCCGCGGCGGCCCGGACACGGTCGTACCGCCCCTGGTGCTCGGCGTGCGTGCCATGGCTGAAGTTGAAGCGGGCCACGTTCATACCGGCTTCGATCAGCGCAACGAGCTGCTCTTCGGAGTCGACGGCGGGGCCCAGCGTGCAGACGATTTTGGAACGGCGCATAGGGGCGATCCTATCGGTTTGTTTCGCTACGGAATATTCCGTCTGGCGGAATCTACAAATGGGCGGTGGTGCGCTCAGTCGTTGCGGGTCGCGGAGTCGTGCACGAGGGCGTAGGTCTGCTGCGCGATCTCCAGTTCCTCGTCGGTCGGGACGACGGCGACAGCCACCCGCGCGTACTCCGGCGAGATCAGCCGCGGTTCGTCGGAACGTACGGAATTGAGCTCGCCGTCGACCGCCAGGCCCAGCTCCTCCAGGCCCGCCACGGCAGCTTCGCGCACCGGCGCCGCGTTCTCGCCGACCCCCGCCGTGAACACCAGCGCATCCACCCGGCCGAGCACCGCGTAGTACGCGCCGATGTACTTCTTCAGACGGTGGATGTAGATGTCGAAGGCGAGTCGCGCCGCCTCGTCGCCCTCGTCGACACGGCGGCGGATCTCCCGCATGTCGTTGTCGCCGCAGAGGCCGACGAGCCCGCTCTTCTGGTTGAGCAGTACGTCGATCTCGTCGGCGGACATGTTGCCCACCCGCATCAAATGGAAGATGACGGCCGGGTCCACATCGCCCGAACGTGTCCCCATCACCAGGCCCTCCAGGGGCGTCAGGCCCATGGAGGTGTCCACGCACCGGCCGCCGCGCACCGCCGACGCCGAGGCGCCGTTGCCCAGGTGCAGCACGATGACGTTGACCTCCTCGGGCGCCTTGCCCAGGAGCTCGGCCGCCTTGCGGGACACGTACGCGTGCGACGTGCCGTGGAAGCCGTAGCGGCGGATGCGGTGCTCGTCGGCGGTCTTCACGTCGATCGCGTAGCGCGCCGCCGACTCCGGCATCGTCGTGTGGAACGCCGTGTCGAAGACGGCGACCTGCGGCAGATCGGGGCGCAGCTCCGTCGCGGTGCGGATGCCCGTGAGGTTGGCCGGGTTGTGCAGCGGCGCGACGGGGATCAGCCGCTCGATCTCCGTGAGGACCGTGTCGTCGATCACGGTCGGCTCGGTGAAGAACATCCCGCCGTGCACCACGCGGTGGCCGATCGCGGCGAGCTCGGGGGAGTCCAGGCCCATCCCGTCGCGGGCCAGTTCCTCGGCGACCGCCTTCAGGGCCGCGTCGTGGTCGGCGATCGGGCCGTTCGCCTCGCGCGCCTCGCCGCCGTCCCCGGCCAGCGGCGAGTGCTTGAGGCGGGACGTCTCCTCACCGATGCGCTCGACCAGGCCCACGGCGAGCCGGGCGCCGCTCTCCATGTCGAGCAGCTGGTACTTCAGCGACGAGGAACCGGAGTTGAGGACGAGAACTCGGCTGGCCAGGGGGGCCGAGCGAAGCGCGTCAGGCAGGGCGGTGGTGGGTGACGGGTGGGAGGTCACAGGTGCTTACCTCTTCGTAGGGGTCAGGAGGCCGGCGTCTGGGCCTGGATCGCCGTGATGGCGACCGTGTTGACGATGTCCTGCACGAGCGCGCCGCGCGACAGGTCGTTGACCGGCTTGCGCAGCCCCTGCAGGACCGGACCGACGGCGATGGCGCCCGCCGAACGCTGTACGGCCTTGTACGTGTTGTTGCCGGTGTTCAGGTCGGGGAAGATCAGCACGCTGGCCTGACCGGCGACCTCCGAGCCGGGCAGCTTGGTCGCCGCCACCGACGGCTCGACCGCCGCGTCGTACTGGATGGGGCCCTCGATCTTCAGGTCGGGCCGCCGCTCGCGCACCAGGTCCGTGGCCCGGCGCACCTTGTCGACGTCCGCGCCCGAACCCGACGTGCCCGTCGAGTACGACAGCATCGCGATCCGCGGGTCCACGCCGAACTGCTCGGCGGTGGCCGCCGCCTGGGCGGCGATGTCGGCGAGCTGCTGGGCGTCCGGGTCCGGGTTCACCGCGCAGTCGCCGTACACGAGGACCTTGTCGGCGAGGCACATGAAGAAGACGGACGACACGATGTCGGCGTCCGGCTTGGTCTTGATGATCTCGAACGCGGGGCGGATCGTCGCGGCCGTCGAGTGCACGGAACCCGACACCATGCCGTCCGCGAGACCGCTCTGCACCATCAGCGTCCCGAAGTAGTTCACGTCCGCCACGACGTCGTACGCGAGCTCGACCGTGACGCCCTTGTGGGCGCGCAGTTGCGCGTACTCGGCGGCGAACCGGTCCCGCAGCTCGGACGTGGCCGGGTCGATGATCTGCGAGTCCACCAGGTCGACGCCCAGATCGGCGGCCTTCTTGCGGATCTGCTCCGCCGGGCCGAGCAGCGTCAGGTCGCACACCCCGCGGCGCAGCAGGACGTCCGCCGCGCGCAGGACGCGCTCCTCGCTGCCCTCGGGCAGCACGACACGGCGCTTGTCGGCGCGGGCCCGCTCCAGGAGCTTGTGCTCGAACATCATCGGCGTGACGCGGTCGCTGCTGGGCGCCGAGACGCGCTCCAGCAGGCCTGCCGTGTCGACCCACCGCTCGAAGAGGCCGAGCGCCGTCTCCGCCTTGCGGGGCGTCGACGCGTTCAACTTGCCCTCCATGGAGAACAGTTCACCCGCGGTGGGGAAGGAGCCGCCCTGCACCGCCACCACCGGCGTGCCGGGCGCGAGGCGGTCGGAGAGCGTCAGGATCTCCTCGCCGGGCCGCTCGTCGAGGGTCAGCAGGACGCCGGCTATCGGCGGGGTGCCGGCGCTGTGCGCGGCCAGGGAACCCACCACCAGGTCCGCGCGGTCCCCGGGCGTCACGACCAGACAGCCCGGCGTCAGCGCCTTGATGAACGCCGGCAGCATCGCACCCCCGAACACGAAGTCCAGTGCGTCGCGCGCGAGCCCCGCCTCGTCGCCGAGCAGCACCTCACCGCCGAGCGCCTGCGCGATCTGGGAGACCGTCGGCGCGGACAGGGCGGGCTCGTCCGGCAGTACGTAGGTGGGCACCGGGAGATGGGCCGCCAGGCTGTCGCGTATCGCCTCGCGGTCCTGCGCCGCCACCCGGTTCACGACCATCGCGAGCACGTCGCAGCCGAGGACCTCGTACGCGCGGTACGCGTTACGGGTCTCGGCGTGCACGGACTCCGGGGTCTGCTTGCGGCCGCCCACCACGGGGATGACGGACGCGCCGAACTCGTTCGCGAGGCGGGCGTTGACGGCCAGTTCGTCGGGGAGCTGCGTGTCGGCGAAGTCCGTGCCGAGGACGAGGACGACCTCGTATTCGCGGGCGACCTCGTGGAAGCGGTCCACGAGGCGCGAGACCAGTTCATCGGTGCCCTGCTCGGCCTGCACGGCCGACGCCTCGTGATAGTCGAGGCCGTAGACCGTCGCCGGGTCCTGGGAGAGGCGGTAGCGCGCCCGCAGCAGTTCGAAGAGCCGGTCGGGACCGTCGTGGACGAGCGGACGGAAGACGCCCACCCGGTCGACCTGCCGGGTCAGGAGCTCCATGACTCCCAGCTCCACGACCTGCCGGCCGTCACCCCGGTCGATCCCGGTCACGTACACGCTGCGCGTCACGCGTGCTCTCCCTTTCGTTGGACGGGCCGCAGAGAAGGGGGCCTCTGCCGCGGAGTTTCGGCCATTGAACCGGCCTCTGATGAAAGTCGTAGCCGTGTCCTCTTGACAATACCTCCGGGGGTGGCTAGGTCGCCCGCCGGACAAAGTCCCTGGTCCGGGGGCCGAAAGGCCCCGGAACGCGCGCCCCGCGGGCCTGTGTGCAGCGCCTGTGAGCCGCGTCGCCCCCACGGCCGTGAAAGAATCGCAACGGCTCACAAGTCTCAACAGCGAGCAGGAGAAACGCACGATGCGTATCGGAGTTCTCACCGCCGGCGGCGACTGTCCTGGCCTGAACGCAGTGATCCGGTCGGTCGTGCACCGCGCCGTCACCCACCACGGCGACGAGGTGATCGGCTTCGAGGACGGGTACGCGGGACTGCTCGACGGCCGCTACCGGACCCTCGACCTGAACGCCGTGAGCGGCATCCTCGCCCGTGGCGGCACCATCCTCGGCTCCTCCCGGCTCGAGCGGGACCGCTTCCGCGCCGCCTGCGAGAACGCCAAGGAACTCGCCACCGAGATCGGCTTCGACGTCCTCATCCCCATCGGCGGTGAGGGCACGCTGACCGCGGCCCGGATGCTCGCCGACGCGGGCCTGCCCGTCGTCGGTGTCCCGAAGACCATCGACAACGACATCTCCGCCACGGACCGCACCTTCGGCTTCGACACCGCCGTCGGCGTCGCCACGGAGGCCATGGACCGGCTGAAGACCACCGCCGAGTCCCACCAGCGCGTCATGGTCGTCGAGGTGATGGGCCGGCACGCCGGCTGGATCGCCCTGGAGTCCGGCATGGCGGGCGGCGCGCACGGCATCTGCCTGCCCGAGCGGCCCTTCGACCCGTCCGACCTGGTCAAGATGGTCGAGGAGCGCTTCGCGCGCGGCAAGAAGTTCGCCGTCATCTGCGTGGCCGAGGGCGCGCATCCCGCCGAGGGCACGATGGACTACCGGACCGGCGCGATCGACCGGTTCGGCCACGAGCGCTTCCAGGGCATCGGCACCGCCCTCGCGTTCGAGCTGGAGCGCCGCCTCGGCAAGGAGGCGAAGCCGGTCATTCTCGGTCACGTCCAGCGCGGCGGCACCCCGACCGCGTACGACAGGGTCCTCGCCACGCGCTTCGGCTGGCACGCCGTCGAGGCGGCGCACCGGGGCGTCTCCGGCCGCATGACGGCGCTGCGCGGCACGGAGATCGAGATGGTCCCGCTCGCCGAGGCCGTCGCCGAACTGAAGACGGTGCCGAAGGACCGTATGGACGAGGCGGAATCGGTGTTCTAGGACACACGGCCGGTCCTACGACGTGTGCATCCTCGACCAGAACTCGTCGAGGATGCCGTCGAGGAACTCCCGCCCGGCCTCGCCCGATTCGCGCCCCGAGCCGCCGCCCCAGCTGAGCGTCGCGGCCATCAGCGCCTGGTACTCGAGCTGCATCTCCTGGAGCGCTTCCTCCAGTTGACCCTTGTGCACCGGGATGAGCTTGGCGACCGGGCGCGTGTACGCCTGCCAGCGCGTGGTCACCGCGCTGCGCAGCAGGTCCGCCAGCTGTTCGTCGCGGCCCGTGACCGTCGCGAAGTCCTGCGGCGCGAGGCCGAGCACCTCGGCGAGCGCGGTCGACTGGCGCTCGTTGCCGTGCCACTCGCCGGTCTCCTCCATCCGCAGATACGAGTGGATCTCCACCCCCACCGTGCGCGCCACGTCCTCCGGCGCCATGCCGCGGGACATCCGGTGCTCACGCAGCGTCCGCGCCGCGCCGATGAGGTCACCCGGCGAACACCACAGGGCACCCGCGAGAGCGGTCAGCTCCGCCGACGTCGGCGAGGTGAGCCCACGCTCCCAGGCGACGATCGTGTCGGGCGTGACGTGATGCTGGCCGTACGAGGCGCGCATGCCGTAAGCGACATGCCCGGGTGCCATGCCCAGGGCCTCTCGGAGGTGTCGGGCGGCCGGAGCGTTGAACGGCGGGGCGGAGTCGCTTGGGTGCACGGGCAAACGGTAGGGGCGGGGGAGGCCGGTGGCTACGGTCTGTTCGCACCGGGTTACGTGTCGTAGGAACCTACGGGGACGGGACTCCCGGTAACCATTTCCGTATACTCCTTGTATGCAACCCTGGGGGCAGTCGTGACGTCGGGACGGGACAAGGCCTACGCGTTTCTCAAGGAGAACGTGCTCGCCGACCCGGACAGGCAAGGGGAGTTCCTCTCCGAGCAGGAACTCGCCGACCGTATCGGCGTCTCCCGCACCCCGATCCGCGAGGCGCTCCTGCTGCTCGCCGCCGAGGACCTCGTGCGGCTGGTCCCCAAGCGCGGTGCGCAGGTCGTACCGCTGTCGGGGCGGGAGATCACCGAGGTGATGGAGCTGCGCGGCATCGTCGAGCGGTACTCGGCGGAGCGGATCATCGCCGAGGGCAAGGCCCCCGTGTCCGAGCTGAGGGCGCTGCTCGTCCGCCAGCGCACCCTCAGCGGGGCCGAGCACGCCAAGGAGTTCATCGCCGTGGATCACCTCTTCCACGCGACGATCGTGGCGGCGGCGGGCAACGCCCTCCTCGACCGCCACTACGACGGGCTCCGCAGTCGGCAGA
This sequence comes from Streptomyces sp. NPDC090032, assembly GCF_044748025.1. Classification (NCBI taxonomy): domain Bacteria; kingdom Bacillati; phylum Actinomycetota; class Actinomycetes; order Kitasatosporales; family Streptomycetaceae; genus Streptomyces; species Streptomyces sp. NPDC090032. The sequence goes on along the minus strand of NZ_JBIVFF010000018.1, from coordinate 23,200 downwards.
TCCGGGCCGGGGTGGTGGCGCTGTTCAACCAGCACGGCCGTCAGGAGTCGGTGCTCCACGAGCACGAGGCGATCCTCGACGCGATCGCCTCCGGCGACCGGCAGGCCGCGTGCGCCGCGATCGACAGCCACCTGGAGTCGACGCTCAAGGTGCTGCTCGCGGGGTAGCGGCCCGGCCGGTGGTCCGGCTCGCCGTCACAGGCTCCTGCGGTTGGCCAGTACGGGGATGGAACGGCGCACCGAGGCGACCTCGTCGAGGTCCAGGTCCGCGATGAGCAGCCCCGGTCCTTCTTCCAGGCGCTGCCGTACGGTTCCGTCGGGGCCGACGACGGCGCTGTGGCCGATGCCGGTGGGGGCGTTCGACGCGGCGGTGACGCCGGAGGCCGCCGGGTCCGCCTGGTCCACGGCGGCGAGCCAGAGCGTGGCGTCGAGCGCGCGGGCGCGGATCAGCAGCTCCCACTGCTCACGCTTGCCCGGTCCCGCGCCCCACGAGGCGGGCAGTACGGACACCACCGCGCCCGCGTCGGCGTGGGCCCTGAACAGCTCCGGGAAGCGGACGTCGTAGCAGGTCGCGAGGCCGATGCGGGTGCCGTCGACGTCGAAGGTGACGACCTCGGACCCGGGTGCCACGGTGTCGGACTCGGCGAAGCCGAAGGCGTCGTAGAGATGGATCTTGTCGTAGGCCGCCTCGACGCCGGGGCCGGTGGCGAGCAGGGTGTTGGCCACCTTGCCGCCCGGGGCGGGCGTGAACATGCCCGCGACCACGACGAGTCCGGCCTCCTTGGCGATCTGGCGCACCGCCGTGGCCCAGGGACCGTCGAGCGGCTCGGCCAGCGGCGCCAGCGGGGTCCCGAAGCAGGCCATCGCGGCCTCCGGGAAGACGACGACGCGGGCGCCCGCGTCCGCCGCGAGACGGGCCTGTTCGCGCAGGAGAGCGAGGTTCTCCTCGGGGCGGGGGCCGGTGGTGATCTGGCTCAGCGCGATACGCATGAGACGTTCCTCCTCGTGTGGGGGTTCGGGAATGCGTGGTCCGGGGGTCAGGACGCCGTGGACGCGGCGGGGGAGCGGACCGGTTCGCCGCCGAGCAGCTCCTCGTCGCCGCGGTCGCCGTCGCGGCCCAGACACAGTCCGGCGATGGTGACGATCGCGGTGCCCGCGACGTAGAGGGCCAGCGGGATCCACGAGTCGTACGCGTCGAGCAGCGCCGTGAACAGCAGGGGCGCGACGGCGCCGCCGATGACACCGGCCAGCGTGTACGCGAGCGAGGAGCCGGTGTAGCGCAGGCGCGGGGAGAACTGCTCGGCGATGAAGGCCGCCTGCGGCCCGTACATCGCGGAGTGGAAGACCAGGGCCACCACGACACCGAGTGCGAGCAGCGGCCAGCTCCCGCCGCCGATCATGGGGAAGAACAGGAACGGCCACACACCGGCGGCCGCCGCCGAGACCCCGTACAGGACGCGGCGGTTGACGCGGTCGGACAGGGCTCCGGCCAGCGGGATGAGGAAGACCTGGAGCGAGGAGCCGATGAGGACGGCGGCCAGGGCGGAGCCGCGGGACATGCCCAGCTCGCCGGTCGCGTAGGTCAGGACGAAGACGGTGAACAACGCGTACAGGACGTCCGGGGCCACGCGGCTGAGGATCGCGGCCGCCAGGGCGCGCGGGTGCGTCGTGAAGACCTCGCGGATCGGGGCCTCGGGGCGCTGCTGCTCGGCCTCCATCGCCTTGAAGACCGGGGTTTCCTCCAGCTTCGCGCGGATCCACAGGCCGAAGAACACGAGCACCCCGGAGAGCAGGAACGCCACACGCCAGCCCCAGGACGTGAACTGAACCTCCGTCAGGAGGGCGCCGAGGGCCGCGAGTACGCCGTTGGCGAGGAGGTTGCCGACCGGCGGGCCGATCTGCGCGGCCGAGGCGTAGAAGCCGCGCCGGCGCGGATCGCCGAACTCGCTGGACAGCAGCACCGCCCCGCCCCACTCGCCGCCGACGCCGACACCCTGGGCGAAGCGGAGGATGACGAGGGTGATCGGCGCGGCGACGCCGATCGTGGCGTAGGACGGGAGCAGTCCGATCGCGAGGGTCGCGGCCCCGATCAGGACGAGGGTCGCGATCAGGACCTTCTTGCGGCCGAGCTTGTCGCCGAGGCGGCCGAAGACGAAACCGCCGAGCGGGCGTGAGACGTAGCCGACGGCGTACGTGGAGAACGCCAGCAGGGTGCCGGTGGCGGGGTCCTCCGAGGGGAAGAAGACGTCGCCGAAGACCAGCGCCGCCGCGACGGAGTAGATGGCGAAGTCGTACCACTCCAGTGCGGTTCCGGTCAGGCTGGCGAAGAAGGCGCGGCGGACCGCGGACCCGCCGAGCGGGGTCTTTTCCGTGCTCGTGCTGGTGTGGTTCACGACGTCCGTCCCTGAGGTTCCTGGGTTGAGGCTAGCGGTCGACCTTCCGGCATACTTCTTGTATACAGGTCGTATGCGCAAGCCTTCCGCGCAAAGTTAACCTCCCCGATATCGCGAACGATGTGGAGAAACCCCATGGCGCTGCTGACTTTCGAACTGCCCGACGGCACCACCCGCAAGGTCGATGTCGTGCAGGTGCTCAACGCCGGGTACGCCGGACGCAGCCAGGACGACGTGGCCGCCCACGTGGCGGAGCTCGCCGAGCTGGGGGTGCCCGCGCCCTCCGTGACCCCCGCGCTCTACCCCGTCTCCCCCTACCTCGCCCAGCACACCGAGCAGGTCCGCGTCCAGCACGGACGCACCTCGGGCGAGGCCGAGTGGGCACTGGTCGTCGACCAGGACGGCGACCTGCTCCTGACGGCCGCCTGCGACCACACCGACCGCGAGCTGGAGGTGCACGGGGTGGCATGGAGCAAGAACGCGAGCCCCGACGTCCTCGCCCGCCGCGCCTGGCGCCTCGCCGATGTGCAGGAGCGCCTGGACGACCTGACCCTGCGCGCCTGGGTGACCCACGACGGCCAGGAGACCCTCATCCAGGACGGCACCCTGGCCGAGCTGCTCACGCCGGCCTACTGGGCCGACGTCCTGCGGGAGCGCGGCGACCTGGTGCCCGGCACGGTCCTGATCTCCGGCACCATCCCGATGGCCGAGGGCGTCGACCAGTTCGCCTCCCGCTGGCGCGTGGAACTCGACGACCCGGCCACGGGCGACACCATCGACCTGGCGTACGACGTGGTCAGGATGCCGGTGCCGATCGGCTGAGCGGGCGGACGGCGCACCGGTCGGCCGGTTCGCCGATCGATCCAGCTGTGCGCGAGGGTGCGGCCGGTCAGCCCTTGACCGCACCCCCCAGCGCGAACCCTCCGCCGAATTTCCGGGCCACCAGGATGTACAGCAGGATCACCGGCGTCGAGTAGATGATCGAGAAGGCCGCCAGCTGGCCGTAGACGACGGTGCCCCGGTTGCCGAAGAAGTCGTTGATGCTGACCGAGGCCGGCATCTGTTCGGGGGTGAGCAGGAGCATGAAGGGGACGAAGAAGTTTCCCCACATCATGACGAAGGAGAAGACGGTGACCACCGCCACTCCCGGGCCCATCAGGGGGAGCACGATGCGGAGCAGGGACTGGAACGAGGACGCTCCGTCCGTCCAGGCCGCCTCCTCCAGCTCCTTGGGAACTCCGTCCATGAAGTTCTTCATCAGCCAGATGGCGAACGGGAGTTGGGACGCCGCGAAGAAGAAGATCGTGCCCTGCATCGTGTCGATCAGATTGACCTGAACGAACAGCGCGTACACGGGGACCATGATCGCCGTGATGGGCAGGCAGGTCGCGAACAGGACCGTCGCCAGGAACGGGTTGTTGAAGCGGGAGCGGTAGCGGGACAGCGGGTACGCCGCGAGAGCCGCGCTCGCCACCGTCAGGAGGGTCGCGCCGCCGCACAGCAGCAGGCTGTTGAGGAGCGGCGTGAAGGTGATGTCGGGGGTCAGGACCGCGTCGAAGTTGTCCAGGGTGACGCCGTCGGGGATCTTCACCTGGAGGTTCGCGTGCGCGTCGAGGGCGGAGAGGATCACCCACGCCAGCGGCAGGACGAACGCCGCGGCGACGATCAGAAGTCCGGCGTCGGCCGCAAGGCGGTGGCGGACGGTGCGGGGTGAGGACACTCAGGCCTCCGAGCGCAGCAGGCGCATATAGACCAGCGAGAACAGCGAGCCGACGACCAGGAGGAGCAGGGCCACCGCCGTGCCGTAGCCGATCATGCTCTTCTGGAAGGCCTGCTCGTACATGAACAGGGGCAGGGTCTGGCTCCGGTTTCCGGGGCCGCCCCGGGTCATCACCCAGATCAGGCCGAAGACGGACAGCGTCTGCAGGGTGTTCAGCATGAGGTTCGTGGCGATGGAGCGGCGGATCATCGGGAGCGTGATGTGCCACATGCGGCGCCAGCCGCCCGCGCCGTCCATCTCCGCCGCCTCGGTGATCTCCTTGGGTATCTCGCCGAGCGCCGCCGAGTAGACCAGCATGGAGAACGCCGTCCCGCGCCACACGTTCGCGAACGACACCGCGAGGATCGGCAGCGTGAACAGCCAGTTCTGGGTGGGCAGATGGAGCCAGTCCAGGATCGCGTTCAGCGTGCCCTCGCGGCGGAAGAACGCGTAGAGCAGGAAACCGGCGACGACCTCCGGCAGGACCCACGCGCACACCACGACCGCGCCCGTGACCGTGCGGACCGTCTTCGACGCGCGCTGCATCAGCGCGGCCAGGGCGAGGCCCAGCGTGTTCTGGCCGATGAGCGAGGACAGGACCGTGAAGACGAGGGTGAGCCAGACCGCGTTCAGGAACGCGTCGTCCTTGAACGCGGCCGTGAAGTTCTTGAAGCCCACGAACGAGGAGTGGGCCTGGCCCGTCAACTGCAGGTCCGTGAAGGCGATGTACGCGCAGTACGCGATCGGCCCTGCGAGGAAGAGCAGCAGCAGGACCAGGGAAGGGGCCAGGGGCAGGGCGCGGGTCAGGGGGCGTCGTGCTCCGCCCCGCCCCGGCTTCTTCTGGTGATCACCTCGTGGAGGGGGCAGGGGCAGGGGCTGTGTCACGGGGCGGCGGACACCGCTCGGCCCCACCTTCACTTGGTTGTCACCTTGCCGTCCGTCGCCGTCTTGAGCTGCTCGTCATACGTGCTCGCCGCCTTGTCGACCGAGCTGTCGCCCGTCGTGACCGACTCCATCGCCTCCTGGATCGCCGTGGAGACCTTCGGATACGCCGGGTAGGCGGGCCGGTAGTGGGTCGACGCCACCAGGTCCGTGAAGAACTTGATGCCGGGCTGCGCCTTCACGTACTCCGGGTCGGCCGCGACGTCCTTGCGGACCGCGATGCCGGAGTTGGCGATGTACCACTTCTGGGCGTTCGCCTTGGTCTGCATCGTCTTGACGAACTCGAAGGCCAGGTCGGGGTTGGACGCCTTCGACGGGATCGCCCACGTCCAGCCGCCCGACATGCTGACCTTGCCCGGCGCCTGGCCGTTCTGCGTCGGCATGGCTGCGAGGCCCAGCTTCTGCGACCACTCGGGCCACTCGTGGCCGCTGCCCTTCAGCCAGTCCTGCGGGAGCCAGGACCCGTCGAGGTTGATCGCCAGCTTGCTCTGGGGGAGCAGCTCGCCGCGGACCCGGGTGCCGATGTTCGGGTCGAGGGCGTCCGAGACGTCCGGGCCGAGCTTCTCGCCGTAGACCGTCCTCACGAAGTTCAGCGCGTCCTTGAACGGCTTGCCCGCGGTGATCCACTTGTTGGACGACCTGTCGTACAGCGGGTCCGCGGTGCCCGGCCCCGCGCCCGTGCCGTACAGGAGCATCTCGAAGCCCTGCATCGCGGACTGCTCGCCGCCGGGCTTGCCCGTGTAGACGTTGAGCGGGGTGACGGAGGGGACCTTCTTCTTGATCGTGCGGGCCGTGTCGAGGACCTCGTCCCAGGTCTTCGGCTGCCAGGGCGTCTTGATGCCGGCCTTCGCGAAGATGCCCTTGTCGTACCAGAGTCCGCGGGTGTCCGTGCCGTCCGGGACGCCGTACGTCTTGCCGTCCTCGGCCTTGGCCGCGTTCTTCGCCGTGTCGATGAACTGGTTCCAGTCGGGCCACTTGGCGAGATAGGAGTCCAGAGGCTTGAGATAGCCGCTGGTGATGTCCGAGTTGATGAGGAACGTGTCCTCGTAGACCAGGTCGGGTGCTGTCTTCGGGGAGCGCAGCATCTGCTGGAGCTTGGTGTAGTACTCGGAGTCCGGCGCCTTGATCGGCACCAGTTTCACCTTCTTGCCGGGGTGCTCCTTCTCGAACTGCTTCTTCATCGACGCCAGGTACTTGTCCATGACACGTACCTGATTGTCGGTCGACTGCTTGTAGGAGATGCGGACGGTGTCCGGGTCGTCCCCGGAGCCGCTGCTGCAGGCCGTCAGGCCGGTCGCGGCGATGAGCAGAGTGGCGCTGAGGAGCACGGGAGCAGTGGGGCGCACGGGCACGACCTCCTACGGGCCGCCGCCGGCCGGCTTGCCGAGCGGGGCTGCCCGGTGAACGTACGGGCGGGGTCGGACCAAGGTCAATCCCCGTGCAGGGGTGGCTGGTTGACCAATGGTCTAGTCCGTGTCTAGTCCGCGGTGAGCCAGCGGTAGTGGAGTTCCGGACGCCCCACCTGGCCGTACTGGGGGCTGCGGGCGGCGCGGCCCGAGTCGACGAGATGCTCCAGGTAGCGGCGGGCCGTGATGCGCGAGATGCCCACGGACTCGGCGGCCGCCGCGGCGGTCAGACCCTCGGGAGCGGCGCGCAGCGTCCGCGTCACGCGCTCCAGCGTCGGCGCGCTCAGCCCCTTGGGCAGGGCGGCCGGACTCGGTGCGCGCAGCGTGGCCAGGGCGCGGTCGACCTCGTCCTGGCCGCCCGCCTCGCCCGCCGCCGCCCGGAACTCCGCGTAGCGCACGAGCCGGTCGCGCAGCGTCGGGAAGGTGAAGGGCTTCAGTACGTACTGCACCACGCCGAGCGAGACCCCCTCGCGGACCACCGTGAGGTCGCGCGCCGAGGTCACCGCGATCACGTCCGCGTGATGGCCCGCCGCCCGCAGCGAGCGCGCCAGTTGCAGACCGTGGCCGTCCGGGAGGTGCAGGTCGAGGAGGAGCAGGTCGACCTGGGTGCGCTCCAGGGCCCGGTGGGCCTCGGCGGCCGTGTGCGCCTTGCCGATCGCGGTGAAGCCGGGGACCCGGTTCACGTACAGGACGTGGGCGTCGGCGGCCACCGGGTCGTCCTCGACGACCAGGACGCGAATGGTGCCGCCGGCGGTGTCGGGGTCTGTCACGCGGTGCCTCCCGTGGGCGTGGTCGCGCTCGTGCGCTGGAGGGGCAGGACGACGGTGAACTGTGCGCCGCCCGTGGGGGATTCGGCCAGGGTCAGGGTGCCGGAGTTGCGGGCGACGGACTGCTGGACGAGCGCGAGACCGAGGCCGCGCCCGCCGGGACCGGCCGGCTTCGTCGACCAGCCCCGCTCGAAGACCGCGTCCGCGTGTCCGTCGGCGACACCCGGGCCCGTGTCCGTGACCCGGAGCAGCAGGTTGTCGTCCTGTGCGCGGGCCGTGACCGTCACCTTCGCCTGCGGCGAACCCTGGGCCGCGTCGACCGCGTTGTCGAGCAGGTTGCCGAGGATCGTCACGAGGTCGCGGGCCGGCAGGGTGGGCGGCACCAGACCGTCGTCGATGCGGCTGTCCTCGGAGATCTCCAGCTCCACGCCGTGCTCGTTGGCCTGCGCCGTCTTGCCGAGCAGGAGCGCGGCGAGCACCGGCTCGCTCACGGCGGCGACGACCTGGTCGGTGAGGGTCTGCGCCAGTTCCAGCTCGGCCGTCGCGAAGTCGACCGCCTCGCCGGCGCGGTCCAGCTCGATCAGCGAGACGACGGTGTGGAGCCGGTTCGCGGCCTCGTGGGCCTGCGAGCGCAGCGCCTGCGTGAAGCCCCGCTCCGAGTCCAACTCGCCCATCACCGCCTGGAGTTCGGTGTGGTCGCGCAGGGTCACCACGGTGCCGCGCCGGTCGCCGCTGGACACGGGCGAGGTGTTGACGACGACCACGCGGTCGGTGGTCAGGTGCACCTCGTCGACCCGGGGCTCCGCCGCGAGGAGCGCGCCGGTGAGCGGGGTGGGCAGGCCCAGCTCCGCGACGTTGCGCCCGACCGTCTCGTCCCCGACGCCGAGCAGCTCGCGCGCCCCGTCGTTGATGAGCGCGATCCTGCGCTGCCCGTCCAGCATCACCAGACCCTCGCGCACCGCGTGCAGCGCCGCCTGGTGGTAGGCGTGCATGCGGCTCAGCTCGGTGGCGTTCATCCCGTGGGTGTGCCGCCGCAGCCGGGCGTTGATCACGTACGTGCCGATGCCGCCGAGCACGAGGGCGCCCGCCGCGACGCCGGCCAGCGCCAGCACCTGGCCGCGCGCCTGCGCGCTGATCTCCTCGACCGTGATGCCCGCGCTGACGAGCCCGACGATCCGCTGCCCCGACACGATCGGCGTCACCACGCGCACGGACGGGCCGAGCGTGCCCGTGTACGTCTCCGAGAAGGTCCTGCCCCGCAGGGCGGGTCCGGTGTGGCCGAGGAAGCGCTCCCCGATACGCCGCTCGTCGGGGTGCGTCCAGCGGATGCCGTGCGGATCCATGATCGTGACGAAGTCCACGCCGGTGTGGCGCTGGACGTCGCTCGCGTACGGCTGGAGTGTGCGGGTCGGGTCACCGCTTCCGGTGATCGCACCGCGCACGGAGGGCGCGTCCGCGACCGCGCGGGCCGCCGCCGTCGCCTGGCGTGTGGCGGCCTCCTCGGCCTGCCGGCCGTCGCTGATGTACGTGAAGAGCGCGCACCCCGCGACCACGACGGCGACCAGGACGACCTGCATCGCGAAGAGCTGGCCGGCCAGGCTGCGGGCGCGTGGCAGGAGGGGGAAGCGCATGGGCTCAAGTCTGCCTCTCGGTGCAGCGCGAACGTTCAAACGTGAACTACTTGAACGTATAAGCGCGAACTAAATGAACGGAAGGGTGACGGCCCTCACAAGCCGGGAGATAGTCACCGTGATTCGCCAGACGTGAGCCGCACGCATGGCGCGTACGTGCAGGTTTCCCGTACGCAGTAACGCCAGACACCGTCGTCAGGAGGCACCCGTGGCCGAGACTCAGGTGGCAGCCGCCGCCAAGAGAGACCGCACCCACTATCTGTACATCGCCGTCATCGGTGCCGTTCTGCTCGGCATCGCGGTCGGCTTCATCTGGCCGGACTTCGCCAAGGAGCTCAAGCCGGTCGGCACCGGTTTCGTGAACCTGATCAAGATGATGATCTCGCCGATCATCTTCTGCACGATCGTGCTCGGCGTCGGGTCCGTACGCAAGGCCGCCAAGATCGGCAAGGTCGGCGGGCTCGCGCTCGGCTACTTCCTGGTGATGTCCGTGGTCGCGCTCGCCATCGGCCTGGTCGTCGGCAACATCCTGCACCCGGGCGACGGCATGCACCTTACGCAGGCCGTGAAGGACGTCGGCCACACCGCGGCGAAGGACGCCGCCGAGGGCCCCGTCGACTTCGTCCTCGGGATCATCCCGACGACCCTCGTGTCGGCGTTCACCCAGGGCGAGGTGCTTCAGACGCTCCTGGTCGCGCTCCTCGTCGGCTTCGGTCTCCAGGCCATGGGCCGGGCCGGTGAGCCGGTCCTCAAGGGCGTCGAGCACATCCAGAAGCTGGTCTTCCGCGTCCTCGGCATGATCATGTGGGCCGCGCCCGTCGGCGCGTTCGGCGCGATGGCGGCCGTCATCGGCGAGACCGGTGTGGACGCCCTGAAGGCACTGGCCACGATCATGCTCGGCTTCTACGTGACCTGCTTCCTGTTCGTCGTCGTGGTCCTCGGGACCGTGCTGCGCCTGGCCACCGGCTACAACCTGTTCGCGCTCCTGAAGTACCTGGGCCGCGAGTTCCTGCTGATCCTCTCCACCTCGTCCTCCGAGTCCGCGCTGCCGCGGCTCATCGCGAAGATGGAGCACCTGGGCGTCAGCCGCCCCGTCGTCGGCATCACCGTCCCGACCGGGTACTCGTTCAACCTCGACGGCACGATGATCTACCTGACCATGGCCTCGCTCTTCATCGCGGACGCCATGGACCAGCCCCTCGGCATCGGCCAGCAGATCGGCCTGCTCCTGTTCATGATGATCGCGTCGAAGGGCGCCGCCGGTGTCTCGGGCTCCGGCATCGCGGTGCTCGCCAGCGGACTCCAGTCGCACAAGCCCGCGCTCGTCGACGGCGTCGGCCTGATCATCGGCATCGACCGCTTCATGAGCGAGGCCCGCGCCCTGACCAACTTCGCGGGCAACGCCGTCGCGACGCTCCTCATCGGTACGTGGACGGGCGAGGTCGACAAGGACCGCGTCCAGCGCGTGCTCGCCGGTGACCTGCCCTTCGACGAGCGCACGCTTGTGGACGACACGAGTGGCGACGTCGGCGCTGTGCCTGATCAGCGGGGTGAGGGGGAGAAGGAGCTGGCCAAGGCGTGAGCGCTTCGCTGGATTCGCTTTGAACCTGCGGGTCGGTGGGGGGCCGGTCGCGCAGTTCCCCGCGTCCCTGACGGGGCGCGTCCGGCCGGTGGTGCGGCTAGGTGAGGCCGGCCACCAGGTCGGTGGCTCGTGAGGCGGGTACGCCTGCCGCGGTCAGTACGGTGACCGCGGCGGAGCGGCCCGCCTCTTCTGCTGGGATCAGCCCGTCATTGACCGCTTCGAGCAGCCCGAACAGCACCTGCTCATGGACGTACGCGAGGGCCGACGGCGGCAGGGGAGAGGCGAACTCGCCCGTTTCCAGGCCCTGTTGGAGCAGTTCGGCGCAGCTCTCGCGGACCGGGGCCAGTCGGGCGCGGATGCCTTCGACGGTGACGGCCCGCTGCGCGAGGGCGACCAGCAGGCGGTAGCGGTCGGCGACCTCCCACACGGCGAGGAGCGAGCGGGCCACGGCCTCGGTGGGGTCGGTCACTCCCGCGCGCCCTTCGGCCTGCGCGGCCTCGACCGCGGTGACGGCGTCGTCGACGAGCGCCGCGACGAGCGCCTCGCGGCTGGGGAAGTGCCCGTAGACCGTGCGCCGTACGACGCCCGCGGCTCTGGCGATCTGGTCCATGGACGCGTCCGGGTCGCGCAGCAGCTCGGCGAGGGCGACGTCGAGGATGCGGCGGCGGTTGGTGTCGGCTCGTCCTGAAGTCACGCGCCCATTCTGCACCCCGGCCCCTACCCCGTTCACGTGTGGTTTTGCACAGCCCTGTGCAATGACGTAAATTGCACAGCGTTGTGTAATTGCACGCTGCTGTGCAATGTCCGTGACCGCGGACACGTGAACTTGTGGACTGTGGGGCCGAGCGCCCCGAAGGGTGGCAGGGGAATGCGCCTCGTCATGAAGGAACCGGTCGAGGGGATGGACCGGCCGTACGCCCGTCGCTGGTGGGCCCTGCTCGTGCTGTGCCTGAGCCTGCTGATCATCGTGATGGCGAACACCGCCCTCACGGTCGCGGCGCCGGACATGACCAAGGACCTCGGCCTGACCAGCGCCGACCTCCAGTGGGTCATCGACGGCTACACCGTCCCGTACGCGGCACTGATGCTGCTCCTCGGCGCGATCGGCGACAAGTACAGCCGGCGTGGGGCGCTCGTCCTCGGCCTCGTCGTCTTCGGCGGCGGCGCCGTCGCGGGCTCGCTCGTCGACAGCTCCACCGGGGTCATCGCGGCCCGCGCGGTGATGGGCGTCGGCGCGGCCATGATCATGCCTGCCACGCTGTCGCTGCTCGCGGCCACCTTCCCGCGCGCCGAGCGCGCCAAGGCCATCGTGCTGTGGACCGCCACCGCGGGCCTCGCCATCGCGGCCGGACCCCTGGTCGCCGGGGCGCTCCTGCGCGACCACGGCTGGTCGTCCACGTTCCTGATCAACGTGCCCGTGGCCGCCGTCGCCCTCGTCGGCGCCCTCGTCCTCGTACCGCCGTCCAAGGCCGCGCACCAGCACCGCATCGACTACGTCGGAGGCCTGCTCTCCGTCGTCTGGGTCGGCGCGCTCGTCTACATGATCATCGAGGGGCCGCACTTCGGCTGGGGCGCCAAGGCGATCGGCGCCGCGGTCGTCGCGGGCGTCGCCCTCGTGGCGTTCGTCCTGTGGGAGCTGCGCCACCCGCGCCCGGTCCTGGACGTCCGCCGCTTCACGGACCGCCGCTTCTCCGGCGCGAACCTCGCCGTCGCCCTCTTCTTCCTCGCGGTCTTCGGCGCCTTCTACTACCTCACGCAGCACCTCCAGTTCGTCCTCGGCTACGACGCGCTGGCCACCGGAATCCGCATGCTGCCGCTGGCCGGAGCGGTCTTCGTGGGCTCGGCGCTCACCGGGTACCTCACCCCGCGCATCGGCATGAAGATCACGGTGACGGCCGGCATGGTCGGCGGCACGGCGGCCCTCGCGCTCCTCACGCGCGTCGACGCCACGTCGACGTACGGGGACTTCGTGCTGCCCCTCGCCATCCTCGGCCTCGCGATCGGCCTCGCGCTCTCGCCGTGCACCGACGCGATCATGGGCTCGTTCCCCGAGTCGGAGCTGGGCGTCGGCGGCGCGGTCAACGACACGTCGCTCGAACTCGGCGGCTCGCTCGGCATCGCCATCCTCGGCTCGGTCCTGGCCGGTTCGTACGGGTCGCATCTCGCGGACAACGCGGCGGGTACGAAACTGCCGGGCGACGCGCTCGCCACCGCGCAGGACTCCGTGGGCGCGGGCTACGCGGTGGCCCAGGGCATCGGGGACCAGGCACACAAGGCGGCCGAGAAGGCGGCGGCGTCGACGAACCCCGAACAGGCCGCCCAGCTCAAGGCGCAGGCCGAGCAGCTCGCGGGCGGCGCGAAGCAGATGGCCGACGCGGTGGGCTCCGCCTTCTCCGACGCCGTGGCACACACGAGCGTGGTCGGCGCGGTGATCCTGGGCGTCGGGACGGTGCTGGTGGCGGTACTGCTGCCGCGCCGTGCACGGGGAGGGGCGGAGCCGGACACGACGGAGCCGGGCACCGAGGATGCGGCCGACACCGCCGAACTGGTGGGCAGCGAAGGCTAGTCACCCGCGACGGGCCGGGGCCTGATGGCCGTACGTCAACTGGCCCTGGTACTGGACTGGTTCCCGCGCCCGGACCTCGGCAAGAGGGTCCGGGCGCGGACGTTCCTCATGGGTGACGGGCGGAACCCGGGGTGTGGTCAGGCGGTCAGCGCGGCAAGCTCCGCGTTGGCGCGCTCGGTGACCAGGGCGAGGACACGGCCGGCGGCGGCCAGGTCCTCGGCGGGGATCCCGCCCCAGACGCGGGCGGTCAAGGGGGCGGTCTCCGCGCCGATGGCGGCGAGCAGCTCGCGCCCTGCGTCCGTGGGGCGAAGGTGCGCGCCGTCCGCGACGAGCAGCTGCTTGGCCAGCAGCTCGTCGAGGGTGGCGCGGATGCCGGCCGGATCGGCCTTGAGGGAGCCCTGGACCTGGGTGGCGAGGTCCTCCGGCGTCTGCGGGGCGTCGGCTGTGACGGCGGCGCGCAGGGCGATCTGCTGCTGGAACGTGGCGCCGTGCCGGGCGAGGACGTGCTCCAGGACGCCGCGGGCGGCGTAGTGGGCCAGGCCGAGGGCGCGGGCGTCGGCGACGGGTGCGGTGGTGCCGGACGCGGTGGTGGTCATGGTGTTGCCCCCTGAGTGCTCTCGTCGGTCGGTACGGATGGAGCGAAAGGTGCGTCGAGCAGGGTTGTCAGCTCGTCGGTGAACGCGCGCGTCCGAGGGGCGTCGAGGCCGCCCAGCGGCTCCAGCAACTGCTGAAGCAGTTCGTGGACCACCGTGATGGCCTGCCGCGTGACGGCCTGGCCCTGCTCGGTGAGGGCGAGCTGTACGGCGCGCGGGTCGCGGGGATCGCGAGTGCGCTCGATCAGGCCGGCCGACTCCAGGGCACGCGCCAGCTTCGAGACGTACAGCGCCTCCAGGCCGGTGTGGTCGGCGAGTCGGCGCTGACTGGGCCGCTCACCGGCGCGCTGCATGCCGTGCAGCGATGCGACCAGTGAGTACTGCGCGTGGGTGAGCCCCAGCGGAGCCACCCCGCGATCGACCGCGACGCGCCACTTGTTGGCGAGCCGCCATACCAGGAAACCGGGCGTGGGCCCCGGTGAAGCCTTGCTCATGACCGATACCGTACATGGCTACTATGTACATGGCTACTATTTTCAGGGCTGCTGTTTTCAGGGCTGCCGATTCCGGCGAACGTCAGCCCCGGTCACCCAGGTCCAGGCGGTCCAGCAGCCCGGCGTCGGTGAAGGCGGCGACCAGTTCGGTACGGCCCTCGGTGAAGTGCGCCCAGCTGTCGTAGTGGACGGGAACCACCCGGCGGGCACCGAGGGTCTTGGCGGCGTCGGCGGCCTGCGCGCTGTCGAGGACGAGCGGCGCGCCGTCGAAGAGGACGGGGATGCGGGGAGCCCCGGCGAACAGGATGGCGGTGTCCACCGGGCCGAACCGTTCGGCGATCTCCTTGACCAGGTCGAGCGAGGCGTTGTCGCCGCTGACGTAGACCGTGGGCAGGTCCTGCCCGGTCAGGACGAATCCGACGACCTGACCGCTGATCGGTTCGACCTCCTCGCGTGTGCCGGGCCCATGGACGGCGGGCACGCCCGTGACCGTGACGGTGCCGCCATCGGCGCGGTCCAGGTCGATCGACTCCCAGTCGGCCAGCCCCTCGGCCCCCGCTCCGAGGCGCTGTCCGCCCCCGGGTGTGGTCAGGGTCAGCGGGACGTCGGCGAGCAGGGCCCGGCCGGAGTCGTCGAGGTTGTCGGGGTGCTCGTCGTGGGAGAGGAGGACTACGTCGATTCGGCCGAGTCCGGCCGGCGTGGCCGAGGAGGGCGCCGTCTTGGTCAGCTGTCCGCGGGGCAGGGGGTAGTCGCGGGGTGTGTCGAAGGTCGGGTCGGTCAGGAACCGCAGGCCGCCGTATTCGAAGAGGGCGGTCGGGCCGCCCAGGACGCGGACGGGGATCTGCTCGGTGGTCGCGGTCGTACCGGCGTCAGCCATCAAAACCTCACGGATAGAAAGCGAGTGATCCGTGAGAGACGATAGCCCTGTCTCACGGATGAAGGCAAGCCGTACCATGACAGTCATGAGCGAGACCGCGACCGCCGAGTCCATGCCGCCGCCCGCGCCGGGGGCGGAGGACCACCTCGCCCTCGACTTCGTCAACAGCGCCGTCGCGTTGCCCGGAGGTCGCTTCGTCGATTACCTCGGCACCCCTGAGTCCGCGAATCGGTGGCTCACCGGACACGGCCTCGCGCCGGCCGGCGCCGGGGTGCAGGAGATGTGCGCGGCACAGCTGCGCTCCCTGCGGGAACACATCAGGGGGTTGTTCGCCGCCCGTGTCGCCGAACTGCCCGCCCTCCCCGCGTCGTTGTCCGCCGTCAACGACGCGCTGAGCAAAGCCCCCGCGGCCGCCCTGCTCCACTGGGACGAGAAGAAGGGCCCCTACCGCGCGGTGCCCTGTCCCACCGACGGGATCCTCGGCCGCGCTCTCGCGACCCTCGCGGCCGACGCGGCCGACCTCCTCACGGGCCCCGAAGCCGACCGCCTCACCGGCTGCGGTTCCGCCCCCTGCAACCGCTACCTGCTGCGCCACGGACGCCGCCACTGGTGCTCCACCCGCTGTGGCGACCGTGCCCGTGCCGCCCGTGCCTATGCCCGGCGCACCCAGCCGCAAGCAGACTGACGCGAGCCTCGGGGCTGGCCTTTCCGTCGGCGTCAACGTTTACCGTCGAAGCATGCGCATCGGAGAGCTGGCTGAGCGGTCGGGGACGACCACGCGGACGCTGAGGTACTACGAGTCGCGCGGGCTGCTGCCCGCGCGGCGCGGGGGCAACGGCTACCGCACGTACGACGACGCGGACCTGCGGGCCCTGCGGCAGATCAGGACGCTCCAGGACTTCGGGTTCGAGCTCGAGGAGACCCGGCCGTTCGTGGAGTGCCTGCGGGCCGGGCACCCGGAGGGCGACTCGTGCCCCGCCTCGCTCGCGGTGTACCGCCGCAAGCTCGGTGAACTCGATGCGCTGATCGGCGAGTTGACCGCCGTACGGCAGAAGGTCGGCGCGCAGCTGGAGCGCGCCGAGGAGGCCATGGACGCGCTGGCGGGCGAGGACCCGTCGCCGCGCTGCGAACTGGGAGGGTGAAGTGAGTACGGAACTGAGGGACGTCACGGACGCGGACTTCGACGGAGAGGTGCTGGGGGCCGGACGGCCGGTCCTGGTGGAGTTCACCGCCGAGTGGTGCGGGCCGTGCCGGCAGCTCGCGCCGGTGCTGCGCTCCATCGCTGACGAGGAGCGGGAGCGGCTCGACGTCGTGGTGATCGACGTGGATCACAACCCGGAGACCGCGGTGCGCTACGGGGTGCTGTCGATGCCGACGCTCATGGTCTTCAAGGACGGCGAGCCGGTGTGGTCGCGGGTCGGGGCGCGCCCGAAGCGGCGACTGCTGGAGGAGCTGGCGGAGGTCGTCTGATCGCCTCGGTGTGACGGAGGCCGGTGACCGGGCCGAATAGCGGCGGTGATATCCCCGGGGTGCAATTGGACCCTGCCAGGGGGTATATTCGGTGTTTCTGTGTGCCCACAGAAAAGGCCCCTCACGAGGGGCCGAATAAACACACCGTACCTGGCAGGGAGCCGCTTTGTCAACCCGTGAAGCGCGTGAAATCGCTGAATTGCAGAAAGAGCAGGAATTCATCGACCGGCTTTACGCGCGCGTCGATGTACTCCGCGGCGACGCCGCGGAGTCGGTCACGGACGCCCTGACACCGGTCGGCACCGGCCAGCAGGCGCGGCTCGAAAGGGATCTCCTCGTCGTCGAGCGTTCCGGCCTGCTCGCCGCGCTGAACGCGGTCGACGGTTCGCTGTGCTTCGGGCGGATCGATCTCACCGAAAAGGCGGGCGGCACCGCGCATCACATCGGGCGCATCGGAATTCGCGAGGAAGACAGCGAGCACACCCCGATTCTCATCGACTGGCGCGCGCCGGTCGCCCGCCCCTTCTATCTCGCGACCGGGCACACGCCGATGGGCATCAGGCGGCGCCGCCACCTCACCACCGAGGGCCGCACCGTCACCGAGCTGCACGACGAGATCCTCGACCTGGGTGACGAGGAGCGCACCGGGTTCGAGGACCCGACGGGCGACGCCGTGCTGCTCGCCGCCCTGAACTCGGCCCGTACCGGCCGCATGGGCGACATCGTGCAGACCATCCAGGCCGAGCAGGACCGGATCATCCGCCACTCGCACCGCGGCGTGCTCGTGGTGGAGGGCGGCCCGGGCACGGGCAAGACCGCCGTGGCGCTGCACCGCGCGGCGTTCCTGCTGTACGAGCAGCGCGAGCTCCTCGCCAAGCGGGCCGTGCTCATCGTCGGCCCCAACCCCGCGTTCCTCGGCTACATCGGGGAGGTCCTGCCCGCGCTCGGCGAGACCGGTGTGCTGCTCGCCTCGCTGGGTGAACTGTTCCCCGGCGTGCACGCCACCGCCGAGGACGCCCCGCGCGCCGCCGCCGTCAAGGGCTCCGAGGCCATGGTGGACGCCCTCGCGCTCGCCGTGCGCGACCGGCAGCAGCTCCCCGAGCCCGGCGCCCCGATGATCGTCCGGCACGACGACGGTGACCTGATTCTCGACTGGGAGATCGCCTACGAGGCCCGGCAGGCCGCCCGCGACACTCTCCTGCCGCACAACCTCGCCCGCCCCCACTTCGCCTTCCGGATCATCGACGCGCTCACCGCGCAGCTCGCGGAACGCATCGGCGCCGACCCGTACGGCGGCCCCAACTTCCTCGGCCCCGACGACCTCGCCCAGCTCGGCAAGGGAGTCGCGTCAAGCACCGAAGTGCACGCCGCCATCGAGGAGTTGTGGCCGCAGCTCACCCCGGAGGGCCTGGTCGCGGACTTCCTGGCCGAGCCCGTGCAGCTGGCCGGCGAAGACGCGAAGGTGATCCGGCGGGACGTGACGGGGCCGGCGGACTGGACCCCCGCGGACGTTCCGCTTCTCGACGAGGCCGCCGAGCTGATCGGCGTCGACGACAGCGCCGAACGCGCACGGGCCGAAGCGGCGCGGCAGGAGCGGATCGGCTACGCGCAGGGCGTCCTCGAACTCTCGCGTGGCTCCGAGACGTACGAGTTCGAGGACGAGGAGGACTCCGAGGTCCTCGCCGCGCACGACATCGTCGACGCCGAGCGGGTCGCCGACTGGTACGAGGAGGAGGACCACCGCAGTGCCGCCGAGCGCGCGGCGGACGACCGGACCTGGGCGTTCGGGCACATCATCGTCGACGAGGCGCAGGAGCTGTCGCCGATGGCGTGGCGGCTGCTGATGCGGCGCTCGCCGACGCGGTCGATGACGCTGGTCGGCGACCCCGCGCAGACCGCCGAGGAGGCCGGCGTCGGATCGTGGGAGAAGATCCTCGCGCCGTACGTCGAGGACCGCTGGGAGCACACCCGCCTCGGCGTCAACTACCGCACGCCGTCCGAGATCATGGACGTGGCGGCGGCCGTGCTGCGCGCCGAACACCCCGGCTTCGAGCCGCCGTCCTCGGTCCGCTCGACGGGCGTGCGCCCTTGGGCGCGCGAGGCCGACGACGTCGTGCGGGCCGTGGCCGAGGAGGCCGTCGCCGCGACGCCCGAGGAGGGGCGGCTCGCGGTGATCGCCCCCCGCCGGCTGCACGCGGCGCTCGCCGCCGTGCTGCCGGACGTCGTGGCGGGCGGCGAGCCCGACCTCACCAAGCACCTGGTGCTGCTCGACCCCCGGCAGGCCAAGGGGCTCGAGTTCGACCGCGTGCTGGTCGTGGAGCCGGGCGAGTACGGCGTCAGCGACCTCTACGTCGCGCTGACCCGGGCCACCCAGACCCTCGGCGTCGTGCACGGCGGGGAGCTGCCCGAGTCGCTGCGCGGCGCCCTGATCACGCGGGCCTGAGCCAGACCGTCGCGAGCGGCGGCAGCGTGAGCCTGATGCCGGCCGGACGTCCGTGGGCACCTTGGGCGTCCGGCTTGACCGGGTCCGGGTTGCCGACACCGCCGCCGCCGTAACGGGCCGCGTCGGTGTTGAGGACCTCGTGCCAGGCCGGTACGTCGTCGGGGGCGCCGAGCCGGTACTCGTGGCGGACCACCGGCGAGAAGTTGGACACCGAAAGCAGCGGGCTGCCGTCGGCGGCGCGGCGCAGGAACGCGAAGACGTTGTCCTGCGCCGCGTCACCGACGATCCACTCGAAGCCCGCCGGGTCCATGTCCCGCTGCCAGAGCGCGGGTGCGTGGCGGTAGGCGGCGTTCAGATCGCGGGTGAGGTCGCGGACGCCGCGGTGGTCGGGCTCCGCCGGGTACGACGGGTCGAGCAGCCACCAGTCCGGGCCGTGCGCCTCCGACCACTCGGCGCCCTGTGCGAACTCCTGCCCCATGAACACGAGTTGCTTGCCCGGGTGGGACCACATGAAGCCCAGGTAGGCGCGGTGGGTGGCCCGCTGCTGCCACCAGTCGCCGGGCATCTTGGACACCAGGGCCTTCTTGCCGTGGACCACTTCGTCGTGCGAGATCGGCAGGACGTAGTTCTCGCTGTACGCGTACACCATCGAGAACGTCATCTCGTCGTGGTGGTAGCTGCGGTGGACCGGGTCGTGGGACACGTAGCCGAGCGAGTCGTGCATCCAGCCCATGTTCCACTTCAGGCCGAAGCCGAGACCCCCGAAGCCTCCCGGGCCGATGTGGTGGGTCGCCCGGGTCACGCCGTCCCACGCCGTCGACTCCTCGGCGATCGTCACGACGCCGGGGACCCTGCGGTACAGCGTCGCGTTCATCTCCTGGAGGAACTCGACCGCGTCCAGGTTCTCCCGGCCGCCGTACTCGTTCGGGGTCCACTGGCCGTGCTCACGCGAGTAGTCGAGGTAGAGCATCGAGGCGACCGCGTCGACCCGCAGGCCGTCGATGTGGAACTCCTCGCACCAGTACACGGCGTTGGCCACCAGGAAGTTGCGGACCTCCTTGCGGCCGTAGTCGAATTCGAGGGTGCCCCAGTCGGGGTGGGCGGCGCGCAGCGGGTCCTCGTGCTCGTACAGGGTGCGGCCGTCGAACTCGGCGAGAGCCCAGTCGTCGCGCGGGAAGTGGGCCGGCACCCAGTCCATGAGGACGCCGATGCCGGCCTGGTGCAGCGCGTCGACCAGACACCTGAAGTCGTCGGGCGTGCCCATGCGGGCCGTCGGGGCGTAGAAGCCGGTGACCTGGTAGCCCCACGACCCGCCGAAGGGGTGTTCGGCCACGGGCATCAGCTCTACGTGCGTGAATCCCAAGTCGGCGACATAAGCGGGGAGTTGGGTGGCGAGCTGGCGGTACGTGAGCCCCGGGCGCCAGGACGCGAGGTGGACCTCGTAGACCGAGAAGGGGGCCTCGTGCGCCGGCGGCGTGCCGCGGCGGGCCATCCAGGCGTCGTCGTGCCAGGTGTGGTGCGAGGCGTCGATGATCGAGGAGTTGGCGGGCGGGACCTCGGTGCGGCGGGCCAGCGGGTCCGCGCGCATCGTCTTCGAGCCGTCCGGGCGGGTGATCTCGAACTTGTACAGCTCACCCTCGCCGAGGGCCGGGACGAAGAGCTCCCAGATCCCCGTGGAACCGAGCGAGCGCATCGGGAAGCCCGTGCCGTTCCAGTAGTTGAAGTCGCCCACGACGCACACCCCTTGGGCGTTGGGCGCCCAGAGAGTGAAGCGGGTGCCCGTGATGCCCTGGTGCGTCATGGGGCGCGCGCCGAGCGCCTGCCACAGCTGCTCGTGCCGGCCCTCGCCGATCAGGTGCAGGTCGTAATCGCTGAGGGCGGGCAGCAGCGCGTACGGGTCCGGGGACTCGTGCTCGACAGCGCCCTCGTAGGCGGCCAGGAGGCGGTAGTCGTCCGGGGGCGCGGGCAGATCGACGAGACCCGAGAAGAAGCCGTCGCCGTCGTCGTGCAGCCGGACCCTGAGTCCGTCCGCGACGACCGTGACCGCGCGGGCGTACGGGCGCAGCGCCCGGAACGCCGTGCCGGAGGGCGTGGTGTGCGCGCCCAGGGTGGAGTGCGGGTCGTGGTGGGTGCCGGCGAGGAGGCGGTCGCGGTCGGCGGCGGGGGTGGGGGCCGGGGCGGCGGTGACGGCTGCGGGAGGTGTGGAGCGGGAGGGGTCGTGCGTCACGGAGTGGCCTCCTGGCTCGGGGTCGACATGGGGTGCTGCGGTGCCGCGTCCGCGTCTCCTGGGCGGGGGCGCGGCATTCCGGACGCCTCCGTGGCGAGGCGGTCGATCGCGGACAGCGGGATCGACAGCCAGTCCGGGCGGTGATGGGCCTCGTAGACGGCTTCGTAGACCGCCTTGTCCGTCTCGTAGGCGCGCAGCAGGACCGGGTCCGTGCGCGGGTCGTCGCCGGCGTACTGCGCGTAGCCCGCGCAGTACGCGTCCCGGCACCGGCGCGCCCAGTCCGGCGCCCAGGGCCGGTTGGTGCGGGCCGCGTAGTCGAAGGAGCGCAGCATGCCGGCCACGTCGCGGGCGGGCGGGTGCGGCAGCCGGCGTTCGGGCAGCGGGCGGGAGGGTTCGCCCTCGAAGTCGATGACCGACCAGGCGCCGGCGGGCGAACGCAGGCACTGGCCCAGGTGCAGGTCCCCGTGCACGCGCTGGGCGGTGCGGGGGGTCGCGTCGGCCGCGAGGGCGTCGAAGGCGGTGTGCAGCGCGGGCGCGTACGGATGGAGGGCCGGCACGGCCTGGACGGCCTTGTCGAGGCGGTCCTTCATCGACTGCGCCAGTTGTGCCGTGTGGGCGCGGCCCAGGGTGACCGTCGGCAGGGCGTGCGCGAGGGCGAGATGGATCTCCGCTGTCGCGCGGCCCAGTTCGCGGGCCTCGTGGCGGAAGTCCTGCCCCTTGGACAGTTCGCCGAGCGCGAGGTCCCAGCCGTCCGTAGCGCCCGTGAGGTAGGGCTGGAGCAGGCCGAGCGAGAGCGGATCGTCGTCCGTCGTCTCGAACCACGCCACCGGGGCGAGCACGCGCCCGCAGCCCTCCTCGGCCAGCGCGCGCTGGAGTTCCAGGTCCGGGTTGAGGCCCGGCGTCACGCGGCGGAACACCTTGAGGATGAACGTATCTCCGTAGATGACCGACGAGTTGGACTGCTCCGCGTCGAGAGGGCGGGGAGCGAGGTCCGGCGGGATCGGGGTCGCGCCGTCGTGCGCGAAGCGGAGCCCGCCCAGGCGGCCCGGGTGGCGCAGCCGCTCCAGGAGGAGGTCCGTCAGCCGGGGGTCGAGCAGGGCCTCGTAGACCGTGCGTCCGGCGAGGGGTCCCTGCGTGACGTGGCCGATGAGGGCCGGCGCCAGATACGGCGGCAGCGACTCCCTTACGCCCAGCAGGAGTTGGTAGGAGTCCTGGGTGGGCTCGATGCGCACAAGGGCGTGGATCAGGCCCGGCTGGCGTGCCGTGACCGGCAGCAGGTCCGTCGCGGCGAGCAGGGTCATTGTGGGTGCTGTTCTGCCCGCGAACCAGCGTTGCCGGGGCAGCCACGCGCGCAGGAGCGGGTCGAGCGAGGCGAGCAGCTCGGGTCGCGCGGTCGGGCCGGTTCGGGTGACGGCATCCGGCATGGCGTCACGTCCTTTCCCCGGGGCGGGCCGCGACTGGGTGCGGGGCGGCGTCCCGGAAATGCGGCAGAGGCAGTACGAGCGGGACGTGTCGGGGTGTGTGGTGATGGGTGCCCAGGGAGGGGCGGCGGAAACCGACCCTCCCCGGGCGGCGTTCAGGCGTCCTTGCGCAGCCGGAACCAGTAGAAGCCGTGACCTGCGAGGGTGAGGAGATAGGGCAGTTCACCGATGGCCGGAAAGCGCACCCCGCCGATCAGCTCGACCGGGTGGCGGCCGGTGAAGGCCTGGAGGTCGAGTTCCGTGGGCTGGGCGAAGCGCGAGAAGTTGTGCACGCACAGGACGAGGTCGTCCCCGTCCTCCTC
Source organism: Streptomyces sp. NPDC090032 (assembly GCF_044748025.1). Taxonomy (NCBI): domain Bacteria; kingdom Bacillati; phylum Actinomycetota; class Actinomycetes; order Kitasatosporales; family Streptomycetaceae; genus Streptomyces; species Streptomyces sp. NPDC090032. The sequence goes on along the minus strand of NZ_JBIVFF010000018.1, from coordinate 268 downwards.
TGATGCGGGGGCCTCCCGCAGAAAGGCGAGCACCGCCGGGTTCGTCGACGGCAGTTCGGTGTACGAGCCGAGGCCGAACGCCGGATTCTGCTTGCGGATCTCGATCATCCGCCGGGTCCAGTGCAGCAGCGACGACGGCGAGGTCATGGACGCCTCGACGTTGGTCACCTGGTAGCCGTAGACCGGGTCCATGATCGTGGGGAGTGACAGACGGCCCGGGTCGCAGGAGGAGAAGCCCGCGTTGCGGTCGGGGGTCCACTGCATCGGG